>NZ_JALKAR010000006.1:0-269881 GCF_023015725.1 Loktanella sp. F6476L | reverse complement strand
GAATATATCAATGGCTTCTACAATCCGCGCCGCCGACACTCAGCACTGGGCTGGAAAAGCCCCGTCGCTTTCGAACGGAAAGCGGCATAAACGAGCACTTGGGGCGGCACGAAAGCGCGACAGGTCCAAGAGGCTGTTAAAGGAAATACGAGATTGTCTGTAGCCTTTGAGCGCTACGGGCGGGAAGTGTCTGTGAACAATCGTGGCCATCGGTGGGAGGCGTTGCGGCTGGCCAAAATGGGTCGCGATAGAATTGGGGCGATGATGATGCGCGATTTGACATCAGAAGATATCGCGGATTGGCGAGATCGGCGTTTGCGCGAGGTAGCACCGGCATCAGTGGCGCGTGAGATGGGATTGATGTCGTCTGTGCTAAACGTGGCACGCAAAGAGTGGGGAATGATCCGTCAAAACCCTGTTGACGATGTTAGATCGCCACGCAAGCCACCGCCGCGCACTCGAACAGTCACACCGGCAGAACTGGAGAGGTTGCAGTTGGCAGCCGGTACTGATTTGACTAACGCCACAGCGCGTGCCTTTCATGCGTTTCTGTTTGCGTGTGAAACAGCGATGCGCGCGGGTGAAGTTACCGGCTTGCGATGGGACCGCGTTTTTCTAGATGATCGTTATTTGCATTTACCAATGACAAAAAATGGTCACCCGCGTGATGTGCCACTTTCGTCTGAAGCTGTTGGGCTATTGGAAGCGCTACCGAAAACTGGCAATCTCGTGTTTGGTTTGCAGGCTGCTTCCTTAGATGCGCTTTGGCGCAAGGTGCGGGCACGGGCAGTTATAGACGATCTGCGGTTCCACGATAGCCGTCGTGTCGGTACCGTAAAACTTTCCAAGAAGCTTGAACCGTTGGAGTTGGCCAAGGTCACGGGGCATCGCAATCTGAACATGTTGCTGAATACATATTATAAGGCGGATGTTTCAGACATTGCAGCGAAGTTGAACTAGTTGTTCAGGATGTCCGTCGATATATCGGCGGTCGGTAGGCTGGACAATTATTGGTCGATAGACCTCACATTCCAGCTAACTAGGCGGGCCTGCGCAGACTGAACAAGCCTCAATATCAAGTACCTCTAAGTCCCGAACGATGTTATCGATTTGCGACTGAACAGCACTCAGTGTGTCCTCCCTTTCAAGCTTAAATGAATGCGCTACTGACCCGCGCTGGCTGCCGAAAGAATTAAGGTTTTGCGAAAGCCCAATATCGAGGGCAGCTAAATCGATGCCAATTGGCAAAAGCAAGTTCTTTTGATCCGAAGATTTAATCCCGTGATTTGCACTTATCGTATGGAAGTAGGTGTTGATTGCTTCCGTCGAGAACAATGTGAGGTTGTTAGAGAGATCTTCCGAGACTTTTTTCGCCGCTCTGTCCGATATTTTTCCGACCACACTCGTAGAGATCAACGCGACCAATGCTTTAGTGATGATTTCATCGTCAACAAACACCTTCTTTGCTGTTCTTGCAGCCTCCCTACACAAATTCTCCAAATACTCTTCAAAGATGGAGTGTGAAATCAAGATATAGCCTTGCAGCTTGAGATGTTGGAGGTGTGACTTACACTCTATGCGATCATCACGTGCAACCAGTTTTGATGCATCTCTCAGACTGTCCTTCATGGCAACGTAGAAAGGAGTTGGTGAGTTCATTTGCGTATACTGGGAAGCTCAATTTCAATACCCGAAAGCTCGCGAACTTCGTCATACCAAGCTCGATAGCGAGTTAATGTAGGCTCGACATTCTTGGTAGATGTTTCAACAGATCGAATGAAATCTTTGTTGTTGTCGCACAAGTTCTCGAACGATTGTTTAACCTCCACCCTATGCCCATTGGCGTAATGATAGAATTCAACATCAGAAAGCGAGCCGACCAAAACATCGAATAACGCCCGATTAAACCGGCTTTCATATTCGAAATGAATATATTTTCGACAAAACGTGTTATCTGGAAAAATTTCCATACCCAGAGAAATCGCAAGATCCATCCGCGCCACTTCATTTTTCAAAGTTGCTTCTAGGTTTTCAAAATTGGTATTTGCATAGTCACAGAATTCATCCAAATACTTCTTCAGGTCCCCATTGTATTCTCGCGGGCTTAATGAAAATGATAAGTGCCGTACAACAAGTTCCACATCTGCCATACGCTTGTCTGCGCGGCGCTTGCGTAGCAACTGATGCAGTGGGCCTATCGTTTCCGTCCAATTGACCACCCACTTCAGAAATTGACCGGGATATAGAGCCATCCGCAATTCCATCGGAGAAAGCTGAACAGAACCCGAATTTAATCGATAGAAAATTTCATAGAGGACTTCTTGAGAGTCCCAATTCTTGACAATTGTGGTCCGCACGGTCTCGTTAAGCAACTGGTCCTCCCAGTCAGGTAGCAATTTGATTTCCGCCCAAGTTAAGCCTTCAAGTTCTTTAAGAATTCGGAGGCCCTTAAGTTTAAAGGGTTTCCCATCAAGCATTTCCCCGCTCAAGAACTCCCATATTGTTAACAGCCGCTGCTTGCCGTCAAGGACGATGTAAGAGCCCTTTTTGTCGGCTTTCACCGACAACAAGATTTGCGGAATCGGGATACCCAAAAACAGCGATTCTATAAACTTAGTTTTCGAGCTCGGAGACCAGACATCACGTCTTTGAAACTCAGGATCGAGGTCAATTTGCTTACCAATTTGGCTAAAAATCGTTCCAACAGTCCAGTCCGCTGGTGCGACAATAAGGTTAGAAAACTGAATGGCGCTTACCGATATGTCGTCTTCATTCTCGGCCAGACCTTGAATTTCGAATTCCTCATCGCGGAAAAGGTCGTCGTTCACGATAGAACTCCATCTCGAGATATTACATTTACCAAAAAACGTAACAGCTCGGTTAGAAAGGTACCAGACCACTCGCGACCACGTTAGAGGTGTAAATGAAGCGCCAATCAGTTTGGATGACGTTAGGGGCTTATTGTCGCCATTCCGTGTATGTGTGTTGTGTCTTGTGCCCCATGGGCTGTTTGTTATAGGAACCCGCAGGGATTGATCGCGTCCGGCGATTTTACGATTCCCACATAATTACACTCGACATGCGTAAGCTGTTGAAAAACCAAAATAAACTTTGTGCCCTTCACCCGCACCAAAGTTTTGAAGATGAAGGACATTCCATGCAGGTCACAGAGACCCTGAACGAAGGACTGAAGCGCGGTTACGCGATCACGGTCACTGCCGCTGAACTTGACGCTAAAGTCGAAGAAAAGCTGAAAGAAGCCCAGCCTGAAGTTGAAATGAAGGGTTTCCGTAAAGGGAAAGTCCCTATGCCAATGCTGCGCAAGCAGTTTGGTCAGCGCGTTATGGGCGAAGCGATGCAAGAAGCCATCGATGGCGCAATGTCCGAGCACATGGAAAAATCCGGTGATCGTCCTGCTGCACAGCCAGCAATGGTTATGGCGGACAAAGACTGGAAAGAAGGCGACGACGTTAACGTCAACGTTTCCTACGAAAAACTGCCAGACGTGCCTGAGACTGATTTCTCCAAGATCAAACTCGAGCGTATGGTTGTCAAAGCAGACGACGAATCTGTGAAAGAAGCCTTGGATAACCTCGCATCCAATGCGCAAAACTTCGAAGATCGCAAAAAAGGCTCTAAAGCCAAAGACGGCGACCAAGTTGTATTCGACTTCTTGGGTAAAGTAGACGGCGAAGCCTTTGAAGGTGGTGCTGCTGAAGATTACCCACTGGTTCTTGGGTCCAACTCTTTCATCCCGGGCTTTGAAGAAGGTCTGGTTGGCGTGAAAGCTGGCGAAGAGAAAGACGTCGAAGTGTCTTTCCCTGAAGATTACCAAGCCGCACACCTTGCTGGTAAAGCTGCTGTGTTCGAATGCAAAATCAAAGCAGTCAAAGAACCAAAAGCTGCTGAGATCAACGACGAGATGGCAAAGCAGTTCGGCGCAGAAGACCTTGATGGTCTGAAAGCACAGATTACAGAGCGTCTTGAAGCTGAATACGCTGGTGCGTCCCGTGCGGTCACAAAGCGTGCATTGCTTGACCAGTTGGACGGCGTTGTAGATTTCGAACTGCCAGAATCACTCGTAACGGCTGAAGCGAACCAAATCGCACACCAGCTGTGGCACGAAGAAAACCCAGACGTTCAGGGCCACGATCACCCTGAAATCGAAGCAACTGACGAGCACAAAGCGCTCGCTGGTCGTCGCGTGAAACTGGGTCTGCTGTTGGCTGAAATCGGTCAAAAAGCACAGGTTCAAGTGTCTGATTCTGAAATGACACAAGCGATCATGAACCAGGCGCGTCAGTACCCGGGTCAGGAAAAGCAGTTCTTCGAATTTGTTCAGCAGAACGCACAGTTCCGTCAGCAGCTTCAGGCACCAATGTTTGAAGACAAAGTTGTCGATCACATCTTTGAAGCAGCGACAGTCACTGAAAAAGAAGTCAGCAAAGACGAATTGCAGGCTGCAGTTGAGAAGCTCGAAGAAGAGTAAATCCCAGCTTGAAATCAATTGGAAAAGGCGTCCCAGTTCGGGGCGCCTTTTTTCGTTTCAGACCCGTAAGGTATGGAAACCATGACTTATTTTCGAAACGTAGGTGGTTCTCAGCTTAACGTTTGTCGTCTATCGTTTGATCATTGCTTTCGAGGAGACGAATTTATGAAGACAGTTATTCTGGCGGCGATTGCTGCCCTTGGTTTTGGTTCAAGCGCAGTTGCGTGCCCTAACTTCAACATGCAGGCTGCAGAGGCTTATTCCGCCTCTGGCGCGCAGTTGCGGTCGCCGAAGACATTCAGCGTTGTGGCTGGTGGCGAAAACTACGTTTGGAATTGTTCGAACGTGCGTCCGGGTACGGATCAAGGGGCAGGGTACTTTACTTCCCAGCCAGATTTTTCGTTCACCCTGTCGGGCATGTCCGGTCTGCGTTTGGTGGTCAGCGCTGTTAGCGAATGTGATTCTGCTCTGCTGATCAACACGTCGTCCGCGAATTGGTATTATGACGATGACGACAACGGTAATCTTGACCCGAAAATCGTCCTGACGCGCCCAGTTGACGGTCGCATCGACGTTTGGATGGGAACCTACGATGGCGAATATTGTAATGCGCAGCTGCGGATGGAAACCTTCGCGCGCTAAGCGAAGCTAGAGAGTTTTGAAAAGGGCCGCAGTGATACCTGCGGCCCTTCGTCGTTTTTAGATCAAAGTGTGATGCGGAACAGGGCGAAGCCTGTGTCGCTTGTACCTGCTTCTTCAATCGACACACCCGGAACGTCGGCCGCATAAGCTGCACCCGCTGGGCCCGTTTCAAACAGAACCGTCGTGTCGTCCATGCCTGCAAACGACCAGTTTGCGTCGGCGGCAGGGCTGACCGTGCCTTTGTCCACGATGTAACGCACGATGACGTCGCGGTTGGTGTCGGGACCTTCAAAGATCACCGTGCTGCCATCGGCACCAGGGAAGCTGCCGCCACCAGAGGCGCGGTAGTTGTTCGTCGCAATGATGAACTCTTGTGCCGGATCAACAGGTTGGCCTTCGAACGTGAGGTTTACGATGCGGTTCGCATCTGCATTCACAACAGCGCCGTCACGGTCAAACTTAGATGGTTGCGACAGGTCGATTTGGTATGCGACGCCGTCCATCACATCAAAGTTGTAGCTCGGGAAGTCCGGGTTCAGCAGGGTCGCATCGGATGCGCCAGCTTCAACCTGATTGAACATACCCGCAGAGCGTTCCAGCCAGTCTTTGACCTGCGCACCCGTCACCTTCACAGCGCGGACGGTGTTCGGATAGAGGTACAGATCGGCCACGTTCTTGATCGCCACGTCGCCCACAGGCACGTCGGTGTAGTATTCCGGACCGCCACGACCACCAGCTTTGAATGGTGCTGCCGCAGATAGGATAGGCAAGCCTTCGTAATCGGTGCCGACCATCTGGTCTTTGATGTACCAAAGCTGTGCGTTGGACACGATTTGCACCGACGGATCATCTGCAACCAAGGCAAAGTAGCTGTGCAATGCCGCGTCAGTTTTGCCAACGGCGCGCCGCACGTAGGCGAGCGTATCGTCGTGGTCCTGCTGCACGGAAGCCAGTACAGTTTCGTCGCTTTCAACCAAGGCTGTCACGCTGCGATCTTCGTTGCGTTGTGAAATCGGTCGGGCCTCGGATGTGTGCGACAGAATACGCCAGCCGTTGCCGTCGCGTTCGAGCAGCAGATCAACCAGACCCATGTGGCTGCCCCAGAACCCACCCATAACGCCCGGCTTGCCTGAAATCGTGCCTTTTTCAACGTCGAGACCATCAAGATCTGCGTATTTGGATGATGGGAAGACAAGGTGACTGTGGCCGGTCAGAATTGCGTCGATGCCATCAACAGCAGCCAAAGGAATCGCTGCGTTTTCCATGCCGTCTTCTGCGTTCGCAGACCCGATACCTGAATGGCAAAGCGCCACGATGATATCGCAACCTTCTTCGCGCATTTGCGGCACGTAGGCTTTGGCGGTCGCGACGATGTCGCGGGTCTGCACGTTGCCTTCAAGATGCTTGCGGTCCCAGTTCATGATCTGTGGTGGAACAAAGCCGATCATGCCGATTTTGATCGGGTGGCTGTCGCCGTTCCCGTCGGTGATCATCTTGTCCATGATCACGTATGGCTTGATCAACGTGGTATCTTCGCGTGGGGTCGCGCCCATTTCTTTGACGACGTTCGCGCTGACGACGGGGAAGTCGGCACCGGCAAGCGCTTTCATCAAAAAGCTGATGCCGTAGTTGAATTCGTGGTTGCCCAATGTGGACGCATCAAAGCCCAGCGTGTTCATCGCAGTGATGACGGGATGCATGTCTCCGTCTTTCATGCCGCGCTCATAGGCGATGTAGTCGCCCATCGGGTTACCTTGCAGGAAATCACCGTTGTCGATCAGCAGTGAATTCGTGGATTCGGCCCGGACTTCACCGATGATAGATGCGGTGCGCGCAAGACCAACCGTATCGACCGGCTTGTCTGCATAATAGTCGTACGGAAAGACGTGGACGTGCAAATCTGTGGTTTCCATCAGGCGCAAATGGGCCTGATTGCTAGCTGCACTGGCAGAGAATGGATGCATGGCGATAAGACCAGCAGTCCCAGCCAAAAAGCCGCGACGATTCATTGTAAGTGTCATGGTTTCCCCTTTTTTTCCCACTAAAGAGGATGAACGTAACAGAAATTCCACGACAGGGTGAAAAATCTGCACCCAAATCTGATGACGTGGCGGTAGGTTCAGGAAATGCCTTGTTTTTAAGAGGTGCAGTGCCGGTTTCGGTGACAATCACACCGCAACAAAAAAGGCCGCAGCTTGCGCTACGGCCTTTTCAAATTCATCGCAGTGCGACTTAGTCGTCGTCGGAACGCGGGGCAGGTGCCTCGTCGCCGTCGTCGTCCATTTGCGCGCCACCGATATCGTCGAACAGTTCGTTGATCTCGAATTCAGCTGCTGCTTCTTCTTCAGCTGCCAGTTCTTGGATCGACTTACCAGCCGCTTGCAGTTCTGCTTCTTCAGCGGAACGTGCAACGTTCAGCGTGACTTCAGCAGCAACTTCTGGGTGCAGGTTCACGGTTGCAGTGTGCAGACCAAGATCCTTGATACCAGCGGCCAGAACAACCTGACGCTTGTCGATAGTGAAACCTTCAGCATCCGCAGCTTCGGAAATGTCACGTGGTGTAACAGAACCGTAAAGCGAACCTGCGTCAGACGCAGACCGGATGATGATGAAGGACTGACCATCAAGCTTTTCAGCCAATGATTCTGCTTCTTTTTTTGTTTCCAAGTTGCGTGCTTCGAGTTGTGCTTTTTCAGCTTCGAAACGTGCCATGTTGGCAGCATTCACGCGCAGTGCTTTGCCTTGTGGCAGCAGGTAGTTACGTGCGTAACCTTGCTTCACAGACACAACTTCGCCCATTTGGCCAAGCTTTGCGACGCGCTCAAGTAGGATAACATCCATTGTGTAGTCTCCTTACTTTACAGCGTATGGCAGCAGGGCAAGGAAACGCGCGCGTTTGATCGCACGAGCGAGCGCACGCTGGTTCTTGGCACCAACAGCTGTGATACGGGCTGGAACAATTTTACCGCGCTCAGAGATGTAGCGCTGCAAAAGGCGAGTGTCTTTATAGTCGATCTTAGGCGCGTTTTCGCCCTCAAACGGATCAGACTTACGACGACGGAAAAATGGTTTAGTAGCCATGATTAATGTCCTTTCCTGATCCGATTAGCGACGTTCACGTGGACCGCGGTCCCGCTCGTCACGTTTTTGCATTTGAACTGAAGGACCTTCAGCGTGCTGATCGACCTTGATGGTCAAAACGCGCATCACGTCTTCGTGCAGGCGCATCAGACGCTCCATTTCTTGTACAGCAGGTGCAGGTGCATCTGTGCGCAAGAAGGCGTAGTGGCCTTTACGGTTCTTGTTGATTTTGTACGCCATTGTTTTGACGCCCCAGTATTCGTTCTCCAACAGTTTACCACCGTTATCGGACAGAACAGTACCGAAGTGTTCAATCAGGCTTTCTGCTTGCGTGGCGGACAAATCCTGACGCGCAATCATAACATGCTCATATAGCGGCATGCGATCTCCATTCATGTTCAGCGCATTTCATAGAGAGGGGCATCTCAGGTCCACCGCACCCCAATCACGAGAGACTGCGCAGTTCATATACGTTGCAGCGGACGGTGCCTTATACAGCCGACGCATCGCATTGCAAGTCACGATGAGACCCGTTTCAGCGATAAAAACCACGGGATTTGGGCGCGTTAACGGATTATTCACGCTTTTTCGTGTTTTGCCTCGGTGTTGCCCTGATCTTGCCCTGATCTGATCGTCACTTGGACCGGTAAGCGAGGGGAGAACGCAACAATGTCAGATGCAACAATAAGCACATCCAAGATGCACGCACCAACGCCGTGTGATTTGCCACGCGACGGATTTTGCACAGAAGAAACCCATTGGGGTTACATTGTTCGTTCGACGAACGACACGGGCCACAGCATGATCTTCACCCAGTCGCTCAGCTTGCTTGCTGGTGCTGCCCTTTTGGCTGCGGCCCTTGGTATGTGGATTATTCCCGGCATGTTGTTCAGCGTGGACGCATTGATGATGCGCCTGTTCTCAACGATCGTGTTTGTGGCCGCTTCCGCAATGCTGCTGTGGTACGCAAGCCGCGGAACAATCTCTGAAATTCAAATCGACAACGCACGCGGTGAAATCCGCGAAGTCATCCGTAACCACACGGGCCGCATGTCCTTGCTGGCCTGCTACAGCTTCGATTCCATTGGCAAAGTTGTGCTGGAACCAAGCGCTAAGAAAGGCCCAGCCAGTCTTGTCCTCCTTTATCGCAATTCATCCGAAAGTGTTGAAGTCGCGACTGGCCGCGAAGGGGCGTTGTCCACCCTTCATGACCGCATCAGCCGAGACGTGATCGTAGGTGCCAACGCGATCGCAAAACGCAAAGCCGACATCGACGCGTTCAAAGACGCCGCTTGATTCCCCCTAAGCCGCTCAAATAACTGACATTTAGGCGCGATCCTTCCAGCGGATGAGTCGCGTTTTTCTTTTATCCACACGTCATGTTCAAAAATGCAGAATTGAGTGGGCAGGGAAGCTTTGCAATTTACAGGTTATCAAATGCACCACGACCGGCATTGACCACACCTAGGAGCTACCCGATGAAAAATATCGTACTTGCCGCCGTATTGGCCGCCCCATTCGCAACCGCTGCTGCTGCTGCCCCAGAAGCTTACGCTTTGAACGAAAGCCACAGCCAGATTGTTTTCTCTTATAACCACGCTGGTTTCTCGACAACTTACGGCATGTTCTCCGGTTTTGGCGGCGACATCATGTTTGACGCTGAAGACCCAGCTGCATCTACCGTTTCCGTCACATTCCCTGCCGAATCCATGATCACAGGCTGGGACGCGCGGTCAGGTCACTTCCTGCAGTCCGGCGATTTCTTCAAGCTTGGCGAATTCCCTGACGTGACATTCGAATCCACATCCATCGAAGTGACAGGCGACGCGACCGCGAACATCACAGGCGATCTGACACTGAACGGCGTGACACAGTCTGTTGTTCTTGAAACTGTTCTGAATGCGCAGACGGAAGAATATCCATTCCCACCGTACCAAGGCAGCAAGGCCATTGGTCTGGACGCGACAGTGACGCTGAACCGCTCGGATTATAACTTGGGTATGTTCGCGCCATTCATTCCGAACGAAATCCCGCTGGCAATTTCTATCGAAGCGGTTGCTGCACAGTAATCTGCCACTTGGTTAAAAATAGAAAGGGCCGCGCAGTGATGCGCGGCCCTTTTGTGTTTCTGGGGGATGGCGCGTTAGTTGCGCGTGGCTGTCAGTGCGATGGCGACTTCAACATCAAATCCCAAAGACGCGGCATCCGATTGGCTTTCGCCCACGTTGAAGGCCTGCCGGTCTAACGTCAGCCCGCCAGTCATTGTGGCGGTCTCTCCGTCAATCACCAGATCAAATGGCATTTGCACAGGAACCGTCGTGCCTTTGATCGTGACGCTACCGTCTGCGATATAGCTGTCACCGTTAGGTTTGATATCAGCAGTGAAGGTCGCAGTGGGATGCGCCTCGACGTCGAAGTAATCTGGTTTCATCGCATCCGCCGTGACAGAGCCAAGCGTCAAAGACCCGATTGAAATCACAGTCGTGACATTGCCCATGACGTCCGCGGGCGCAGGGTCAAAGCTGATGTCAGACGTCCAGTCAGCGAAATTGCCAGTCACGGCGCTACCAAACTGCGATATTGTGATGGCGATCTCGCCCTCTTGCACAGCCCATTCGGATGCGACCGCTTCCAGCGCGGCAGATTCAACCGCTGGTCCGTCGTGCTTTTCAAGAAAGCCCAGCCCGTATGCGGCAAATCCTGCAGCGACAAACGCGATCACCGCGATCAACGGCGGTGCCGCTTTGGTCACATGTGGCGCGACTGTGGGTGCATCGCCTTTACCAAACCACATCCGGCGCAGCGTGGCGTCTTTATCGACAATCTGATGTTTCAATGCGCCCGCAATATGCAGCAAGATGGATGCCACCATCAATTTACCAAACATCCAGTGCAGGCCCGCAAAGGTGTGGGACAGTGCTTCGGACTTTGGGACGAAGAACAGCGATTGACCGAATGGCCACCAGATCGGGGCAAAACCTGTTGTCGCAGCATGTTCGATCCAACCGGTCAGCGGAACAGCGACAAGGGAAATGTAGAGCACCCAATGGATGACTTCGGCCAGAAGCGTTTCGGCTTTGCGTTCCGGATGAAGCGGTCCGGGCTTGTCTTGGGTGACGGCCCATAAAATGCGGAGCAGGGCTGTGAAAAAGACCGCGACCCCGAGCGTCTTGTGAAGTGAAAACACGAATGCTTTGGTGGCCAATTGATCGCTCGTTTCAAAAGGCAGGCCGTTTGCAATGACGCCAAGCGGGATGATCGCAAGGATCAAAAGCGCGGTTAGCCAATGAAAAGACTTCGTGACGGTATGGTAGGTGGTGGGATGTGACATGGTTAAATCCTTGGTCGATACGCACCCAATTTACGACGAACAGGGTGTCTGCGGCAGGCCGATAATCGCACAACGCCTGTGCACGCCTTGTGCACGGGTTGTGCACGCGTATCACAGGGCGGCTTTCCTTGTGTGCAGGGCGTCGTCAGGCTATTGCAAGGGAAAGAGTTTAACAAAGTGGGGACGCGCAAGATGCGGGCATTTGTATTTCCGGGACAAGGGGCGCAAGCCATTGGGATGGGTAAGGCTTTGGCCGATGCATATCCAGCGGCGGCACAGGTTTTCGCCGAGGTGGATGACGCCTTGGGGGAAAAGCTGTCAGACCTGATCTGGACCGGCGATATTGCTGATTTGACCCTGACCAAGAACGCGCAACCTGCGTTGATGGCCACGTCGCTTGCGGCGATGAAAGCGTTGGAATCAGAAGGTGTTACGATCTCTGCGGCTGATTTTGTGGCAGGTCATTCGCTGGGCGAATATTCTGCCTTGGCCGCAGCCGGTGCGCTATCGATTTCCGACACTGCGAAACTGTTGCGCCTGCGCGGTGCCGCGATGCAAGAAGCCGTACCTGTAGGTGTTGGCGCGATGGCCGCATTGCTCGGTTTGGATTTCGCGACGGCACAAGCCGTGGCGGAAGAAGCGGCGCAGGGTGAAGTATGTCAGGCCGCAAATGACAATGATCCGAGCCAAGTCGTTGTTTCTGGACATAAAGCTGCCGTTGAACGCGCCGTTGAAATCGCAAAAGAGAAGGGCGCAAAACGCGCAATGCTCTTGCCAGTTTCCGCGCCATTCCACTGCGCATTGATGGGGCCAGCCGCCGATAAAATGGCCGCCGCTTTGGCGGACACAACGATCAACGCACCAGCGGTGCCGGTTGTGGCGAATGTCGTGGCAGAAGCGGTGACTGACCCGGATCAAATCCGCAAATTGCTTGTGGATCAGGTCACAGGTTCCGTGCGCTGGCGCGAAAGCGTATTGTGGATGGGCGATCAAGGCGTTGATCAGGCTTGGGAAATCGGGTCGGGCAAGGCCCTGTCCGGTATGATCCGCCGCATCAACAAAGAGATCGCGTCGCGCAATGTCGGCACGCCAGAAGACGTCGCAGCCGCTGCTGCCTCACTTTCATAAAATAGATTAAGAAGGGATCGAAGATGTTTGATCTGACTGGGAAAAATGTACTTTTGACAGGTGCGTCTGGCGGCATTGGTGGGGCGATTGCCCACGCGCTGCACGATGCTGGGGCGACTGTAGCGTTGTCAGGCACACGGGTTGAGCCGCTTGAAGCATTGGCTGCTGAACTGGAACGCGCGCATGTGCTGCCATGTAACCTGAGCGATGCGGACGCGGTAAATGCCCTGCCAAAACAAGCGGTTGAGGCGATGGGGTCGATTGATATCCTCGTTAACAATGCTGGCATCACACGCGACAACATCTTCATGCGAATGTCCGAAGAAGAATGGTCATCTGTCCTAGAGGTCAACCTGACGTCCACGATGCGTCTGTGTAAGGGCGCGATCCGTGGCATGATGAAATCCCGCTGGGGTAGAATCATCAACATCTCGAGCGTCGTTGGCGCGACCGGAAATCCGGGGCAGGCGAACTATGCCGCGTCCAAGGCCGGCATGGTTGGTATGTCCAAATCCATCGCTTACGAAGTCGCGAGCCGCGGCATCACCGTCAATTGCATCGCACCGGGATTCATCACTACGCCGATGACAGAAAAGCTGACCGACGACCAAAAATCAGGTATTTTGAACAATGTACCAGCAGGTCGCATGGGCGATCCGGCGGAAATCGGCGCAGCGGTGCTGTACCTTGCCAGCAATGAGGCCGGATATATGACGGGCACGACCTTGCATGTGAACGGTGGCATGGCCATGTTGTGATCCACGCCCCATCGTCCGGTGGGGTGTTGAAAATGTTTGCCTCGCAGAAATTCTCTGTTATAGGCCACGCAGATCAAGAAAGGACGTTGGGTAACTAACGTCCAAAACCGGGTCAAAGACCCAACAGAACGTGAGGATTAGTCCATGAGCGACGTCGCAGACCGCGTACGCAAGATTGTTGTAGAGCATCTTGGTGTAGAAGAAGACAAAGTAGTTGAAGGTGCATCCTTCATCGACGATCTGGGCGCAGACAGCCTCGACACTGTTGAGCTGGTTATGGCTTTTGAAGAAGAATTCGGCATCGAAATTCCTGACGATGCTGCCGAGACTATCCAGTCATTCGGCGACGCTGTTAAGTTTATCTCTGCAGCACAGTAATTCGTCCTAAATGACGTAAAGAGCGGCCCTGCTTCACGCAGAGGCCGCTTTTTCTTTTTTAGGGATGATGCGTCCTAGGCCGTCAGTTTCGCTGACGTCGGCAAGGTCGCGTACCAACGGGATCGGCAAGGGCGCATCGAAACGAACGCCGCAATATAGTTTGTTTGACCAAGCGATCGCCCCCATCCGCCAAGCGCCTGCAAGGAAAATGCCAGCGTCTTGATCAATCGCGACGGTGGATGTGTGCCAATACCGGACCTTTGCACCATGGCAGTTAAGATCAAGCACTTCGGCTTCGTGGACGTTTTTATCTATGGCCAGATGACTGTCGATCTGCGTGGCGAACCGTTTTGATTGGCGTTTTTTTAGACGCGCGCGCATGCGCATCCATGCAATGACTTGTCTGCCGGCAAAGACGATACCCACGATCATCAGGATCGACAGAAAGGCAGTTTGTACGGGTTTTTCGACAAGAGGTTCTTTGACGGTGATTTCTTTGCGGTCGACTGTTTTCCCGTCGATTTCCCGGCCTTCCGCATCACCGGGCAATTGTCCGTTAATCGTGCCACAAGGCATATGGCTCAGCGCGATCGTCGCTTCCCTGAGCACAGCTGACCAGCGGTCTGTCCGCAATGACAGGGCAAACTGGCCGATTGATTTTTCTGAGATGCCTTCGACAGATCTTTGCGCCATGTTGACCAGTGCAATCAGGCGATTGGTATCAGTCCGATCGGTGTGATCCGCGAGCGCAAGCGTCGCGACACGTGTGCTGAGCGCCGCAAGATCATTAATCAGAATGATTTGGTTGTATGGCGCGCTTTCGCTAACCGGATCCGCGCGAAGGTGCCCAATGGTGGTCTTGATCCGTTCGATACGATTTACCGCACTGCAATCGACCGCCGCGGGTAACACGCATGGTGCTACCGACATGATCAGTATGAGTGCTAACAAGTGACGCACGTTTTCTACCTATACGCTTTTCAGGACCTTCATTGGCATAGATCGGTTAACGCCCGGTGAAATTGCCTGCTCCCCTTGCTCCTTTGGGCGGCTGTGGGGTAAGAGAGGCTTGAAAAACCACGCGAAGAGGTGAGGGCAGTTCATGCGTCGTGTTGTTGTGACTGGATTGGGGCTCGTCACCCCGTTGGCCGATGGCGTTGAAGCTACTTGGTCTCGGCTATTGGATGGTCAATCGGGCGCTGGTCCGATTACTAGTTTTGATGCGAGTGCATTGGCCACGACCTACGCATGTGAAGTGCCGTTGGGCGATGGGTCTGATGGCACATTCAATGCTGATACCTACATGGCGCCAAAGGATGCCCGTAAGGTTGATGAATTCATCCTGTTCGGGATTGCGGCAGCACAGCAAGCTGTCGAGGATTCAGGATGGGTGCCTGCTGACGATCATGATCGCAACCGCACAGGTGTGCTGATCGGGTCCGGCATCGGTGGGTTGAAGTCCATTTCTGACACCGCAGTGATGATCAAGGAAAAGGGCCCGCGTCGCGTGTCACCTTTCTTTATTCCCGGTGCGCTGATCAACCTGATTTCCGGCCAAGTTTCTATCAAGTATGGCTTTAAAGGCCCGAACCATTCTGTTGTGACGGCCTGTTCAACCGGTGCCCACGCGATTGGCGATGCGGCCCGTTTGATCAAGTACGGCAATGCTGACGTGATGGTTGCGGGTGGTGCTGAAGCTGCCATTTGCGAAGTTGGTATTGCTGGCTTCAACGCGTGCAAGGCGTTGTCCACAAAACGCGCGGATGACCCCAAAGCCGCGTCCCGTCCTTACGATGCAGATCGTGATGGGTTTGTGATGGGCGAAGGCGCTGGTGCCGTTGTTCTGGAAGAATACGAGCATGCTGTTGCACGTGGTGCCACGATCTATGCCGAAGTGCTGGGGTATGGTCTGTCAGGTGACGCGTACCACATCACGGCTCCATCCGAGAGCGGAGAAGGCGGTGAACGGTCTATGCGGATGGCGCTGGAAGATGCTGGCCTGACGCCAGTTGATCTGGATTACATCAACGCACACGGCACGTCGACAATGGCCGATACCATTGAATTGGGCGCTGTTGAGCGGCTGTTGGAAGATCACGCATCCAAAGTGACCATGTCGTCGACAAAGTCAGCGACAGGTCACCTGCTGGGGGCTGCTGGCGCAATTGAAGCGATTTTCTCGATCCTTGCGATCCGTGATCAGGTCGCGCCGCCAACGATCAATTTGGATAACCCAGCCGTTGAAACGCCTGTTGATTTGGCGCCAAACGCAAAACGCGAGCGCAAGATCGATATCGCTTTGTCCAATAGCTTTGGTTTCGGTGGCACAAACGCCAGCGTGATCTTTGGGAAGGTTTCCTAAATGTGGCGACACATTGCGTCTAACGCGCTGACTTTGTTCATTGTTCTGTTGTTTCTTATTGGTGGTGCGATTGTTTGGGGATCAGGGCAGTATTCTGCCCCTGGTCCGCTGAGCCAAGCGATCTGCCTGCGCGTTGAAAGCGGGTCCAATATGCGTATCGTCAGCAATACGCTGGACGAACAGGGTGCTGTTTCGTCTCCGACTATTTTCCGCATCGGTGCTGATTATTCCGAGAAGGCCAGCCAGTTGAAGGCAGGGTCATTCTTGGTCGAAGCGGGTGCGTCGATGGAGCAGATCATTGATCAGATCACCCGTGGCGGTCAAAGCACCTGCGGGACAGAAGTTGTGTACCGTGTTGGTGTGACCCGCACGACCATTCAGGTCCGCGAGCTTGACCCGTCGACTAACCGCTACGCTGAAATTGCTCGTTTCAATCCAGCCGAAGAAGAAACGCCCGCGGCTTATACCGAAGTGAAAGAAGAGGCCGATACACGCTACCGTGCCTTGATCGCGGAAGGCGTGACAAGCTGGCAGGTCGTCGATGCGCTGAACGGTCTTGATTTGCTCGGCGAAGATTACGCTGATTTGCCTGCTGAAGGGTCATTGGCACCTGACAGTTATGAATTCAGCCCTGGTGATCCGGTCGCGTCAATCATCGACCGCATGACCGAAAGCCAGACCCGTATTCTTGCGGACGCATGGGCGAACCGTGCTGATGACTTGCCGTTGAACAGCCCTGAAGAAGCGCTGATCTTGGCCAGTATCGTAGAAAAAGAAACGGGTGTCGCGGAAGAACGCCGTCAAGTTGCCAGCGTGTTTACCAACCGCCTGAACCGCGGCATGCGTCTGCAAACTGACCCGACCGTGATCTACGGCATTACCGAAGGGCAGGGCGTATTGGGCCGTGGTTTGCGTCAAAGCGAATTGCGTCGTGAGACGCCATGGAACACCTATGTGATCCCTGCTTTACCACCCACGCCAATTGCCAATCCGGGGCGTGCTAGCATCGAAGCGGCACTGAATCCTGACACAACCGAGTTTATCTTTTTTGTTGCTGACGGCACCGGTGGCCACGCTTTTGCGACCAATTTGGATGACCACAATAGTAACGTTGCGCGGTGGCGTGAAATTGAGGCTGAGCGAGCAGCGAACTGACGCAACAACCTTAGGTTGAAATTTGATTTCTTGTCACGAGGGCCAAACGTTTAAAGGCGTTTGGCCCTTTTGCATGGGCGAAAGGATTTGTTAATTTGCCCGCTCGCTGCCCATGGCCTCAACATTGACCTGACGTGTCCGATTTCGCTACTTTGGATGCAGGCTAGTAGACCATCCCCAGAGTTTTCTCTCACAGTTTGGACGTTGTGTGTGGGGTGGTTTCTCGACTGTACGGAAGTCTCCGACAGGCATTAGCAGCATGAAAAAACAAGACAACCCAGACCCCGATAGGGAAGAGGCAGCGCGACTACGCATTTCTCAGATCGCCGATCTATTTTCGGAAATGCGCATTTTGTTGGCGAGGTGGTTAGACGAAGCCGGTCCGGCAGCGGACGCGTCGACCAAGCAAATGATGACCAAAATCAACGAACTCCAATCGACGCATCTGATGGTGCTGCGCGCAGAAGAGGTATTCCATGAAAAGTACGGATCACCAGACGCCGACACCGGCATCGATTACGACGACGCAAGGGATACCATCGGGCGCGAACTGGATCGCTTGCGGGCCTCAATTGGTCCAAAGGACGTTTCTGGAAAGCCTGACGCCGGATCAGATTGAAGCGCTTCCTTACCTATTTGATTTCTGGGCCATGCCGCATCAGCGCCCACCAGCTGGTGACTGGCGGACGTGGGTGATCATGGGCGGTCGCGGTGCTGGCAAAACCCGTGCTGGTGCTGAATGGATCCGTAGCATTGCCGAAGGTCCGACCCCTACGGCTGCGGGCCGCGCCCGACGCATTGCCGTTGTAGGCGAGACCGTGGATCAGACCCGTGAAGTGATGATCTTTGGTGAGAGCGGTATCCTCGCCGTATCTCCGCCAGATCGCAAGCCGAAGTGGATTGCCGGTCGCAAGATGCTGGAATGGCCCAATGGTGCCACCGCGCATGTGTTTTCCGCCCATGACCCTGATGCTTTGCGCGGTCCGCAGTTTGATGCGCTGTGGGCGGATGAGGTTGCGAAGTGGAAGAACGGCGAAGATGCGTGGGACATGCTGCAGTTTTCTTTGCGGTTAGGGGATTGCCCGCAAGCCTGTGTCACGACGACCCCCCGCAATGTGCCTGTGTTGAAGGGGATATTGGAACGCCCCAGTACAGTGGTCACACATGCTCCGACCGAAGCGAATGCCGCGAATTTGGCTGAAGGATTTCTGGAAGAGGTCCAATCCCGCTATGCAGGCACGCGTTTGGGTCGCCAAGAGCTGGAAGGTGTGCTGCTGGCCGATGCTGAGGGCGCGATGTGGACGACTGAGATGATAGTCGAGGCAGTGATAGATGATTTGCCTGAAATGGATCGGATTGTCGTCGCGGTTGACCCGCCTGTCACGCACAAGGGGAATTCTGACGCCTGCGGGATTATTGTGGCCGGTGCTGTGACGCAGGGACCGGTGCATACATGGAAGGCTTACGTGCTGGCTGATCTGACAGTGCATACGGAATCCCCTACCGAATGGGCCAAGATGGCAATTGCCGCCGTGGATCGTTTCGACGCCCAACGATTGGTGGCCGAGGTCAATCAAGGCGGGGACATGGTCAAGACGATCATTCAGGGCATTGACCCGTTGGTGCCGTATCACGCGGTCAGGGCGCATAAAGGCAAAGCTGCCCGCGCTGAACCCGTCGCCGCTTTGTATGAACAGGGACGTGTGTCGCATGTGCGGGGGCTTGGCGCTTTAGAGGACCAGATGTGTTTGATGACCCATCAAGGGTTTGTCGGGTCAGGGTCGCCCGACCGTGTGGATGCGCTGGTCTGGGCTTTGCGTGATCTGGTGATTGATCCCGCATACGGCTGGCGCGCCCCGCGTGTCCGCACGTTGGGCTAGGGTGTTGCGCGGCCCACCGGACGGGCCGTTTTATCCTTCTCAAGAACTGTACCGCATATTGTTTTCATAGCAGCGAACGACGGTTCAGTCCGACGCATACTTCAAGGAGACGCGAATGTTTGAATTTCTCAACCGGGCATCGGGCAGCAAAGAGGCTGCAGCGCAAGCGGCCCCCGCCGCGAAGGCGTCAGCTACCGGACCTGTCGTTGCGATGCAATCATCGGGCCGTGTGGCTTGGTCTCCGCGTGATACGGTTTCGCTGACGCGCAATGGATTTAACGCCAATCCGATTGGGTTTCGGGCCGTGAAGATAATCTCTGAGGCTGCGGCCGCGTTGCCGTTGGTCGTCCAAGATCGTTTGCGTCGTTACGATGTCCACCCGGTGCAGGAATTACTAGGCCGACCGAATATGTCGCAAGGCCGCGCCGAATTGTTTGAAGCGTTGTTCGCCCAGATTTTGCTGACGGGGAATGGATATCTTGAGGCCGTCGCGGATGAAGGGCTGCCTGCCGAGATGCATGTGTTGCGATCTGATCGGATGAGCCTGATCCCAGGTAAGACCGGTTGGCCTGTCGCGTATGAGTATAATCTTGGCGGTCGGAAGGTTCGTTTTCCGGTGACGGAAGGTCTGTCCACGGTTTGTCATATCAAAAGCTTCCACCCGCAAGATGACCATTATGGGTTTTCTGCCATGCAGGCGGCAGCCAATGCTGTGGATGTGCATAATGCCGCGTCGCGGTGGTCGAAGGCACTGCTTGATAACGCCGCTCGACCTTCAGGGGCGATTATCTACAAGGGTGCTGAAGGGCAGGCCCAATTGACCAATGATCAATACACCCGATTGGTCGATGAGATGGAAAGTCAGCATCAAGGTGCCCGCAATGCCGGTCGACCGATGTTGCTGGAAGGCGGGCTTGATTGGAAACCCATGGGGTTCTCTCCGTCCGATATGGAATTCCAAAAAACGAAAGAGGCCGCCGCCCGCGAGATATCAATTGCTTATGGTGTGCCGCCGATGTTGCTGGGTATTCCTGGCGATGCCACGTATGCCAATTATCAAGAAGCGAACCGTGCATTTTACCGCCTGACTGTGCTGCCGCTGGCCACCCGCGTTACCAGTGCGATCGCCGATTGGTTGTCGGATTTCACAGGCGAACGCATTGATGTGCGTCCCGATCTGGATCAAATCCCCGCCTTGTCTGCTGAACGTGATGCACAATGGCGTCGTGTGGCTGATGCGTCTTTCCTGAGTGCAGCCGAAAAGCGAAGTCTACTAGGCCTTCCGGCATTGGAGGTCAGCGATGACGGGTAAAATCGTTGATCTCGACGGGCGGTCCAAGAAAGCACCGCACCCGCCACCTGTTTCTGATTTCTGGTTTGCCCAGTTGGACGTCCGCCTTGGCCGGATCGAGTTCATGGTCGCCAGATTAGAGTGGCAAATTCTGCTGATTGCTTGCGGTGCCTTTGGGCTGCTGGTTCTTGAAATTGTTCAAGCCATTCGTGGCTTCTGAAAAGGACGAAACATGCATTTAGAACACAAATACTGTCAGCTTGGACCTGAAGTGAAGGTCAAAGACGGCACCGAAATTTCCGGATACGCGTCGTTGTTTGGTTTGACGGATCAGGGAGGCGATGTCGTCGATTGTGGCGCCTATCAGCAATCGCTGGGGTTTTCGAAATCCAAAGGCCGCACCATCAAGATGCTTTGGCAGCATGATCCGACCCAGCCGATTGGTGTGTGGGATGAAGTGCGAGAGGATGCAAAGGGCCTTTGGGTCAAAGGCCGATTGTTACCGGATGTCGCCAAGGCCCGCGAAGCTGCCGCATTGCTTGAAGCTGGTGCGATTGACGGTCTGTCCATCGGATACCGCACAGTGAAATCAACCAAAGATGACAAAGGCAAACGTCATCTGTCCCAACTTGAGCTGTGGGAGGTGTCGCTTGTGACGTTTCCCATGCTTCCCGATGCCCGGGTGGGCGCAAAAGGGGATGATCCCGATGCGCCGGACCTGCGCGAACTGGCGGCTGTCCTGACGGATGCCCGCCTGACTATCGCCCGTGTCTAGGGCCGTCAGCGCAAGCTGCAACTGATCAACACGTAAGGAGTGGAAGATGACCACAACCGGGAACGCGTCCCGGGCCGGGAAAGGCATGTCTGATGACATGTCGCCGGCCCAAGAGTTGCGGGCTGCCTTGGGCGGCTTCGTGGCTGAATTCAAAGATTTCTCCAACGGCGTCAGCGCCAAACTTCAAAAACAGGAAGACCGCATGAACAAGCTTGATCGAAAGACCTTGATGGCTGCACGCCCGTCGTTGGCCGTATCCGCTGAAATGGATGCTCCACATCAAAAGGCATTCGCTGCCTATTTGCGCTCTGGCGATGATGACGGGTTGCGTGGCCTCGACGTTGAAGGCAAATCGCTGAACACGGCGGTTGCTGCTGACGGCGGATATCTGGTGGATCCGCAAACGTCCGACACGATCAAGGGCACGCTGAGTGCGACAGCGTCTATCCGCGCGATTGCCCAAGTTGTGACTGTAGATGCCACATCGTTTGACGTCTTGGTTGACCATACAGACATGGGTGCTGGTTGGGCCACCGAGACGGGCGGGCTGACAGAAACCGATAGCCCGCAAATCGACCGGATCACGATCCCGCTGCACGAACTGTCAGCGCTGCCCAAAGCGTCACAGCGTTTGCTGGATGACACCGCCTTTGACATCGAAGGTTGGCTTGCCGGCCGTATCGCGGACAAGTTCGCTCGGTCTGAGGCCAACGCGTTCATTGCTGGCGATGGCGTTGATAAGCCGAAGGGTCTGCTGACCTATCCAACCGTCGACAATGATGTTTGGGCTTGGGGCAACCTTGGCTATGTGCCCACTGGTTCCGTTGGTGGGATTGATAACGCTGATCCGATTGTGGATCTCGTCTATGCCGTGGGTGCGCAGTACCGCGCAAACGGCACTTTCGTGATGAACTCAAAAACGGCCGGCACAATCCGCAAGCTGAAAGACAATGATGGCCGCTTCTTGTGGTCTGATGGTCTGGCTGCGGGCGAACCTGCGCGTTTGATGGGCTACCCCGTGCTGATCGCCGAAGACATGCCGGACATTGCCGGTGATGCGTTTGCCATCGCGTTTGGTGATTTCGCGACGGGCTACACTGTCGCGGAACGCCCTGATCTGCGTGTGTTGCGTGATCCTTTCTCTGCCAAGCCACACGTGCTGTTCTACGCCACGAAGCGCGTCGGCGGTGCCGTGTCGGACTTTGCCGCGATCAAGCTGCTGAAGTTCGCGACCAGCTAAGGCTGATGTCGTGAAACGGGGCGGTCTGTCACGGCCCGTCCCACCCCGGATGCACGTCCGATCTATGCAGCGTCGTCTAGCTGCTCCCTTCCGTCCGAGCGGCGTTGTGGGTGTGCATCCGGTCAACCAAAGCCGAAACCGCAGGATTAGTCGGAGTTTCCCATGATGTTAGTCGAACAGACCACAGTGCCCGCCGAGGCCCTTCCGGTCGCCCAATTCAAAGACCACATGCGGCTGGGGTCCGGTTTTGCCGATGATGATTTGCAAGATGGATTGTTGGAAACCCATCTAAGGGCCGCCATTGCCGCGATTGAAGCGCGCACCGGGAAAATCCTGATTTCGCGTGAATTTGCCTGGACCATTTCGCAGTGGCGGGATGTCTATCGCGAACCGCTACCGATTGCGCCAGTTGCTGCCATTACAGAATTTGTCTTGATTGACCGGTACGGTATCGAAACGACGGTCCCTATATCGAGCTGGTCGCTTGCACCGGACACCCATCGTCCGCGTTTGATTGGCGTTGATGGTCCTTTGGCCGTTGTGCCGCAAGACGGGTCTGTCCGTATCGGGATGCTGGCTGGCTTTGGCGCGGAATGGTCGGACCTGCCTGAAGATCTGGCGCAGGCCACATTTCTGTTGGCGGCCCATTTCTACGAATTCCGGCATGCGGGACAGGGGGGTGACATACCCCTTGGCGTTGCTGCCTTGATTGCCCCGCACCGTAATGTCCGTTTGTTTATGGGAGGTCGGGCATGAGCTTACCACGTTTGACCCACCAGATGATCCTCGAAGACCCCGTCCGCACGGATGATGGTGCGGGTGGTTATGTTACGACATGGCAGCCACTGGGGTCGTTGTTTGCGGACGTCAAATCCGGCACCGGGCGTCAAAGCGGTGATTTGGTTGCGACGCTGTCGAAAAACACTGTGCGTGTGATTGTACGTGCCGCTGTCGTTGGCGCGCCGTCCCGTCCTAAAGCGGGACAGCGGTTCCGCGAAGGTCAATCAACCTTTCGCATTGATGCGGTCGCGCCGTTCGATCGTGGTGCCCATTATCTGACGTGCTTTGCCGTCGAGGAGGCTGTCGTATGACCTATGCTGTCAGCGCGGCGTTGCAGACTGCGATATTCGAGACCTTGGCGACGGACCCTGCCGTTACAGCATTGGTAGGCGACGCGGTTTACGACACGGTGCCTTCAGGGCCACGGCCTGAATTGTACCTGGCATTGGGACCAGAGCAGGTGCGCGATCAGTCCGATATGACCGGATCGGGTGCTTTGCATGAATTTGTGATCCGCGTTGTGTCTGAAAAGTCTGGCTTTGCCCGCGCCAAACAGGCGGCGGCGGCCGTGTCTGATGCCTTGCACAATGCCGATCTGACGCTAACCCGCGGCGCATTGGTCTATCTCCAGTTTTCAAAGGCCCGCGCAACTCGTGCCCGCACGGGTGATGCCCGCCAAATTGATCTGACGTTCCGCGCTCGTGTTTGCGACGGCGCACCCGCAACTCCCTGATAAATATAGGAGGACACCCTATGGTGGCCCAAAATGGCAAGGACCTATTGGTCAAAATCGACATGACCGGTGACGGATCGTTTCAGACGGTGGCAGGGCTGCGGGCGACCCGTATCAGCTTTAACGCCGAAAGCGTGGACGTCACATCGCTGGAAAGCACCGGTGGCTGGCGTGAATTGCTCGCGGGGGCAGGCGTGAAGACCTGCGCGATCTCAGGCTCTGGCGTTTTCAAGGACGCCGATAGCGACGAACGCGCGCGCCAGATTTTCTTTGACGGGGAAACACCTTATTTTCAGGTGATCATTCCGGATTTTGGCACTGTAGAGGGGCCGTTCCAGATCACGTCCGTGGAATATTCCGGCGCGTACAATGGCGAGGCGACTTACGAGCTGGCAATGGCGTCCGCTGGTGCGATCACCTTCACGGCGTTGACCTGATGGCGAACCCTTGGGCTGGCGAGGTCACGATCACGGTGGATGGTATTCCGCATGTCTGCAAGCTGACCCTTGGGGCGCTGGCCGAACTTGAGGACACGCTGGGCGAAGACACTTTGGTGGCTTTGGTCCAGCGGTTCGAAAGCGGCGTTTTTGCCAGCCGTGACGTGATGGCGTTGATTGTAGCTGGTCTGCGCGGTGGCGGCTGGACCGGCACCCGCACGGATTTGCTGACAGCCGAGATTGGCGATGGACCTGTGGCGGCGGCGAAGGTTGCCGCCCAATTGCTGGCCCGTGCCTTTGGCGGTGGATCATGAAGTTTGATTGGCCTGCGCTGTTGCGCGCAGGTGTGCGCGGTCTTGGGTTGCGGCCTGATCAGTTCTGGCGGCTCACCCCTGCCGAATTTCGCCTGATGCTGGGAATTGATGCGGGATCGGCGCCGATGGGACGGGCAGCACTTGATGCGCTGTCCCAAGCCTATCCGGATACAAAAAGGACATCTGAGGATGGATGAATTTGACGATGATACGTTTGGTGGGGCCGCGGATGATGCCGCCCGCCTGACGGCTGAAATCCGCGAGATGCGTGTCGCCTTTGCCGAGACGTTCAAGGAAGCGACGAACCTTGATAGTGGTCTCTCGAACGGGCTGCGTAAGGCGTTTGACGGCTTGGCGTTTGACGGCCTGAAGCTCAGCGATGCGCTGAACATGGTTGCCCGCAATATGATTGATACGGCCTATGCCGCTGCGATCAAACCAGTCGCCAATGGCTTTGGCAGCGCCATAGCCGACGGGATCAGCGGGATGGTCGCGAATGTCATGCCCCTCAAGGATGGCGCGCCGTTTTCGCAGGGCCGCGTGATGCCTTTTGCCTTGGGTGGTGTGGTCAGTGGCGCGACCACGTTCCCGATGCGCGGTGGTACGGGCCTGATGGGCGAAGCGGGGCCAGAGGCGATTATGCCATTGGCGCGCGGTGCCGATGGCCGCCTTGGTGTGCGTACTCAGGGGGGCGGGGGTGTGAACATCAACATGAATATCTCGACCCCTGATGTGGCGGGCTTTGCACGGTCGCAAGGACAGATCGCCGCCCGCGTTGCCCGTGCGATCGGGCAAGGCAACCGTAACCGATAGGAGCAGCCACCATGTCATTTCACGAAACTCGTTTTCCTGCATCGCTGTCTTTTGGTGCGATTGGTGGGCCAGAGCGGCGCACAGAGATTGTCACGCTCGCCAACGGCTTTGAGGAACGTAATACTCCGTGGGCCCATTCGCGTAGGCGCTATGATGCGGGGCTTGGTCTGCGGTCACTGGATGACGTAGCCTTATTGGTTGCGTTCTTTGAGGCGAGACAGGGCCAGCTCTACGGGTTTCGCTGGAAAGACTGGGCTGACTATAAGTCCTGCTCTGTAAATACTGATCCCACCCCGTTTGATCAGCGCATTGGTGAAGGCGACGAGGCCACAACCGCATGGCAATTGGTGAAGGATTACCCGTCCGGTGAAGCTTGTTACCAGCGGCCTGTGACGAAACCTGTTGTGGGGTCGGTGCGCGTTGCTGTGGGCGGGGACGCGTTGCAGGACAGCATTGATTATACCGTGGATAGCACAACGGGCCTGATCCATTTCGCTGAAGCGCCGCCGATGGGCGCTTCGATACAGGCCGGTTTTGAATTTGATGTACCAGCGCGGTTCGACACAGATCGCATCCAGACGTCTGTTGCCAGCTTCCGTGCGGGCGATGTGCCGAATGTGCCTGTGGTCGAGGTGCGGGTATGACTGTGCAGGCGCTTCACGATCATCTGGCGACGGGTCTGACCCATGTTTGCCAATGCTGGGCTATCAAGCGGCGCGACGGTGTGGTGCTGGGTTTTACAGATCATGACCGTGCTTTGGCCTTTGACGGGATCACCTTTGTCGCGGAAAGCGGGATGACGGCGCGTGCGCTCAGCCATACGACAGGGCTGTCCGTCGACAATACTGAAGCGGTGGGTGTGCTGACCGCCGACGCGGTGACCGAAGCTGATATCGCTGCCGGGCGCTATGATCAGGCAGAGATCACAGTGTGGCTTGTCTGTTGGGATGATGTCAGTGCCCGTAAGTTGAAGTTTCGCGGCACAATGGGTGAAATTACCCGCAACGGTGGCCAGTTTCAGGTGGATCTGCGCGGCTTGGCCGAGGCGCTGAACCAACCGCAGGGACGGTCCTATCTGAAAACCTGTTCAGCGGTGCTTGGGGATCGGTCTTGTGGGATCAATACCAAGACCGATGCCGCCTATGTGGCAGAGGTGACTGTGGACCGCGACACCGATGGCCAGACCTTTGATCTGGCCACACTGGTGCCGTTTAATGCGGAATGGTTCAAGGACGGGTTTCTCGAAGTGATGGCGGGTGCGGCCAAGGGGCTATCCGCCACGATCAAGGCGGATCAGTTGAACGGAACGCGGCGTGAGATCCTGTTGTGGCAGCCGCTTGGGTTGCCGATTGCCGTAGGCGACGAACTGCGACTTGTCGCGGGGTGTGATAAGCGTGCGCAGACCTGTCGCGAGAAATTCGCGAACCTCGCCAATTTCCAAGGTTTTCCGCATATTCCGGGGGATGACTGGCTGATGGCTGTCCCGCGCTCGGGTGACACGAATGACGGTGGGAGCCTGCGGTGAACGATATCGTGGCAGAGGCGCGATCTTGGATCGGCACGCCCTATGTGCATCAAGCGGCTGTAAAAGGGATCGCAACCGATTGTCTTGGGATGATCCGAGGCTTGTGGCGCACGCGGTATGGCGAAGACCCGCAAGGCGTGCCTGCCTATTCCGCCGATTGGGGAGAACCGCAACGCGATGAACGCCTGTGGCAATCCGCGCTAGATCATTTTGACGACGTCAGCGCCCAACCCATGCAGCCCGGACAGGTGATCCTGTTCCGGATGCGCGAAGGGTGGGTCGCGAAACATTTGGGTGTGGTGGCAGAGGTGGGCGCAAATCCAACCTTTATCCACGCCTACGCGGGACACGGGGTCACTGAAAGCCCGCTGTCCGCACCGTGGCAACGCCGGATCGTTGCCCGTTTTGCTTTCATGGAAGGATAGCCACTATGGCCACGCTTGTTTTATCTGCTGTTGGTATGTCGCTTGGGGCGAGTGTGGGCGGGGCCGTATTGGGCGTCTCTGCTGCGGCCATTGGGCAAGCGGCGGGTGCGACGTTGGGCCGAATGGTCGACCAGCGCGTGCTTGGGTCTGGAAGTGCTGCCGTTGAGACGGGCCGCGTCGATCGGTTCCGGATTACGGGTGCTGGTGAAGGGAACACGGTCGGTCAGGTATATGGTCGTATGCGCGTGCCGGGGCAGGTGATCTGGGCAACGCAGTTTCAAGAAACCACTGAGACGACAGGTGGCAAAGGGGCGGGTGCCCAACCCAAGGTGACGGAATACAGCTATACGGTCAGTCTTGCCGTCGCGCTGTGTGATGGCACGATCACCCGTGTTGGCCGTGTGTGGGCGGACGGGGTGGTCATGAGCCATGCCAAGTTGAATATGACTGTCTACGATGGGTCTGCGTTTCAATCACCTGATCCGAAGATTGTCGCTGTTGAGGGTGCGGACAACGCGCCAGCCTATCGCGGTGTTGCCTATGTGGTGTTCGAAGACCTTCCGCTGGCGCAATTTGGCAACCGCGTGCCGCAGTTTACCTTCGAGGTCATGCGCCCGTCCGAGATCACAGAACCTGCCGCCACAGCTGATATCGCCCGCCAAGTGCGCGGTGTCGCTTTGATCCCGGGAACGGGGGAATATGCGCTGGCGACGCAGCCTGTGCGCCTCTCACCGGATTTCGGTGACCAAATCGCAATCAACGTGAACTCTCCACTAGGGGGCACAGATTTTTATGTCGCGTCAGAGGCGCTGCGCGAGGAACTTCCGAATTGCCATTCTGCCCTGTTGGTCGTTTCGTGGTTTGGCAATGACTTGCGATGCGGAGAATGCGACGTCGCCCCGAAGGTCGAACAGACCGAGGTGGACGGGGACGAGATGCCGTGGGTTGTCTGCGGTCAGCCGCGTGCCTCGGCGGGGATGATCCCGCAGAATGGGGATAGGCCCGTCTATGGCGGGACGCCGTGTGATGCGTCTGTGGTTGAGGCAATCAAGGGGCTCAAGGCGCGACTGCAAGCACCGGTGTTCTATCCGTTCATCCTGATGGAACAACAAGACGGCAATACGCTGACCAATCCGTGGACCGGTAGCGCTGGGCAACCGCCTTTGCCGTGGCGCGGACGGATCACGACGTCGCTTGCGCCAACTGTGAATGGAACGACAGACCAGACCGTGGCAGCTGAGGCCGAAGTTGCAGCCTTTATGGGTAACGCTCAGTCGAGCGATTTCAGCTTGGACGGAGAAACCGTCGTCTACACGGGTCCCGATGAATGGCGCTATCGCCGGTTCATTCTGCATTACGCATATGTGTGTAAAGCGGCGGGTGGGGTGTCAGCCTTTTGTATTGGGTCCGAAATGCGGGGGCTTACGCAAATACGTGGGGCAGGTGGGTCTTATCCTGCCGTGGATGCGCTCATCCAATTGGCGGCAGAGGTCCGCGCGATCCTCGGACCGGATATCAAGATCAGCTACGCATCGGATTGGTCCGAATACCACGGGTATCAACCTACAGGGACGGGGGATAAGATATTCCACCTTGATCCTCTTTGGGCAGACCCGAATATCGATTTCATCGGAATTGATAACTACATGCCACTGTCTGATTGGCGGGATGGGGTAGACCATGCGGACGCGGATGCGGGATCAATCTATAACCTTAATTACCTGTCCACGAATGTGACGGCGGGCGAAGGCTACGACTGGTATTACAAAAGCGATACGGCACGGGATGCCCAACGGCGCACGCCGATTACGGACGGGCTTGCGGATGAGCCATGGGTGTATCGCTATAAGGATCTACCGAATTGGTGGGGGAACGCCCACCATGACCGGATAGACGGGGTCCGGTCTGCGACGCCAACAGCGTGGGAGCCTGCAAGCAAGCCAATCTGGTTCACCGAACTGGGGTGTGCTGCGATTGATAAGGGGACGAACCAACCCAACAAGTTCCTCGACCCCAAGTCGTCTGAATCCTTCATACCGCATTATTCAAACGGCAGGCGCGATGACTTTATGCAGATGCAATATTTGCGGGCGATCTATTGGCATTACGCAAACCCTGCGAACAACCCGACGTCCACGCTTTATGATGGCCCAATGGTGGACATGTACCGCGCACACGTCTGGGCATGGGACGCGCGGCCTTACCCGTACTTCCCCGGCAATCAGGACCTTTGGTCGGATGGAGACAACTACACACGGGGCCATTGGCTCAACGGTCGGAGTTCGAGCCGAACATTGGCGTCTGTAGTCGCAGACATATGTGAACGGTCGGGGGTCACGGCCTATGACGTCTCGAAACTCTACGGTCTCGTACGGGGCTATCACATTGCGGATGCGGGATCGGCACGGGCGGCGTTGCAACCGCTGATGACCACATACGGTTTCGAGGCGGCTGAACGGGACGGCATGCTTGTGTTCACCAATCGCACAGGGCTGCCGACGCAGGAGATGACACAAGACACATTGGCCTTCGATCCAGACAGGCCAACCGCGATCAGCCAAGTCCGGGGACCACTGTCCGAAATCGCAGCGCGCGTGCAATTTGAATATCTCGATTCCGAAGCCGACTACGAAGGCACAGTAACCGAAACCTCTGACCCAGAGCAAAAGACATTGGGATTGTCGCGCACATCCGTGCCGTTGGCCCTGACACAAGCAGAGGCGCAAGGCACCGTGGGGCGCTGGCTAGCGGAAACCCGTGTCGGCCAAGACGGGATTAGCTTTGCACTGCCGCCATCGCAACAGGCGCTGGGCGCAGGTGATGTGGTTGATCTGCACGTCGACGGGGACGCGGGGACGTTCCGTATCGACCGCGTCGAAGAAGCAGGTTTGCGATTGGTCGAAGCGACGCGCGTCGATCCCGAAGTCTACCTGCCGCAAAACATCCCCGAAATTGCCCCGAAACTGAAACCCTACGTAGGCCCTGTGCCAGTACAGCTGCAATTTCTGGATATTCCGCTGATCACCGGCGACGAAATTCCCCATGCGCCGCATATGGTGGCAACGGGACGCCCTTGGCCGGGGCAAGTCGCCGTATACCGGTCTGGCACGGACAGTGACTATGCGCTCGACAGCATCATCCGGCGTGAAGGCAGCATTGGACAACTGACGACGCCACTTCTGCGGGGACCCGTCGGGACATGGGATCGTCAAAACGGTGTAAATGTGAAGCTGATCCACGGGGCGCTCAGCGGCGCTGAAGTGGGGGCGGTGCTGTCCGGCGCGGGCGCTATCGCAGTGGGCGATGGCACCGCAGACAATTGGGAAATCCTCCAGTTCACCAAGGCCGACCCGATTGGTGCACAGGAATACGCGCTGTCAGGATTTCTGCGTGGGCAGGCGGGGTCCAGCGGGCTTATGCCTGATATCTGGCCAGCCGGATCAAAGGTCGTGGTGTTGAACCAAGCTGTGACACAACCCAATCTGGCGGCCACAACACGCGGTACAGAGCGCCATTTCCGGTTTGGACCTGCATCGGAACCCTTGGGGGATGAAACCTACCGCTACACCACGCAAAGCTTTGCGGGCAACGGGTTGCGGCCTTACCCCGTAGCGCATCTTAGGGCGACGGCGCTGGGCGAGAACTGGGTCCTCAACTGGATCAGACAGACACGGATCGACGGGGATGATTGGTCTGGCGTGGATGTGCCCTTGGGCGAAGATCGGGAAAGTTATCTTTTGCAGTTCCACGAAAGTGGCAGTTTGGTCGGGACGACAATTGTGAATTCCCCCACATGGTCGGGCGCATTGGCCGCTGGCACGAAAGTCGCTGTCGCTCAGATTTCAGATCGCTACGGTCCTGGTCCTGCGCAGACGATCACGGTGCCTAGTTAGATGCGTCCGGTCCATTTGTCAGATCTGCACACGGCGGCATTGATCCTGCGGGATCATCCGCCGGATCGACGTGCCGCGCTGATGACACAAGCGCTAGAGGCGGCGGATACAGCGGACCGCTACCGAAAAAAAATACGGCGGGGACATCCCGAATTTGGGACCGGCACGCTGTCGAGCGCAATGAGGGGATTTCAGATGGAAAGCACACAGGCCCCCTGCGAGACGGCTTACTTGGAAGCACTACAGGTGGTGGTGGCCGCACTGCTCGCCAAACGTCAAAACCATGCGCAAACTGCGTAAATTCAGTTCACGGGGTTTTTTCTTGTCGCGCCGAACCTAACTAGATTAGAACGACCTGACACAGCGCAAGGATGCGACACCATGGCCCAAAATAACGCAGCCCTGAGCACGGTTGACCCCGTGTGGCATCGCATCCGCGAAGAAGCTGAAGCCGCGATTATGTCCGAACCATTGATGGGTGGACTGGTGCATGCTGGCATCCTGCACCACGGCAGCTTTGAACAAGCACTGGCCTACAGGATTTCCATGAAGCTCGCGTCACGCGAAATGTCAGAACAAATCCTGCGGGAAATCTTGGACGAAGCATATGCGGCGGACACCAATCTGACAGCATCTGCGCGGGCCGACCTCGTTGCGATCTTTGACCGTGATCCGGCGTGCCACCGTTTGATGCAACCCTTGTTGTTCTTCAAAGGTTTCCAAGCGGTGCAGGCTTACCGTCTTGGGCATTGGCTGTGGAACACCGGCCGTAAAGACCTGTCTTATTACGTGCAGATGCGTGTGTCCGAATTGTTCGGGGTGGACATCCACCCGGCAGCGCGGATCGGTAAAGGCATCATGATCGACCACGCGCATTCGATTGTCGTCGGTGAAACAGCCGTGGTTGGCGATAACGTGTCGATGCTGCATTCGGTGACACTTGGCGGGACCGGAAAAGAAGACGACGATCGTCATCCGAAAATCGCGGACGGCGTGCTGATCGGGGCAGGGGCCAAGGTACTGGGAAACATCACCGTGGGCCATTGCAGCCGGATTGCGGCAGGTTCTGTCGTGCTGGAACCTGTGCCGCCGATGAAAACCGTGGCGGGTGTGCCCGCACGGATCGTGGGCGAAAGCGGGTGTTCACAACCATCGTTGACGATGGACCACCTGTTCGACGCGATCAGCTAGACGTGGATTGCTAATCGGCACGAGTCTTTAGTTTCTTTTGGCCGCAAATATCCCCGCCGGAGGCATTCCGCAGTTTGCACCTGCCACCGTCAGTCCTTGAAATGCAAAACGCCGGACCAAATGGCCCGGCGTTTTCTGTTTCGCGATAGCGTCGCTTTAGGCGAGCATTGTCATTGGGTTCTCAAGGTTGTCCTTGATGGCATTCAGCAGGTTCGCACCCAACGCGCCATCAATCACACGGTGATCCACGCTCAGCGTTGTGGACATTACAGTGCCCACGGTCAGTTCACCATCAGCGCCGACAATTGGCTTTTTCGTGCCGGCACCAACGGCCAGAATTGCGGCGTGCGGCGGGTTGATGATTGCATCAAAGTTGTCGATGCCGAACATGCCGAGGTTGGAAATCGCGAATGATCCGCCGCTATATTCGTGCGGGGCCAGCTTGCGGTCGCGCGCACGGGTGGCGAGGTCCTTCATCTCTGAAGACAAAGCCGACAGAGACTTCATTTCGGCGTCCTTCAGGACCGGAGTGAACAACCCGCCTTCAATGGCGACAGCAACCGCAACGTCGGACTTTTCGAATTGCAATGTGCGATCACCAGCCCAAACGGCGTTGGCTTCAGGAACTTGTTGCAACGCTAGTGCGCAGGCCTTGATGATAAAATCGTTCACGGACAATTTCACGCCGCGTGGCTCCAACTGTTTGTTCAACTGGCTGCGGAATTTCAGCAAGGCATCCAAGTTGATATCGCGGCGCAGGTAGAAGTGCGGCACGGATTGCTTGGCCTCGGTGAGGCGGGCAGCAATCGTTTTGCGCATCCCGTCGAGCGAAATTTCCTCGTAAGGGCGATCTGCATAGGTCTTGAGAACGGCATCGGTGCTTGGACCTGTGGCAACGGAAGCAGCAGCAGGGGCCGCTTTCGCTGGCGCGCTTGCCGCAGCTGCAGCAGGTTTGGTACCCGGTTGCGCGTTTTCCACGTCTGCCTTCACAATACGGCCACGCGGGCCGGAACCTGCGATGTCGGCCAGATCCAGACCTTTGTCAGCGGCGATGCGGCGGGCAAGCGGCGTCGCAAAAACACGTTCCCCATCTTTCACAGGTGCGGCTGGCGCAGGCGTGGCGGCATTATCGGAGCCCCCTGCGGGGGCCGCCTCTGCAGCCGCGGCAGCAGTTGGCGCTGCCGGTTCCGCTTTGGCCGCAGGTGCTGACCCAATGTCATCCGCGCTTTCGCCATCTTCGAGCAGAACGGCGATCACTTCGTTGACCTTCACGCCTTCGGACCCTTCAGCGATCACGATCTTACCGATCACACCTTCGTCGACGGCTTCGAATTCCATCGTGGCTTTGTCTGTTTCAATTTCGGCCATCACGTCGCCAGACGACACAGTGTCACCTTCTTTGACGAGCCATTTGGCAAGCGTCCCTTCTTCCATCGTAGGCGACAGGGCGGGCATCAGGATTTCAATAGGCATGGAATGGCTCCGTTATTGACCGGGCGCAGGAACGCTGGGTTCTAGAATTTCAGAGACGTAGGATTCAACCAACACCTCTTCGACTGCGACGTAGGATTGTCTTAGGTTTTGTTCGATATGCAGGTAGGCGACTTCGCGGGTCATCAGGGCCATCGCACGCCCGAGGTCTTCGGGATCCGACAGGCAGCCAATGATGATCTCAACCGTGTGGGAATGATCACCGCGTTCAATCAGTAGACCGTTGGGCGGGCAATCTGCGGGCATCTGGGCGCTGGCAGCCGATGCCACCAGTCCCAAGCCTGCAATCATGCCTGCCAAACGCATCACCGGTACGTTACCTTTTTGCACGCATCTACCACTTCGTCCGTGGTCAAAAGCGCATGCTTTTCAAGGTTCGCCGCATATGGCATCGGCACGTCTTTGCCTGTGCATGTGATCACTGGCGCATCGAGGTAATCGAACGCTTCTTGCATGATCACACCAGAGATGTAGCCGCCGACGCTGCCTTGCGGCCAGCCTTCTTCAACAGTCACACAACGGTTGGTCTTGCGCACAGATGCGAGGATCGTTTCGGTATCCATTGGACGCAATGTCCGCAGGTTGATCACCTCAGCATTGATGCCTTCAGCCGCTAATTTCTCAGCCGCTTCAAGCGCGTAAGTCATGCCGATCCCGAAGGATACGATTGTGACGTCATCGCCCGCGCGTTCAATCTTGGCTTTCCCGAACGGGATGGTGAAGTCATCCATGACAGGCACGTCAAACGACTTGCCGTACATGATTTCGTTTTCGAGGAAAATCACTGGGTTGTTGTCGCGGATCGCTGTTTTCAACAGACCTTTGGCATCAGCCGCAGAGTACGGCATCGCGACCTTCAGGCCCGGCACCTGCATATACCACGCGGCGTAACACTGCGAATGCTGGGCACCCACACGCGCCGCTGCGCCATTGGCCCCACGGAACACCATCGGTGCGCCCATCTGGCCGCCGGACATATACAATGTCTTAGCTGCAGAGTTGATCAGGTGGTCAATCGCCTGCATCGCGAAGTTGAAGGTCATGAATTCCACAATCGGGCGCAGACCGCCGAAGGATGCACCTGTCGCGATACCGGCAAAACCATGCTCGGTGATCGGCGTATCAATGACGCGTTTCGCGCCGAATTCGTCCAACAGACCTTGCGAGATCTTGTAAGCGCCTTGGTATTCGGCAACTTCTTCACCCATCAAAAACACATCGCCATCGGCCCGCATTTCTTCAGCCATCGCGTCGCGCAATGCTTCGCGGACCGTGGTCTTCTTCATTTCGGTGCCTTCGGGCCAATCAGGTGACTGGTCGGGGGCAGGGGCGGCAGGTGCTGCAGCCTCGGCTGGGGCTTTGGCAGCCTCTTCCGTTGCGGGTGCGGCGGCGGCTTGCGGCGCTGCGGGTGCTGCACCAGCTTCTGGTACATCTTCCCCTTCTTCCACGAGGATCGCGATGACGTCGTTCACCTTCACAGCTTCGGTGCCTTCGGCCACAACGATCTTGCCGACGATACCTTCGTCAACAGCTTCGAATTCCATCGTTGCTTTGTCGGTCTCAATCTCGGCCATAATGTCGCCGGATGAAACGGTGTCGCCTTCTTTCACCAGCCATTTGGCCAATGTACCTTCTTCCATCGTCGGAGACAGGGCGGGCATGAGAATTTCGATAGCCATTATGCTGTCTCCTCGTTGTAGATATCTGTCCAAAGCTCTTCGAGCGCGGGCTCCGGGCTTTCTTTGGAGAATTCAGCAGCTTCGTTCACGACAGCTTTGATTTCTTTGTCGATGGCCTTCAAGTCATCCTCGGAAGCATGTTTGCCTTTCAGCAGCGCGTCACGGACCTGTTCGATCGGGTCACGTTCGTCCCGCATTTTTTGGACTTCTTCGCGGGTCCGGTATTTCGCAGGGTCAGACATGGAATGGCCGCGGTAGCGGTATGTCTTAACCTCTAGGATGTACGGACCTTTTCCAGCGCGGCAGTGGGCGACAGCGCGTTCGCCAGCTTCTTTGACCTTGATGACGTCCATGCCGTCAACTTCTTCGCCTTCGATGCCGTAAGCCGCACCGCGTTCCCACAGGGACGGGGACTTCGTCGAACGTTGCACGGATGTACCCATCGCATATTGGTTGTTTTCAATGACGAACACGACAGGGAGTTCCCACAGTTCAGCCATGTTGTAGGTCTCATAAACCTGGCCTTGGTTGGCAGCACCATCACCGAAGTAAGTGAAGGTCACATTGTCGTTGCCTTTGTATTTGTCAGAGAACGCCAGACCGGCACCCAATGGCACCTGTGCTGCAACAATCCCGTGGCCGCCGTAGAAATGCTTCTCTTTCGAGAACATGTGCATCGACCCGCCTTTACCCTTTGAAAAGCCACCTTCGCGGCCCGTCAATTCGGCCATGATGCCTTTGGGGTCCATGCCGCAGGCCAACATGTGGCCGTGGTCACGGTAAGATGTGATGCGCTTGTCGCCTTCTTTTGCTGCGGCTTCTAGGCCCACAACAACGGCTTCTTGACCGATGTAAAGGTGACAAAAGCCACCAATCAGACCCATGCCATAAAGCTGGCCCGCCTTTTCCTCAAACCGCCGGATCAGCAGCATTTCCCGATAATGACCCAGCAATTCCTCAGCTGAGACGTTTGACTTCGCGGCGGCCTTCTTTGGCGGCATGGGCGGTCCTCCATCCAATTCGTAAATTAGTTTAGTGTTAAACTATCCCCTAAAGCAAAACACATGACGTTACGAGATGCAAACGACATATGAGGTATTCGGTGGGGGAATATGTGGGATGCGGATGGAGAATGGGTTGGTTGATCAACCGACTCGCAAAAACTCAACAGTCCCAATACAAGTACAGCAAGCCGGATGCGTCGCAGCTCTTCGCCTTGTTGTCAAAGAGTTCAACAAGCAAAGTATTCATCGACAAAAACTTCGGGGTGATCGCTAGGGCTACTCAATTAACGTATCGAGGAATAACCGATCAGAAACACGACCCGTCACGTCGATCAATATGCCTGCAAACGCTTTATCTGAGTCTTCCGTCCAAACAGCAGTCAGCCCGCCATCCCTTTTCGTATCGACTGCAAAAGTGGGGCGTCCGGATTGGGGTACATTAAGCCATTGACCCACAAACCCGTACTGTTGGATATGCGGCAAGAAAAAATCAAAACTATCGTAAAAATCTGGATGGTTCATTCCTTTGATTGCAACAAGGTCATGACCTGTTGTGACATCTCCGAAAGCGAAATACGCACTGTCCATACCGAAGTCGATTTTCCCTACGATTTTTGCTGGTGGGGTGTCTGCAGCGGCGAGCCAAACAGCGTGGACTTGATTTTCCCGCGGAATGAGCGGGTTTTCAACGTGAACCCATACACGGAGCTGATCTACAGGAACAGATCTTGCGCCACGCATGTGGTAGTCGTCGCCCCAAGAGGGATCGCCGATAAATAGCTCACCGCTGGGTAGGTGGAGTGTGCCGAAGTCTAGCCAAGTCACAGCTCGCTCAGATTTGGCTTCGATCCAGTCGCGCCCCGTTTGGATGTTGTCGCCCAGCAAGGTAGAGGGGACTAGCAACCAAAACAAAGGCGCAGAAAGCCGAAGAAAAATGTTCATGATTGCCCCAGAATACACGACGTACGATTTGCGAGCACTTTGGCATCGGGAAAGCCTGATGACCATGGGGGCGTAAATTAATTCAAGTGGACTCAGATGCTCAGGAAGTGTGGCGCAAATCAGTGGTACCGAATAGCAATCTCATCCGTCCGGATCGTGCCAAGCACCCGTAAATGCTTGGCAAGTTCGTTTTACTCAGCGTCTGCCGGTTTGATTTTGTCCCATGTTTGGGTATCAAAATCGCTCGCATCGTGGCGTTCACGTAGTTGCTGGTCTTCGTCGCCCCATGCTTTGTTCACCATCTTACCGCGCACCACCGCCGGACGTGCGGAGATGTCGTCCACCCAGCGGTTTACGTTTTTGTAGGATGCAACGTCGAGGAACTCGGCGGCTTCGTAGACCAGATTTTGCACGAGCGCGCCGTACCACGGGAAGGTTGCCATATCGGCGATGGAGTAGTCGTCTCCGCCCAGATATTTGGCCTCGCCCAGACGACGGTCGAGCACGTCGAGTTGGCGTTTGGTTTCCATGGCAAAGCGGTTGATCGGGTATTCGAATTTCTCGGGCGCATAGGCGTAGAAATGGCCGAAGCCGCCGCCCAGATAAGGCGCGGAGCCTTGGAGCCAGAACAGCCAGTTCAGGGTCTCAACCCGTGCCTTGGGATCGGTCGGCAGGAACGCCCCGAATTTTTCGGCCAGATACAGCAGGATCGCACCGGATTCGAAGATGCGCACACCGTTGGTTTCATCGAACAGGGCAGGGATCTTGGAGTTCGGGTTCACCTCAACAAAGCCAGACGAGAACTGATCGCCCTCTTGGATGTTGATTAGCCACGCATCGTATTCGGCGCCTGTGTGACCTGCCGCCAGCAATTCTTCGAACATGATCGTGACTTTGACGCCGTTGGGCGTTGCTAGCGAATAAAGCTGATGCGGGTGTTTGCCGATTTGGCGGTCTTTGTCGTGGGTCGCACCTGCGATGGGTCGGTTGATATTGGCGAACTTGCCGCCGCTCTCGGCGTCCCATGTCCAGACTTTGGGGGGCGTATACGTCATGTTGTGTCCTTTGAGCGCGTTGTTCAAGTTGTGTTCAGTGACATAGGGGTGGTCGAGCGGATGTAAAACCACCACCTTAAAAATAGCAGAGATACATCACAGTTTAGCGATCTCGTGGCGGGTGTTTAGGTCTTGCGCATGCTCGGGATTTTCATCCCCGCTTGGCTAGATTCAATCAGAATACCGAGCCTTTTTAGTTGTGTATCTTCGCGTTTGGCGCTCATTACCCACCAGATGGAATCCCTTCTGTAGGATGGTGCGAGCGCATTGAGGAAATCCCATGCTGCCTGGTTGGCTTTGATTTGTGCCTCAAAATCCGGCGATAGCGGGACGTTACGGTCCGCAGATGTGTAGCCTTTGGTGTCTTTACGGTTGTTGTAGACGTGCAGCCCCGCTGGTTTCATCAGCCCAAGCGGGATGAATTCCTGCACCTTTTTGACGTTCACGGCACTCCATACGCTATTGATTTTGCGAGGCGTAAATCGAATTTTGTAGCTTTGATCGTCGATGGATTTGCGCACCCCGTCGATCCAACCATAGCATAGTGCAACATCCACGGATTCCGACCATGTGATGCTGGGCCGTTTGGTGCTTTTGCGGTAGTACCCAACGGAAAGTTCTGTTGCTGCGGGATTTGCTGCGAACCAAGCCGCAAAGTCGTTCTTGGATGTAAAGAAGACAGGGTCGTCCACACTTAACGCCCCGTGCCTTGGAGTACGCCGTGTTCCATTGCGTAGCGGGTCAGCCCAGCTGTACTGGAAATCCCGAGTTTGCGTTTGATGTTGTTACGGTGTGTTTCGACCGTACGCACAGAGATGTTCAACGTCGCAGCCACGTCTTTGTTGGACTTACCTTGCGCAAGTTCCAGCAGGATTGTCTGTTCGCGCCCTGTCAGTGGTTCGCGCCCGTCTGCGATACGCGGCGACAGCGATGTTTTCGCCCCCGTACACAGGTATTGTTGGCCGGCCATGACGGTTTCAATTGCCGTCTTGATCTCGTCGGTCGGCACGTCTTTCAGAACATAGCCCTTCGCCCCGTGTGAAAGTGCTGTGTTGATGTATTCGGGGCTGTTGTGCATCGACAGGATTAGGATGCGCGTGTCTGGGCATTTCTCTAAGATCATTTCGGTCGCATTCAGTCCGCTCACGTCCGGCATGTTGAGGTCCATTAAGATTACGTCAGGCGCAAGATCGCCAACCTGTTCAACCGCCTCGCGCCCGTTGTTCAGCGCGCCGACGACCGTGATGTCGTCATAGCTTTCAAGGATCGCTTGGATGCCTTCGGTGACCATTGGGTGATCGTCTACAATCAGAACACGGACGTTCATGCGGATTTCCTTTGGTTGTCGTCGTCATTGCTGCCTGCCTCTGGGCGGAGCATATGTGTCAGGGGGACTTGGGCTTCAATCATTGTGCCCTGTGTCGAAGAGCGGATGCGCAATGTCCCACCGATCTGTTCCAGCCGTTCTTGCATGTTGCGCAGGCCAAGACCACCACTGGTGCGGGCTTGGGATTTCTGGGCTGGCATGCCTTTTCCGTCGTCGGTGATGATTAGGTGGGCACCGCTGCGTTTCCCCTTGAGCGATATCGTTACGTTTTGGGCGGCCGCGTGGCGTTCGATGTTGGTTAGCGCCTCTTGGGCGATCCGGTACAGCGCGATGCGGGCTTCTTGATCGAGCCGGTTGCGGAAGACCACGGTTTCCACGCTACAGGTCACGTCGGTCCGTTGGGCAAAATCATCTGCCAGCGATTGCAGGGCAGGGCCGAGACCGAGGTCATCCAAGACACCGGGTCGGAGGTCGCGGCTGATCCGACGGACCTCTTGGATTGCACCGCCTAACCCAATGATGCCTTTATCAAGACTGTTACCCACACGATCATCGTTGATTTGGAAACGTCGTTTGGTCAGTTCTAGCGCGTAGCGGACCCCGACGAGCATCTGACTGATCCCGTCATGGAGTTCACGCGCCACGCGTCCGCGTTCCTCTTCTTGGGTGTCGATGATCCGTTGGGTCAGCGCCTTGAGTTTCACGTCGGCCAAACGCCGCTCACGGATATTGATCACCAATCCGCTCAGAAACACGCCAAGTAGCGCCACGATCACGATCCCCACGATGTAAACGGAGGTCTGCGCGATTCGCGATTCAACTTCGGCGCGTGCGGATGCAACCGTCTGTTGCACGTCATCGATAAAGATGCCGGTGCCAACGACCCAACGCCAGTCTTGTAGGCCGTTCACATAGACGATCATCCGACCTGTTTCGCCTGTCGACGGCTTTGGCCAATCGAAGCTGTGATAGCCTCCGCCAGTTCGCGCAATCCGGATCAATTCGTCTGTAATCGGAATGCCGTTGGCGTCTTCAAGGCCGGTCCAATTGCGGTTGATCAGGTAGGTCTGCCGCGGGGCGACGAGATTATTACCGTCGTAATCGAACACGAAGAAGTAGCCGTCTTGACCATAAAGAATGGCTGAAAGTAATTGAGAAACCTCAAGTTTTGCCGCTTCGTCATCTGGCGCTGCTCGTCCGTAGGTGTTCACAAATGCGGTGCGTGCGATGGAAAGGTAGTTCTTCAGCTCTTCGCGCTTGGTGGCGATCAGCTGCGCCTCAAGCGCTGCAATTTCGCGTTCGGCCAAGTCGCGCGATTGGTTCGTCACAACAATTGAAATCACCGACACCGCAAGGATCAACGGGACCGTTGCCAGCAAAAACAGCTTTTGCCCGTAACTGAAACTGAGTGCGCCGCGCAGGCGGTGAAAGATGTCTTTCATGGGGGGCGGGGATAGTCCCGAATCCCCGACGAATCAAATCCGAATCGCACAACGTTTTGGTGGATCATTGGCTGTTAGCGCCCAAACTTTGTTCAGAAAAATCGCAAATTCTGCAAATTCGACCACAAACTACGCAGAACTACGTATTTTACCTTCCGGACGACTAGGCTAGCTTTTGCCTACGAAATGATCCGCAGTGCGCCACTGGGAGGTGCGCGTGCTGTGAGGAATACCAATGGGAGGAAACCAAATGGATCGTCGTTCTTTTCTTAAAAATTCCGCGCTTGGCGGGACAGCTGCAGCAGCAACTACGCTGGCAGCACCTGCTTACGCGCAGGGCAAGCGGACACTGACGCTTGTCACAACGTGGGGCCGTGGCCTTGCTGGTGTGCATGACGCAGCTCAGCGTGCCGCTGACACAATCACTGCAATGACTGATGGCGACCTGACCATCGATCTGAAAGCGGCTGGCGAACTCGTCGGTGCGTTCGAAGTGTTTGACGCTGTGACGTCTGGTCAGGCTGACATGTACCACGGTGCTGACTACTACTTCGTCAACCAGCACCCTGGTTACGCGTTCTTCACATCCGTGCCTTTCGGCATGACGCCACAGGAAATCTCTAACTGGTATTACCAAGGCGAAGGCCGCGCATTCCACGACGAGCTGGGTTCTATCTTTGGTCTGAAGTCATTCTTGGCTGGTAACACTGGTCCACAGGCCGGTGGCTGGTTCTCCAAAGAGATCGCTGGTCCAGAAGATTTCCAAGGTCTCAAGTTCCGTATGCCGGGTCTTGGTGGTCAAGCACTGGGTAAAATGGGCGCATCCGTTCAGAACCTTCCAGGTGCTGAAGTTTACCAAGCTCTCGCGTCTGGCGCCATCGACGGCACTGAGTGGATCGGCCCATGGGCGGATGAAAAGGCTGGTTTCCAAGAAATCACCAAGTTCTACTACACAGCTGGTATGCACGAGCCGGGCGCAGCCCTGTCTTTGGCGACGAACCTCGACGTGTTTGAGAGCCTCTCACCTGCGCACCAGAAGGTCATCGAGATCGCATCTGGCGAAGCACACCAGTGGAACCTTGCCCAGTTCATGGACAACAACGGTGCAGCACTGCAGCGTCTGCAAGCCGGCGGCGTAAAAGTTCTCGAATTCCCTGACACTGTTTGGGATGCGATGGGCGATGCTGCACGCGAAACGATGGACCAGTACAATGGTGATGACCTGTATGACCGCCTGCGCGCGTCTTACAACGCATCCATGGCTGCGTCTTCTGGTTGGATCCAGAAGTCCGAAGGTGCGTACCGCGCCCAGCGTGACCGTGTCATGGGCTAATTCCTACGGGAATTTTAGCCAATAAGGTTCGGCCCGACGTCAAATTGACGTCGGGCCACCATTGAAATTTTAGCGTGGTGCGGGCCCGGGGAGGGACCCCACGCATTTTGGGGGACATCATGGAAGACGATATCGCCTGCACGGGATTTTTCCGTGCATCTGCAGAAGACACGATCAGTTGTCTTGATAAGTTTGAGATGGGCGGCCCCATCCAATACTTCTTCGGCAACCTTCTCGAAGCACCGTTCAACTTGGTCTACGCCTTTGCGCATCCGGGTCAGTGGCTGGATTGGTCGAACAAAGAATCCGTGATGCGGTTCATTTACTACGGTGCCTCGGCTGAACTGTTCTTTGTGTTGTTCGCCATCTTCTTGGCGATCACTATCGTTGGTTTCTTCCGCAATCAGTTCATGTGGGCCTGCGTGCGCGTGTTGGAAGGTTTTGCCAACGGCGTTGGTCGCTTCTTTGCATGGGCGGGCCTGTTGATGGTTCTCCAGCAGATCATGATCATTTTTATGCAGCGTATCTTTGCGGTGTCCGAAATATCGCTCGGGTTCGGGTCGGCCTTCACCAAGGACGTCAGCTGGTGGTCAGAAGAACTGAAGCTTTACAACGCGATGATCGTTTGTTTGTGCGCCACATACACATTCGTCCAAGGCGGCCACGTGCGTGTTGACCTTGTCTATTCCGCGATTTCGTACCGTGCCAAGCGCACGATCGATATGATCGGGGCCATGCTGTTCATGGTGCCTGCCGCACTGCTGACATGGCTTTACGGTTGGTTCTTCTTGTGGCGTCACCTTGTGGTGCCGAACCCATCTGCGTCTGATAGTCTTGAACGTCTGCTGGGCAAGTCCCGTGCACTGCGCTGGAATATTGAGACCATCGGGTTTTCTCCAAACGGGTTCAACGCCTACTTCCTGTTCAAAATTCTGCTCGTGATCTTCACCTTGATGGTGATCTTGCAAGCCATCGCGTTCTTCTACCGCTCATACCTTGAGCGCAAAGAGGGCGAGGATAGCGACGGCAAGTACCTCGACAAAGACAAGCTGGGTGACGCGCAAGCCGAACTCGTCGCTGAAATTCATTAAGGACCAAAGACCATGCTTTTTGGATTAGACGGCGTAGAAGTCGGTATTATCATTGTTTTCCTGACGCTCTTTGCGGGCATTCTGTCAGGCTTTCCCGTGGCCTTTGCGATTGGTGGCTCTGCGGTCATTTCATTCGCTGTGATTGCTGCACTCGATAGTTCGGGTCTTTTGATCCACGAGGCCATCGACACTGGATCGGACGCCTATGCGGCCTTGATCGCAGAAGGGGTCAGACCCGACGCCATATCGGTGTTCCGAAACCCCGATTTGCCGATTTATGAAACGGCGCTGTTCCCGCAGGGTTGGGAAATGGCGCTGGACCGGAACGTTGGTTTCTTGGTGAACCGGATGAACGAACGCGTCCTCGCGGGTCAGTCGATTGAGACGCTGTTGGCCGTGCTGATGTTCGTCATGATGGGTATCGTATTGGAACGGTCCCGTATTGCGGATGAATTGCTGACAACAATGGCGAAGGTCTTTGGCCCGCTGCCGGGTGGTTTGGCTGTGTCCATCGTGATCGTGGGGGCGTTCCTCGCGGCGTCTACAGGGATCGTTGGTGCGACCGTTGTGACCATGGGGCTGCTGGCGCTGCCAACCATGTTGAAGAACGGCTATTCGCCGGAACTGTCTACTGGTGTGATTGCCGCATCCGGTACGCTGGGTCAGATCATTCCACCATCTATCGTGATCGTTCTTCTCGGGACGCTCGCGGGCGACCTGTATTCCGCTGCACAAGAAGACCGCGCCCAATTGGCTGGCTGTTCAGACGCGCTGACGTTCCTTGGTGAGCCTGCGGTTGTGTCGGTGGGGACGTTGTTCCAAGCGGCTTTGTTGCCGGGTATTTTGTTGGCGTTCCTTTATGCCGCATATGCATTTGGCTTCGCATTGCTGAACCCATCGAAGGCCCCACCCGTGGAGATGGGCGAAGCGTCTAGCGGTGAAGTCATCACGCGTAACGAAGCGCTGTTGTGGTTCCTTGGTGCACCTGTCGCATTGATCGCCGTGTTCATCGCCTTTGGTGCGTTCGACATCCGTGGGTCCCAGACAGTTATCGTCGATAGCTACACAGATGCGGGCCAAACGGCGTCCTTGCGGACCAATGTTGGTGAAGAATGCGCAGCCTCTATGCAGGAATTGCACGGTGCGGAAGCGTGGGCTGCGGCATTGGCCGAACAAGCCGCGATTGATGATGCGGGCGGCGTTGCCGAAGCACGTGAATTGTCGCCGGAAGAACGTGCGGCAGCTGTGGACGCGAAAGTAGCGGCAGCGGCACCGATCGGCACAGGCATCGGTCTGATCGCACTGCTTGCAGGTCTGACGTTGGTACTGGCACGCGGTGTTGCACCTTCTGCAAACGCGGCACCGCTGATCGCAGGTGCTGCTGGTGTGCTGGCCTTGTTGTTGGTCGATATCCTGTTGATCGGGCCATTGACGACACCGGGAACCACCGTTGTCCTGATCGCATTGCCAATGATCGCGGTGTTCTATGGCATGAAACATGCATCTGCACGTTTGTTTGCCAATGAGATCGTCAAAGTGGTCTTCCCACCATTGGTGCTGATCATTGCCGTGCTTGGGTCTATCCTTGGCGGGATTACAAACCCGACACCTGCAGCGGCACTTGGGGCAGGCGGGGCTATACTATTGGCCACCTTCCGCAAGCTGCAAGAGCAGGGCAAGTCAGGCAACATGGTGCTTTATACCACTGCTGCAATCATGATCATGCTGCTGGTCGGCACGAACTTTGATATGCGCCTCGGCCAAGAGGTCGTGTTGTTCGAAAACTACGTGGCCTACTTGGTTGCCTTCGCAGCCTTCCTGTTCGCGATGTTCGGTCTGATCTGGTCATGTGGTGTGTTGTTCACGGGCGGGGTTCTGTCCCCGGTGGTCCGCGAAACAGCCAAAGTGACGTCGATGGTTTTCACAATTCTGATCGGGTCGCAGTTGTTGAACCTTGTGCTGATTTCGTTTGGTGGTGAGCATTATATCCAGCAATTCCTGCGCTCCTTCGATAGCGAATGGCAGGTCTTTATCATCGTAATGTTGGTGCTGTTTGTGTTGGGCTTCGTGCTTGATTTCCTTGAAATCATCTACATCGTGATCCCGATTGTAGGGCCCGTCATTTACGGCGGTACATTCGATCCGAAGTGGGTCACGATCATGATTGCGGTGAACCTGCAGACATCGTTCCTGACGCCACCGTTCGGTTTTGCCTTGTTCTACTTGCGGGGTGTTGCCCCAAAGGAAATCACGACGGGTCAAATCTATCGCGGTGTGATGCCATTCATCGGAATCCAAGTTGCGGGCCTCGCGTTGCTAGCAGCCTTCCCTGCGGTGGTGACAATTGTTCCGAATTTGCTGAATTAACGGACGCGGCTTAGTGCCGCGTCAACGAAACTTTAGGAAGCCCCGGTTATGCAGAGCGCAGAACCGGGGCTTTCTTTATGAAACACGCGATGTCCGATCTTGTCCACGCCCATCACGGTGGCTTTGTCATTGTGGCGGCGTTCGTATGTACGATTGGTGCAGCTTTGACTGTCGTGCTTCTGATGCGGTCCAAGGCATTGCGTAGAAGGCGACGTCAACTGCATCTGGGTCTTGCTGCAATGATTGCAGGGACCACTGTCTGGGCGACCCATTTTATCGGGATGCTGGGGTATAGCCCTGCTGACACGACCGCCTATGAACCCGTTCTCACGGGGCTATCACTGCTCATTGCTATCGGCGGCTGTACTGCGGCTGTCGCACTTGCGGCAATGCCGCAGATGCGATGGCGAAGCGTTGTGGGCGGCACGTTGTTCGGCCTGACCGTGACCGCAATGCATTACATCGGGATGGCAGCACTAAAGGTCCAGGGGCAGTTTGAATGGAATTCAGACCTCGTCATTCTGTCGATCGTTTTCGGCAGCGTGTTTGGCATGATCATGGTGCACCGCGTGATGCATCCTGTGACACGGTTTTGTTGGGCGGGTGCCACCGTTGCGATGGTTTTGTCGGTTTGCACCATGCATTTCACAGGGATGGCTGCGGCGACATTTGTCCCTGACCCCAGCTATATTGTGCCTGCGCGCTTGATTTCGAACTTTGTTTTAGGGTTCATCGTTTTGACGGTGGTGAGCCTGATCCTGTTGATCGGCTTCACCACGTTCGTCATTGAAACTGAAATGAGCGCGGATACGCAACGCAAGTTAAGCGATGCGGTGCGCCGCGATTTGCTGACGATGTTGCCAAATCGTTTGGGTTTTGCGGAACGTGCCGCGCGTCTGCAAAAACGGGTTGATCGGGGGCACCAAATCCGGATTGCGGTTCTGACGATTGATTTGGATTTATTTAAACAAATCAATGACACGATGGGACATGCGACAGGTGATATCGTGCTGCGACATGTCGCCGATCAAATGAATGCCGTGCTGCAGGATCATGAATTCATTGCACGTATTGGGGGGGATGAATTCGCGGCGTTGAAGTCGGATTTGACCGACCCAGATGACGCGCGCGAATTTGCCATGCGCCTGCAAACCGCTATTGGCGAACCGCTATATTTAGGCATGTCTGATCTGAAACTGGGGGTCAGCATCGGGATTGCGACGTACCCCGACGACGGGGATCAACTGGAAACGCTGCAACAATATTCGGATCTGGCAATGTATCAGGCCAAGGGCCAGTCGCGCAGCAAAATTGAGTTTTATGACAATGAAATCGAGCAACGCAAGCGAGAAAAACAGGCGTTAATGGGTGATCTTAGCAAGGCAATCGACCGGGAAGAGTTGTTTTTGCACTACCAATTCCAAAACAGCATCGTCAGTCACGCCATCATTGGCTTTGAGGTTCTGTTGCGCTGGCGACATCCTGAAAGAGGGCTGATTGGCCCGAATGTATTTATACCGCTGGCCGAGGAAACCGGCCTGATCAAAGACATCGGGATGTGGGTGATGCGGACGGCATGTCAGGAAGCTGCAACATGGAATCAACCTTATCCGATTGCTGTCAACGTATCGCCGCAACAATTGATCGAACCCGACTTTGTGACGCAGGTTCTTGCGATTTTGGACGACTGCCAGCTCGCGCCTGAACGCTTAGAAGTCGAAATCACCGAAGCCACTATCATTCAGGATCAAGACAACGCGCTTGCCGTGATGCATAAACTGAAATCGATGGGGATACGCATTGCGATGGACGATTTTGGCACCGGATATTCGTCGTTGTCGACCCTGCAGGCCTTTCCGTTTGATAAAATCAAAATTGACCGCAGCTTTGTACACAACGTCCATCAAAGTCGACAAAACGCTGCAATTGTGCGCGCCACGCTTTTGTTGGGTGGCGCGCTAGATGTGCCGGTTCTTGCGGAAGGGGCAGAGGTTGCAGAAGAAATCGCATTTCTAGCCGGAGAAAGTTGTGACGCGGTGCAAGGGTATTTCTTTGGCAAACCAATGCCAGTTGACGATGTTCGCGATGTTACAATGAAACAGGCCCGCGGACCGAAGATCGCTTAACCCGTTGGGCGGCTGTCTGGCAGACTTATCCGTGCCACTTGTTCAGCGATGGGATCGGTGCTGAGCGGATGTAGCGCGCTATCATAGTCCGAAGGTTCGCGAATGGGGGCCCATTCACGGTTGTGATAAACCTCTAACCCGCTGAATTTGGATTTATACTCCATCTTCGGCGATCCTGGCACCCAGTAGCCTAAATAGACATAGGGCAGGCCGAGGTCGATCGCGATGGCGATGTGGTCGAGAATGATGAACGTGCCCAGCGACGATCGTTCAAAGTCCGGATCGAAGAACGAATACACAAGGCTCAACCCGTCATCGAGAATATCTGTCAGGCATACGGCCCGCAAATCTTCTGTTTCTTTGTCGGTATATTCGATCAATCGGGACCGGATCGGGGTTTCTTCGACCATGGCTGCGAATTCGAACATGTCCATGTCGGCCATGCCACCGGACGCGTGACGGCTATCCAGATAACGCCGGAAAAGATCGTATTGCGCTTCAGTCGCCCAAGGCGACGTCGCGCGGCGTGACAGGTTCGTATTGCGGTTCCTGACGCGTTTTTGGGATTTTGTCGGCACAAAGTCCGCAACACGGATGCGCGCAGACATACAGGCCGAACATTCCGAACAAGACGGGCGGTAAAGCACGTTCTGCGACCGCCGAAATCCTTGTTTGGACAGGCTATCATTCAGACGCGTTGCGGTGTCACCTTGCAAAGCAGTGAACAACTTCCGTTCCATCCGGCCCTCAAGGTAAGGGCAGGGTTGCGGAGCCGTGACATAAAACTGCGGCGCAATGGGAAGCGTGTGGCGCATGGTACTCTGGCGAAATGAACTAGGGTGACGTTAGCAAGCAATATTGCACAAACCAAGCCCCCCGAAAATAGCGAGGTTCTTACAAAGCAATCTTATGCCGTTCTTTCGTGCAACCGCTCAAAAAAGGGGCGCCTTGCCCGGGGACACAGGCAAGGCGCGACGGGGATGGGGGGACACCCGTCTTAGGACGATGCGGACAATCTGCCTGCACGGTCATCCATAAACTGATCAAATTCAGTCGAGTCTTTCGCAGCGCGGAGGCGGTCCAAGAAATCTTCAAAGTTTTCTTGTTCGTGCTCGAGCCGTTCCAGCATTTCGTCGCGGTACCGGTCAAAGCTGGCGTTGCCGCTGCGCCGTTGGGCGGCTTCGGGGGAAACGGTTTTTACGGCTTCACCAAGGGCTGCCATATCAATGCTATTCCCCATTCCCGGTGCAAATCCACCGCGCCATGCAAGGATGGCTGCGATTGCGATACCTGCCGGCCAAAAGACATTCAGCGCGACAATGGTGACCGGAATAGCAAACCCTGCAAACAACACGGTTGATACAATTTGGACAGCGACCGGCATCTGTTGTGCGGGGGACGGTGTGTGGGTCATCGAAAAAATCCTAAATCAAATGGGGTCCCCGAAGGGACCCGTTGAACCATTAGTGAGAGGTTTCAGCAGAGTCGTCAGATTTGCTCTGATGACCACGTTCGTCCATAAATTGGTCGAATTCTGCTTTGTCTTTGGCTTCGCGCAGACGTTCGAGGAATTCCTCGAAGTTTGTCTGTTCTTCTTCCAAGCGGCGCAGCGTTTCGTCTTTGTACGTGTCAAAGGCTGCGTTGCCCGTGGACCGGTTCATGTGGACAGAATGTGACCCACGGTGACAGCGTTTCCGGCTGTGCGTGCCCGAAAATTTGTTGTTGATGACCATATAAGCCGTCATCGCCAGACCAACCGGCCAGAAAACAATATAGCTGCCGACCATTGCTGTGATCCATGCAGCCCGACCGCGTGCGTCCAACCACGCTTCGGTCCGGGCAAAAAAGCCAGGGGCCTGTGTGCCCATGGAAGACGTGGAGTTCAGGGTTGCGGTGTTCATCTCAAAATCCTTTGTGTGTAAGGTAGAGGGTCTTATGTTTATGCCCTTTACATTACTCAAGATGGGAGGTGTGGCGTATCCTTGCAAGGGATAATGTAAATGTATTTTACATTTCTCGAGATTAACTTGTAAAATCAGCTGTTTGCGCGTTTGAAATTTGCAGAAGTTCATCCGGATTGATCGGTAAAATGTGCCGTGGCGTGCCCGCTGCCGCATAAATAACGTCGAATTCCGCCAATCTAGGGTCCGCGAACGCCCGTATCGGGTTCAGGTGCCCAACGGGGGAAACGCCCCCGATGGCAAAGCCGGTTTGTTTGCGTATCAGCGCCGCGTCCGCTTTGCCGAGCGGTTCGCGTGCGACGCGGCTGGCCTTGTCCGCGTCTACCGTGTTACCACCCGCTGTCAGGAACAGGACCGCGTCACCGCTGTCCAAGCCTTGGAAGATCACGGATTTCGCGATCTGGTCCAAATGACACCCAGCGGCGTCTGCGGCTTGTTGCGCGGTTTTGGTCAGTTCGCCCATTTCCATGACGTCTGCTGTGATGCCTGCGGCCTCAAGGGCTGCTTTCACTCGTTTCAAGCTCTTGCTCATGGGACCGTCCTTGCCTAGCGTGGACGTCCAACACATCATCGCGTTTCCCTAAAGACAAGAGCTTCCCCATGAGTATCGCCGACCGGATGACCCGTTGCCCGCATCCGTATAATGCTGAACGGGGCGCGGATGCCTTGGCTGCGTTTGACGTATTACCGGATGGTTTGGCGGACCTGATCAGGGGCACGGCGGGGTCTAGTCCGTACCTTGCAGGTTTGCTGAAAAGCGAAGCGAATTGGGTCATCCCCGCAATGGATGATCCAGAGACGGCGGTCGCTGATATTCTGGCAGGAGTGCGCGGGTGTCAGGCTGCTGATCTGGCAGATCACCTGCGCCAAGCCAAACGCCGGATTGCGTTGATCACGGCATTGGCGGACCTGTCGGGCGTGTGGCCTTTGGCGACCGTCACCGGGACCATCACCGATTTTTCCTATGCCGTTGTTCATCAGTGCATCACACAATTGGTTGCTGCAGAAATCAAGCGCGGCAAGCTGCCGGGGATGGTCGATGCGGATGCCGCGACCGGGGCAGGGATGGTGGCGCTTGCGATGGGCAAGATGGGCGCGAGGGAGTTGAACTATTCATCCGATATCGACCTGATCTGTCTGTTTGATGAAACGCGGTTCGACCCTGACGACTACCACGACGCCCGCGCCGCATTTATCCGCGTGACCCGCAAGATGACGGCGATCATGCAGGATGTGACGAAAGGCGGCTATGTTTTTCGGACCGATCTGCGGTTACGCCCCGATGCGTCGTCCACGCCAGTCTGCATTTCGATGGAAACGGCCGAACGGTATTACGAAAGCCTTGGCCGCACATGGGAACGCGCCGCGTACATCAAGGCAAACCCCTGCGGTGGTGATCTCGCGGCGGGCATGCGGTTTTTGGATACGTTGCGCCCGTTTGTCTGGCGTAAGCATCTGGATTTTGCCGCGATCCAAGACGCGCATGATATGCGGTTGCTGATCAAGGATCATAAGGGGCTGGGCGGGACGCAATCGCTTGAAGGCCACAATATGAAGCTGGGGCAGGGTGGTATTCGCGAGATCGAATTTTTCACGCAGACCCGACAGTTGATTTCGGGCGGGCGTGATCCGTCATTGCGGACCCGCGAAACGGTGGAAGGGTTGCAGCGTTTGGCGGCCGCGGGCTGGATCACCGACGATAATGCAGCAGAGCTGACCGATCATTATGAATTCCACCGCGAAATCGAACATCGGTTGCAGATGATCAATGACGCGCAGACCCACACGTTGCCGACGACCGATGATGGCTTTGCCCGCTTGGCGGCGTTGATGGGGCGCGATGTGGCGGGGCTGCGGGCGGACATTCAGACGCGGTTGGACGCAGTGCATGAACTGACGGAAAGCTTCTTTGCGCCGGACGAGGTCGCAGCGGAAGACAATAGCGATTGGGGCAAAGACACCACAGACCGTTGGCCGACGTACCCCGCGTTACGATCGGACCGCGGGCAGGCGATTTTTGATCGGTTACGGCCTGATATTATGCGCCGTCTGGCGGCGTCTGCAAAACCGGACGAAGCGCTGGCGCAGTTTGACGGTTTTCTGGCAGGGCTTCCCGCAGGCGTGCAGCTGTTTTCGTTGTTTGAAGCGAACCCGCAGCTGACCCAGTTGATCGTGGATATTGCAGCAACGGCACCTGCCTTGGCCCAATATCTTTCGCGCAATTCAGGTGTTTTTGACGCCGTGCTGGGGGGATCGTTCTTTGGCGATTGGCCGGGTGCGGATGCGCTGACTGTTGAGGCGGGCAAGGTTCTGCAGGCCGCACCCGATTACGAGGCGCAATTGATCGCGTTGCGGCGTTGGGCAAAGGAATGGCATTTCCGGATTGGGGTGCATTTGTTGCGCGGTTTGACCGATACGCCCACAGCGGGGCAGCAATATGCGGACCTTGCGGCGGCCTCTATCGCGGCTGTGATGCCTGTGGTCGAAGTAGAATTTGCTCGGAAACACGGGGCCGCCCCCGGTCGTGGGGCTGCTGTTGTTGGGATGGGGTCGCTGGGTGCGCATCGTCTGACGGCGATGTCTGATCTGGACCTGATCGTGATTTACGATGCGGGCGAGGCCGAAATGTCCGACGGGCCGCGCCCGCTGGCTGTGCGACCGTATTTTGCGCGTTTGACACAGGCTTTGGTGACCGCACTTTCCGCGCCAATGTCCGAAGGTCGGTTGTATGAAGTGGACATGCGGTTACGTCCATCGGGACGGCAAGGGCCAGTGGCGACATCGCTGCCTGCTTTCAAGAGCTACCAATTGAACGAAGCTTGGACTTGGGAACATCTTGCGCTTACGCGGGCGCAACCGATTGTTGGGGACACCGGTCTGTGTGCTGAAATCACCGAATTTTTGGGTGTCGTCGTGGCCAAGCACCGCGACAAAGCGGGGATCATGACAGACCTGCGGGATATGCGGCGCCGGATCGCAGATGCGCGTGGAGACGGGGCCGCGTGGGATGCCAAGAACGGTGTAGGACGTCTGCAGGATTGCGAACTGTTGGCGCAAGCGGCTGCCTTACGTGCAGGTCAGGCGGTTATCGCGACGGAAGACCAGATTGCGGCGGGTGTCGCGGACGGGTGGCTCGATGCCGCGCAGGCCGATGCGATCCTGCGGGCGTATCGTCTATTCTCAGCGGTGCAGGGCGCTGCGCGTTTGTTGACAGGCGGGGTACTGGACCCTGAACAGATCGGTGTGGGCGGGTGCGCTGTGGTGCTACGTGAAACGGGGGCAGAGGACATGCAATCTCTTTTGACCCAGATGGATGATGCCGCGACACAAGCGGATGCGGCGATAACGGCGCTATTGGCAGGAGAGACTTAAATGGCTGAAAGAGATCCGCTCGACCCCAAGGGTCTGATCCGCGAAGCCTATAACATTGATGGCATTTCATCCTATGAGTGCCGGTCAATTTTTCTGGATTGGGCGTTGAGCCACAATAGCGACGACCACACGCCTGCCATTGAAAAGCTGCTGACCGCTTACGGGCCGGGGCGGTTGGATCATCCGATGACACAAACGCTGACGGCCGCATTGGCCGATGCCAGCCCCGCCAAACGACGGGGCGGGCGAGCTGCGAGATTAGCGCGTTAGTTTTGCGGCCTCGGCTGCGATAGCGGTGATGCCAGCCCAGTCGCCCGCATCAATCAAGTTCTTTGGGGCAACCCAGCTACCACCAACACAAAGCGTGTTCGACAGGCTCAGGTAATCCGGTGCGTTCTTCAATGAAACACCGCCTGTTGGGCAAAACTTCACCTGTGGGATCGGACCGCCGATACCTTTCAGGGCTGCGGCACCGCCATTTGCCTCGGCAGGAAAAAACTTCTGAACCCAATAACCGCGTTCCAGCAGGCGCATCGCCTCGGACGACGTCGCAATACCCGGAAGCAATGGCAAATCGTTGGCTTCACATGCGTCGAGCAGTTTGTCTGTCGCACCCGGAGAGACGCCAAATGTTGCACCCGCGGCCTTCGCATTTTCCACGTCTTTCGGCGTCAACAATGTGCCAGCACCGACAACGCCGCCTTCAACTTTTGCCATCTCGCGGATCACGTCCAACGCGGCTGGCGTGCGCAACGTGACTTCCAACGCAGGCAAACCGCCAGCAACCAGTGCTTTTGCGAGTTCTTCGGCAGTGTCGGCTTTTTCCACAACCAGCACAGGCACAACAGGTGCGAGGGCGCAAATGTCGGCGGCGGCTTGAGAGGCGTCTTGCGGTGTCATTGGTATCTCTTTCGTCTGCGTTACGTATTATGCGGCGGCAGTATCAGGCGCTGATGTCGCGGGAATTTTGTCCCCGTTTCTTTTGGCACCAAATATCCCCGCCGGAGGCATAAAAGTTAAACCACAACGCCTGCGCCTTCAGAGGCACGTCCAACGTTCTGGCGGAAGACCTCGAACAATTCGCGGCCAACCCCGTTTCCATTGCCAGTCAGGTCCGCAACCGCAAGGTCGCGTGTGTCCAGATCGACGCCGACTACATCAATGGTCCCGGACGTGGCGTCAAGGCGGATGATGTCTCCGTCTTGGATTTTCGCAAGCGGTCCGCCGTCTGCGGCCTCTGGGCTGACGTGGATTGCGGATGGGACTTTACCGGATGCGCCTGACATGCGGCCGTCGGTTACGAGCGCTACCTTGAGGCCCCGATCCTGCATGATCGACAGGGTCGGTGTCAGGCCGTGCAGTTCTGGCATCCCGTTGGACCGTGGTCCTTGAAAACGCACAACGATGATCGTGTCTTGGGCCAATTCGCCAGCCTTAAAGGCCGCTTTAACAGCGTCTTGAGTATGGAAAACCTTTGCCGGTGCTTCGACTATGTGCCGTTCTGGTGCCACAGCGGATGCTTTCATCACGCCGCGCCCAAGGTTGCCTGCCAGTTGCACAAGCCCGCCGGTGGTCGCAAACGGATCGGACACAGGGCGCACGATTTTTTCGTTCAAGCTTTTTTTCGCTCCGGCACGGTAGCTGACGCGTCCGTCTTTCAGTTCGGCTTCATTGCGGTAATGCGATAGCCCGTCGCCCGCGACGGTTTTCACGTCGTCGTGCAGCAGACCCGCATCGAGCAGGTCGTTGATCAGGTACTGAAGCCCACCCGCCGCGTGGAAGTGGTTTACGTCGGCCAGACCGTTTGGGTAGACCTTGGCCATCAAAGGCACGGCTTTTGAGATGTCATCGAAATCTTCGAGGTCGAGGATTACGCCAGCGGCGCGCGCCATGGCGGGCAAATGCAGGACGAGGTTCGTGGAACCGCCAGTCGCCATCAGACCCACAAGGCCGTTCACAAATGTCTTCTCGTCGAGAATATCGCAGACCGGACGGAATTCGTTGCCGAGGCTTGTGATTGCAGCGGCGCGTTCGGTGCCTGCAACGGTCAACGCATCGCGCAATGGCGTGTTCGGGTTCACGAATGACGCGCCTGGCAGGTGCAGCCCCATGAATTCCATCAACATCTGGTTGGTGTTGGCTGTGCCGTAGAAGGTACAGGTGCCCGGACCATGGTAGGCGGCCATTTCGGCGGCCATCAGTTCTTCGCGTGTCGCTTCACCGATGGCGAATTTCTGGCGGACTTTGGCTTTTTCATCGTTAGGCAGGCCGCTGACCATGGGACCTGCGGGCAGGAACACGGACGGGATGTAGCCAAACGTTGCGGCGGCAATCACCAGACCCGGAATGATCTTGTCGCAGACGCCAAGGTAAACTGCCGCGTCAAAGACATTGTGAGACAGGCCGACGCCCGCCGCCAATGCGATCACGTCACGCGAAAACAGGGACAATTCCATGCCTGTTTCGCCTTGGGTCACGCCGTCACACATCGCAGGCACGCCACCTGCAACTTGGGCCGTGGCCCCAACCGCGCGCGCGGCTGATTTGATCAGGTTCGGATATGTTTCAAACGGTTGGTGCGCGGACAGCATGTCGTTATATGCGGTGATGATCCCGATGTTGGGCGCTTTGCCTGCCGCCAGATCACCCTTTTGTTCGCCCATTGCCGCAAACGCGTGGGCTTGACCGCTACACGAAATATGCCCGCGACGCGGACCGTCAGAGGCGGCCTTTGCCATCAAATCCAGATAGGCCCCGCGTGTGGCTTCGCTCCGTTTGCGAATACGGTCTGTGACTGCGGCGATTTGGGAGTTCAGTGTCATGACGCACCTCTACGTTTGATTTGGTGCTCTCGTAGCAGGGTTTGTTAGCGCTAACAACAGTGTTCTTTGTCGCAGTCTGGCTGGGCTCTTTCCAAGGGACGGTGTTTCGCTGTAGGAGGCAGGTATGACAGATACAGCTTCCCCCACAGTGCGCCTGAACCCAAAGGGTGATGCCCGCGCAATTCGGCATGGTTTTCCATGGGTTTACGCAAACGAGGTGGTCATGGACCGCCGCACCAAAGGCATCAAGGCGGGCACGATCGCGCGGCTTGAAGATGCAGAACGCCGTCCGTTGGGGATGGTCGCGGTAAACCCGCAGTCGAAAATCATCTGCCGGATGTTGGACCGCGATGAAAATGCGGTGATTGATCAGGCGTGGTTCGCGGCGAAATTACAGCGTGCTTTGACACACCGTGAACGGATGTTTGCGGAACCGTTTTATCGGTTGGTTCATGCAGAAGCGGACGGACTGCCGGGTGTTGTAATTGACCGCTTTGGCGATACGGCTGTTGTGCAACCCAATGCGGCTTATGCGGATGCGAATATCGAGGCGCTTGTTGCGGCACTGGTCGATGTGACGGGTGTTGCGACCGTGGTGATGAACGGAACGGGGCGTGCGCGGACCTTGGAAGGTCTGGACGAACGCACCGATGTGATGGTTGGCCAGACGCCCACAGCGGCAATTCCGGTACAGATGAACGGCGCGACCTATATGGCGGATGTCATTGGTGGCCAGAAAACCGGTCTGTTCTTTGATCAACGTCCGAACCATGCGTTTGCGGCGTCGCTGTCCAAAGGCGCACGGGTCTTGGATGTGTTTTCACACGTTGGCGGGTTTGGTCTAGCAGCTTTGGCTGGTGGCGCGGCGTCTGCATTGGCCGTTGACGGATCGCAACCTGCCTTGGATCTCGCAGCACAAGGTGCTGAGGCGATGGGCGTGTCAGATAAGTTTACAACGCGTAAGGGCGATGCCTTTGACGTATTGACGAAACTGGCGGAAGAGGGCGAGACGTTTGACGTTGTGATCTGTGATCCACCCGCATTTGCGCCGTCGAAAAAGGCGATGGAAGCAGGCCTGCGCGCCTATGAACGTGTCGCGCGTCTTGCGGCACCTTTGGTCGCTGAGGGCGGCTATCTGGGGCTGTGTTCGTGTTCACATGCTGCGGATCTGACAAAATTCCGCAACGCATCGGCGCGCGGGATTGGCCGTGCAGGGCGTCGTGGTCAGATCATTTACACGGGCTTTGCCGGTCCTGATCACCCGTTGATGCCGCATCTGGCGGAAACAGGTTATCTGAAATCGGTCTTCTTCCGCCTGTGAGGGTCTTGGTCGACACCTGCGTTCTTTACCCAACAGTCATGCGCGAAGTCGTGCTTGGCTGTGCGCAGGCGGGCCTGTTTGAAGTTCGCTGGTCAGCACGCATTTTGGAAGAATGGGCGCGGGCAGCACGCAAGATCGGGCCAGAAGGGGAAACCTTGGCGCGTGGTGAAATCGCCGGTGTTTCTGCCCGTTTTCCGAATGCTGTGGTGGCCTATCCCGAAGACAAGCTGCGTCAGTTCTGGTTGCCCGACAAGGACGACATCCATGTGCTGACGGCCGCTGTTGTGGGGTCTTGCGACGCGATTATGACGGTGAACGTCAAGGATTTCCCGAAGGATGTGCTGGCCGAGAACGATCTGGATCGGCTTAGCCCTGACGTTTATCTCGTCGAGATGTTCCATCAAAACCCGGATGTGGTGCGAGGTGTCGGCGACGCGGTGTTGGCTGAGGCGCGACGGTTGTCAGGCGACGACTGGCAGATGCGGCCATTGATGAAGAAGGCGCGACTGCCGCGTTTGGGCAAAGCCCTAACGGCCTAAGCCTGCCATTTCGCAGCGTTTGCTTCAATCGCCGCGATCCGTTGGTCGGTCTTTGGGTGGCTCATGATCCACGCGGGAATTTTTGCGCCACGTGCGCCTGTCAGCGTTTCGAGCTTATGGAATAGCGAAATCTGCGGTGCGGTGCCGATGCCGGATTTGACGAGCAGGGCAGATGCGTAAGCATCAGCTTCAAATTCGTCCTTACGGGATAAACCTGCCGCCAAAAGCCGCATTGCATGTCCTGCGATCCAGTTGCCAATACCAAAAGGCAGGAACCGTCCCAGCACCATTGCGATCGCAGTGCGCGCGGCGTTCTGGCCGGAAAAGTCGATCATGCGGCGACGGGCATGGCCCAGTGCCACGTGCCCCAGTTCATGGGCAATCACGCTGGCCATTTCATCCGCAGACACCTTGCCCGCGCGGTATTTGTTGAAGAAACCACGCGTGATAAAAATCCGCCCGTCAGGGGACGCGAGGCCATTCACAGGTTCAATTTCGTAGATGTTGACCTTGATCTGTTTCAAATCCAACGCACCGGCCATTTGATCACAGAGCTGGCGTAGCATGGGATCGGTTAACGGCGTTGATTTCTGATCAAGCTCGCGCTGCGTCCGCCAAACGGAAAAGCGATACATGGCGAGGCCGTACAGAACGGCGAGCAAAATGGGGGCGAGGCGCAACATACCCTAGATATGGGGCGCGGGGGCGTGCGGGGCAAGCGCTGGATGTGTTGTTTTGGCAGATGACGTGCGTGGTGATTGTTAGCCCAGCGACTTCATACCTTTTGTCAGCCCTGCGATGGTCATAGGGACCATGCGATCTGCTCCGAAAATCTGTTGGATCATTTGGGTGGATTGGGTGTGGCGCCAATAGGCTTCGTTCAGGGGATTGATCCAAATGTGGTTGGGCCATTGGTCGCGGACGCGGGTCAGCCAGACTTCGCCGGATTCGGGATTGTAATGCTCATTCGCCCCGCCGGGGTAGGCGATTTCGTAGGGTGACATGGATGCGTCGCCGACGATGATGCATTTGTAGTCGGACCCGTAGGTGCGCATGATTTCATGGGTATCGGTCTGGTCGTTCCAGCGGCGGCGGTTGTCGCGCCAGACGCCTTCGTAAATACAATTGTGGAAGTAGAAATGCTGCAGCGTTTTGAATTCGGATTTGGCCGCTGAGAACAGTTCTTCGACCATTTTGATATGCGGATCCATAGACCCGCCGATATCGAGGAACAGCAGAACTTTGACGGCGTTGCGCCGTTCAGGGCGTGTTTTGACGTCGATGTAGCCGTTTTCGGCTGTGGCGCGGATGGTGCCGTTCAGGTCGAGTTCTTCGGCGGCCCCGTCACGTGCCCAAGACCGGAGGCGTTTGAGCGCGACCTTGATATTGCGGGTTTGCAGTTCAACCGTGTCGTCGAGATTGCGGAATTCGCGTTTGTCCCAGACTTTAACAGCGCGTTGATGGCGCGACTTGTCTTGGCCGATGCGGATGCCTTCGGGGTTGTAGCCGTAGGCGCCAAACGGTGACGTGCCCGCAGTGCCAACCCACTTGGACCCGCCTTGGTGGCGACCCTTTTGTTCTTCGAGCCGTTTCTTCAACGTTTCCATCAGCTTATCAAAGCCACCTAGCGCTTCGATTTCGGCTTTTTCTTCCGCACTCAGGTGTTTTTCAGCGAGCTTTTCCAGCCAATCTGCGGGCAGGTCGACGGCGTTCAAAACCTGATCTGTCGTGATGTTTTCCAACCCTGCGAAGGTTGCCCCGAATGCACGGTCAAAACGGTCGAGGTGCCGTTCATCTTTGACCATCACGGTGCGCGCTAGAAAGTAGAACGCGTCCACATCATAGGTCGCCAGTCCCGCCTGCATCCCTTCGAGGAAGGCCAGAAATTCGCGTAGGGTCACGGGGACCTTTGCCGCGCGGAGGTTTTCGAAGAAGGGCAGGAACATCGTTTAGATGCTGGCGCGTTCGATCAACACAAGTGCGAACATGCCAATGATGCCGCCCATGATCGCCAGCACGCCGCCCCATTGCAAAAGATCAAGCATCTTGCCGCCGCGCCGTTTGGCGCTGAGCGCCCCAAGAATGGCACCAATCAGAAGGCCGGAAAGGGGGTAAATCATCGCGCAAATCGTCCTTTAGAGCGGGCGCAGCGCCCTGATCTCGTTCAGACGGGCCTGCACAAATACATCCTGACCAAAGCCGTATCGCGCCCAACCCAGACTGTCCAGCCGCACCGCTTCGGCCTCTGCGGTGTTGCCTTGCAGCATAAGCGCTTCGGCCTTGAACATCATCAATGTCGCAAGCAGGGCGGCGTTTTGGTGGTCACGGGCAAGGGGAATTGCACCGTTAGTCAGTGCGATGACGGCCTCCGCGTCACCGGCAGTGAGCGCAAATGCCGCACGTTGCACGGCGATGTGTGCTGCGTGAATTTGTGTCGCGGGATTGGACCGGTAGATGCGGTCGGCCGCGTTGAAAGAGGCCAGCGCAAGTTCGGAATTGTTGCCGACTTGCAGACGACCATGCGCGTAATGTGCAAATGCTTCGCGTGTGCCACCCCAGCCAAAGGCGTTGCCGATTTGGATGGCATTTTGGGCAGCCGCGCGGCGGCGCGATGGCGTTGCTGCACCCGACAGCGCCGTTTGGACGGCATCAATCCAGTCGCGATTGGTGTCATCTTCAGGGAACCGCGATCCGCGATTGCCCGCAGGGTTTAGCCGGGCAAGAAGGGCAGGGAGCTTTTCTGCCACCTGACCGCGTGTCATGCCGTTTGCCAATTCGGGGGCGTAATAGGCTTTCAAAACCAGCATATCAAAGCTGGTCAGCACGTTGTGGATGTTGTCGTCGTTGAACACTGAATCCGGCAGACGGTACAGATCGTTGAGCGGTCCAAGCGCTTGTGCCAGTTCTTCGTGCAGACAGTCGCGGATTTCCTGTGGGGCTACATCGGACGGCACAAACATAATCGCACGGTCGCGGCGTGTCAGCGTTGTCCAATCGACCGTGTCGGTCCGGCGGACGCGCAGGAATTCGTCCCAACTGGATACGCGGGGCACAACAAAACAGGCCGCACGCGGCACGGCGTCGTTCAGCACGCGGCGGGGGATGGCCTGTACGATAATCTGCGGTTGTGCGGCTTCCGACATGTCGATGTTGATGTTCGCTTCGCGCCGCAGACGGCTGAGCAATTGATCAAGATCATTCAGCAATGTGTCTGAGATTTCGCCCTGCACACGGACATTTATGGGCCCTTCGAAACGGGTCATGAACGGTATTTGTTTGCCGCTTTCCATGCGGAACGACAGGTCGAGAAAGTCCTGCGAAATCTCGGTATTTGATCGCGATGGGGTGCGCACGGGCACAGCCGCAAAGGTTTTGACCGGTGGCAGGACGGATGCAATCGGGGCCGCGCGTGTTGCGGCGACCTCTTGCGGGACAGGCGCGCAGGCCGTGAGAACGGCGAGACTGAGGGCTGCGAGACGGCTCATGCGGCGGGCCGTTGGTATTTGATGAAATTGGTTAAGCTGCCGACGCGGTCATACAGCTGGCGACCAGCAGCGTTGTCGTCTTGGGTCAGCCAGTACACATTCGGCGCGCCCTGGGCGTCGGCTTCGGCATAGACCGCTTCGATCAATTTCCGACCGCAGCCTGTGCCACGCGCGGCGGGACTGACGTAGAGATCTTGCAGATAACAGACGTTTTCGATTTTCCATCCATGACGGTGGAAAAGGTAATGGGTGAGGCCAATCAGTTCGCCATCCGCTTCAGCAACAAGAGCGGAAAAGTCCTGAGGATCGTCGCCCAAAAGGCGGTCAAAGGTGGACGCAAAGACGTCGGACGGCAAAGCGGTGCCGTAGAATTCAAGATAGGCGGTCCACAGCCCTATCCACGCCGCCTGATCAGCTGCGTGAAGTGGGCGTATGATGACCGGCATTTTTGCCTTGGTCACGTCTGCTCTCCTCAAGTGCGTCAATCTTGCCTGCCACAAGACTGCGTCCCCTCGTGTGTGTGGCTACGGCAAATGCGCGGCCATCATGGTGGGGGCAGGTTGATTAAAGGTGAACAGAGGGAGGCACGCACCTGATATTCGGGATAGTACCCGCTTTCTCGGAACTGCGTTGCACAGAAGACTCAGAGGTTTGTGGTGGCGGAGGTGCCGTGGGCTAGATGTTGATGCAGGTTTCTGAAGGGATCATGGTCAACAGCTCGCTCCATTAGATTTTACAGATCAACTGATAAGAGAGCGAATGTCTGTTTCGTGTCAAACCAACTATGCACTCTTGGAACGCCTGACTGGAAAATATTAGCTTCGGAAAGCAAAACAATAGAACGATTGCCACGATGCATAGCCAAGGTGTTCCTGATAAAATACTTCGAGCGTTGAAGCGATTTGAAGTAGACAAGCGGTTACTGGAAAATCTCAATCGAGAAACCCAAATCGTAACTGACCTTGATATTTGGGGAGACGATTTCACCGAATTTTATGAGATATTTAGCGAGAGAGATGGCGCTGAGTATCTTGTTAATGCGAAGCTTGTCCCAAGCGAATTTGCCTGGGCTGAAACCACCAGGGATGGTTTCCCTTACCGATATGAAAAGGGCTGTACCCGTGGCCTCATTGACTGTTGCGGAACTTGATGAATTCTCGCGTGGGCTTGGCTCCGAAGCATTGGTTTCGACCGATGTACAAAGTGTAGCAAAGTCCGTCTCTTACTAGCTTAAGCGCTGCTAAGCGAACGGCGGTAATTTCCGGACCGGCAACTCGTGACCAGCTCAGCGATGATGTTGGAAGAGCCAAAATTTCCAGATGCTGCAAAGTCCTTCAACATCGACTAAAGACTTGGGGGCTGCGCAATAAAGGAGGACGAAAATGCTGAGGAAATTGCTTATTTGGGGCGCGCTATTGGCATTGATTTTCATCGGGGGAAATCTTTTTCTGTTTCCGCCGCTCCCAAATCCCCCCGAAATTGCTAAAGGACTTCCGAGTGATTTCTCCGAAGCTGACGAAGAGTTTAACAGGCGAGTGTTGGCAGCATTCCCGATGCCATTAACGGTCGAAGAACTCACCGATCGGTTGAGCGAGCAAGGGTTTAAAGTTTATGCTGAAAATAACTATGGAAACTTTGAACAGAGCGGTTTTCCCTGCACGCTAATCTGGAGAATCCATTGGGAAGAAGTAGATGGTGCTGTCAGCGAAATGACATCAAAATATGGGGGCATATGTCTGTAAGGCAGGTTCAGTCACCGGAGAAGCAACCGTTGGCGCATCCGCAGCGAAGCCACATTTTGTCCGCTCAACTATCCCACGACCAGCCAAACCTACTGAATAACAATCTCGTCTGCACGGATCATGCCCAGCACATCGCGCGCTTGTTCGTCCAGAAGGTCCAGATCAAGGTAGTTATCCGACAACCGGCGTGTCAGGTTTTCCATGCGTGCCACTTCGGCGTGTAGGGTCGCGAGCTCTTGGGATAGCGCGCGACCCTCTGCTGTGACTTCCGCACGTTTGAACACCCCGTAATCACCCTGCACGGCGGCAAAGGTGAAATACAGACCCATGGCCAAAAGCCCTAGGAAAGAAAGGAGTGTGCCCATCGCTGGGCGGCTACGTTTTCGCATCGGTGCCTCAAAATGCCGTCTTCTTTGGACGATCTATCGCTAGAATCGCACATCCGAATCACTTTGTGAATCCTAAAAATGCACCGCCATGCAATTAATAATGGATTAGTTCGGCATCCACGCATGCGTCGTAAAACTGCCCGTGATGTAGTGGCATTCAGGGGCGCTTGGCGGTTCGCTGCATAGGTGGCCTGCGATGGTTCCTGCGACATATCCGATGTCGTCGACCGGATCTGGCGTCAGCTCTGTCAGGGTCAAGCGTAGATCGCTTTGCGCGCGTGCGACCACGTCTTCGGCGAATTGACCTGCCATGAACAGGGTGGCGCTTGTGCTTGTGCTGGGGACTGATTGCGCGAAGGTGGCTGTGATATTGATCAGGCCTGCGCCTTCAAGCAGGCGGTCGCCGCTGTCATAGCCGACAAGATACAGCGTATTGGACATCGGGCCACCTTCGACGAGAAACTCGGCGCTCAGGTCGATGACGTCGGTTGAAAAATCAACCGTTTCCCAATCATAAAGATCACCAGCGATGGACAGGTGAATTGTACCAAGCTTTGGAATATCCCGTAGAGGATGATCGCTTTGCTGCCAACGTGGGCTGCCTTCCGCTGCGACTTGCGTCCATGCGGGCGGGATGCCGTCGAGCACTGGCTGTTCAACAGGTGTGCAGGCCACCAGTCCGAAAAGTACAAAACTATATCGTAGCATCACCACGCCCCCTTGCTTTGGTACAACTTAGCCGTGCAAGCGGGCGTGGTCTAGCATTTAGCCCGCCACAGAGGCCGCGTAGATCGCATCGATTGTCTTAGACAATTCGCTGTTGAAATCGGCGTCGTCCTGCTGGGCAGAAAGTCCTTCGGTCAACGCGCGAGAGAAGCTCGCGATGATGCCCTTGTTCTGAGCGAGTCGCGTATTGGCCTCTTCACGGTTGTAACCACCGGACAGTGCCACGATCCGCAGTACTTTTGGATGGTCGACCAATGACTGATATTGGTTCGCGACTTCCGGCAGCGTCAGTTTCAGCATGACTTGCTGATCGTCGGGCAGGGCGTCCAATTGCTTTGTGATCGCAGCCAGCAGCAGGTCTTCGGCTTCGGCTTTGTCAGCGATAGAAATTGTGACCTCAGGCTCCAGGATTGGCATCAAACCGTGCGCCAAGATTTGTTTGCCCACTTCGAACTGCTGGGCGACGATCGCATCAATGCCGTTAGCATTGGCCGCTGAAATAACAGAACGCATTTTGGTTCCGAAAATACCGGCGTCTGCCGCCTTTTTCAAAAGTGCGTCCAGACCGTCGATCGGTTTCATCAACTGAACGCCGCCCTCTGCATCGCACAGGCCTTTGTCGACTTTCAGGAATGGGACAACGTGGTGATCTTCCCACAGTGCGGTCGCGGCAGGCTTGCCATCGATCTGGCGGTCCATCGTCATTTCAAAAAGGATCGCACCGACGACCTTGTCGCCCGTAAATGCGGGCGCGTTCACGATCCGGGACCGCATCCCGTGGATCAATGAAAACATCTCGTCTTCGGTTTTGTAGGCATCTTCTGTGACGCCGTACAATTTGAGTGCTTTTGGGGTTGAACCGCCACTTTGATCCAAAGCCGCGATAAAGCCTTTGCCGGCCCGAACCTGTTCCCACTGCGCTTGATTAGACATGTCTAGCATCACCAATTTCCTTGCAAATGACTGGGTCACCCCCGTTACCCGTTGTCATAAGGTGCGGGGGGAGAGTCTTGCAATTATGGTTACGCTAACAGTTAGCGCTAAACAGTCGGTTTAATTGGATAAAGCGGCAACGCCGGGCAATTCCTTGCCTTCCATCCACTCCAAAAAGGCCCCGCCTGCAGTCGAGATATAGGTGAAATTATCTGCCACCCCCGCCTGATTCAGCGCCGCAACCGTATCACCGCCACCCGCGACAGACGTCAGGTTACCCGAGTCGGTCAATGCACCAGCCACGCCCGCAGCCGCATTTGTGGCCCGATCAAACGGTTCGATTTCAAACGCACCCAACGGGCCGTTCCAGACGAGGGTTTTGGCGCCCGCCAGAACTTCGCTAATGTATGTCACCGTGTCAGGACCTGCGTCCAAGATCATCGCATCCGCGGGGCAGGCGTCAGGCGCGACTACTTCGTTCGCAGCGCCCGCTTTGAATTCGCGGGCGACAACAATATCGCGCGGCAGGATGATTTCGCAGCCCACCTTTTCGGCTTTGCCCAAAATTTCGCGGGCCGTGTCTGCCAGATCATGCTCGCATAGCGATTTGCCGACATCGATCCCTTGGGCTGCAAGGAACGTATTCGCCATGCCGCCACCGATCACCAGATGATCGACCTTGCCGACAAGATTACCCAACAAATCAAGTTTCGTTGACACTTTCGCACCACCAACCACGGCCACAACAGGGCGTTTTGGTGTGCCAAGGGCCGCTTCCAATGCGCCAAGCTCTGCCGCCATCAAACGGCCTGCGCAGGCAGGTAGCAATTTCGCAATGGCTTCTGTTGAGGCATGGGCACGATGGGCCGCAGAAAAGGCATCGTTCACATAGATATCGCCGAGTGACGCCAAACGCTTTGCAAAGCCTTCGTCGTTCTTTTCTTCGCCGGGATTAAACCGCAAGTTTTCCAGCAGCAGGACCTCGCCGTCTTCCATGTCAGCGACGGCATCCGCGTAGTCACCATCCACAAAGGTCACAGGCAAGCCAAGCGTGTCGGACACAGCACTTGCGATATGTCCAAGCGACATTTCAGGGACGACCTGACCCTTCGGACGCCCGAAGTGCGCCATCAGGATAACCTTGCCGCCAGCTGCCTGAATATCGTCCACAGTCGCGGCAATCCGCTCAATGCGAGTTGTATCCGTCACGCGTCCGTCTTCCATCGGCACGTTTATGTCTACGCGGACCAATGCGCGCTTGCCCGCAAAGTCCATATCATCAAGGGTTTTCCACGCCATTTGCCGTCTCCTAAGTCTGGGTTGTGTCTTACCTGAGGGAAGGACCGGAAAACGTCAACTAGCCGTCCCTTGGCAATTGCCGCTTTGGGCCATATGTCTAGGCCAACCTAAAAACACGGGAGCGCCCAATGGCCGATATTAAAGATCCAGAAAACACGATCATCATGACACTGAAAAACGGTGACGTTGTGATCCAGCTTTTGCCTGATGTGGCACCACAGCATTGCGAGCGGATGAAGACACTCGTGCGCAATGGCGACTACGACAACGTGGCGTTTCACCGCGTGATCGACGGCTTCATGGCGCAAACAGGCGACGTGGCAAACGCGAACATGGAAAAAGACTACAACCCGGGCCGCGCAGGCACAGGTGGGTCGAACATGCCCGACCTGCCAGCAGAATTCTCCAAGATCCCACACGCACGCGGGTCTATCGGCGCTGCACGGTCTGCGAACCCGAACTCTGCGAACTCCCAGTTCTTCATCAACTTCAAAGACAATGACTTCCTGAACGGCCAGTACACTGTTTACGGTCAGGTCATCGAAGGCATGGAGCACGTTGACGCAATCGTAAAAGGCGAGCCACCTGCGAACCCTGATCGTATGGTTAAAGTTGTGGTGGCTGCTGATGCTTAAGCTTGCTGCCGTTCTTGCACTTGTCGCTGGTCCAGCGGTGGCGACAGGTCTTGAAATCGACGTGACAGGTGAGGCCAATGGCACCATCAAGATCGACCTTTTCGAAGATGTCGCACCAAACCACGTGGCCCAGATCACTGCGATTGCAGAAGCTGGTGATTACGACAACGTCGTATTCCACCGTGTGATTGAAGGTTTCATGGCGCAAACCGGCGATGTCAAAAATGGCGTCGCGGGTGGCAACCTGTCCCGTGCGGGTACAGGTGGGTCTGACCTCGGCAACATCAACGCAGAATTCTCTGATCTTCCGTTTGATCGTGGCGTCGTCGGCATGGCGCGGTCGCAAAACCCGAATTCTGCGAATTCGCAGTTTTTCATCATGTTTGCACCGGGTCACTTCTTGAACGGTCAATACACAGTCGTTGGTGAAGTTACCGAAGGCATGGATGTCGTTGACGCGATCAAGCGCGGCCAAGGCCAAAGCGGGTCTGTTGCAGGCACGCCAGACGTGATGAGCGCCGTACGCGTGACGGAATAGCGCATCGCACTTGATGCGCAAAAGGCGGGTCCAATGGGGCCCGCCTTTTTTTGTTGGGCAACTGCGTTTCCTATCGGGAAACATTGCTGTGACGCTACGACCGATGGTTGTGTCAGGCCGCAAGACTGTTAGTGTCGCGACTTGTCGAGTTCAGTGGTGGTAAAGATATGCGACCAGTTTTTCTATCTTACGGTTTGATAGCAGTGCTGCTGGCTGGCTGCGGCGGCGGTGGGTCAAATATGGCCGAGGTCATGACAGCTGTGCCGACGCCAAACCAACCCGCAACCCCGACACCAGATACGCAAACGCCCGCCGTGACGCCGCCGGCCGTATCCGACACCTCAATTACGCTTTCACAGGTGAACACGAACGCGGCGGGGTTCGCGGCATTGCTGACGGATATTGGTGCTCGCGAAGACCTGAGCGAACTTGCCCCACTGGATTCCGTTGCAGACCTGCAGGCACGGGGCGGTGCGACCTATGACGGCGTCTTTTACGTCTATGGCAACGCGTCGCGCGTCGATGGATTTGTCGGCAACAGCGTTATTGAAATCGGCTTTGATGATCCTTCGATCCCAAGCGTTGCAGGCGGTGCGGACGGTTTCATCTATGTGGATGGGCCGGAATTAGCGGCTGTCGTGGAAACGGATTCTTTTGCGGCGATCGCGAGCGATACGCCGACTTTCGATGCCGAAGGGTCGATCACTTTCACAAACGGCGAATTGGCCAATACGTCCGGTGTCGCGGCTGCCGGATTTGAAATCGCGGGGACGCTCAGCGCCGATACCGGTGGTGGGACCACGCAAACAGTAAATGTAACAGGCGCAATGGCCGTCTTGTTCGACGGGGATCAGGCGTTTGGGGTCGGGGGCGATATCAGCGATCCGTCCTTTGACCTGAGCACCCCAGAAGTCTTCTTTTTTGGTAACGCAGACCGCTAGGTCCCGCAGAATGTGCGGGTGACCTGTTCTTCCTCGGTCGGCGCATTGGCGAACCCCTTGGTCGCGTCAGTGAGCGGCGCAAAAGGGTCCGTGACGGCTGCCAATAGTGCGTGAAACGGTGCGAAATCCCCAGAAACCGCGGCTGTGATCATCGCTTCTACATTATGGTTGCGCGAAATGATCAATGCGTTCACCGGTTCAGCATCACGACGTTTGGTCCAGCGGTCATGCCATGCGTCAAATGCGGCGCGGTCCAAAAACTGATCCCGCGCGTCGTCAAGATTGGCAAAAACGTTCGTGAAGTCTGCCCCGTCCGCTGCCATCAGGTCCAGTAGATCGCTGGCAAGGGCATCATCGGCCTCTATCATGACTGACAGCCCCAGCTTCCGCCCGAACACACGGCGACGCTCTACTTGAAAGATATCGTTGAAACCGTTGACAGCAATCGTAAATTCTTCAATCGCGGCGTCCCGATCATCCATCAACGGAATAAGGGACGTGGCAAATTGGGCCATATTCCACGTCGCGATTTGTGGTTGATTTTGATAGGCGTAGCGACCAAATTGATCAATCGCGCTGAACACGCGTTCGGGATGATAGCTGTCCATGAAGGCGCAGGGCCCGTAGTCAATCGTTTCGCCCGCAATTGATGCGTTATCGGTGTTCATCACGCCGTGGATAAACCCAAGCCCCATCCACTCCGCGATCAGTCTGGCCTGCCGCGCGATCACGGCATTCAAGAGATCGCTTGGACCTGTCGCATCAGGATAATGCCGCGCGATTGTGTAGTCGGTCAGGGCCTTCAACGCATCCATATCGCCGCGTGCTGCGTAAATCTGGAAGGTGCCGACGCGGATGTGGCTGCTGGCAACGCGGGTCAGGATAGCTCCGGGCAGGACGGTTTCACGCACCACAGGCTCACCCGTCGATACGGCGGCTAAGGCACGCGTTGTGGGAACGCCAAGCGCATGCATGGCTTCGGACACAAGATACTCGCGCAACACAGGACCAAGCCACGCACGCCCGTCGCCACCACGCGAAAACGGCGTACGACCGGACCCTTTCAGCTGTATGTCGAAGCGTTGATTGTTCTGAACAACTTCTCCCAACAAAACCGCGCGTCCGTCGCCCAGTTGCGGGTTCCAGTTCCCGAATTGATGACCCGCGTAAAGCTGCGCAAGGGGGGCGGCACCGTCTGGAATGGTATTGCCCGAAAACACGGCCGTGTCGCCATCGTCAAAAGTAATCCCAAGGTCCTTGGCCAGCGCATCGTTGCGGATTATCAAATGCGGGTTTCCGACGGGTGTCGGTGTAACCTCAGCAAACATATTGGCCGGTAAGTGACTGTAAGAATTATCGAAATGCGCCTTCATGACAGAATGTCAGTCACCACTGACCGCGTGCTGTCGGTCCGAAAACCAACGCGTTTCCAGAAATGCAGCAGCGGATTGTCCGCAGCGCCCAGTTCCGCATGCAAGGCTTTCACACCGCCCGCCCGCAGTGCCACCGCAACTGCGTGCAAGGTTTCGGTGCCAATCCCGCGTTTACGGACAGACGGGCGCATGTAGATTTCTGAAATCCAGCCGACCATACCGCCAGCCTCAACGCTCCATGCGAAAGTGACCAGCACGTAACCCAACGGGGCGCGGGCAGGGCCGATTAACCAGATGGCACCCAGCGGGTTTCCTTCAAGCAAAGGGGCGGCCACCGCAGCACGGTGGGCGTCGTCGTAAGGAAGCCCTTGTTCGGTATGGTGTTTTTCCATCAACGCGAGGCACAGATCGGCGCCATCCGGCGTCGCAAGGTTCACCGCGGCGCTCATAGTCTTGCCAACCGTGTGGCAAGCAAATCAAAGAAACCGTCAGCGTCGATATCTTTCATGAAGGTCGCGTTAGCCGGTCGATCCGACACGCGCCACCAATCCGCGACAGTGGCTCCTAGCGTCAGTTCTGAAGTTGTTTCGATCTCGACGTTGATGTGGCGGCCTGCGAACAAATCCGGCTGGATGAGGTAGGCAATTACGGTTGGGTCATGCAGCGGCGCGCCCTCTGATCCGTATTTTTCCATGTCGAACCTTTCGAAGAAATCGGTCCAAGCAGCGACCATGTCACCGACCTTGGTCCCCATGGCGCGGAACTTATCGACGCGGGCTTTGGTGGTCAGCGCTTTGTGTGTCACGTCGAGCGGCATCATTGTGATCTTTACGCCAGATTTCATCACGATATCAGCAGCTTCTGGATCAACGTAAATGTTAAATTCAGCGCTTGGTGTGATGTTGCCACCTTCAAAATAACCGCCGCCCATCAGCACAATTTCTTGCACCTTTTCAACGACATCCGGTGCGCGGTTAAATGCGGTCGCAATATTCGTCAAAGGACCAAGCGGGCACAATGTCACGGTGCCTGCATCTTCGCGGCGCAGCGTTTCGATAATGAAATCAACGCCGTGCTGGTCCTGAAGCGGCATGGTCGGATCATCCATTTGCGGCCCGTCCAGACCTGTCGATCCGTGAACATGTTCGGCTGTGATCAGCTTGCGATTTATGGGCGCGTCACAGCCCGCGAAGACCTTGGTTTCGGGGAAACCAGCCAATTCGCAGACGATGCGTGCGTTCTTTTCGGTCAGTGGCAGTGGCACGTTACCGGCGACCGCCACGACGCCCAAGACATCAAGGTCTTCGGGTGACGCAAGCGCCAACAAAATGGCGACCGCGTCGTCTTGGCCGGGGTCCGTGTCGATGATGATTTTGCGGGGCATGAAACGTCCTTTTGATTCCGCGTCACTGTGTCGGTTTGGGGCAAAAGGGGCAAGGGCTGGCGGCGCGATAACGTGGCGCGCGAAGGCTGATTTGCGCCTATGATTGCGTTGGTTTTGGCGCGCCGTCCGCCGAATTTGGGCTGATTTGTAGGCGATCCTTTTTACGCTGCATTGCAAGGGCGATTTCAGCAACTCATGGCCGAAATTAGGCATCAATGCACAACCCCATGGTGGGGCTAAGGCGTTGTGGTCAAAAGGGTTTCGGGAAGCATCAGCTTTTCAAGATCCGAAAAATGGAGACATGACCATGACAACGCAAATGAAGTTCACAACGCCTGCAATCGCATTGGTGATGACAGCCGGGGCTGCTTCGGCACAGGCCGCAAGTATCGATGTGAATGGGGATGGAATGTATAGTTTTCCGGAACTGCAGGCTGCCATGCCCGAGATCACCGAAGACGCCTATGTCGTACTGGATGTGAACGGGGATGGCTTACTGGAAGCTGACGAAATTACGGCCGCAATCGAAGCGGGTCTGATCGTCAATCCAGAAGAATAACAGATAGATGCGCACGGCGGGGACGCCCGCCGTGCGCATGATTTTTAGACGTGTGCGTCTGGTCCGCGCGACAGGGCCGCGACGCCAGTGCGTGCGACTTCTTGCAGGCCTAGCGGGCGCATCAGGTCAGCAAAGGCGTCAATTTTTTCAGGCGTGCCTGTGATCTCAAACACAAATGATTCCAACGTGCTATCGACCACATTGGCGCGGAAAATGTCGGCCAAGCGGATTGCTTCAATGCGGTGATCGCCTTTGCCAGCGACTTTCAGCAGCGCCAGTTCACGTTCCACAGATGGGCCTTCGACAGTTAGATCGTTGACTGTGTGCACGGTGACAATCCGGCCCAGCTGCGACTTGATCTGCTGGATCACTTGCGGCGTCCCGGACGTCACAATCGTGATCCGTGACTGATGACCTGTGTGGTCAATTTCGGCCACTGTCAGGCTTTCGATGTTGTAGCCGCGCCCCGAAAACAGGCCGATGACACGGGCCAGAACACCCGGTTCGTTTTCGACGATGACCGCCAATGTATGCCGTTCGACCGTGTCGCCAAACGGCGTTTTTAGGTCATAGGCAGAGTGGCTGGAGGCGCCTTTTTTGAGTTTGAGTGGTGACATGGTGATGTCCCTTTTTCGCATTTTTTGCATTGTAACTGACGTGCACAATGCGTGCACAACCCGTGCACATGTGTGTCATTAAACGAGGACTGCGCCGCCCGCCTTGATTGCCCCTTGCGTGTCCGCGTCGCCCAGCAGCATTTCGTTGTGCGGCTTGCCTGACGGGATCATCGGGAAGCAGTTTTCGTGCTTTTCGACCAGACAATCGAACAGGACCGGACCGTCGTGCGTGATCATTTCCATGATCGCGTCGTCCAGCGTATCGGGGTCGTGGCACTGGATGCCTTTTGCACCAAACGCTTCGGCCAGTTTCACGAAATCGGGCAGGGATTCGGACCAGCTGGATGAATAGCGTTCGCCGTGCAGCAATTCCTGCCACTGACGCACCATGCCCAGACGTTCGTTGTTCAGGATGAATTGTTTTACGGGCAGGCGGTATTGCATCGCGGTGCCCAGTTCCTGCATGTTCATCAGCCATGACGCTTCGCCAGCCACGTTAATGACCAGCGCGTCAGGATGCGCCATTTGCGTCCCGATTGACGCAGGGAAGCCGTAGCCCATTGTGCCCAGACCACCGGAGGTCATCCAGCGGTTCGGATCTTCAAAGCCAAGATACTGCGCGGCCCACATCTGGTGCTGGCCCACTTCGGTCGTGATGTAGCGGTCGTGTTTCTTGGTCAGTTCTTCCAAGCGCTGCAACGCGTACTGCGGCTTGATGATCTTGCCTTCTTGTTTGAAGCTCAAACAATCGACTTTTTTCCATTCGTTGATCTGGTCCCACCATTTGGCCAGACCTTCTTTGTTGGTCTTGCGTCCGTTGGCCTTCCAAACTTTCAGCAGGTCCTCAAGAACATGGGCCACGTCGCCCAAGATCGGCATATCGACGTGGATCACCTTGTTGATGGATGATGCGTCGATATCGATGTGTGCTTTCTTCGATCCCGGCGAGAACGCATCAAGACGCCCTGTGATCCGGTCGTCGAAACGCGCCCCGATGTTGATCATCAGATCGCAGTCATGCATCGCCATGTTGGCTTCGTACAGCCCGTGCATACCCAACATGCCCAGCCAGTTGTCACCAGACGCGGGGTAGGCGCCCAGACCCATCAGCGTGGATGTGATCGGGAAACCTGTTGCCGCAACCAATTCGCGCAGCAGCTGGGACGCTGCCGTGCCAGAGTTGATGACGCCGCCGCCTGTATAGAAGATCGGGCGTTTTGCCGTTTCCATCGCTTTGGCGAGTTCGGTGATCATTTCCAGATCGCCTTTGACCTGCGGCTGGTAGTGCGTTTCCATCTGCTTTTTCTGGGAATAGGCCCCAGTTGCAAATTGCACGTCTTTTGGAATGTCGATCAGCACCGGACCCGGACGGCCCGATGTCGCGACATGGAATGCTTCGTGCAGTGTTTGCGCCAGTTGATCCGTTTCTTTGACCAGCCAGTTATGTTTCGTACATGGCCGCGTGATGCCAACGGTGTCGGCTTCTTGGAACGCGTCGGATCCGATCATAAATGTCGGAACTTGGCCCGTCAGAACCAGCAATGGGATGCTGTCCATCAAGGCATCCGTCAGACCCGTCACGGCGTTTGTCGCGCCCGGGCCGGATGTCACCAATGCCACACCAACCTTACCAGTGGATCGCGCATACCCTTCAGCTGCGTGCACCGCACCTTGTTCGTGGCGGACCAGGACGTGCTTAATGTGGTTCTGCTGGAAAATCTCGTCGTAGATCGGAAGGACGGCACCACCGGGATATCCAAAGACGACTTCCACGCCCTGATCTATCAGAGCCTGTACTACCATTTTTGCGCCGGTCATGGCTTTTGTCATATCACTCGCGTCCTTCGCGTCAGTTTTCAGATCGATTGGCAACGTGGGGTGCCGGTCGTGTTCTCACAAAAAAGCCCCCGATGTTATCGAGGGCGCATGGGAAGCTGTTATGGCTTTACCGTTACCGGCCCATGCGCGTTATATTCACCACTAGAATGACGATGTTCATCTCAGGCTCCTTCGTGTGGGGACACACTATGCAGATGAAAAAGGGGGGTCAACGCCTGAGTTGGAGAAAATGTCGTCAGGAGGCGATTTTTCGCAACTTTGTTAAAGGTGGCGTTTTGGGGGGCGGCGTTCATGGGAAAGCAAAAGGCCCGCCACATTGGTGACGGACCTTTTCAATCAGGTGTTGGTACATCCGAGCCCTAGCAAGCGTGGGGCCCGTCGATGTGATCACCGATAATTAGTTCGCGTCAAAGCAACCGGCGTTACCCGCCTGACACCGTTCATTGAGGAAGAGGCCAAACTCGGCTTCGCCCTCGACGTCGTCGAACAGCGTTGTTGCAACGCCACCAACAGTTGCGTCTTCAAGGAACCCTTCGCCAAGAGTGATCGCACCAGCGATGGCTGTTGCTTCATCGCCGCCCAATGCCCCTTCGTAAGTGCCGACGGTTTCAAGGTCCTGAAATTCGACAGTACCAGCGAATTGGCCGTCAAGATCGAATTCAGTTGCCGTCAGGATGATGGTCTGCAGGTCGATGGCTAGCCCGTCGGGATCATATACGCGATCGTAGATAGACCCGTTTACCTGACGCTCGCCAAAATCGACATTGACGAAGACATCGCCGGTAATCAGCGTAGCAGCTTCTGGTACAAGTGATGGATCCGCGCCGTTGCCGGTCGTCAGAAGTGACCCGATGTTGGACAGGCCAACATAATCACCTGCAAAGCTTGCAAGTCCCGCTGGCGCCGCTGTGTACTCGACCTGCTGAACGACCCCACCGCCGAAGTAACGGTTGAATTGTCCGCCATCCATTACAAGAACAGCATTGAGACCCGCGTCATCAGATTCGGCAGCAAAACCTGTGAATGCGCGATCAAGCGGGTCATCTTGCTTCACAAAGCGCGCATAGCCATCCACTGTTCCTGCTGCGGTGTATTCTTGCAGAATGTCATTGCCGTCCAATGCGATCTGTACGGTCAGGGTGCCAGCATCTGGATCGAACGAGGCGGTGCCAACATCACCTGATGTGACTGCCCTTGTTGTCACTAATTCAGCGGAAGGGTCGGTGGGGGCCGCAACGACTGGCGGCTGTGCACGCGGCAGGTTTTTGGGATCGGCCGCTTCGCCTGGCGATGGTGGCACGACTGTGCCATCTGTTGGTGTATCGACGACTTCGGTCGGCGTTTCGGGGGTTTCCTGCTCCACGACAGGAATGTCCGGCGTTGTAATGACTTCGTTGCCTGAGCTGTTGCCGCAGGCAGACAAGGTTGCTGCAGCGACGGCTAATCCAAACAACTTATTCATTTGTACATTCCTTTTTTGACCACTCATATGTTGTAAAAGCGGCGGTTGGCTGAAAGTCAATCTGTAACCGCAAGTTGAGCGTAGTTTTCAATATCTCACACATTGAATACACTTCTAAGGCGTTAAGATGGCAAAGATCGTTCCTAATCAAGGACAAGCAGCGATGCCGGATCATATTCGAAATCAACCTCGCGGTATGGCGTCTCAAATATCATCTCATTGGTCCTGAAATCGTTGGACAGGCAGCCGATGCGATTGGACGTGACTTTTTCCCCGTAGATTTTCGGGCCTGTCGGGTCCATGACAATGCAGCCTGCATTCTGGGCTAAAAGGCACGTTATGACCGAGACAATTGTAGATTTAGAGACATGGCCCCGTGCTGCCCAGTTTCGCTGGTTTCGCACCTATGATCGCCCGCATTATGCAACCACGTCTCGTTTGGATGTTTCGCGTTTGATCGCGCGGCGTGGCGCGTCGGACTTTTCTGTGTACCGCGCGAGCCTGTTTGCGATTGGCTGTGGCCTGCATGCGGTGCCCGAGCTGCTGATGCGGTTTCGAAGTGACACGGTTGTGCGCCACGCGACGACGCATTTGTCGATGCCAGTGCCGACGCCGGAGGGGAGTTTTAACTACGCTTATGTTCCGTTTGTCTCGGACTTCGCAGAATTTGATCCCCAGACCAAAGCAATTTTGCACGACGCCGCCGCCGCTGACGAATTGAATGCTGTGGGGGCAGGGACCGACGATGTGGTCTTCCTGTCCTGTATGCCGTGGCTGGATTATACGTCGATCAACAACGCGATGCCCCATAAAGATGACAGCATTCCGCGGGTCACTTGGGGCAAATATGTGTCTGAAGCGCACGAATGGAAAATGGCCATGACGCTCGAAGTGCATCACGCGTTGGTAGATGGCGCGCATGTCGGTGCGTTTTTTCAGGCGGTTCAGGACACGCTCGATCAGTTTTAACGCTAACAGCCGACGGGTTGGTCCTAGACCACCGTCCCGCATCCGCGTATCAGGCCCGCGCAACATGACCCGATAGACTGGGCGGCGGGAGGCCACGACCATGACTGACAAGACACGTATCGTTATTTCAAGCGACCATGCCGATATCGCGATGCGCCAAGCCATTGCGGCGCGCGTGGCTGAATTGGGCTATGAGGCGGTTGATATCGGCCCGACCACTTCGGAAAGCACTCATTACCCCAAGCACGGCGAAGCGGCTGCGCGGATGGTCGCGTCAGGTGATTGCGCGCTTGGCATTTTGCTGTGCGGCACAGGGCAGGGGATCATGATGGCGGCCAACAAAGTGAAGGGTATCCGCTGCGGCGTCTGCTCTGACACGTTTTCCGCTCGGATGATCCGTGAACACAACAACGCAAATATGTTGTCGATGGGCGCGCGGGTGATCGGTGAAGGCCTTGCGCTGGACATCGTCGATGCGTTTCTTGGAGCAGCCTTTGAAGGCGGCCGCCACGGCACGCGGGTCGACATGATCACTGCGATTGAAGGCGCCTAGGCGGTTTCTGGCAACGAGCGCGAATTGATGAATGATCACTTCGCGTTCAAAGTTGTGACTGTACGCTTAGCGCCTAACGTCTGCCCGTACTCTCGAAGGTGGATTTAGAACCAACCGATGATCGCGTCGTAGGCATACAATCCAAGGTAAGCCAGAGCGATATTGTAGAACGTGTTCCCGATGGCCAACGGCACGATGATCCGCCAGTAGTTGTAGCCGATAATGCTAAGCGAGCCGACGACGAAATCGTTGGAGAACGGTGACACGGTTCCGTAAACGAAAAGCGCAGGTGTCACTAATCTAGGGTGACGCGCAAGGCGTTCGGACAAGTGCTCCATCGTTGCTTCGACCCTTGGCGGCAGGCTGGATTTGACCGTGCGCCCGATCAAATACATCGTGCTGTCGCCGAGCATGACGCCCATGGCAGTGCTGATCCCAAGCACAACAGGATTCAACCCGCCGGCTGCCAGACTCATCAAAACCAGATGATAAGGAATGCCGGTGAATGTTGTGAAGCCGCCGATCATGCCGAGTGCGAACATTACCACATAGGCATTGGTGGCACCGACCGCGTCAATCAGGTCGTCTGCCGGAAAGCTTGCTACAGCGATCGAGATCGCGAGGTATGCACCGACCACCATGACCACTTTGGCGACGTTCTTGCCGCGCTTCGGGGGCGGATTAATCTCGGCGGCGGTCACTCTGCTGGTCTTTCGGTTAGGGGCCGCATGCGGTCGACCGCGAAAGTCCCATCGTCCACAAAGCTGCCCCGCATCATGACATGCTGTCCAATTTCCATTTCCCGGAACGACGCGATATCGCGCAGCTCCGCGTCAGCGGATACGACAAGGACGGTGATCTCGCCGTGTGCGTCCTGAATGCGCGCGCTGTCTGCGGTGACGCTGACGACCTCACCCGCAAGACGGTGTTGGGTTTCTTGCGCCTGCATGTAGAGGAAAAACAGCGAGAGCAGCGCGAATGCGACCGCTGTCGCCAGACCGACCAAGAGTGTCCGGCCCAGCGAATAAGGGTGGGTTTTGCGGGTCATCTTGTGCCTTTGTCCATCAGGCTTTGATACCACGGTCGCATTCGATGAACACCCTACGCCGTAACACGCTGGCGGCGGCGCGCCCTTATCGACGAGACGCGGTAGATTTCCAAAAGGACGAGTGGCATGAAGTGTACCAAGGCAGGTCCGACACCGCCCCAATCATGTAATGCCGCCCAGTGAACAAGTGTCAGCACAGCAGCGCCGTAAACGAACTGCTGAAGCGTTTTCCAATTGCGGCCCAATTTGCGGACCCAACCGTCTGTTGATGTGATGGCCAGTGGCACGAAGATCAGGAACGCCAGCCAGCCAGTCCAGATATAGAGTTTGGAGATTTCGCCACCGGTGAAGGCCACGGCCCCCTCGTCAATGAGGTAAAGCACCGTATGTGCCAGCGCGTAAAGGAATGCCGCGACGCCAAGGTGACGGCGGCGCTTCATCATCCAGCGTGGCCAGCTTGAATTGCGAAACAACATCATCAGCGGCGTAATCATCATCGTGATAATCATAAACCGCGCGGCGAATTCGCCGGATGGGTGAAGGACGTTCTTCACCGCATCGGGATCGCCAGAGGTCAGCCCGAGGATCATAGGAATGGCCGGCAGGCTTAGCAGAGCCCAGAAGGTGTAGGGATGGTCCCAAATGGATTTGAGTGTGGACATGGGGTTTCTCCGAAAGATCGAGAGTTGTACGATGCGCGGCTGCAGTTCCGTCGCGGTTATTCTGCAAGAGACGCAAAATAATCGCCCCAGCTTTGATGGGGGCGGCCAGTCACTGTCTCGAAACTGCCTATACGGTCATAGCTGCCCCTGCTTATGCCGTCGTAGATGCCGCCGATGATCGGGCCGAAAAAATCGCCCAATTCTGCGGAGCGATCCGCGACAAAGTCTGCCGATGACATTGCGCGATAGGTCAGTTCGGTTTCGAATGCGGCGTTCAGGTGTTCGGCCAGTTGGTTTTGCGTGATGGGCGTGCCGTTCAGGTTGAAGGTCTCACCGTTCAGGTCATCCCTTGCCAGCAAAGCTGTATAGGCATGGGCTAATTCCGACCGCGTGGTGTAACCGCATTTGCCGCTGCCCGCGCTGTTGGCGATCTCGCCTTGGGTACGGTAGCTGTCGATATATTCCACATCCGGTTCGATATAGATCCCGTTGCGCCCGATTGCCCAGTCAAGGCCACTGGCGCGGATGTCCGCCTCGGTCTGGCGATTGCTTTGGACCACGGGGGAAAAGGCCGTGCCTTCAATGGGGCCCTGAATGCTGGTGTAGACGATTTTGCGCACCCCTGCGGATTTCGCGGCCTCGATTACATTGCGATGCTGCTGAATGCGATCTTCCGGCGGGGCGATGCCGGACACGAGGATCAAGGCATCGATGCCTTTGAGGGATGCGCGCAGATCGTTTGGTTTATCATAATCGCCGAGGCGAACGTCGATACCTAGGCCTTCCACGCGGGCGGGAGTGCGGGCCAGACCTATGACGTTGTCTGTACCAAATCTGCCGATGAGTTTGAGCGCGATTTCGCGGCCCAATTGTCCGGAAACGGCGGTGACGGCGTAAATCATAAGTTTCTCCTACGGGCGGGGGAATGGCCCGATTGGCGGGCCATTCCAGTCGGTAAATATCAGCCGTGATATGCTTGGCTGATTGCGAAGCTGTCTTCGAACCAGTGCCAAAGAACGACCTGTCCATCACGGACCTTGGCGCGCAGGGCGAATGTGAATTCACCCGTTTCTTTGCCTGAATGTGTTGTGATGCCGTTCATTACACCGAAAACGGCCACGGTATCGCCCGATGCGAAGGCGTCGGTGTTTTCCCATTTGGTGGTTTGCAAGTTTTCGGAAAAGACGCCGAGGAAGGTAAAGATGTTTTTCTTGCCACGGGTCTCGCCGATCCACGGCAGGCTTTCGTCGCCTTCATTGTGCCAAACCATGTCATCGGCCATCAGGCTGTTCATTTTTTCCATGTCACCCGATCCCATCGCGCCCATAAAGGCCATGACTGTATCGAATGATGCTTGTGTTTCTTCATCCATTTCTTGTGCTCCTGCTTGTGTTCCAAGGATGATCGCCAGCGATGCGCCGAGCGACGTTGTGAGTAGTGTTCTACGGTTCATTTTATGCTCCTGTTTGGTGCGCTGCGGGCGGGCCGCGGCGCTACGGTGGATTAGAATTTGCCGGCTTCATTGTGTGCCGCGTCTGCGGCTGGCATCGGCGCGATGACATCCCAATGTTCGACGATCAGCCCGTCTTCGACGCGGAACAGGTCGTAAAATGCGGTGGGGTCTTCACCGAGCGTGCCTTCGGACATTGTCAGTACGAAGTTGCCTTCGCCGATGACCTTATGGACCTTGGTGTAGTCCATGCTGATACCTTGCTGGGCCATCTCAGCCATGAATGCGCCGAAGCCTTCCAATCCATCTGCAACCATCGGGTTGTGCTGAATGTAGGTGACGGGGCTGATGTAATCGGTGATGTTGACTTCAGCATGTTCGATCAATGATTTGGTCAGGAAATCTTCAACCAGCGCCTTGTTCGCTTCGGTTTGATCAAGATCGGTGATTTCGGTCGCGCCGTCGATCTGGCTGCGGCCTGACGGGTTCAGGGGCTGTTCGGTGATCAGGTTGTCCCAGTGTTCAGCGATCTTGCCGTCCTCGACACGGAAAACGTCGAAACCAATGACCGGATCGGGACCGAAGCCTTCGTAACGGGCATGGACGGCGACGATATTATCATCGGCGATTACGCGGATATATTCAGCGCTAAAGTCACCATTGCCGGACAAGAAGCCAACAACGCCTTTTTGGGCTTCGATGCCGTTTGCGAACATGTCGTTATGCTGGATAATGTCGGTCGCGAAATACTGATCAACAGCGTCGACATCGCCCGCCAAGAGCGTGTTTTCCAACGCCTCAAGAACAAATGCCTTGTTTTCCGCGCTGTCAGCTATCGCGGTGATTGGTAGTGCAACCGCGATAGCGGCGGTGGCCATAAGTGTTTTCATAGTCATGTTTATCTCCAGGTTTCAGGGGTGATTTGGTCGGGTCGATGGGTGGAATGCGTGGCTTAGTGCCATTCGATTTGCGGGTTCTCGCGGAAAGCGAAACGTTCGAGGTGACTGGCAATAATCTGTGCTGTTTTGTCGAGATCGGCCTTGTTTTCCGCGGACACTTTCATGTCGAGCGCGCCGCCGTTCACGGCCAATTCGCACTGTCCAAACGGGAGGTCGATCCGGCCAGTATTGCCGTCGAGTTCTACCGGAACCTTATGGCCGAAGTGCTTGCACAGCGTGCCGAGATAGCGTCGCGCCTGTTCTGTCTTGAATGTTGTTTCTGCGTTCATCGGGGTGTTCCTTCAGTGTTGAAAACACATCTAGCCCCGTTGATCTGTTTCGAATACGGTATGAAAATTGACTTCATAGTTCCGAAAAAGAGATCAATGATTAACCACCTGAAACACATGGCCGTTTTTGCCCGCGTCGTTGATAAAGGGTCCTTTCGCGCCGCCGCACAGGATCTTGGCGTGGCCCCGTCGCGCGTCAGTCAGACGATCACTGATCTTGAAAGCTATCTCGGCACGACCCTGCTTTATCGCACGACACGCAAGCTTGCGCTGACGGGTGAGGGCAGAACGCTTTATCGACGCGTCACGGAAATGTTGCGCAGTGCCGAAGCTGGGTTCAATGAAATCAACGCCAACACGAATGACCCAGTTGGTGCGCTGCGCGTGTCCGTTCCGGCGTTTCTGGCTATGTCCGATCTTTCAACCGCCATGGCCAATTTTATCAAACGGTATCCGAACGTGGCGCTTTCACTGTACTATAATGATCGCAAGGTCGAGATCATCGAAAACGGGTTCGATCTTGCCATCAAAGCGGGTTCGCTTGCGGACAGTGCGATGATGTCTCGCAAGCTAGGCGCTATCCCGCGCGCGTTGGTCGCCGGTGTCGAATACGCAGCCGCCCGTCCGGTCCCCCAGCGGCCTCGCGACCTCGAAGATTGGGATTGGATCCAGTACCAGCAGCGTTCAGACACGGTCGACCTGTTGTCCGAAAAGGGCAAAATGGAAAAGGTCGGCGGGCAATCGCAGATTGAGGTTGATAGCGTCAACGCGCTCTATCATTTCGCCCAGCAAAATGTGGGCACAACAGTGCTGACGGAAAATCTGGCGGCGCAAGGGGTCGCGTCCGGCGCGCTTGTCCGCTTGTTGCCCAAGTGGCGGCCGCCCGACATTGATCTGCACGCTGTGTGGCCAGATTCGTCACGACGGGAAAACCTGACACTACTGTTCGTGCGGTTCCTTGCTGATGAACTTGGCCGCGAAGCGAAATCCTAAGCTGGGCGGTAAATGGCGCGCGAGCGCCAATGCTGAGGATCGATTACCGCCCGCCGCGCGCCATGAATGCCAGCCGTTCGAAGAGGTGAACGTCTTGTTCGTTTTTCAGCAGCGCGCCGTGTAGTTTGGGCAATGCGTTAGCACCGTCGCGTTTTAGGTCTTCTGGCGAAAGATCTTCGGCCAACAACAGTTTGAGCCAATCGATGACTTCCGATGTCGACGGCTTCTTCTTCAAACCCTGCGTTTCGCGGATTTCGTCGAATTGCGTCAGCGCTGCCGTCAGCAGGGCGTCTTTGATCCCCGGATGGTGGACTTCGACGATTTTGCGCAGTGTCTCCATGTCCGGGAACCGGATGTAGTGGAAGAAGCAACGGCGCAGAAACGCGTCTGGCAATTCTTTCTCGTTATTTGACGTGATGATGACGACAGGCCTGTTAACCGCTTTGACAGTTTCTCCGGTCTCGTAAACGTGAAACTCCATCTTATCGAGCTCTTGAAGCAGGTCGTTCGGGAACTCGATATCGGCCTTGTCGATCTCATCAATCAGCAAAACGGATCGGCGTTCAGCCGTGAAAGCCTGCCACAGTTTGCCGCGCCGGATGTAGTTCGACACGTCGTTGACCTTTTCATCCCCAAGTTGACTGTCCCGCAGGCGGCTGACGGCATCATATTCGTACAGACCTTGCTGTGCTTTCGTCGTAGATTTGACGTGCCATTCAATCATGGGCATGTCTAACGCCGCGCTGACCTGACGGGCGAGTTCTGTTTTGCCTGTGCCCGGCTCGCCTTTAACGAGCAGGGGGCGTTCCAGCGTGACGGCCGCATTCACCGCCATCTTAAGGTCGTCAGTCGCGATGTAGTCGTCGGTGCCGGTAAATTGCATAAGTCATGTCCTTGGTTTCGCTGGATACATTACCAGCAATGCGTCCAGCTTCAACACCTCGCGATAAACGGTAAAAGGGGGTGACAATTCAAAGGTTAGGGCGTAAACGACCCACAGTTCAGTGGGGGTCCGGACATGTCTGATAATTTAGCTGATGCGTCCGTTGACCAAGTGAGGGAAATTGACATGAAAGCCGAAGTTTTCTTGCCAGAGGATTATCGCCCGGCCGAAGACGAACCGTTTATGAATGATCGCCAGACAGAGTACTTCCGCCGGAAGCTGTTGGCGTGGAAAGCGGACATTGTTGAAAACAGCTCTGATACAGTGGCAAGCATGAAAGACCAGACGCGCAACATCCCTGATGTTGCCGATCGTGCGTCCGAAGAAACCGACCGTGCGCTGGAATTGCGTACACGGGATCGCGAACGCAAACTAGTGTCCAAGATTGATGCAGCGCTGCGCCGGATCGAAGAAGACGAATACGGGTACTGTTCTATCACAGGCGAACCGATCAGTCTGAAACGTCTGGACGCACGTCCAATCGCCACGATGAGCCTTGAGGCGCAGGAGCGTCACGAGCGTCGTGAAAAAGTTCACCGCGACGACTAAGGTCGGATTGGTGCAAGCAAACAAGGGTCGCCGTGTTGCCGTTATCGGGGCAGGGATCGGCGGCCTGACCACCGCATTGGCGTTTGCCCTGACAGGCGCAGAGGTCACGGTTTACGAACAGGCAGACGCACTGACCGAAGTCGGGGCAGGTCTGCAAATTACCCCAAATGGTGCGCGGGTTTTGAACGCGCTTGGCCTTGAAGATGCTTTGACTGCTGTCGGCATTGCTGCACAGGCCGTGTGTCCCATGGATGCGATGACGGGCCGCCAGATCGCGCGGTTCGATCTGACCACACAAAACCCTGTCTACCGTTTTTATCACCGTGCTGATTTGCTGGCCGTTCTAGTCGACGGGTGTCGCAAAGCGGGCGTGACGATAAAGCTGGGGTGCCGCATTGATACCGTGTCATCGGATGGTCGGTTCGTCGCAGATGGCGAGACGATTGAGCCGCTTTTGACGATTGGCGCGGATGGTCTGCATTCCAGTACGCGGCCATTACTGAATGGGCCAGAAAAGCCGTTCTTTACCGGACAAGTTGCGTGGCGTGCGTTGGTGCGTCGCGAAGATGCCGCGCCGTGCGCCCAAATCTGGATGGCACCGGGCCGACATGTCGTGACTTATCCGCTGCGGGACGGGATGCTGAATGTCGTTGCCGTTCAGGAACGCTCCGATTGGGCCGCCGAGGGCTGGCACCACGAAGATAGCCCTGCGAACATGCAAGCCGTGTTTGCGGATATGGGCGATGACCTGCAGGGTATTCTGGCAGATGTGACGGAGCTGCGGTTATGGGGCTTGTTCCGCCATCCAGTTGCTGACCACTGGCAGCAGGACGGTATCTTGGCCTTGGTCGGGGATGCCGCACATCCTACGCTGCCATTTCTGGCACAAGGCGCGAACCTCGCGATTGAAGATGGGTTGGCGCTGGCCGCCTGTTGCCAGCATGATCCGTCGTTGGAGCGGGCATTGGAGAATTACCAAGCGCTCCGCCGCCCGCGCGTCTCTAAGGCTATCAAGGCGGCTAATGCGAATGCGCGCAATTATCATTTGGATGGTGTGCAACGCAGGATTGCGCATGCGGGTCTAGGCGTGTTGGGGGCCATTGCGCCTAATGCGTTTCTTAGTCGTTTGGCGTGGCTTTACGATCATGATGCCGCAGCGGTTCACCAGTTTGCGGCAGTTTGATGCGTCACATTGTCGATCACCGTATGTGACGAAAAATCGACCCGGTAGACTTGGCGGTCAATGTCCATATAGACCCAACCATCCTGTACGGGGGGTAGCCCGTAATAATCCGCCATAATGATCACATTGTATTCGCCACGCGGCAGCGTCGTACCTGCATCAAGCATATCAACCATTGGTGCACGGCGTTGCCGCAGTTGGGGTTTGGCAGTGGTCGGTTCTCCCGCGACAACACACGATGCGCCAGTCGTTTGCATCGCGCAGCTTTGCGCGGTCGCGGTCAGAGGAATCGAGGACGCGGTCAAGAGAAAACCGACAAAAGTGATTAACTTCAGCATGATACAAGCCCTTCTTTATATGCAATGTTGCGTAAAGAACGGGCAGTCAGCGAAAAAGTTCCGACTATTTTAGGCTTTGATGTCGACCCAGACCGGTACGTGGTCGGATGGCTTTTCACGGCCACGGACCTCTTTTTCGATCCAGCAGTCCTGCAGCATATCCGCGCATTGTGGTGTTAGCAGGAAGTGGTCGATGCGGATGCCGTCGTCTTTGTTCCATGCACCGGCTTGGTAATCCCAGAAGCTATAGTGGCCGGGGCCGACGGCGCGGGACCGGAACGCTTCGGTAAACCCAAGGTTCAGGATTTTGCGGAAGGCCGCGCGGCTTTCGGGGCGGAAAAGCGCGTCGTCGGTCCAGACTTCGGGGCGTTTGGCGTCTTCGGGCTGCGGGATGATGTTGTAATCGCCCGCCATCAGTGCGGGCATTTCATCCGCGAGCAACTGTTGGCCGCGGGCGTATAGCCTTTCCATCCAAGCGAGTTTGTAATCGTATTTCGGGCCAGGGGCAGGGTTGCCGTTGGGCAGGTATAGACCGCAAACGCGCACGGCGTCGGTTTCGCCAATCACCGTGGCCTCGATCCAGCGGGCCTGTTCGTCTTCGTCGTCACCGGGTAGGCCGCGTGTGACGTCTTCCAATGGGAGTTTCGACAGAATGGCGACGCCGTTGAAACCCTTTTGGCCGTGGGTTTCGACAGTGTAGCCGAGGTCTTCGATCACTTCGCGGGGGAAACCTTCATCGACGGATTTGATTTCTTGCAGAAGGGCCACGTCAGGCGCGCTTTCTTTAAGCCAGTCGGTCAATGCGTTGATCCGAGCTTTGACACCGTTGATGTTGAAAGTCGCGATTTTCATGGATGGCCCCCGATTGCTTGGGGTGTTCATAAAGCGGAGTTCCGATGATTGAAACGGGGCAGGCGACGGTTTGTTGGGCAAAGGGGGCGGGGATCACCAGATATCCTCCCGTCGATGACCGCTTTGCGGACTTTCCAGCCATTCATTTTCGTATTCCGAAGGTGCAGCATGCGTTCACACTCGCGACACGAATTGCTCTGCACTACATCATCTGTCGCCAGACCGGTCATTCGCAAAAGTGGTATCAATAAGAACAAAGAACGTATTTTCACTGCAAACTGATCCGGCCAACGATCCGGTGGACAAAGCGCCAATGCTTTGCCGCGTAGGGATCTTGCTTCGGCCCTCCTTTTGCAGATCAGTCCACTGCAGCCCCAGAACCACTATTCAATACCAACCATTGCGCCTGGCATCGAAATCCCGCTGGGCGCATTCATGGCAGGTGAACTTAGCCTTTAAAAAGGGTCCGCCCACAGCCTTCCGGATGAGCTGCTTGGCGTTTAGTCATGCGAACCGATGTAGGCTTTGGCGGTCTTCGCGACTTTCTGCACACCCGTCAATCATTCACCAGTCATTTTCATTCAATCCCAGTTTTTTGAGCCTTGAATAGAGTGTTGTCGGCTTGATGCCGAGCAATGTTGCCGCCCCTTTTGCCCCGGAAACCTTTCCATCAGCTTCTTTCATGCAGGCGATGATATTGGCTCGACGGATTTGCTCCACGTCCGCTTCGGTGAGCAAGGCAGACGTCGGCGCGGATCCCGGTACAACCTGGCTCTGGATCTCAACTTGTAACTTGTCGGATTGCGACACGATGGCACCGCGTTCGATGACGTTTGCCAGTTCGCGCACGTTGCCGGGCCAGTGGTAGTCTTGCAGCTTTCGCATTGCCCCTTCGGTGACGACAGGGACCTTTCGACCGAGCCGCTTGCAGGCAATGCGCAGCAGATGGGCGGTCAGGATCGGGACGTCCTCCGGCCTATCCCGTAAAGAAGGACACAGAATAGGAAAGACCCCAAGGTGCAGCATGAGGTCCTGACGCAAACGCCCTGCCTGCACTTCACGGTCAACGTTGCGGTTGGTCGATGCGATCACACGTAGATCAAGGCTGCGGCTGCGATCATCGCCCAATCGGGTCACCACTCTGTTCTGCAATGCATCGAGTAGGTGGCCCTGTAATTCGATAGGAATGTCTGCAACCTCATCAATGAACAAGGTGCCGCCATGTGCCAATTCCAACTTTCCTGGCCGATCCTTGAGCGCCCCGGCAAAGGCACCACGGACTTGGCCGAACAACTCACTTTCAATTTTCTCAGGGCTTACGGCTCCAGCCTTGAAGTGGATCATAGGGCGGCGTTTACGGCTGCTTTCGTCATGGACAGCTGACGCCACAAGGGATTTCCCGACACCGTTCTCGCCACGGATCAGGACGCTTGTATCGGTTGGGCCTACAAGTTCGATCTGCCTGATGACCTCCTGAATTGCTTCCGAGCGCCCGATAATGTCGTGATGTGCCCGCTCGATACTGATCGCTTCCTGTAGGTATGCGTTTTCCTCTTCCAGCTGATGATGCAACGCAGCAACTTGATCCATTGCGTCCCGCAATTTGCGTTCGTTTTCCCAGCGTTCCGTGATGTCGCGAAAGATCACCACCGCACCGACCAATTTGGGTCCGTCGTAGATTGGGGTGGAGACGTATTCGACCCGGATCGGTTTGCCATCCTTACGCCAGAATACTTCGTCTTCGATCCGGTTGACCTGCTCATACCGGAAGGATTGATAGATCGGACATTCGTGCGATGGATATTGTTCGCCGTTCAGGTGGTGATGGTGAATTTTTGCGTGGATATCGTGGCCCAGAAGGTCTTGGGTTGTCCAACCAAGCATTTCCTGCGCTGCGCGGTTCACAAAGGTTGTTTTGCCATCGGCGTTGACCCCGTAAATCCCCTCGCCAGCGGCGTTCAGGATCAATTGGTTTTCGCGTTCCAGATCCGCAAAGAAGCTTTGCGCGCGTTGCCATTCCATCAGGCCGCCGTTGTAGATTTTTCCGGCCTCAACCTCAGCTGCGTGTTGTTCAAGGGTCTCAAGATCAAGCACATGCAAAAGCAGCATGTCCTGACCGTCGTGATGTATAGCCCGCCCCGTGACCTCACATTGCAGGGGCGATTGGTCCGCATTTTGGAGAGTCACCTGCCGGGTCCAAGCTGTGCCTCGGTGTTGAACCTCTGTGATGAAGACGACGAAGGTCTCCATGCCTGCGGCAACGAAGCGGGCGAAGTGCGATCCAGTTAGGGCATCATCCCCTAAAAGTGTTTCAGCCTCTTTCGTCGCTGCCAAAATTTGATCCCGGCCAAGATGAATTAGGATCGTAGGGCCAATTGCGCCAGCGAGAAAAGAATCGTGAGGGAGATCGGTATCAAGCATCCTTTGATGAAGGATAAGCACGCGCCCATGAGCAATACGAAATATCGTAATTTACGAAATTTCGTAATAATTCGTGGGCTGTTCTTCTATTATTGCTTTGAAATTAATCAAAAAATCCATTTTTTGATTTCTTAACGAATGCCTTCAATTGTCGATACCCCGCTGCCAGCATGGAGAAAATCAACAGCGAGGTTGCAACATGACTGTCAAATCACTGGGTAATCCCTTCTCTTCCGAAACCGATCTGCGGCACGCCGCCGATTGCGGCTGCCACACCTGTAGCGCACCCAAACCCGATGCTGCGGACAGCATTGACCTGTCCACCTCCGAAGGCATGTTGGAGCGCGCGGTCGAAAGCGCAATTGTGCGGTCAGTTTTTGGACAAAGCGACATCGGGCGTCGGTCTTTTATGGGCATGATGGGTGGGTCGACGATGGCCGCTGCACTGGCGTCTGTTTTTCCACTGAACGAAGCGAAAGCCGCTATCCTCGACAATCTTGGGCCACCTGAAAAGACCGACCTGAACATTGGTTTTGTGCCGATCACCTGTGCGACGCCGATCATTATGGCACAGCCTTTGGGTTTTTATGAGCGTTACGGCCTCAATGCCCAAGTGATCAAAACCGCGGGTTGGGCCGTTGCGCGTGACAAGTCGCTGAACGGGGAATACGACGCCTCGCACATGCTGACGCCGATGCCATTGGCGATGACACTTGGGGCGGGGTCGGTTGCGGAGCCTTACATCATGCCAGCCGTTGAAAATATCAACGGGCAAGCCATCGTGCTGTCTAACGAACACCTCGATAAGCGTGACCCGAAACAGTGGAAGGGCTTCACCTTCGGCGTGCCGTTTGAGTATTCGATGCACAACTTCCTACTGCGGTATTATGTGGCCGAGTTTGGTCTGGACCCAGATGTCGATATCCAGATCCGCGTCGTCCCACCGCCAGAAATGGTTGCAAACCTGCGTGCCGGTAACCTTGACGGGTATCTGTCGCCTGATCCGTTCAACCAGCGTGCCGTCTATGAAGGCATTGGTTTCCTTCACCTGCTGACAAAAGAAATCTGGGAAGGCCACCCATGCTGCGCTTTCGCGGCACCCCTGTCCTTTGCCACAGAGTTGCCGAACACCTACGGTGCGCTTTTGAAATCGATCATCGACGCGACGCAGTACGCGTCAGCGCCGGAAAACCGCAAGGAAATCTCAGAAGCGATTGCCCCGACCAACTACCTCAACCAGCCGGTGACCGTGATCGAGCAGGTTCTGACCGGAACCTACGCCGACGGCTTGGGCGAGGTGCAGCGTGTGCCCGACAGGATCGATTTCGATCCATTCCCATGGCACTCCATGGGCGTATGGATCCTGACGCAGATGAAACGTTGGGGCTATATCGAAGGCGACGTGGATTACCGCGGCGTGGCGGAGCAGGTCTACCTTGCTGCTGACTGTAAGAAAGTGATGGAAGACCTCGGTTACGAGGCACCGGACATCACCTACAAGTCGCATACGATCATGGGCAAAACCTTTGATCCTGCGAAACCGGAAGAATACGTCAGCAGCTTCCCAATCGGGAAAGGGTAAGCCATGGGCACCCTTTCGATAAACCAACGTGCTGCATTGTTGTCGGTTGTCATGTTGGTTGTCGGCCTCCTGATTTGGGAGGCCGCCATCCCGGCACAAAAGGCCGCTGAAGAGTTGACCGAATACGAAATTCTAACCGGCGCTGGCGCCCCAAAGGCGGGTGTCCCGCCACCCAGTCAGGTCATTGCCAAGGCGTGGGAACAACTCAGTAACCCGTTCTATGATGCGGGGCCCAACGACAAAGGCATTGGCATTCAAATCGGATATTCGATTTATCGTGTCCTGACGGGTTATTTTCTGGCCGCCTTGATCGCCATTCCTTTCGGGTTCCTAATCGGGATGAGCCAGGTTGCGTACAAGGCCTTCAACCCGTTTATTCAGGTACTGCGTCCGATCTCGCCGCTCGCTTGGATGCCGCTTGCGTTGTTCATTATCGGTGACAGTGAAGCATCGGCGATCTTCGTGATCTTCATCTGCTCAATCTGGCCCATGCTGATCAACACCGCCTTCGGTGTGGCTGGCGTCCGTGAGGATTGGGTCAACGTCGCCCGCACCCATGAGCTGGGACCAATTCGAACGGCCTTCACTGTGATCCTGCCTGCGGCTGCGCCGACCATTCTGACTGGCATGCGCATCTCGATCGGTATCGCGTGGCTGGTGATTGTGGCCGCTGAAATGCTCGTCGGTGGCACCGGCATTGGCTACTACGTGTGGAACGAATGGAACAATCTTGATCTGACGTCCGTCGTTTTCTCAATCCTCATGATTGGTGTGGTGGGCATGCTACTCGACGCCATGTTCGGCCTGCTGCAGCGCCGTGTCACCTACGCCGAATAAAGGAAGAGCCATGAAACCGTTCTTAAGTATCGACAAACTCACCCAACGGTTCCCGGATGGGAACGGCGGCGAGTTGACTGTTTTCGAAAACGCCTCCTTCGGTGTCGAGAAAGGCGAATTCGTGGTGATCCTTGGCCATTCCGGCTGCGGTAAGTCGACGATCATGAACATCCTCGCAGGGTTGGCAGACCCGACCAGCGGTGTTGTCACGATGGATGGCTACGAGGTCCGTGGTCCCAGCCTCGACCGAGGCGTCGTGTTCCAGAACTATTCTTTGCTGCCATGGCTGACGACGCTAAAGAACGTCACGTTTGGGGTTAAGGCCCGGCATCCGGAATGGACCAAGCAGCAGGTCGAAGAACATGCGACCAAGTTCCTTGCGATGGTGGGGCTTGAGGGGGATGTGATCCACCGCAAGCCGAGCCAATTGTCGGGTGGCATGCGCCAGCGGGTGTCAATTGCGCGCGCCTTTGCAAACCACCCAAAACTGTTGCTGCTGGATGAGCCTTTCGGCGCACTTGATGCCCTCACACGCGGGACCATTCAGGACGAGCTGCTCAAGATTTGGGGTCAGATGGAGCAAACGGTGTTCATGATCACCCATGACATCGACGAAGCGATCCTACTGGCCGACCGCATCTTGCTGATGACAAACGGACCGCACGCGCGGGTTGCCGAAAGTGTCGAAATCACAATCCCGCGCCCGCGCAATCGGACCGAAATTGTCGAACACCCGAACTACTATGCGATCCGCAACCATTTGGTGCAGTTCCTTGGCAAACGATCAAAGGAACTGGCCGGACAGCCAACGGAAGCAGGCGAAATGAATAAGCCCAAAACGGTCAAGATCAACTTGACCGATTCCGCAGAAGATTCCGAAGACAAACGACCTGCCTTGAAAGCAGTGAATAGCTAAGACCGGAGGAGACCAACATGAAAGACCTCACAATGACTGAGATGATGACCAAAGAAGACGTCACCGCCATGATCCTGTCCGCCAAGAAACAGGCTGGCCTAACATGGGAAGAGATCGCCGAAAAAATCGGCATGTCTCCTGTCTGGACCCATTCCGCCGCGATGGGCATGAACGCCTTTCCGGTCGAAAAAGCCACGTTGATGGTCAGCGTCATAGGCCTGCCGCAAGAAGCGGAAAGCGTCTTGGCCGAAAGCCCCACAAAGATTTGGGAACAAGCCGTGCCGACCGATCCTTGCATTTACCGTTTTTATGAAATCGTCGGCGTTTATGGCCCGACCCTCAAGGCGTTGATCCAAGAGAAATTCGGAGACGGGATCATGTCCGCCATTGATTTCGACATGACCGTTACGCGCGTTGAGAACCCAAAAGGTGATCGCGTAAAGGTCGAGATGTCGGGCAAATACCTTGGCTATAATAGCTGGTAGGCCGCAATGACCCGTATGCCAGTGCCGCCCTTTTCCTACGATGATGCAGTCAAAAAAGTCCGCATGGCCGAAGATGCGTGGAACACACGTGATCCCGACAAGGTGGCACTGGCTTACACGCCCGATACCAAATGGCGCAACCGATCCGAGTTCCTGAATGGCCGGGACGAAGTGCGCGTTTTTCTGACCCGTAAGTGGTCGCAGGAAAACGGATACCGGTTGATCAAGGAAATCTGGGCGCATAGCGACAATCGCATCGCTGTACGCTTTTGCTACGAATACCATGACGAGAGCGGCAACTGGTTCCGCGCCCACGGCAATGAAAACTGGGAATTTGACGCCGAGGGCTACATGGCCGTGCGCCACGCCTCAATCAATGATGTCGCGATCACTGAGACCGAAAGGCTGTTTCATTGGCCGCATGGGCCTAGGCCATCAGAACATGGCGGTTTGTCTGATCTCGGACTGTAAACGAAGAGTATCAAGAGAGCTTGGCAGCGACTGAGCGTCATTTTTATTGCCGTATCAACGATAAAAGAGGGCTTAAATTGAAGAACGGCGGGCCTGTCATCGATTAGGATGCCTACTCACATATGAACGGGATTTATCTACAGCAGGACCTGCCTTTAGACCGAATGTCTCAGAAGTTCGCGACCCGAATAATTTCCGCCCAATTCTTCTCCGCACCATGAAGGAATGGCCGCTATCCTTACCGCCGCGTAGCCTAGCCTACCTAGTATCCGCGGCGATTGGCCTGCTGCGAGCGCACACAGCACAAATTACCTAGTTACGGTATGGGCTCGTTGCGGACCTTCACGGTATTTCGCACGAAGATCCATGTTGCCGTTTTGGAGTCAGTACTTGAAGTGAAGTTCAAAGGCGTGTGGCGTACGACGTGGTTAGCTGTCGAACACGGGCCGCGCTTTTCCATCATCGTCAAGCGCCACAAAAACAAAGTCCGCGTCTGTCACTTTCGCGGCTTTATCGGAATAGCGCGGGCGGCCCCATGCGTCGACGTGGATGCGCATGGATGTGCGGCCGACTTTGCGTAGGGTGGCGTAGAGGGTGACTTCATCCCCGACTTTGACGGGGCGTAGGAATTGCAGCGCCTCGACCGATACCGTGGCGCAGCGCCCTTGGGATACGCGGCCTGCCATGTTGCCTGCTGCGAGGTCCATCTGGGACATCAGCCAGCCGCCAAAGATATCGCCGGAAGGGTTCGTGTCCGCAGGCATCGCGATCGTGCGAATGACAAGCACGCCTTCGTCCTGCTGACGCCCATGCGATCCGCGTTGTTGGCCCAGCTCAAGCGTTTTGTCAGTGTCGTCAGTCATTTGCGCAGTATCCTTTGGCCAATCTTTCCCTATTAGTGGGGCAGAATAGCCGGAAAGGCTACATTGAAAAGGACGTGCCGCAGCCGCAGGATGATGTCGCGTTGGGGTTTTCAATGACGAACCGCGCGCCGATCAATTCCTCGGAGAACGTGATCACGGCGTCCGTCAGAAAAGGCAATGAGACGCTGTCGATCAGGACTTTTTCGCCTTGGCCCTCAAGGATCAGATCGTCTTCTTTCGGTTCGTCCAGATCAATCTCGTATTGGAAGCCGGAACAGCCGCCGCCTTCAACGGCGACGCGCAATGCCTTGCGCCGCTGCACCAATCTCGGCGAGACGTTCAAACGCGCGTTCTGTGACTTTTGGGGGCAGGGTTAGCATCTTGGCACCTTACGATCTGGTTACGTTTGCAATATAGAGACGGCAGGCAAACACAACAAGACCGTCGCAGGGCAATGCGATGACTTGTGAAGATAAAAGGGCAGGGACACCAATGGCAGCCCCCTATGCAACCGACCCCGCAAATCCGCGCGGGCGGCTTTATCCTGAGGTGGAAAGCACCTTTCGGTCTCCGTTTCAGCGCGACCGCGACCGGATTATCCATGCGAGCGCCTTTCGGCGGTTGAAACATAAGACCCAAGTGTTCGTGGAACATGAAGGCGATTATTTCCGCACACGTTTGACCCATTCGATTGAGGTGGCACAGGTGGCGCGGACTGTGGCCGCGGCGCTGGATTTGAACGTCGAACTGACTGAGGCTGTCGCGTTGGCCCATGATCTGGGGCACACGCCCTTTGGTCACACTGGCGAAGAGGCGTTGGATGCATTGATGGCCCCATATGGCGGGTTTGATCATAACGCGCAGGCCTTGCGGATCGTGACTGATCTGGAACGGCATTACGCCGAATGGGACGGGCTGAACCTGACGTGGGAGACGCTGGAAGGTATCGCAAAGCACAACGGGCCTGTGACGGGTGACATTCCCTATGCGCTGTCTGCGTACAACGACCGTCATGATCTGGAACTGCATACCCATGCCAGCGCCGAAGCACAGGTTGCCGCTTTGGCGGACGATATTGCGTATAATAACCATGACTTACACGACGGTCTTCGTGCGGAGTTGTTCAGCACGGATGACCTTGCGGAGCTGCCGATCCTGGATGATTGCTTCAAACGGGTGGATCACAAATATCCGGGGTTGAATTACTACCGTCGCCGGCATGAAGCCTTGCGCCGCTTCTTTGGTATTCTCGTGGAAGATGTGATTGTTCTGGCCCGCCGTAATCTGGCGGAGCTTGATCCGCATTCTGTGCATGATGTCCGTCACGCTGGTCGTATGGTGATCCAGTTTACGCCCGAGATTTGGAAAGACTTGAAGGTTATTCGCCAGTTCTTGTTCGAACGGATGTACCGCGCCCCTGCAGTCGTCGAAATGCGGGTAGAGGTCACGGCCATGGTCGACTCGCTTTTCCCGTTTTTCATGGAAAACCCGCAAGAATTGCCCAAACAATGGCGCAAGGACGTGGATGCGGCCCCTGATCAGATCACGCTGGCGCGCATCGTGGCGGATTACATTGCGGGCATGACAGACCGGTTTGCGATCCAAGAACACGGGCGTCTTTTGGGTGGGGTATCCGGTCTCAAGGGAACGTGACGTTTGGTCACCTAATAATTGGTTAACAAAAGGTTAATTTCCGCAGATTTGACATATTCTCGTCACCCAAAAGACGTGCGCGACTAGTCTTTTGCGCTCAACAAAAGGTTCCGCGCTTTCATGCGCAGGCGCCACGCGATTGAGACGAGAAGGGTAGTTCTGTGAAGCCAACGCATATCTTATGCGGCGTTTTGTGTGCGCTGTGCATTGATGCAGGTGCCACAATTGCGGCGACCACGATATACACGGATAGGGCTGCATTCGATATTGCGACAGGTGGCAGTCTCAATTTTGAAGATTTCAGTGATACGACTTTCGAGAACGTAGCGATCAGTTCGGATGCCGGTTTTGTCACCAGCGGCTTTTTCCGCGACAGGCCGACGCCAAGCAGCTTTTTTCAGTCAGGCGATACGACCACCTACACGTTTGCGTCGCCGACCACCGCATTTGGTGGTGATTTTGACCTGTCGCCGCGCGGAAACGGAAATGGGTTGCGGTTTGTCCTGAGCAACGGAGAGATCGTTTCGGAAGAAATCGGTGCGCCGTTCGAAGGATTTTGGGGGTTCGTTTCGGATTTGTCCTTTACGTCCGTGACTGTTCAGGCTGGATCTGGCCCAGGTCGTGCTGAAACCCATAATTTCGACAACTTTTCTTTCGGGTTGGCGCAGCCTGTGGCGCCAGTTCCGGTGCCGGCTGGATTGCCGCTTTTGCTGACTGGATTGCTGGCTTTTGTGGGCTGGCGGCACCGGATGGGACGCAAAGCTGCGGTTTAACTGGTTTCTCTCCCCTTGTGATCTAGGTTTTGCGTGATAGGCAATACGCCTGCGACAGGAGAATACCCATGGCCACTGAAACCACGACGGGCCTTAGCCCCGTTGAAGCAATCGCCCTTGTTGGCGCTTTAGGCGTTGGATCACAGTGGCTTGCGTGGCGTTTAAGGATGCCTGCGATTGTCCTGATGTTGGTCGCTGGCATCATCGTCGGGCCTGTCTTGGGGATATTTGATCCGATCCGTGACATCGGCCCGTTGACCGCGCCGATGATTTCGATTGCCGTGGCGATTATCCTGTTTGAAGGCGGGATGACCCTGAATTTCCATCACCTGCGGGATGCGGCTGTTGGTGTGCGCAGGCTTGTCTTTATTGGTGCCCCGCTTGGCTGGCTAACGTCGGTGCTGGCGCTGCATTATGGGGCAGGGATCGGCTGGGAAAGTGCGGCTGTCTTTGGCGGGATCATGATCGTGACGGGCCCCACGGTGATCGCGCCGCTTTTGCGCACAGCGCGTTTGTCGCGCAGGCCAGCTGCATTGCTGCAGTGGGAAGCCATCGTAAACGATCCCATCGGGGCGTTGGCGGCTGTATTCGCGTTCTCTGTCGTTTTGGTTCTGAACACCGAAGGTGCGACCCCCATGGACGCCGCAATCGAGCTAATCTTGGGCATTGTTGTCGCGTCAGTTCTGGGGTGGCTCGCGGGCTACGGGTTATCTCGTGCGTTTAAACAAGCGCTTGTGCCGGAATATATGAAGGTCCCCGTGTTGTTCACGCTGCTGTTGGCGACATTCGCCGTATCGGACGCGGTGCTGCACGAAAGCGGTCTATTAGCTGTGACCGTCATGGGCGTTGTGATCGCGAACGCGAACCTGCCCAGCTATACCGAATTGCTACGTTTCAAAGAACACGCGACCGTTCTGTTGGTATCGGGTGTTTTCATTTTGCTGGCAGCCAACCTTGATTTTGCAGCGTTGGCCAAGTTGGACATGCGTGCGGTGATCTTTGTGCTGGCCGTCGTATTTGTGGCGCGTCCCGTGACTGTATTTGTGTCGTTGATCGGGTCAAAGCTGCCATTCAAGGAACAGGTTTTGGTGGCCTTTACCGGCCCGCGTGGTGTCGTGTTGATCGCCGTGGCAGGGCTGTTCGGGGAACGCTTGCAAGAACTGGGCATTCCTGACGCAGACTTGATCGGGCCATTGGCGTTTGTTCTGGTGGCCGTGACCGTTGTGATCCACGGCTTCACCTTGGCCCCGTTTGCACGGCTCTTGGGCCTGACAGGTGCAAGCACGCCGGGGGTTATCTTGATCGGTGGATCGCGCTTTACGACTGGCTTGGCCGAAGCGTTGCAGAAGGCTGAGATTCCGGTGCTGATGACTGATCCCAACTTTGGTCACTTGCGCCGTGCGCGGAGTGCAGGGATCGCGACGTTCTCTGGTGATATCCTATCGGAAGCTGCAGAGAACCGGCTTGAGTTTATCAACTACGCAACCTTGGTCGCCGCGACTGATAACGATGCCTACAACACCTTAGTCGCAACCGATTTGTCCCCTGAATACGGCCGCGACAACGTCTTCCAGATCATGCGCGAAAAATCGGAAAGTGCGCGGCATCAATTGCCCCGCACGTTGGGTGGGCAACGATTTGGCCCCGATCAGTCTTATCACGATCTTGAAGCGATGGTAGAGGATGGTTGGACGTTCCGCGTGACACGTCTGACGGAAGAGTTCGATTTTGACGCTTGGCGCGCCGAACATGCTGACAGTATTTTGTTGGGCTGGTGGCCTGATGGCGGTGCGATCAAGCTGGTGCGGTACGACACCGAAATTAAAAGTGGGGCCAACGTGCGCTTGATTGCGTTGCGTCCTGCAGAAGACAGGGCAGGGACGCAACCGCCGTCGGACGCAAAAGGGTGACAGAAGCGGGGCTGCGACATGAGTAATCATAGCGATACGCTGCCTAAATCTTACCGTCGTGCGTTGGTCATCGTGGTGTTGCTTGTGGTGGCATATGTTTTCGTGTGGCGGCCCTTGTTTCAGGACAGAGATGCGCCCGCGCAGCGCAGCGGTGCGACAACCGGCTATGTCGTCGAGGACGGGAAAATGGCCTGGCGGCCGATGTCGGGTGTCGATAAATTTGTGGTCAATGTCCTGACGCTAGGGCTAGCTGCCAATTCCGAGACGGTGAACGGGCGGACACTGGATACAGCCGATATCGAGAGCTTTCGCGTCATCGCGGGGCGCTACGGTCTCGATCGCACGCGGGTTTGGCTGGAAGGTCGCCAGATCGTAGGCGCTGATCCAGCGACGTTTGCGGTTTTGGAACGTGGTTTTGCCCATGACGCTTTTCAGGTTTGGAAAGGTGGCACGCAGGTGATGTCGTTGCCTGCAGGAGAGACGCCTTTGATCGAAATCCATTCAGATCATATACTATCGATTGGCGAAGAGACTTGGTTTGCCAGCATCCCTGCGTTTGAGCTGCCCGAACGGCCCGTCACCGAGCCGCATCATTATTGCCGCCATTGGTTAAAGATGAACGGAGCCATTTGGGAGGGGGCGACACGGCTTTATGATCTGGATGCGGCAGATCCGGTCGAGATGCTTGATTGTGATACGCGCGTCTCGACACAGTTTAAGGACGGTGTCGGCACGGAAGACTTGTCGGCTAACGCTGGACTGCTGATCCGTCAGGGGCCCGACATCACGCGGCTCACTTTGCTACATGATGTGGTGGACGTGATGACATTTCCTGAACCAATCGAGCAGGCCGGCTTTGTTGGGTCAGGCATTGGTCGTGACGCCGTCTATTTGGCGCGTGGCAGATCTGGGCAGGTCTATGCGACGCGACTGACAAAGTCGTCGCCAATCCAGCCAATTGGTACGTTCGCGGCGCTGCCCAGTGACGATGATATGATATTTGATGACGCGTTCTGGATGGGTGCGGATTATTTTACTGTCGTGCCTGCGGAAGCTGTGACCGATGCGCACGTCGTGAACCAAGGTTCAGGCATCCGCGTTGGCCGTTACGCGCATGTTGGTGGTGCACTGTTTAACAGGAATGAAATCCTCGCGCATCCGGGCGATTTGCCTGTGCGGTTTTTGGGCGAAGATACCGTTCTGATCGGCTCAACTTGTATGGATTTCGGGGAGTTTGTGACGGATGTCATTGATCCAACTGCCGACGAAAGAGAGGTCAGAGATAACTGTAGCACGATGCGGCGGCCAGAAACTGTTCTTTATGATGGTTTACGCATTGCCTTCTGGCCGCGATTGTTACCTATCGGGTTTACAGAAACGGACCCAGTCATGGAAATCTTGGACATTGGATCGCTTGCGATAACAAACGTGTCGGACGCGCCGATTGATTTGTCACCCGAATTTCTGGCCGGTTTTTATCTTCGGATTAACAGGACGGAGATTACGCGCCCCGATGATGCGTGGCCGGATGGTGGGTTGCGGTTGGAAGCAGGGGCCAGCCATACTTGGACTTATAACGTACACACTAACGCCGACCCGACATATTGGGCTTGGACGTTGAAGATGGTGCATAACGTCGAGCGGTCAAAGATTTTCGACAGCGATCCATTTTACATTGCAACTGGCCAATTTGTTGGAGGGAATTAGGCTGTTGTTGCCGTTACGCGCCCGCAAGCACCGTCCCGGCAATTGACCTAGACGCCAAGAGTGTTAGACGGACGACTTACCTTTGAGAGATGTGAAAACGCTATGAACCTTTTTGCTGATATCCGGGCTGTTGTGATCGACAGTCTTGACGCGCTTGTTGCTGACGGCACTTTGCCGGACGGTTTGTCCACGACCAATGTGTCTGTGGAACCGCCACGAGACGCAGCACATGGTGATATGGCGACAAACGCCGCGATGGTTTTGGCGAAACCTGCCAAGATGAACCCGCGGGCGATTGCAGAAGCTCTGGCAGGCAAGCTGACGGCTGATGCGCGGATTGCGTCGGCAGAAGTTGCGGGACCCGGTTTCCTGAACATGCGGTTGAACGCGGATGTGTGGCAGGGCGTGGTGAAGGCCGCGTTGACTGACCCGTCCTACGGCAAGTCCGATCTCGGTCAGGGCAAAAAGATGATGGTGGAATATGTGTCCGCCAACCCGACTGGGCCTTTGCACGTTGGTCATACGCGGGGCGCTGTGTTTGGCGATGCGCTGGCGACGCTCCTGTCCTACGCAGGCTACGACGTCACCAAAGAATACTACATCAACGATGGCGGTGGTCAGGTCGATGTGCTCGCGCGGTCTGTGTTCCTGCGGTATCAAGAGGCGCACGGCCAAGAGGTTGCGTTCGAGGACGGAACTTATCCGGGTGATTATCTGATCCCGGTGGGCGAAGGGTTGAAAGAAAAAGTTGGCGACGCGTACCTCGGGAAGTCAGAGGATGTTTGGCTGCAAGACGTTCGCGAATTTTCCACAGAGAAAATGATGGACCTGATCCGCGACGATCTGGCGTCTTTGAACGTCGAAATGGACAACTTCTTTTCTGAAAAATCGCTTTACGGCACAGGCCTGATTGAATCCGCGATTGCGGAGCTAAAGGAAAAGGGCCTGATCTACCAAGGCACGCTTGAACCACCAAAGGGCAAAATGCCGGATGACTGGGAAGCACGTGAGCAGACCTTGTTCAAATCTACTGACTTTGGCGATGACCAAGATCGGGCTGTGCAGAAATCTGACGGGGCGTGGACCTATTTCGCGCCGGATATTGCGTACCACTACGACAAGGTAAAGCGCGGCTATGATGCGTTGATCAATGTCTTTGGGGCGGATCACGGCGGCTATGTGAAGCGGATGAAAGCGGCTGTGTCTGCGCTGTCTGACAACAAGGTGCCGTTGGATATCAAGCTGACGCAGCTTGTGAAGCTGTACAAAAACGGTGAGCCGTTCAAGATGTCCAAACGGGCAGGGACGTTTGTGACCCTGCGCGATGTGGTGGACCAAGTGGGCGCAAGCGTCACACGGTTCCACATGCTGACCCGTAAAAACGATGCGCCGCTGGACTTCGATTTCGCGAAAGTGCTGGAGCAGTCCAAGGACAACCCTGTGTTCTACGTGAACTACGCTTATGCGCGGGTGAATTCAGCCAAGGCGAAAGCGGCTGCGTTTGCGGACGTGTCGGACGCCACTTTGGCAGGGATTGATTTGTCAGGTCTCACGAATGAGGCCGAACTGACTGTTGCGAAGAAACTGGCTGAATGGCCGCGTTTGGTGGAAATTGCCGCCAAGGGGCACGAGCCGCATAAGATCGCGTTCTACCTCTATGAACTCGCGTCAGACTTCCATGCGCTCTACAACAAAGGCAACGATGATGTGTCGCTGCGCTTTGTCCAAGAGGGTGACGTTTCGACAACACAGGCGAAAATTGCGCTGATCAGCGCCGTTTCTGTTGTGATCGTGGCTGGGTTGGGTATTCTTGGGGTTACTCCTGCGGAAGAGATGTAGATCAACTGCACCGTCGCGGGGGCGAGCAAACTCTAGATGATCAGTCCCCGCCTGACTTGGCTTGGCGGTAAGCTGGCGCGAGGCAGGTATGGCGATTTACGACGAGCGGGATCAGTCCCAGTCATTTGTGCAATCCGGTTCATTGATGAACTACGCGGGTGCGGCGGTATCGCTGGCCTTGGTCGTAGGCGTGAGCGTTTGGGGCTACCAATTGATCATGCGAGACGTATCCGGCATCCCCGTCGTCCGCGCAATGGAAGGGGCGATGCGTGTCGCCCCGCAAGCACCGGGTGGTGAGATTGCATCCCACGCTGGTTTGTCTGTGAACGACGTTGCAGGAATAGGCGAGGCCGCAGGGCCGTCCGATAGCCTGCTGTTGGCACCTGCCACACCAGGTTTGGCCGAAGAAGATTTACGGGTTGAGCCGTTGGCCGAAGCGGGCGAAGTTCTGCCCGCGACGGACGTGACCCCGTCCGAGACACAAATTCCAACGGCGCTTGAAACCGCCGTGACAACTGACACGGAAGAGCCGTTGACGACCGAAGGCATTCTAGCGCTAGCCGATCAGATCGCAGGCACCGCCGCGCCTCTGACAGCTTTGGCTGACGGCGAAGACGTGGCACCCACCGTCACGGTTGATGGTGCCGAAGTTGCGTCTGCGCCTGCCGTTGATCCAGCTGTGCCGGGTGTTTCGACATCCTTGCGCCCAACAGTACGACCGCGCCGCGCTACACCTGCTGCGGTGACGACAACAGCGCCAGCCGCTGCTGCACCACAGGTGGCTGATACCAGCACTGCTGTTGCTGCCGCACTGGCCGAGGCCACTGTCGCAACTAATGGCGCATTGCCTGTTGGCACGAACCTTGTGCAGCTTGGCGCGTTCCCATCTGCCGATACAGCCGCCGCTGAATGGACGCGTATGTCGTCGCTTTTCTCTGACTATATGGGCGACAAAACCCGCGTGATCCAAGAAGCATCAAGCGGCGGCAGCACATTCTATCGTCTGCGCGCCAGTGGCTTTACCGAGGCTGCGGATGCCCGCCGTTTCTGTGCCACGCTGCAGGCTGCAAACACGGATTGTATTCCGGTCGTCGTACGCTGATGCGTAACGGTGCCACGATCCTCGCGCCCGCGGGGCTGCGCCTGTCGGCGTGGGAAAAGACGTTCTTTCGGGATGCAGACCCTTGGGGGTTTATCCTGTTCGCCCGCAATGTGGATACCCCGGATCAACTGCGGTCACTGACAGCCGAATTGCGTGACAGCGTGGGCCGCGACGCACCAATTATGATCGACCAAGAAGGCGGGCGCGTGCAGCGCCTGCACGAACCGCATTGGGCCGAATATTGGCCGCCATTGGATCAGGCAGATCGGGCGCAAGACCCTGCCAAAAGCTTTTACATGCGGGCCCGTTTGATTGCCGCTGAGTTGCGTGACGTGGGTATTGATACAAACTGCGGGCCGACTTGCGATATCGCATCGGATGAAACCCATCCGTTCCTGCAAAACCGCTGCATGGGCCGCAACCCAGAGACGGTGACTGAAAACGCGCGTGCGGTGGCTGACGGGTATCTTGCGGGCGGCGTCCTGCCGATTATCAAACACATGCCGGGACACGGGCGTACAACGGTGGACAGCCACCTAAACTTGCCGACCGCCAACGCGGAACTGCTGGAAGCCAGCGCATGGGACTTCGCCCCGTTCCGCGCGTTAAACGATCTGCCGATGGGCATGTCCGCGCATATGGTGTTCCCAGAAGCTGGTGAACTGCCTGCCACCCAGAACCCTGCATTGATCGAAATGATCCGTGTGGATATCGGATTTGAGGGGCTTTTGATGACTGACGATATCTCGATGGAGGCTTTGTCGGGCAGTATCGCCGAACGGGCCGAAGTGTCGATTGCAGCGGGCTGTGACGTGGCTTTGCACTGCAACGGCGACGAGAACGAAATGATCGCTGTCGCAGCGGCTGCAGGCAAAATGACCGATGCCGCGCAATCCCGCGCAGATCGCGCGCTGACATGGCGAAAAGACCCTGATCACATTGACATTTCAGCGCTCAAAGCGGACCTTGCAGCCCAACTTGGCTGAAGGCACAGATGAGCGATACAGATACCTCTGAACCCGACCTGATGAGCGTCAGCGAACGTGTGGCCGCTGAAGCGTTGATCGTGGACGTGGGGGCGTATGAAGGGCCATTGGACCTGCTGCTGACGCTGTCGCGGACGCAGAAGGTGGATCTGCGCCAGATTTCGATCCTTGCTTTGGCCGAACAATATCTGGCGTTTGTCGAGAAAGCCAAAGAACTGCGGCTGGAATTGGCGGCCGATTATCTGGTGATGGCGGCGTGGCTCGCGTTTTTGAAATCGCGGCTGTTGCTCCCCCCTGATCCGACCGAAGATGGGCCATCGGGTGAAGAGCTTGCCGCGCATCTGGCGTTCCAGTTGGAACGGTTGGCTGCTATGCGTGAAGTTGCGGCAAAACTCATGGGCCGCGACCAATTGGGCCGTGATTTCTTTGCACGCGGCATCACAGAAGACGTCCAGCGCGTGCGCAAAGTCACCTATACCGCAACGCTGCTTGATCTGATGCAGGGCTACGCGCGGATCAGGACAAAGGACGATTTCCGGCCCTTTGTGCTGGACCGCGCCCATGTGATGACGATGGAACAGGCGCTGGAACGCATGCGGGGTATGATCGGCTTTGCGGGAGACTGGACTGATTTACAAAGCTATTACCCCGATGGCTGGGACGCGGACGCGGTGCGTACCCGATCATCCACCGCGGCGACCTTTGCGGCATCGCTGGAACTGGCCAAAGAAGGCAAAATCGAAATTCGGCAGGGCGAGATTTTCGCGCCGATCCAAATCCGAAAAAGGCTCCCCCGTGACTGACGACACATTGAACGAAAGCCTGTTCGAGGCGCCCCCCATGGCCGAACAGACCCGCATGGTCGAAGCGATCCTGTTTGCGACCGCCGACCCCGTGTCGATCAAAGAACTGACGGGGCGGATGCCGCACGGCTGCAATCCGGCAGAGGCGCTGGTACATGTTGGCAAACGATACGAAGGGCGGGGCGTGCATTTGGTCAAGATCGAAGACGCCTATGCGTTCCGGACGGCACCTGACCTTGGGTATCTGATGCAGAAAGAAACGGTCGAGGTGCGCAAGCTAAGTCGCGCTGCGATCGAGACCCTCGCGATCATCGCCTACCACCAACCCGCGACACGGGCCGAGATCGAAGAAATTCGGGGGGTGAGCGTTTCACGCGGCACTATCGATCAGTTGATTGAACTGGAATGGGTGCGGCTGGGACGTCGGCGCATGACACCGGGCAGGCCTGTGACGTTTGTGGTGACGGCAGGGTTCCTCGACCACTTCGGACTAGAGAACGCGCGTGACCTGCCGGGGCTGAAAGAGCTGCGGTCCGCTGGGTTGCTGGAGAACCGACCACCACCGGGGACGGGGGATGTTGACGGTGATGACGAAGATGACGGGCAGGAAGAGCTGTTTGAGGACAACGACGAATGAATGTTCAATCTTTGGTCCGCATGGCCATGGATCTGCTTGTGAGCGAGGGCATCCAAAAAACGACCCAAGATAAAACGGGGACAGCAGAAGGACGGGAGACCGCGCAATCCAAACGCAAAGCCGCGCAACGGACACGGCAAACGGCGAATTTGCTGAGGAGGTTGATGAGGTGATTGAGTTGGGGTGCGCGCTAAAGACCGGACCGGCATCGAGCTTAGCTTTCACTTTTTAGCCACTGATGCTTGATATTACATCTGGTGCATCGCATCTTAGACGTTGAAAGGACAACAAAATGACCTCGAAGAATTCAAATGCTGCAACAGTCACCCGAACCTCGAAGACGGGCCAATTTGTTGTGCGAAAAAGTGGTGGCGCCGTTTCGACACATACTGTTCGGTCGAAATCAACAGCAGCTATTAGTAAAAGCGTGAATAAGAACAGGGACGCTTTGCAGCGATTGGCTAATAGGTAAGCGCCACTATAGAGTGACTTTTTCCGACGCGCTAGAAGCGCACGAAGAGTCACTTGACGCCTTTGGGGGGCTGCGTGGCATTAGCAATATTGACAACATACATGGTGCTTTAGGCCGCCCGTATCACGGGTATCACCGTATGATTTGGGCTAAGGGAGCCGCTTTGCTTCATGGAGTTGCCTCGAGCCACGGATTTAATGACGGAAACAAGCGAACCTCATGGTTGCTTACTGAATTGCTTTTTCAACGAAGCGATTATGAATTGACGCTGTTAGACGACGACAGGCTCGACGACGTTGTTGTCAATGTTGTCAATGGAGACATGTCGCAGGATCAGTTAGAATTATGGCTCAAGGTTCGTACGTTTCGAACGTAGTTCTGTTTGATTGCTGATTGCACGATCGGATTTTGCGCTCACCCAAAATGCTTCGACAGCTTCAGCCCTTGCCCTTGGTAATTCGACTTGATCTCACGCCCGTACAGCGCGTCTGGCATTGCTGCCATGTGCTCGTATACCAACCGTCCTACGATCTGGCCGTGTTCCAGTACAAACGGGGCCTCGTGGCAGCGCACTTCTAGCACGCCGCGCGACCCTGATCCGCCTGCCTCTGCGTACCCGAACCCCGGATCGAAGAAGCCTGCGTAGTGGACCCGAAATTCGCCGACCATGGCGATGTAGGGCGCCATTTCGGCGGCGGCCATGGGGGGGATCGCGATGGATTCATTACTAACCAGAATGTAGAATGCGCCCGGATCGAGGATGATCCAGCCTTTGTCGGTGCGGACTTCCTCCCAATACTCAGTAGGGTCGTAGTGCGCCAGTTTGCCCAGATCGATGACGCCTGTGTGCGGTTTGGCGCGGTAGCCGACCAGATCGGTGCCGTCGGGGCGCAGATCGACCGAGAACCCGAGCCCGTCCGAGATTACAGCATCCCCGTCCACAATCGGCGTCTTGGCGTGCAGCGCCCGTAGCGCGTCGTCGTCCATGATCGTTTTGCCATTGCGGAAAATGATCTGGTTCAACATCTGGCCCGTCTGGGCGACGACAGAGAATGACCGCGGGCAGATTTCGACGTAAAGCGGGCCAACGTAGCCTTCGGGCACGCGGTCAAATTCGATCCCATGATCGGTGATCACGCGGGTCAACAGGTCGAGCCTGCCGATGGAAGATTTAGCCGACGCGGCGGCGGTCATGCCAGCGGGCAGGGCGAGGGATTCGATCAGCGGGACAACGTAGACGCAGCCTTTTTCCAGCACAGCACCGCCTGTCAGGTCGATTTCATGCATCTGGAACAGGTTCAGGCGGTCCGCAACCGTATGGTCGTGGCCCGCAAGAAACGACGCGCGGACACGGTAAGCCATATTGCCAAGACGCAGATCAAGCGACGCGGGCTGGATTTGACCATCGGCCACATCCGCAGAGGCTGCAATTTGTCCCGCATCCAGCATCGCGCGGATTTGGTGATCGGCTAGAACGCCCGGCTGTGGTGTCTGTGTCATATCGTGCCTCCCAAGCGGCGTATTATATCAAAACGCCCGCCACGCAAAAAGCGGGACGGGCGGTTATGATTGGTCGGGCTAGCAGGACTCGAACCTGCGACCTTCCGTCCCCCAGACGGACGCGCTACCAGGCTGCGCTATAGCCCGACTGCGTGTGTATTTACCGCAATTCCCACGCGGGGCAAGCGCGAAATCGGGCTGCTGCATCGGTTGCTTACCAAGGATGGCGCATCTCGTCGCGCAGTTTGGTGAGCTGATCTAGCAAAGGTGCAATCTTCGCCGCATTCGCCGCCACCCGCTGCGGTTTGGCATGGACCACTGACGCCAAACACCGCGCTGGCAGGTCAGAGCGAGGCATTGGATTTGCTGGCAGATCGACCTTGGGTTTGGCCAAGGACGACAAAGCGGTGATTGGATCTGCTGTCTGCGTATCAGCATCCGCTGATGGATCAGGGGCAGGGGATGCTGATGGAATTTCAAGCTCTTCGAAGTCATCAGCCGGTTGTTCGTTTGATGCGACAGGTTCGGCTGGTGTGTCCGGTGTCCGCTTTGCGCTGATGATCTGCAACTTGGGTTTGGGTTGCTCTTCAGGCGTCGCCGCAGCGACCGGTGCCGTAAACATTTCGGTTTGCGATTCATCTTCGGCTTTGAGTATCTCGGAGACCGCTTTTGCTGCAGCCTCTGGGGGGACTTCGACGTGCGACTGTGGCATGGTTTCTAATGGGCCATCGAGGCCTTGGCCGATACCCACAACGTGTTTCACGCCTTTTTCGCGCAGCAGTTTCTGTGCGCCTTTGATGGTCATGCCCTGATCGTGCAGCAAATGCTGTATCCCCGCGAGCAAGGATACGTCGTCGGGACGGTAATACCGCCGACCACCAGCCCGCTTGACGGGCTTGATTTGGCTGAATTTGCTTTCCCAAAACCGCAGCACGTGGGCAGGGGTTTCAAGCACGTCTGAAACTTCCGAAATGGTCCGGAAGGCATCGCGTGATTTGGCCATGGCAGTAGCCTCTTGTTAAGGTGTCGTGGTCGCGTTTAGCGTTTGTTGCCGGACGCGACGCGATCTTTCATCAGATGTGATGGACGGAATGTCAGAACGCGGCGTGGGTGGATCGGGACTTCTTCGCCGGTTTTTGGATTACGACCGACGCGGGCCGCTTTGTCGCGGATCGAAAATGTACCGAAAGACGAGATTTTGACTGACTCACCGGACACCAAGGCATCGGAGACATGTGACAAAACGCTTTCAACCAAATCCGCACTATCGTTACGGGACAAACCCACTTCACTGTGCACAGCCTCAGCAAGGTCCATGCGCGTTAATGTCTTATCAGCCATCGTATCCCCCTGTTATTTCGAGGACGATAGGCGGGTTCCGTTTTCAAAGTCAATAACCACGACGCCTAGGTCGCTGATTGCGCGGGATTTTTCTACCAGCGTAGAACAACCGCGCCCCATGCCAGACCGCCACCAATTGCCTCGGACACGATCATATCACCTTGTTTGATTTGACCATTTTCGACGCCGACTGATAGCGCCAACGGAATGGATGCAGCGGATGTATTGCCGTGATCTTGGACAGTTACGATGACACGGTCCATGCCAACGCCCAGCTTTTTAGCCGTGGATTGGATGATCCGAATGTTGGCTTGGTGTGGGACAACCCAGTCCACATCGTCTGCGCCTAGGCCTACTTTTTCAAGCGCTGTATCGGCGGTTTTCGCAAGCTTTTCAACGGCATGGCGGAAAACTTCTTTGCCCTGCATCTTGAGCACGCCAGTGTTCTGGGTGGACACACCACCATCGACATACAACAGGTCGCGGTAGCTTCCGTCGGAATTCAGGTCGGTGGCAAGGATACCCCGATCAGCGGTGGTTCCGTCGCCTTCTTGGGCCTCAAGAACCAATGCACCGGCACCATCGCCGAACAACACGCAAGTGGACCTGTCTGTCCAATCCATAATGCGGCTGAAGGTTTCAGCGCCGATGACCAGCACCCGATCCGCTTGGCCTGATAAGATCAACGCATTTGCATTTGTCAGTGCATAAATGAAGCCCGCGCAGACCGCCTGAATGTCAAAGGCGAATCCTTTTGTGTTACCGATCTTATGCTGGACCATTGTCGCCGCTGAAGGGAACGTTTGATCTGCCGTCGACGTCGCGACAATAATTGCGTCGATGTCGTTTGGTTCAAAGCCCGCCATTTTCAACGCGTTGTTCGCGGCCTCTGTGGCAAGATCGGATGTGCCTTGCTCTGGGAGCGCAAAGTGCCGACGTTCAATCCCGGACCGGGATTTGATCCACTCGCTTGTTGTTTCGAGTGTCTTTTCAAATTCAGAATTTGGTACGATCCGTTCGGGCAGGTAGTGACCAACCCCCCGAACCACTGCACGTCGTGTCATTGTATTGCCTGTTGCCCGTTAAGTCCGACACGTCTTATGACGTTACGTCGGTTTCATCTCGGACATCTTGGGCTAGGCTGACAGCAGAGGCAACCCGCGCCGCGAGTTTGTCTGAAAAACCTGAGCGTGCGAGGCGATATGCCAACGAAATTGCCGCAGAAACGCCGGCCGCATCCGCTGAGCCGTGGCTCTTAATCACCGTATGGTTGAGCCCCAGAAAAACGCCGCCGTTCACGCCGCTTGGATCGACTTTTTTACGCAATGCTTTCAGTGCGCCGCGCGCAAGCAGCGCGCCCAGCATCGCCATTGGATTCGCTTTGAGGTTCGTGCGCAGCAGGCCGGAAATCAGTTTGGCTGTGCCTTCGCCTGTCTTCAACGCGACGTTGCCCGTGAATCCGTCTGTGACGATTACGTCGATGCGGTCTGATGGAATATCGCCACCTTCTACGAAGCCTACGTATTCAAAGTCACCGACGTCTGCAGCATTTGCGATCAGTTCGTGCGCAACTTTTAGTTCTGCGCGCCCTTTATGTTCTTCGACACCAACGTTCAGTAGGCCAACGCGGGGACGTGGGATGTCCATACCGTTACGCGCATAAGACGCGCCCATTAGCGCGTAGGCCAACAGATCGTCTTGGTCAGCGCGGATATCGGCACCGGCGTCCAGCAGAACGTTGAAACCTGACGGATTGTGGGATGGCCATAAGCAGGCGATGGCGGGGCGGTTCACGCCCTCGGCCTTGCGCAGCCGCAACATAGACATCGCCATTAGGCCACCAGTGTTGCCACAGCTGACACACACTTGCGCTTGGCCCGCTCGGACCGCTTCGATGGCGGACCACATGGATGTGTTTTTACCGCTACGCAGCACTTTGCTTGGCTTGTCGGTCATTTTCACGACATCAGTCGCGTTATGCACCGTGACGTTGTCGGTCAGGCCTTTGGCCGCCAGCAGGGGGGCAAGTTCGTCTTCTGGACCATGCAGAATGATTTTGGCGTCTGGTTGCTTCTTTAGAAAGAACGAAAGGCCCGCAACTACAGTTGCAGGCCCAGAATCGCCACCCATCGCATCAACAGAGAGCACGGTTTCAGTCGCAGTAGCCTTGGTCGGATCGGTGTCCGTTACGGCGTTCATCATGACTGAGCGGCCCCTGTCTTGGGTAATTATGCGGCGTCGTCGTCGAGATCGATTTCGTTGGCTTGCGCCACAACTTCGCGCTGTGCGTAGTGACCACAGGATGGGCAAACGTGGTGTGGGCGCTTCAGCTCACCACAGTTGTCACATTCGTTTGGGTTCGCAGCGGAGAGTGAGTCGTGGGAACGACGGTTGTTCCGGCGGGATTTGGAAACTTTATTCTGCTGTACAGCCATTGTCTCGGCCCTTAGTTTATGGGGCTCAATGCCCGGATGTATCTGTCTTTCGGGGCAACTACGCCATTCCGGCAGCCCTGTCGAGACGCAATGTTCAAGAGCCGCGGAACATACTGCGATTCTTTTATGGTGCAAGGGGTTTGTTTGGATATTTCCAGACGGTGTTTTGCGCTGTTTTCAAAGGCCCGTAAAGCAGTGCGACACTGCGCGAGAATCGTCTGACTTCACAAGGCGCGTCTACCTGTGTGACGCGTCTTGCTGGGTTTTTAATCCGGATCGCAGGCCGTTTGATCAACCTGCCATCGCAAACTGTTCTTTTAGTCGATGACGCTGACCATCGTGTCGCGCGATTTGCGGACTTTGCCCATTGGCAGCAGCCAGTCACCGTCTTGGTCGCGATAGCCCAGCGGCATCAGTACGACAGAGCGCAGACCGCGTTCTTTGAGCCCGAGGATTTCATCGACAGCTTCGGGTGAGAAACCTTCCATCGGTGTGCTATCGACTTCTTGTTCGGCGGCAGCGACCAGCGCGACGCCAAGCGCGATATAGGCTTGGCGCGCCGCGTGTTCGTAGTTCACATCTGCGTCGCGCGGCAGGTAATTCGCTTTCAGATTGTCATAATAGGCCCGCAACATTGGCAGATCACCGCGCACGTCTACGTTTAGATCGACGACGGCGTCGATGCGGTCAGCGGTGTAATTGTCCCACGCCGCAAACACCAACAGGTGTGATCCATCAGTGATTTGTGCTTGATCGCCAGATGCTTTGGCAATTTGCGCGCGCAGGTCGGGGTTGGTCACGACAAGCAGCTCGAACGGTTGCGTGCCGCTGGATGTTGGCGTCATGCGGATCGCCTCAACGATCGCGTCGACCTTTTCTTGCGGTACTGATTTCGTAGCATCCATTTTCTTGGTGGCGTAGCGCCAGTTTAGATGCTCGTTCAAGGTCTTGGTTGTCATGTCGGTCTTCCCGTTGCTTGCGCCCGAAATGGGCGGTATACATTTGTAACCGGCGACCTAATAAGTACTGGGTGTTGGTGCAAGAAGGCACATTCTTTAACCTCGGTTACACAAAGGGAACCGCTATGCCCGACGACGCGCAATGTCCCGAATGCCAACGTATCAATGAAGTGTTGTCGCGTGTCGGCGATCGGTGGAGCGTGCTGGTTGTTATTTCGCTCGCGCAATACGGAACGTTGCGGTTCAACGAATTGAAACGGAACCTCGGGATTTCTCAGCGTATGTTGAGCCTGACATTAAAACAGCTGGAAAGGGACGGTCTTGTTAACCGGACCTACCACCCGACTATCCCACCAAAGGTGGAATATAATTTGACGGAAATGGGCGAATCTTTTCGTGAACCTGTCACCGTCTTGGGTGAATGGGCTTTGCGGAATTTGGCGACAATCGACGCCTCACGCGAAGCATATGACAATAATGTGAGCGGCTGAGGGTAGCTGTGCTGCGGCGATTTACCTTTGTTCGGATGGTTGTCCGCCCGTGGTTCAAATTACTCGTCGCCTTTTGCCTCTAACGCTGCTTTCAACGCTCCGAGACCTGCGAATGGTTTCGCGTCATCGTCTGTCATTGGTGTCGCTCCGTCCTGCGCGTAGACCGCTTCGCCCAGTTCTGCGCCTTCGGCACGCGGGAAGGGTGGTAGGGCCAATGACAAGACTTCTGCCAAAAGTACTTCGAGATCGAGCACCGCTGGGATCGGTTCAACCGTGTCGTCTTCGGGCATTTCGGCCTCGGATGCTTCGATTTCTTCGTAATCGCCGACGTAGGTGCGGGACACGGGTTCGTCGATCCGCGTGACCAAAGGTTCAAGCGTCACACCGCATTCCTGCACAACCGTCGCCCCAAGCGTGCCCGACAATTGCCAGTCGCGCCCGCCCTGCGGTGCGATTTCCCCATCAAACCGAAGTTTGCGGATTTCGATGATCTGCAATTCATCAGCCAGCGCCGCGCGGGCAGGCCCATCCGGCAAAATGCTGAATGTCGTGGCTTTCCGGGTAGCCAAATCAGCCATACGAAACTGTGTCGGCGCTTTATTGGTCACGGGCGTATCCATTCTTGAACAAGGAGGGGTGCATGTTGTAGGTGGAATAAAAGCCAAGAGCACCCAAAGCAAGAGGTCAGTCATGAGCAGGAACGACAGCACATCGGGTGTTCTATTGCGCCGCGCCGTGATGATGGCAGGTCTTGGCCTTGCGGTGGCCTGTACACCGATCACGCGCAACCATGGTTTTGTGCCTTTGCCCGAAGATCTGGCGCAGTTGACAGTTGGTGTCGATACTCGCGAATCTGTCATGGCTTTGGTGGGGCCTGCGACCGCTGGCGGCGTGATTGGCGAGAACACGATGTATTACGTGGCCAGCAAATTCGAACACTACGGTCCTTTTGAACCTACCGAAGTCGACCGCCAAGTCGTGGCGATCAGCTTCACTGGGGCAGGGACGTTGTCCAACATTGAACGGTTTACTTTGCAAGACGGTCGCGTCGTTGCGTTGTCACGGCGTGTGACTGACGACGGCATCGCTGATCTGACGGTGATTTCACAGCTGTTGGGCTCTATTGGCCAGATTGATGCAGGCCAGTTCTTGGGTGGGCCTCTGGCCGATAACGATATCTAGGCCAAAGCCTAGATATCCATTTTTTGCGATGATTGATTAGTCGCTTTCAGGTTCGAACGTCAAAGCCACGCCATTAATACAGTACCGCAGACCCGTCGGGGCTGGACCGTCCGGGAAAACGTGCCCCAGATGCGCTTCGCAGCGGTTGCAATGCACCTCTGTGCGTTTCATGAAAAACTTGCGATCCTCGCTTTCGCCGACCTGTTCGGCATCGATTGGCGCATAGAATGACGGCCATCCCGTGCCGCTTTCGAACTTCGTATCCTGTTCGAACAAAGGTGAGCCGCAGCAGACACACATGTAGGTCCCTGCATCTTTTGGGAAATCTTCGTGCGTCCCTGCGCGTTCCGTGCCATGTTTACGTGTGACCTTGTAAGCAAGGTCAGAAAGTTGCGCACGCCATTCGGCGTCTGTTTTGACGATTTTATCCATGGGTTCGCGATGTCCTCTTTGGTGCTGACACAAGATGTAGGGCTTAGTTCCATTTGTTCCAAGGGTTTGCTGCCTGTGGGGGGCATCACATGACTGTGGGTTTTCCGAAAGGGCGTTACGTCGCGCGGTTTGCGACATCTGCGGCGGATGTTGTCGCCTGTCAAAAGCTGCGGCATCGCTGCTTTTTTGGAAAATCGGGCGTCGATCTGGATCAATTTGATGCCAGTTGGTCGCATCTGATGATTGAAGACGGCACCGATGGCCCGCTTGTTTGCACGTTTCGCATGCGGCAATCATCTGCCGCCGCGGTGCAAGACGGGTACGCGGGGCAGTTCTACGATCTGTCAGGATTGGCGCAAACGACCGGCCCACATATCGAAATTGGTCGTTTTTGTACGGATCCGGCAACGCCTGACCCTCATATCCTACGCGTCGCGTGGGGGGCGCTGACGCAATACGTGGACGCCTGCGAAGCCACGATCCTATTTGGCTGCACAAGCCTGACCGGCACTGATCCCGCCCCATATGCCCGTGTCATTCGGGCGTTGCAGGACCGTTATCAAGGACCGCACGCATTGATGCCCGGCGCTATCGCGCCCGAGGTTATTCGTTTTGGTGAACAGATGGGCGACGCAGATCAACGCCCCATGCCGCCTCTGTTGCGGACCTATCTGGCGATGGGCGGATGGGTCAGCGATCATGCGGTTGTGGACCGGACGATGGACACGCTTCACGTGCTGACGGTTGTGGAAATCGCTAAAATACCCCCCGCACGCGCCCGCGCATTGCGCGCACTGGTTTAGATGCGGGCGACCCGCTGGGTCCGGTTGTTCCCCGACGGATAAAACAGGGGCTTGCACGTTGTCGTTTGCGGCAATAGCTGGTGGGCATGGCACGTACACCTTTACTCCAAATGTCCGATATCGCGCTGACCTTCGGCGGCGATCCTGTATTCGAAGACCTGTCGCTTGTGGTGCAACCCGGCGACCGCGTGGCGCTAGTGGGGCGCAACGGGTCTGGGAAATCTACCTTGATGAAAGTCATGGCTGGCCTTGTGGAGGCCGACAGCGGGACGCGGGTCGCAGCACCCGGCGTGTCTGTGGGGTACATGGAACAAGACCCGACGATGGAAGGGTTTGCGACGCTTGGCGATTACGCCGCGAGCGGCTTGGATATTGACGAAGCCTACCGCGTCGAAATGGTGGCGGAAGGGCTGAAATTTGATCCTGCGGGTGACGTGAATACGGCGTCGGGTGGGGAAAGACGGCGAGCGGCCTTGGCCAAGCTGATGGCCGAAGCACCTGAACTGATGTTGCTGGACGAGCCGACCAACCACCTTGATATCGAAGCGATTGCGTGGCTCGAAACCGAACTCAAAACGACCCGCGCAGGTTTCGTGCTGATTTCCCACGACCGTGCATTTTTGCGCGAACTTACCCGCGCAACCCTTTGGATTGATAGAGGAATGGTGCGCAGGGCCGAACAGGGTTTTGACGGTTTTGAAGAATGGCGCGACAAGATTTGGGAAGAAGAAGACCAACAACGCCACAAGCTGAACCGCAAGATTAAAGCGGAAGCACGGTGGGCGGTTGAAGGTATCTCTGCGCGTCGGAAACGGAACCAAGGTCGCGTGCGGGCGTTGCAGGATCTGCGGGCTGAAAAGTCGGCGCAGATCAAACGGCAAGGCACGGCCGCGATGGCGTTCGAGGGCGGCAGCACGTCCGGCAAAAAGGTTGTCGAAGCGTTCGGTCTTACCAAATCCTTCGATGGCAAACAAATCGTCAGGGATTTCGACCTGACTGTACAGCGCGGCGACCGGATCGCTTTTGTGGGGCCTAACGGGGTGGGGAAAACCACGTTAATCAAGATGTTGCTGGGGCAAGTTGAACCGGATGAAGGATCGGTCAAGCTTGGCACGAACCTTGATATCGCGGTGTTTGACCAGACGCGTGCGGCGCTCGATCCGGACATGACGTTGTGGGACAATCTGGCCAGCGACCCAGTGCTCGGGGCGAGCGGTAAGTCTGACCAGATCATGGTGCGGGGCGCACCGAAGCATGTCGTGGGCTACCTGAAAGAATTCCTGTTCGACGATGCACAGGCGCGCGCGCCCGTCCGGTCCTTGTCCGGTGGCGAAAAAGCACGGCTCTTGCTGGCGAAATTGATGGCGCGGGAAAGCAATTTCCTTGTGCTTGATGAACCGACAAACGATCTGGACATCGAAACGCTGGACCTGCTGCAGGACATCCTTGGCGACTATCCGGGCACTGTGCTGCTGGTCAGCCACGACCGTGATTTCCTTGACCGGACGGCGACCACAACCATCGCGATGGAAGGCAACGGGCAGGCTGTCGTCTATGCGGGCGGTTGGACGGATTACCGCGAACAGCGCGGAGCGGACACGCCTGACGCGCCGAAATCTGTGGGCAAGCAGCTGTCCAGCAAAGGTAAACAAGGCCAAGCGGTGGCGCGCAAAACCACGCTTTCGTTCACCGAAAAACATCGGCTGGAAGAACTACCAAGTGTGATCGAACGGATTACAGCCGAAATCGACAAGCTGACAGAATTGCTCGCCGATCCTGCGCTTTTCACAGACAACCCTGTGAAATTTCAAAAAGCGACCGACGCGCTTGTCGCACGTCAGGCCGCCTTGGAAGCTGCTGAAGAAGAATGGCTGACGCTCGAGGAAAAAGCGTCTTAATTCTTTTGGCCCCAAATATCCTGGGGGGTGCGGGGGGCTAGTCCCCCGCTTGATCGGCGGCGTTAGCCGTCGAAATCAACTTCTTCCATGATCCGCAATGCGGCGGCACGGTGGCCCGCAATTTCCGTCAGATCAGTCGTGTCTGCAGTCACAGGACCCCAGCTTTCGACCAGTTCGGACAATGGTGCGCCGTCCAGAACAGGGTATTCAAAGTTCAGCTCTGCGTAGATCGACTGTGCCGCTGGCGACACGAGGAATTCCATCAGTTGCAGCGCTTCTTCTTTGTTTGGTGCGGCTTGCGTCAGCGCGATACCGGATACGTTCACGTGTGACCCGCCATCTTCGAACTCTGGGAACACCAGACGGACAGAGTTGGCCCATTCGGTCTGCTCTTCGTTACCCAGCATTTTACCCATGTAGTAGGTATTGCCCAAAGAAATGTCGCATTCGCCAGCCCAGATTGCTTTGACCTGTGCGCGGTCGTTGCCTTCTGGTTTGCGTGCAAGGTTGTCTTTCACGCCTGCGGCCCAGTCTTTCGCGCCATCTTCGCCAAGGTGTGCGATCATCGCGGACACAAGTGCGAGGTTGTAGTTGTGCAAACCTGAACGTGTGCAGATGCGGCCTTCCCATTTGTCGTCGGCCAGATCTTCGTATGTTGTCAGTTCGCCGTCTGCGACGCGGTCACGGGATGCATATACGACGCGGGCCCGTGTTGTTAGGCCGAACCATTGGTTGTCTGTGTCGCGCAGGGCTGCAGGAATGGCAGTGTTCAGCACGTCGCTTTCAACGGGTTGAACAACGTCAGCATCAACGATTTGTTTCAGGTTCGCGATGTCGACAGTCATCACCAGATCAGCAGGGGACCGTGTGCCTTCGGCTTTCAGGCGCTCAACCAGACCGTCATCAACAAAGGCGAGGTTCACAGCAATGCCGGTTTCGGCGGTGAAGGCGTCCATGACAGGCTGGATCAGCTCTGGCTGGCGGGTGGTGTAAATGTTGACGTCTGCAAGGGCGGGTGCCGCGATTGCGAGGGTAGATGTTGCCAGAAGGCAGGTACGCAGTGACATTGGAAAGCTCCGTTATTTGATGGCGCTCATAAAGCCGACTATTTTTGTCGGGTCAATACCTGAATTATTTAGTCGGATACATTTTTTGCGCGTTTTTCCGCCAGTTTCGCAGCGTCCCAAAGGGCATCCATTTCAGCCAAATCGCTGTCCTTTGGTGTTTTGCCGCGCGCGGCCAATGCGTCCTCAACGGCCTCAAAGCGCCTTTGAAACTTGGTGTTTGCGGATCGCAGCGTGTCTTCGGGATCAAGTTTGAGGTGCCGTGCAAGGTTAGCGACGACAAACATCAGGTCACCGAATTCTTCTGCGACCTCTGCGTCGGTCAATGTATCGCGGGCCTCAACCAGTTCAGCCGATTCTTCTTTGATTTTATCGATGACGTGTGACGTATCCGGCCAATCGAATCCCACACGCGCAGCACGGTTTTGCAGTTTTACGGCGCGCGTCAGGGCAGGCAGGCCCACCGCCACGCCGTCCAACGTGCGTTTTTGCGCCTTGGCACCACGTTCCGCAGCTTTGATCTTTTCCCAATCGGCGGTTTGTTGTGCTGCCGATTTGTCCCGCGATTCGTCGCCAAAGACATGGGGATGCCGCGCGACCATTTTGTCTGAAATCGCCTTCACGACGCTATCAAAGTCGAAATGTCCTGCCTCGGACCCCATTTGTGTGTGGTAAACCGTCTGAAGCAACAGATCGCCCAGTTCGCCTTCGAGATCTGTCCAATCGCTGCGGGCGATCGCGTCCGCGACTTCATAGGCTTCTTCAATCGTGTAGGGCGCTATGGTGTTGAAATCCTGTTCGATGTCCCACGGGCAGCCTGTGTTCGGGTCCCGCAGGCGACGCATGATTTCTAGCAGTCGCGGCATCCCGCCATTTGGATCATGAATAAGGGTATCGTCCATTGCCAGTGCCTCTCGGTTAGGATCAACTACGACCATATTGCCCCTAACGACCGAGTACCACCTATGCCTGTTATCAATCGGATCGCCGACTTTACGCCTGACATGACTGCGTGGCGGCAGCATTTACACCAGCATCCTGAACTGGTGTTCGACTGCCATCAGACGGCGGCGTTTGTTGTTGAAAAGCTTCGGTCATTTGGGATCACAGACATCCACGAAGGTATCGCAACATCGGGTGTCGTGGCGATCATCGAAGGGCAGGGCGACGGCCCTACGATTGGTCTGCGCGCAGATATGGATGCGCTGCCGATGGATGAGGTCACAGGGCTAGATTACGCATCCAAGATCAACGGTGCGATGCATGCTTGCGGCCACGATGGGCACACGACAATGCTGTTGGGTGCAGCGAAGTATCTGGCTGAGACACGCAATTTTCGAGGCCGTGTCGCGCTTGTATTCCAGCCCGCGGAGGAAAGCATCGGTGGGGCGCAGGTAATGGTGGAGGAAGGCATTTTGGACCGCTTTGCCATCGACGAGATTTACGCGCTCCATAACCTGCCAGGTTTGCCTGTTGGGCATTTTCAAACGGTCGCTGGACCGATCATGGCGGCTGTTGATACGGCGACGATCACGGTTCAGGGGCGCGGGGGGCATGGGGCGATGCCACATGACACGGCCGATCCGGTTGTCGCGGCAGTATCGATTGTGCAGGCGATCCAGACGATTCTGAGCCGAAACCATTATGCATTTGATCAATTGGTGATTTCGGTGACACAAATCCACACAGGGTCCGCCGATAACGTGATCCCCGATACGGCATGGATTCAAGCGACGGTGCGCAGTTACGACAAAGACGTGCAGGCGATGGTGATCCGGCGGTTGGAAGAGATTTGCGCAGGCCAAGCGGCGAGTTTTGGGGTGGAGGCGACGCTCGATTATGAAATCGGGTATCCAGCGACCGTGAATGATGCCGACAAGACCGCATTTGCCTGCGACGTGGCGCGCGAGATTGCGGGGGACACCGCCGTCAATGGCGCGGCGAGCCCCGAAATGGGCGCCGAAGATTTTGCCTATTTCCTCGAAAAACGCCCCGGTGCCTATTTGTTTGTGGGGAACGGCGATACGGCAGGGTTGCACCATCCGGCCTATGATTTCACTGACGAAGGGGCGGCGCATGGGGCATCGTTCTTTGCGCGCCTTGTGGAGACCGCGCAGCCGGTGGTTTGATCCGGATGTGCGCGTGCCGCGCAAGACTTGTTTTGGTTGCACATGTCGCTGCATGGGCAGTCCGCAGTCGCGCGTGGCGCATGTCTTGACCGCGCAGCGTTGCCAGTGTCAGGTGATTTGAAAGACAGGAGCCCCCAATCCATGAGCCTTGAAGATGCCAAACGCCAGATTGACCGCGCATTCACGACTGATGATCCGCGCGGCTTAGCGTTTGAAAATGCCTTTGCTGGCGCCACGTCTTTTTTGCGTCGCAAATACACCAAGGATTTGACGGGGGTGGATCTGGCGATCACAGGCGTGCCGTTTGATCAGGCCGTGACCCATCGCACCGGCTGCCGCATGGGGCCGCGCGCGATCCGTGAAGCATCAACGTTGCAGCCCTATGATCCCCCATATGGCTGGGACGGGTTTGATCCGTTGTCAGAATTTTCGATCGTGGATTACGGTGATCTGGCGTTTGACTACGCACATACGCCGAGTTTCCCTGGGCTCTTGCAGGAGCATATAGCAGGGATTCTGGCGCAGGGGCCGGGCACGGTTTCGTTGGGCGGCGATCATTTTATGACGCTTCCGATTCTGCGTGCTTACGCTGAGAAATTCGGGCCGATGTCCGTGATCCAATTTGATGCCCATTCTGATCTGTGGGCAGATGACGATATGGACCGGATCGACCACGGTACGTTTATGTATAAGGCAGTGAAAGCAGGGCTGGTTGATGTGACGCGGTCTGTTCAGATCGGTATCCGGACCGAATGCGAAGATTACCTTGGGATGCCTTACATTGACGCCCGCACTGTTCACGAGAAGGGTGCTGCGTATGTCGTTGATCGTGTGAAGAAAATCGTCGGCGATCATCCGACCTATGTGACGTTTGATATCGACGCTTTGGACCCTGCCTTTGCTCCCGGTACAGGGACGCCGGTTTGGGGTGGTCTTGCGTCTTGGCAAGCGGCGGCGATCCTGCGGGATTTGGCTGGTGTAAACGTAGTGGGCGGCGATGTTGTCGAAGTATCGCCTGCATATGATACGACCGGTGCGACCGCGATTGCAGGGGCTCATGTTGTGATGGAGCTTTGCTGTCTAGCCCTCTGGAATAAAAGGAAAGTCTGATGCCGAATTTGCCAATTTCCGGAAACGATCTGGCCCGTTTCGCCGGGCCGCAAAGTTTCATGCGGTTGCCCGAAGTTGCGACGGCCGAAGGGATCGACGTTGGCTTCATCGGGATACCGATGGACATTGGCACGTCGTGGCGGTCCGGTACCCGTATGGGGCCAAAGCAATTGCGTGAACAATCGGCAATGATCCGGCCCTATAATATCCAAACGGGGGCTGCGCCGTTTGATGCGTTGCAGTGTGCGGACCTTGGCGATGTACCGATCAACACGTTCAATTTGCAGGAATCTATTCGTTTAATAACAGAGACTTACGACAATCACCTCAAGCATGATGTGATCCCGATGGGGCTTGGTGGGGATCATACTTTGACGTTGCCGATTTTGCGGTCGATTGCGAAAAAACACGGTCCTGTCGCGCTGGTGCATGTCGACGCACATGCCGATGTGAATGACGAGATGTTCGGCGAACGGGAAACCCACGGCACCGTTTTTAGGCGTGCGTATGAGGAAGGGTTGATCACCGCTGACAAGGTGTTCCAGATCGGTTTGCGCGGCACGGGTTACACGGCGGATGACTTCACTGAAGCTGCCGGTTGGGGCTTTAATCAGTATCTCGCGCCTGATCTTTGGCACAAGAGCCTTGCGCCCTTAGCTGCTGAAATAAAAGCAAAGATTGGCGATCAGAAGACCTATATCACCTACGATATCGACAGTCTTGATCCTGCTTATGCGCCGGGCACAGGAACCCCTGAGATTGGCGGGCTGACGACGCCGCAAGCGATGGAATTGATCCGCGGGTTGCGAGGACTAAACATCGTTGGGTGTGATTTGGTTGAGGTGTCGCCGCCCTATGACACCTCGGGGAATACAGCGCTGACGGGCGCAAATCTGATGTTCGAGATGCTGTCGATTTTGCCCGGAGTGCCGTACAGATAGGCTGGCACAACCCGTGCACAACCCGTACACAAGGCGTGCACTGGATTCCCAAAGTGAGAACACGACATGCGCACCATTTTTTTGCTGGCGATTGGCATTTTCGTCGCTCTCATCGTTTATGTACGGCTTGCACCGAATGACCCGAACAACGCCCATGTTCAGGCGCAAGTCAGGGGGCCGGGTGACTATCCGTCGGCAGGTGGTTTCACTGCCGTGCGTCAGATCACGGCGGCGCCAGCCGATGTTTTGACGGTTATCACCCAAGCCGCGATGGACACCGACAGGACCACCGTATTGGACGGGACGGTAGAGGACGGCATGATTACCTTCGTGACCCGTTCAAAGGTCGTGGGTTTTCCCGACTACACCACCGTTTCAATTATCCCCGCAGGGGCAGACGAGCTGGATAATGAAGGGCCGTTGTTGATGATCAATGCGCGATTGCGCTACGGACAAAGCGATATGGGTGTGAATAAGCGCCGTGTACTGGGTTGGCTTTCGGCACTTGGTCCTTTGACGGTCGCACTTGACCAGGACACGCCAAGCACATGATTGCAGAAGACAAAATCATTCAACTAATCGACCGGTTCCAGTTTCTTGAAGCCAAGATGTCGGGCGATGTTGCTGGTGCTGATATCGCTGCATTGGCGAAAGAATACAGCGAGTTAAAGCCCGTTGTTGAGACAGTTTCGGCCTATAAAGACCTCGTCACCCAGATCGCCGAAGCCGAAGCGATGCTGAAAGATCCCGAGATGCGTGAACTGGCCGAGATGGAATTGCCAGAGTTGAAAGCGCAGCTTGAAGGATCGGAACATGATGTTCAGTTGGCGCTGCTGCCAAAGGATGCGGCCGATGGCCGTCCTGCGCTGTTGGAAATTCGTCCCGGAACGGGTGGCGACGAAGCCGGACTTTTTGCCGCGGATCTGCTGCGGATGTATCAGCGTTATGCCGAAGGTCAGGGATGGACGTTTGAAATTCTCGAACATTCCCAGTCCGAGCTGGGCGGCGTGAAAGAAGCCACTGTTCGAATTGCCGGAGAAGGCGTTTTCGCGAAAATGAAATACGAATCTGGCGTGCACCGTGTTCAACGTGTGCCGGAAACGGAAAGCGGCGGGCGTATCCATACCTCTGCTGCGACTGTTGCGGTGCTGCCTGAGGCCGAAGACGTGGATATTCAAATTGCCAGCACTGACATTCGCATTGATACGATGCGGGCGTCGGGTGCGGGTGGTCAGCACGTGAACACGACCGATTCTGCGGTGCGGATCACGCATATTCCGACAGGAATTATCGTTGTGTCAGCTGAGAAGTCACAACACCGCAATCGCGAGATTGCGATGCAGGTGCTGAAGACGCGGTTGTTTGATCTCGAACGCCAACGTGTGGACGGCGAACGCTCTGCGGACCGTAAGGCGCAAGTGGGGTCGGGGGATCGGTCGGAACGTATCCGCACCTATAACTTCCCACAGGGCCGGATGACGGATCACCGGATTAATCTGACGCTCTATTCGTTGAACCAAATCATGCAAGGTGATCTGGATGAAGTGATCGAAGCGCTGTCTGCCGATGCTCAGGCCGCGTTGTTGGCTGAGATGGGCGCGTGAGCGGATTTTTTGCCGAAGGGACGTTCTGGGACGTAAACGGCACGCAGGACGCGGCAATACGGGATGCGGCCAAGCGGCTTGGCTTTGACGGGGCCTTGGGCGAGGTACAACGTCTGTGGGCCGTGGCTGTGGGCAATCTGACGACATTTGACGCATTGGTGGCGCAACGTGCGGACCATGTTCCGCTGTCGCACCTGTTGGGTTACCGCGATTTTTACAAACATCGGTTCATTGTGACGTCGGATGTGCTTGATCCGCGGCCTGATACTGAAACATTGATTGAGGCCGCTTTGGCTGTGCCTTTCACGCGGGTTTTGGATCTTGGGACAGGGTCTGGCTGTATTCTGCTGTCGTTGCTCGGGGACCGTCCCGATGCGATTGGCGTGGGCACCGATATGTCTGACGCGGCGCTTGCGGTGGCGGGGCGGAACGCTGCGGCGTTAGATCTGGAGTCGCGTGCCACGTTTTTGCGGTCGGATTGGTTTGCCGTTGTCGCAGGGGCATTTGATCTGATCGTATCGAACCCGCCTTATATCGCGGCGGATGAAATGGCGGGCCTGCAGGCGGATGTGCGTGATCATGAACCACGCATGGCTTTGACCGACGAGGCGGATGGGCTGACCTGTTACCGCATCATCGCGAATGGTGCGCACGCGGCGCTGAACACAGACGGTCACCTGATGGTCGAGATTGGACCAACCCAAGGTGCTGCCGTCGCGGAGATGTTTGCCGCAAATGGATTCGCCAAGATTCAGGTCACACAGGACCTTGATGGCCGTGATCGTGTGGTTTCCGGGCAAAAATCCGGGGGTTAACGGTCTTTCAAGGTGTCAAATGGCACTTAGGGGTTGCACAAAACGACGACCCGTGCTTTTTCTTCGCTACCAACAGCAGAGCCGTTATGCTCTCGTTGGCCATCGCCAAACACGCTTAATCCCAAAATGCCGCGCTGCTGCGGTACGGGAAAATAAAGCGCAACAAAGCCCGAAGGCTTGACGGAAAGCATTCCATGAGATCATCGAAGTCGCGTTCGCGGGGCAATAAGAACCGCAACAACCGCCCCTCAGGTGGCAGCCTGATTAACCGTGTGTTCGACAGTAACGGACCTGACGGAAAGGTGCGCGGTACGCCGCAGCAGATTATCGAGAAATACAACCAGCTTCACCGCGACGCCCAATTGTCTGGCGACCGTGTGAATGCGGAAAACTTTGCGCAGCACGCAGAACATTACCTGCGGATGCTGGCCGAGGCGCAGAAAGAAGTCGACGCTAAGCGCGAAGAGCAGGAACAAGCGAACCGCGAACGCCAAGCTGAACGGGATCGCGAACGCGCGGAACGTCTGAAAGCGCAAGAAGCGGCGTCGAATGATCCAGCGAATATGGATCAGCCTGATACGTCGTCGGATATCGTTGATACGCCCGAGGCGAAATCGGACGATCAGCCACAACCTGAAAAGCAGCCCGAGAAAAAGCCGCGCCGCCCGCGTCAGCCACGCAAGCCGCGTGCGCCGAAGGCAGACGCAGACCAGCCCAAAGAAGAGGCGAAACCTGATGCGCCCGCACCTGATAGCGGTGCAGCGCCGGAAGCTGCTGAATGATTGCAAAGCCCTCCGATTTCGGGGGGCTTTTTTCTTGCCAACGTGTCCTGATCATCGGCGCAAACGGGGCGGGCAAGACTTGGTTTGCCAATAGGCTGTCGGACCGCATTGGGCTTCCCGTTTTCCACAACGATGCGTTCGCGTTGAAAACGGGTTGGGCATATCGCGACCGTTCAGACATACGACGTGCCCAAGACGATGTTATTGCCCAGCCACGTTGGATCCTCGAAGGCGGTCCCTCGCTGCTTCAAACGGACGGGCTAAAGCGTGCAGATGTCGTCGTTTGGCTCGATCCGCCCAAATCAGTTCGTATTGGCCGGATCATTTGGCGCAGTATCCGCTTCATGGGGCGTAACCGGTCGGAACATCCTGAAGGCAATACAGATTGGCCCGGTCGGCGGCAATTCCGTTTTGTGCGTAAAGCATGGCGGCTTGATGCGAAAAACCGCGCGGAAATCGGTGCTGCACTAGCGGAAACGCCAACCCCAACGATCCGCCTTAGGACCGCAAAGGCGGCGCGAGACCTCTTCTAGGACGCAGACGCAACGCTGCGCGCCAATGCGCAGAATTCTTCCAGTGATACTTGTTCGGCGCGTTCCGTGGGCTTGATTCCCGCGGCGACGAGGTGGTCTTCGATATCTGGTCCCAACACCTTCAACGCAGAGCGCAGCATTTTGCGTCGTTGGTTGAAACCCGCAGCGACGACACGGTTCAGCACAGCCGGATCGGCCTCAAAGCGGGGTGCGGGCAGGGCTGTCAGGTGGACGACGGCGGAACTGACTTTTGGGGGCGGTGAAAACGCTTCTGGCGGTAAGTCCAATACGATCCGTGGCTCAGCCCGCCACTGCGCTAAAAGCGCCAAGCGACCGTAGGCCTTTGTGCCCGGCTGGGCCACGATCCGTTGGGCGACCTCACGTTGGAACATCAACGTCAGGCTTTCCCAGAACGGCGGCCATTCGGGCGGCGTCAGCCAGCGGACGAGCAATTCAGTGCCAACGTTATAGGGCAAGTTGGCGGCCACTTTAATTGGCGGCGTCAGATAGGTCAGCGGGTTCACCTCGAGCGCGTCACCGTTGATGACCTCCAACTGTCCCGGATAGGCGGCCGAAATTTCGGCCAGCGCTGACATACAGCGTTCATCTTTTTCGATGGCCAACACGCGCCGCGCGCCTTCGGCCAGCAAGCCGCGTGTCAGGCCACCCGGACCGGGGCCAACTTCCAGCACATCCGCGCCCGACAGATCACCCGCCATCCGCGCGATTTTCGCGGTCAGGTTCAGGTCCAACAAGAAATTCTGGCCCAACGATTTTTTCGCGGCAATCCCGTGGGTGTCGATCACCTCCCGCAGGGGGGGCAGATTATCAATGGTGCTCATGTTGGCACTCCGTCCGTGCTTCTTTGGGTTCTTCTATATCCCCGCCGGAGGCTCCCGCAAGTTCAGCCACGCGCCGCGTCTGCGTCTCTTGCGTCCGCCATCACAGCCGCCATTTTGATCGCTTCAATCATTGACGACGGATTGGCAAGACCTTTGCCCGCAATGTCAAAGGCTGTTCCGTGATCGGGCGATGTGCGGATGAACGGCAGGCCTAGCGTCACGTTTACGCCCGTATCAAAGCCGAGCGTCTTGACGGGGATCAGCGCTTGGTCGTGATACATGCAGACTGCGACATCATAGTTTTGGCGGGCGGCCGCATGGAACATCGTGTCCGCAGACATCGGCCCCATCAAATCCATGCCTTCTTGCCGCAGTGCGTCCAGTACCGGCGTGATCATCTCGATTTCTTCGTGACCCATTTTGCCGTCTTCGCCCGCATGAGGGTTCAGGCCTGCCACCGCGATGCGCGGCGCTTTGATCCCGAAATCACGACGCAATGCAGCATGGGTGATCAGTAGCGTATCAGTCAGGAGGCTGGCCGTCAGGTTAGACGACACATCCGCCAGCGGGATGTGGATTGTGACCGGCACAACGCGCAGGTCGTCGCACGCCAGCATCATCACGACACGATCTGTTTTGGCGAGTGCTGCGAGGTATTCAGTATGACCCGGATGAGCGAAATCCGCCCCGTCGATCAGTGCGGCCTTGTGAATAGGTGCCGTGCAGATCGCGCGGGCTTGGCCTGTTGTGACCAGATCGACCCCGATGGCGATTGCGTCGATCACCCCCTGCGCATTGGCGGGGTCTGCCGTGCCTGGGATCGCTGTGCCATCCATCGCGACGGTAAGCACGGGCAGTTTGCCTTGCTGACACAGGTCTGCTGCTTCACTGGCCTTGTCGATACAGACGTAATCTGTCCCCGCCGGCAGGTGCCTTGGGTCGCCAAGCCACGCGAGTGGAATATCGCGGCACAGCACATCAAAGGCTGCCACCGCGATTTCAGGTCCGATACCAGCTGGTTCGCCGCAGCTGATGACGATTGGTCTCGCTTGGGTCACTGATCTACGATGACCGCAGAGGCGCGGCGATCTGCCAGAAGCGCATCGGCAAATCCAGCCAAACGGGCGCTGCGCAATTGGTTGCTGACCGCTTCACGATCTGCATCTTCACGGCCTGCTGTCACACGGTTGCACAGCATCAAGAACACGGTTGTTTGGCCGTTAGCGCGCGTGAGGTTGTAGGACACTTCGCCCGGATCAAGGCGCGCCAGTTCAAGGGCCACATCCTGCGGGATTTGCGATGGTGCGAGGCTGTCGCGTTCCAGTACTTCCGCTGGTTGGCCTTGCGCCACGCCGTAAAGGTCGTCGCAGGTATCAACACGGTCTTGCAACGCGCGTGCGGCGTCACGGCCACCTGCCATGTAGTACGCCGCATATTCGATCTCAGCGGGCGCCGGACGCGCTGTCGGAACTTCACGCACACCGCGCATTTGGAACAACGCGACACCGTTTGGAATTTGGATTGGGGCCGTGACTTCTCCTGTGCCGAGACCAAGGATCAACCCTTGCAGCGCAGGTGGATAGTTTGAAATTGGTAACCAGCCCAGACGTCCACCGTTGGTTTTGGATGGCAATGCGGACACGCGGCGGGCTTCGCTTGAAAACACGTCCGTGGACCGCGTTTGGGCGATACGTTCGGCGGTCGCGAGCGCTGATGCGGCGCGTGGGGGTGGTGCCGGAATGATGATCTCGGACAGGAGCACCTCGATCCCGTCTGCCGTACCGCCAGATGCGCTGAGCGCACGGTCGATTTCGGCTTCCGAGATTTGCGCCTGTGATCCGAACCGCGACCGCACGTAGTCCCGCCATGTCACGCCGATTTCGACAAAATCGCGCAGTGTTTCGGGGGCGACGCCGTTTTGGGCGAGGATCACTTCGAACTGATCAAGCGTCAGGTTTGCGCGGCCTGCGAATTCTTCCAGTGCGGTCTGTAGCCCACCTTCGGCGATGCGCAAACCGACGCTGTCCATTTCGGCTTGCTTCAACCGATCATCGATCAGCTGTTCGCGGGCTAAAGCCCGACCTGCGCCGGGTGTGCGGAACAGTTCCAGTAGTTTCGCCCGTTGGTCAATTTCATAGCCGGTGATGGCGCTATTGTTGACGGTCACGGAAGGTCCAAACTGGCCCTGCGCGGTTGTGGCAAGGGGGGTGAAACCAACTGTCAGGGCAATCAGGCCGCAAAGAATGTTGAGTGCGCGCATCGGGGTCCTCATGGGGCTCGGTGCATCCGGTTTGTCCGAATGGTCATTAATTCTGGCATCCTGCACTTGGGCCTGCAACACTGCGTCCGGCAGAAAAGCCGTTGAGCGATATGGACAAGCCGTAGTCCGTGGACGGTTCAATCGTATCTGAAGACGTAAAGCGGCGCGAGACCGAAAGATCAACAGTCACGCATTCGTTGCGCCATTCTACGCCCAATCCGGCGGTGGCGGGGCTGTCGTTGGCGATATCGTAGCGGGCGTCGGCGCTAATTTTGAACGCATCGTTCAATTGCACAGCTGTATCAAGCGTCCATTCGGACACCGTGTCGGGTCTGCTTTCGGTCAAATCTGCTTCTTGCCAAATGTAGGCTGCATTCAATGTGACGTCGTCGGTCCGCCATCCAACGCGTCCAGCGCCGCGTGTCGTTTCAAGATCGTCGTTCAAAAGGACTCGCCCGTCGAAGTGGACGCCTTGCGGAGACGTGACTTGTCCCGCGATCAACCAATCTGATGATGTGCCATCAAGGCCCGATGAGGGAGAGAACGCATCGTCTGCTTCCGCGCGAATTACCCGCCCGAAGGTAAGCGATGTGAAGCTGCCGGTTGTGCCTTGCCGCGCGTAGGTGGCACCAAGTGCCGCCCGTGGACCGGTTTCAACGCGATCATCACCGGGGAACCGCGAAAGGTCGAACAGATTGGCTTGGTCCAATTCGGCGCGCGTGCTGTCTTCGTTCGGAGGCGTGGTGCCTAGAACGTCTGACCACGCGACTGCCAGCTTCGGTGTCACTGTATGAATAGCTGCGTCCGTGTTCCCTGTGATAACGGGCCAGCTGAACGACGCCCCAATGGTGGGAACAATCCGGTTGAAGGACGTTTCATAGGCTGGATCATCGCGGACAAAGTACTGGTCTGCACGAATGGCTGCGGTGATGTCGCCAATGACACCTGCTGGTAAGGTCAAATCGCGTGTCCACGACCCAAATGCGCCAGCACGTGCGACATCGCGGCCATAGTCGTCAGTGCCGTCGCCAGTCCTGAAAACCGCATCCCCAGACAGACCGTATGTCAGTCGGCCACCGGCAAAAGTATCCCGTTTTTCATAGCGCAGGTCTGCAACAATGGGGGGCAAGGTTGCGTTGACTTCGTCATCGCGCAGGGTCTCGAAAAAGCTGAAACGCGCGCGGAACAGACTATCGTCTGTGATCGTTTCCAGTGTCACACTGCTTTCTAGCCGATCAAGGTCCGCATAGCCGTATTCAGTAAGGTACGCTTTGTCGCTGACAGTTTTGATATCGAACGATAATACAGTGTTGGCGCTGAGTTTGAATTCACCGTCGGCAAACAGATACGACCGACGGTCCGTGTTTAGCGTATCGCGGCTGTAGGCTGCATCAATATTCAGATCACCGGAAAGAAACGCCTGACGATAGCTGGCCTCAAGCGTTGTGGTTTCGGACGACAAATATGGCGTTAAAGTCAGATCGCGATGGTCGCCGAGCGTGATGAAATAGGGCAGCTTGATCCCTAGGCCCAGTAGATCCGAATTCCGAAAGTCAGGTATTAGAAGACCCGTCGCACGTTCGAGCGTTGGATCGGGCAGACGCGCATAAGGCAGCCACAAGACAGGCACGCCACGGACGCGGAAGGTCGCATTGTCGAAGTAAAGTTGCTGGGCATCTTGGTCATGGACAACCCGTTCGGCCCTGATGTCCCACAGCGCGGGACGCCCGTTGCAAACGGCGCATGAACTCGCCACGACGCGGGTGAGCTGCGAATAGCGACCGTCGACGCGGTCGATCTGGTTGGCCGCTAGTTGCAACTGCTGATCCAAAACCAATCGCGCGCCGCGCAGCATGCCATTTTCAAGTTGCGGATCGAGCGTTGCGCGGTCGGCTGTCAGGATTTCACCGTCTGCGGTTTGGATGAAAATAGGTCCGTCAATCGTTAGTTGATCGCCGGATTGATCATAGACGATCCGGCGGGCGGACAAGCGGGTGTCGTCATAAAAGACTTCGATATTGCCTTGTGCGATCAGACGACTGCCGCCTTCGACTGAGACGTTATCGGCCACAAGTGTCGCAACCCCTTGGGCGGTCGCGGTCATTGGTAGCAGCAGCAAAAGGCAGATGAGAAGGGCGCGCATTATCCGTCTTCCCGATGTAATAAGAAGCTAAGTGCAAGACCGATGGCGGCAAGCGGCGGGGCCCACGCGGCCAAAGCGGCTGGCAATTGTCCGTTTTCCCCGAGAATTTGGGCGAAGTTACGCAGGAAGTAGGTCCCAAACGACAGCATGATTGCGAAAAGGACCATCATGCCAGTGCGCCCGCCGCGTTGATGGCGGACGGTAAAACTGGCACCGATCATGACCATCGCGACGAGGAATATGGGCATGGCCAATTCCATTTGCAGCCAGACCTGATGGCGTTGTGCAGAAAAGCCCGCTGTCTTCAGCCGTTCAATGAACGCCGGAAGATCCCAGATCGGGATTGAGGACGGGGTTCCGAAACTGTCGCGGATTTGGTCTGCGGTTAGGGTCGAACTGATGTCGTAGCTGTCTTGCGTGATGGCGTTGGATTCCGGCGTTAGCGACGTGGCAAGCGGCCATATCTTGACGTTGGACAGGGACCACGCGCCGTTGGTCAGCACGGCTGTTTTCGCCGCGATCCGTTCGACCGGCAGCCCGTCGTCGGTGAACCGCAGGAACGTCACGTTTTGCAGCCGTGTCCCGTCCAGATTTGCCGTCTCAGCGCGGATCACGGTCTGGCTTTCGTCATCGCCTTGCCGCAACCAGAGCCCCGTTGAGCCAAGTGTCAGAACGCGATCTTGGCCTTTGAAGCTATTGCTGCGTTCTTCAAATTCGCGAGACGTCGACGCGACAATCGGGTTGATCACTGCCACGCCCAGAACGCCGATCATGAATGCCATCAAAACGGGGGACATCAACGCGCGAACCGCTGAACGGCCCGCGGCCCGTGTCACGACCATTTCAGAAGACCGCGCCAGTCCAAGGAACAGCGCAATTGTGGCGATGATCATGATCAGCGGCAGGATCGCGTAGATACCTTGTGGCACGTTCAGCAGGGTTAATCCGACAATATCGGCAAATGTCGCGGGCGTGTTTCCGAAGCGACGCAATTGTTCAACGAGGTCGAGAAACACGAGGATCAGCACAAATATGCCAAGGACTCCGCCGAAGGTTTTCAGGAACCGATATGCAAAATAACGGTGAAGGATCATGCGGTTATCCGGCGTTTGAAAAGTGCAGGGTGCGCGGACATGTAAAGAAGGGCTGCGACAAATAACAGACCGACAACTGACGCCGCGTAGGCTGCAAACCACAGGTTGGGATCATCACGCGCGGCGTTCAGGCCCGCTGTTTCAACGGCCTTGATGACGATGATCAGGAAAATCGCGACGACGATCTGACGCCAGACCCCAAAGCGGCTGAACCCACCGACGATCAAGGCCGCAAAGCCCAACAAAGCGGCGACGGATCCAAGGATGGATTGGCTAAAGCGGTCGTGTGCGCGTGCAATCAGTTCTGCCCGTGTTTTGCCTGTTTCGGCAATTAATGCGGGGCTGGCCTGAAGCAGTTCGAGCGTCGGCACTTGTGTGTCGCGCCGTCCATCCCGCGTGGTCACGGTGATGAAACTGCCGATGTCATAGGCAAAATCTTTGAACGACGTGGTGGCAAGGCGCTGTGTTTCGGCCTCTAGGATTTGGGCCATCCCGTCTACCATCACCAACTGCGTGCCGGCGTCATTGCGCACCAGATAGGCGGATGCTGCGGTATAGGTGATCTGGCGGCTCGTATTCCGCAGATCGGTCAGAAAGACGTTTTGCAGTTCGCCTGAGGGCGTCACGTCACCAATGTAGAACGTCACGCCGTCGATCGGTTCCAAAAACGCGCCGGGTGTGAGCAGGCGTGATGTGATGTTCTGGGCAATCTCTGCTTGGCGCACGTCCAGTCGCGAAGATGCGAGCGGCACTAGTAGATGCATCAGCAGGGTCATCAGCGCGAAAACCAAGACGCCAAAATACGCCACTGGCCGCGCCATGCGGTAAGGGGAAAATCCGGTGGCCTGAACGACCACCAGTTCCGATTCCGTGGACATGCGGTTGGTCACGTAAACGGCTGCAGCAAAAGCAGAAAGCGGCAGCGCAAGGCGGATGACGCCGGGCAGGGAAAGCGCTGTGAATTCTAAGAAAACCGAAGCTGATTGCCCGTCTGCGATCAAGGTGTCGAACAAAACGACAGCCCGATTGATCCAATAGACCAGCACCAGAACGAGACTAAAAAAGCCAAACATCACGACAAGCTGGGACAGCATGTATCTGTCAAACCTTGCCACGTGTGTCACCTCTTACCGCATCATCTTGTATGTTGGCCGTTGTCTACCGCAATTCCAAAGGAGTTTGAACTGATATCTGGCCAATCGGCGGAGGGCGGACTACCTATATCGCAACTCAGTTTGATTAGAGGTCATCATGACAACGCCAACGCCTATTTCTTTCCTCGCCTATGCACATGAAGATCTGCCTGTAACGTCCAGAAAAATCGTTATTTTTGTAACCGAAGATGGCAAGATGGATCAAGGTTGCCGGAAGGTAAACACCCTGACCCGTAAAACCGTTGCGCGGGTTGCAGAGAGCGCTGCGTTCGAAAAGGCGAAGGCTGGTGATGTGACAAGCATTGCAATGCCTGTCGGGTTGGCGGCTGAAGCGTTGCTTGTTGTGAAATTGCCGCGGCGTCCAACATCAACCGAAGCCCGTAAAGCAGGTGCCAACTTGGCGAAACTGTTGGGCAAAGACGGTATGCTGGTGATCGCCGGGTCCACTTACCGCGTCGAAGAAATCGCGCAAGGCATCGCGATGCGCAACTATAGCTACGATGCACACAAGACCGCAGAGCCAAAAGAGATCGGCGATGTGTCCTTCATGGTGAATGATCCGGACGCTGCCGCCGCGGCCTACGCCCCGATTGCGGCGATTGTCGAAGGTGTGTTTTTCACACGTGATCTGACCAATGCCCCGGCCAATGACCTGACGACGACGTCTTTTGCGGATCAACTGGCCGCGATGGCTGACATCGGGCTGCAAGTTGAAGTGCTGGAAGAAGCTGATCTTGAGAAGCTTGGGATGGGGTCGCTTTTGTGTGTCGGGCAAGGCTCTGACAGCCCGTCCAAGGTTGTTGTGATGCAATGGAGTGGCGGCGGCGACGAAGCCCCGTTTGCGCTTGTCGGCAAGGGCGTTGTGTTTGATACGGGCGGGATCAGCCTGAAACCCGGCGCAGGCATGGAAGATATGACCATGGACATGGGCGGCGCGGGTGTTGTGTCGGGTGTGATGAAAACGCTGGCGCTGCGCAAGGCGAAGGCCAATGTTGTGGGCCTTGTCGGGATCGTTGAAAACATGCCGTCGGGCAATGCTGTGCGTCCGGGCGATGTTGTGACGTCCATGAAGGGCGATACGATCGAGGTGATTAACACGGACGCCGAAGGGCGGCTCGTGCTGGCTGATGTGCTTTGGTACACGCAGGAACGGTTTGCGCCTGTCGGGATGATCAACCTTGCGACATTGACCGGCGCGATGCTGGTTGCCTTAGGCCATGAAAACGCAGGCGTGTTTTCGAATTCTGATGATCTGTCTGGTGCGTTTATCAAGGCTGCCGGTGAAGAGGGTGAAGGCGCATGGCGGATGCCGATGTCGCCTGCCTATGACGCGCTGATCAAGTCGCGGATTGCGGATATGAAGAACGTTGGTGGCCGCATGGCAGGGTCGATCACAGCAGCGCAATTCCTGAAACGGTTTGTGAAGGATGATGTGCCGTGGTGCCATTTGGATATTGCGGGCACGGCGTCGGTGAAATCCGAAACTGCATTGGCACCTGCGGGTGCGACGGGTTGGGGCGTGATGGCGCTGAACCGTCTGATTGCTGACAAATACGAAGGGTAACATTGTGGGCGCTGCGTATTTCTACCACCTGACGGACACGCCGTTGGAACGGACTTTGCCGATGTTGCTTGGCAAATGCCGTGCGGCGGGATGGCGGGTGGCGGTGCGTGGTCGCGATCAGGGATTACTTCAACGACTTGACGCAACGCTTTGGAGTGACGGGTTTCTACCGCATGGCATGGCGGGCGGTGCGCATGATGCGGATCAACCGGTTCTGTTAGGCACAGACATTCCTGCAGAGGGATTTCAGTGCGTGATGTCTGTTGGCGGCGCAGAGGTGACGTCTGCTGAGGTCGGGCTGTCAGACCGCGTTTGCATCTTGTTTGACGGCTTTGACGAGGGTGCGTTGAACCACGCGCGCGGTCAGTGGAAAACACTGACGGCTGAGGGGTGTCAGGCACAGTATTGGGCGCAGGAAGACGGACGCTGGACCAAGAAGGCGGAAAGCTAACGGTCCGGCGCGGCGTTTCGGTCAATTGTGAAGCGAGGGCCGCGTAAGGCGGCCCCCGTCGATACCCAAGATTACCCGCAATACAGGTCTTCGCGGTGTGCGACGTCGTCGCGGTGCTTTTCGACGAACTTCATCAGGTTGCCCATTGTGCAGGTTTCGCCAAAGCCGCTCCATGGTGCGAAGTCTGGGACGTGCAGCACGCTTTCGCGGTCTTCGCGTAAAAGGCGGACGATGACAGAAGCTACGATCTTACCGCCAACGCCTGTGAGTTTACCTTTGCCCGAAGCTTGCGCCTCTTGCAGGCAATAGAACCACAGCGGCGTTTTATCGACGTGGTGATCTTTCAGAACCTGTGGCGTTGGGCATTCCGGAATACCAAGGTGGCGGGCCATTTGCTGACCGGATGGCAGCAGCATCGCCGTGCGATCCCGCAGGATGTTCCGCAAGCTCAGCTTTTTGGCTTGTTCGACTGGGATCGTGTGATCGCCCCATTGCAGACCGCGGCCGACGATAAAGTCGGGCAGTTCAAAAAGCGTTTCCGCCATGTCGGTCCCAACGGGAAGCGCTTTTTGCGCCCCTGGACCAAAGAACATTTCCAAGTCGATGGTCGCACCCGGATCGCGCGGCTTAAAGCCGCCGTCCAATGCAAACAAACCGACAGGTGCCTCACCTTTGCGCAGCGCATATTCGGGCTGCACAGTGGCATGTCCAAAACGGTAAGCCGCGACAGAGAACTCGGCAGGCATTATCGGTGCATCTGGGAAGATGTCGTGTGACAGGGCGTGGTCGATATCGGGCTGATCAACAAAGCTGGGCAAGAATTCATGCAGAACCAACCATTGGTAATGCAGCCGGATAAAGCGGCGGACTTCCTCGAATGTCTGAAGGCCGGGGTTCAGCACGTCGTGCCAAACTTCGGTCCGCACGCCCATTGATGAACAATGCGCGATGTCACGTTTCACAGCGCCGTTCTTTTCCGCCTGCGTCATCAGAATGTTGTGGAGGCAAATGAAGGCACCCTGCACCTGACTGACAATGATGTTTTCATCGTTGCGAAAGTCGCCGATTAACGCGCGGCCTGTGCAATTGCGGGCGAGATCGTAGGGGTTATCTTCGCGTCCGAACAAAAGGAATTCGTGAAGATTGCCGCCACCATAAAGGTATGGCGACGCTTCAGGGCCATCGCCATAGACGCAATCGAGATCAAGTTCCGGCGTGCGGATGTTGCGGATCGAACGCGGGTCGATCTTTGTTCCGATGGCCGAGGTTGCATCGAGCGTAATGTCGTGGTCGATGAATTGACCGAAGAACGTCATGCCCGCATCAGCAGGACCATCTTTGACGACGGTTGTGCGCATGGTTTCCACCAATGCATCAAAAGCCGCAACGATTGTGGCTTTTGACAGGTTGCCTGTGACTGGATTGGCATGCGTCAAATAGCCGAACGTTTGGGGCAAGGGGCGGTCGTCGTTGAGGCTGTGTTTATCTAGGCATTCTTTCAGAAACAGATCGAGACGGGACATCCCGTGTGGCATCTTAGCCATTGGACTTCTCCTAAAAATGGATCGCTTTAAAATAGAAATTTGTGAGTGGGTGTATCGTGGCACGGGTGGCGCGCTTCTCAAGTCGGGATTTCCTGACTTAAGGTCAACTTGGCGCGTGGCCGCGAGGTGGTATTTTTAATTGAATTTAAACAATGAATTAAGAGTGTTTTTTAATGTGGTCGGGAAGGGTGGTGCGCAGACTTCCGCCGAAGTCCTAACGGTTGAACCTATGGTGTCGCGCTGTTTTGGCCGTCGTGCGTGTCGCCGGATATTACGGGGTTAGGACATGCTGTGGTTGCCTGCGCATGCGTGGAGCTTGTTCAGCGAGCAGATACTGCGCAGAGTCGAAAAGCCCGAGGTTTTCACCTCGGGCTTTTCTAAATTTAGGGTGATGCTAGCGTCCCGAAAGGGGCCTTTAACCCCGACGGCGGCGGCCTGTCCGTGCGCGTCCTTCGCCTTCTTTTGGCGCGACGCGGTTGGCCTTGATCCATTCCGCACCGCTTGGGTCATTATCGGTCAGGAAGTTGGCCGCTCGGATCGCTTCCATTTCGGAACCTGCGCGTGCTTTGGTGGAGCCGAGCCCGAACATCTGCACAAACGTTTCGTCGTCCATGCCGTCTGGCAGGATGATGCCGGATGCGAGCACTTCGGCCTTCTTTTCTGCGATTTTCTTTGGCCCGATTGGCAGCGCCACTGGGTTCATGATCGCGGATGTCATGCCAGCGGCCATCGCCATGGGCAGGAATGCGTTGTTGATGCCGTGCCGGTTTGGCAGGCCGAAAGAAATGTTCGACGCGCCACAAGTCGTGTTAACGCCCAATTCGTCGCGCAAACGGCGCACAAGCGTGAAGACCTGTAGGCCCGCAGTCGACATCGCGCCGATTGGCATCACCAGCGGGTCGACCACGATGTCATGGGCTGGAATGCCGAAGTCGGCGGCGCGTTCTACGATCTTCTTCGCAACCGCAAAGCGGACATCAGGGTCTTCGGAAATGCCTGTGTCATCGTTGGAAATGGCTACAACCGGTACGTTGTATTTCTTGACGAGCGGCAGCACCAATTCCAGACGTTCTTCTTCGCCTGTGACAGAGTTCAACAGCGGACGCCCTTCGGCAGCTGCCAGACCGTTTTCCAGCGCACCCGGTACAGAGCTGTCGATGCACAGCGGGATGTCTGTGACGGCTTGCACCTTTTCGATCAGCTGTTTCATCAGCATTGGTTCGACAAAGTTGTTGTCCGCGTAACGTGGATCTTCGGCCATTTTGTTCGAAAATACAGCGCCAGAGTTCACGTCGAGGATGTTTGCGCCCGCCATGACCTGCGCGATCGCGTCCGCTTCCACACGGGAAAAGTCGTCCATTTCCAGTTCTGCCGCGAGGATTTTGCGACCTGTTGGGTTGATCCGTTCCCCGATCACGCAGAATGGTTCGTCAAAGCCGATGACGGCCGTCTTGGTCTTACTTTCAACAATCGTGCGGGTCATATTTCGGTCTTTCACTCAGGAGTTTTGTCAGGGTTGGCTGGGATCGCATTGTCCCCGCCGTGGGCCATCGCCCATTTTGCGTTGGTTTTGATGCCACCCAGCGGGAAGAAGTGGACGGCTTCGATGTTAAAGTCGGGGTTCGCTGCTTTGTGGTCGGCCAGTTGCGTGACCACGTCGTTTGGTTCGTAGGGCAGCAGCAGTTTGGTCACGTCCATTGCGCGTTTTTGCAGCACTTTCAGGGATGGGCCAACGCCGCAGGCGATTGCGAATTTGATCAGCGTTTGCAGTTTCGCGGGCCCCGCGATGCCGATGTGGATCGGGATAGTGATGCCTGCGTCCTTAAGCGCATCGGCCCAAGCAATGATCGGGTCCGCCTCGAACGCAAATTGCGTGGCAAGTGCCATGTCGGCGTCTGTTGTGTCGTTGAATTTCTGTTTCCAGCGCAGGGCATCCATGACGTTTGCGTCTGACCCGTCCGGGTCGATGTCTTTGTTACCTTCGGGGTGGCCTGCGACGTGCAGCCGTTTGAAACCGGTTTTGTCGAACAGGCCGGTTTCCAGCAATTGCATCGACGAATCAAAATCGCCGTGCGGGGTCGCGACGCCGCCAGCGAGCAATAGGGCTTGGTCGACGCCTGCTTCGCCTTGGTAGCGTGCGATCCAATCGCCGAGCGTTGCTTGGTCCTTAATGATCCGCGCCGGAAAATGCGGCATGACGTTATAGCCGTCCGCAGACAGGCGTTTGGCCGTCGCGACCATGTCTTCAATCGGTGTCCCTTCGATATGGGCGATGTAGACGCGGGTTCCAGTCGGCAGGAGGCTCTGGAAATCGACGATTTTCTCTGCCGTGCGCGGCATGACCTCTATCGAGTAATCCTTGAGAAAGGCTGTGACGTTGTCAGACACTGGGGCAGGGTCTTCGGATTTCTTGCGGAAGTTCAGCAGGGCCATCACAGCCTCCTTTACAGAAAAAGACAGGGCCCTACGCCCAGCCATCGTTTGCAATCAGGGTTTTGATCCGCTCTTGGTCGTATTCAGCTTCGATTTTTGCGACAGTTGCTGCTGCCGCTTCTTCGTCACTGCCGTCCACCGGAATGGGGGCGGCTTTGCGGAACCCTTCAAGGTAGGCATCAGATTCAGCGGCACCCGATTTCATCGCGGCCCGATCAATTGCCTGTTCAAAGCGTTCTGGCAAAGGCAACTTCACACCCCGACGCCCACGGCCTACTAGAACCTGAGCTGGCATGTCGCGCCAATAAACGATGATCACATCTGCCATCACGGCCTCCCTTTTTGCTATCTGTAACAGCACTTTTGTCCGTCCATCGCCTGATATCGACATGATTGTAACAATGGCGACTTCATTTTTATGCCGACGCTTGTTGGTAAACACCACAGGCCCGCGCGCCCGTATTCTTCACTATGTTCATGTGTCGCGTTCATGAAAGCGTGACTGTATCGCATGCAAGGCTTGCGCGGCGCGCCGTCCAGACATAGCTTGGGGGTAACTTAGAAATGGAGGGCGTGTCAGATGGCGCCCAAGCGTCCCAACGGTGCGGGCGCGTTTCCCAAAGCGGTCGATACCCCCGCGCCAATATCGCCTGATCCGGCGCAGCTTTATGCTGCCTTGGATTTGGGCACAAATAGCTGTCGCATGTTGATTGCCCAACCGAAGGGCAGTCAGTTTCATGTGGTCGATAGCTTTACGAAGTCTGTGCAATTGGGCCAAGGGCTTGAAAGCACGGGGAAACTGTCGCGGACGTCCATGAACAGGACGATTTCCGCGATGCGTGTGTGCAAGCAAAAGCTGGATCGGCACGGTGTGAAACGGATGCGACTTGTCGCAACCGAAGCCTGTCGGCGTGCCAAAAACGGGCATAGTTTTGTGGCGCAAGTCAGTCGTGAGACGGGTCTGAAGCTTGAGATCATCAAGCCCGAGGAAGAAGCGCGTCTTGCGGTAATTTCTTGCGCGCCGTTGGTCAGCACCAAAACAGAGCAACTGTTGGTCGTTGATATCGGCGGCGGGTCGACTGAGCTGGTCTGGATTGACCTGACGAATGTGCCGAAACGCGAACGGCCGCATGCGATTATGCGGCTGCACGCGGGGTTCAAATCGGATCCCGGTCCGTTTGCGGCCGCGAAGGTCGTCGATTGGATTTCGGTGCCTTTGGGTGTGGCGACGCTGCGCGATCAGTTTGCCGATGTGGAAGATGACGCGGCGCGTTTTGCGTTAATGTCGTGGTTCTTTGAAGAAAATCTTGAAGATTTCTCGCCTTACTCTGCCGCGCAAGCACGCGAAGGGTTTCAGATTGTTGGCACCAGCGGGACGGTAACGACCGTGGCCGCCAGTCATCTGGGTTTGAAACGCTACGACCGGACGAAGGTCGACGGCTTGCGCATGACATCTGATCAGATTGACAAAGTGATCCGCAACTACCTGAGCCTTGGTCCAAACGGGCGGCGCAGTGATCCGCGGATTGGTAAGGACCGGCAGGCGTTGATTATGTCAGGCTCTGCTATTCTTCAGGCCTTGATGCGGTTGTGGCCGACGGATCGGTTATCGGTGGCGGATCGCGGTTTGCGTGAAGGGCTGTTATACCAGCAAATGTCCGCAGATGGTGTGTTGGAAGACGCGCCGTTTTAGAGTAGGGCAGTTTTTCTAGAAAAATTGCGGCCCGTCGGCAGCGAGTTGTTTAGGACAGATGAGATGGCGAAGACACCAACAAAGAACTCTAGCGGCCGTGGCCAGCGTGATCTGACCGTAAAGGTCAAATCGGCCCGTGGTCGGTCGCAAAGTTCGACGCGGTGGTTGCAGCGTCAGTTGAACGATCCTTATGTCGTGCGGGCCAAGAAGGACGGTTATCGCGGGCGGGCGGCGTATAAGATTCTGGAATTGAACGAGAAGTTCCAGTTCTTGGTACCCGGTGCGCGGATCGTTGATTTGGGTTGTGCGCCGGGTGGTTGGATTCAGGTCGCTGTGCCACGGATCAACGCCTTGGGTGATCGGAAGTCCAAAGCGGTTGGCACCGTGTTGGGCATTGATTTGCAAGAAGTCGAACCCATTCCGGGTGCAGAAATCCATCAGCTCGATTTTCTTGAGGATGATGCGGACAAGAAGGTCATGGAATGGCTTGGTGGTCAGGCGGATGTTGTGATGTCGGATATGGCCGCGTCGTCATCGGGCCACAAACAGACCGACCATTTGCGGATCATCGCGTTGTGCGAAGCGGCTGCTTATTTCTCTTTCGATGTTCTGGTGGAAGGCGGTACCTTTATTGCCAAGACTTTGGCTGGTGGTGCGGAAGGCGATTTGCAGAAATTGTTGAAGAACCGCTTCACCAAAGTTGCAAATGTGAAACCGCCATCATCCCGCCAAGACAGTTCGGAAAAGTTCGTCGTCGCGACTGGTTTTAAAGGCTAGGCCAGATGCACCTTGGTGCCCCAGTCCGATAGTGCGTTCGCGAGCCGTTCGGACGGGATGCCATCGGTTACGAAATCATCAACGTCCATTAGTGATCCGATTTTGACGGGCGCTTTGCGTGTAAATTTTGCTTTGTCTGACAGGACCATGGTTTTGCGGGCAGCCCCGATGATCGCTTGAGATACCCGCACTTCTTCGGGATCGAAGTCCAGCAGGTCACCGTCCAGATCAATGGCTGATGCACCGATCACGGCGATATCGACCTTGAACCGTGCGATGGCGAGTGCTGCGAGGTCACCAACAAGACCGCCGTCCGACGGGCGCAGAACACCGCCTGCCACGACGACTTCGCAATCGCGGGTGTGGGCCAAGATATTGGCGACATTGAGATTATTGGTCACGACTTTCAGATTGCGGTGATGGTGTAAGGCGCGGGCGAGGGCTTCGGTTGTTGTTCCGATGTTGAGGAACAGCGACGCGTTGTCCGGTATCAGACGCGCGGCTTTTGCTGCAATCCGTGCCTTGGCATCTCGGTTCAGCGCGCGACGGTCGTCGTACCCGATGTTGCGCGTGCCGGATGGTAGAACCGCGCCGCCGTGCACCCGTTCTAGTAGGCCCGCTTGTGCGAGTTCGCGTAGGTCCCTACGGATCGTTTGAACTGCGACGTCGAAGTGGGCAGCGAGTTGGGTGGCGCTGACTTTGCCTTTGTCTCGGGCGCGGGTCAGGATGGCGGTGTGGCGGGTTTCGATATCCATGTGTTCGGTATTTAGTAGAAACGAACATCAAAGGCCAGATATATCCGCTAAGGTCCGGTTCGCTTTGCAATGATGGAACATTCTACTGGGTCATTCGTTGCGTCTGACAGGTGGATTGTTAGTGAAGCTCAAACAGATTTGGACGAAGCACATGAACACAGATTTCGATATTTTCATCATCGGTGGCGGCATCAACGGTGTGGGCGTTGCCCGTGACGCGCAGGGCCGTGGGTTGCAGGTTGGACTGGCTGAGATGAACGATCTTGGTGGGGCCACGTCGTCTGCATCGACGAAGCTGTTTCATGGCGGTTTGCGCTATCTTGAATTTTTCGAATTCGGATTGGTGAAGAAGGCGTTGATTGAACGCGAGGTTTTGCTGAAAGCAATGCCGCATATTTCATGGCCAATGCGGTTTGTACTGCCTTACCACAAAGATATGCGGTTCGAAGGCGACACGCCGACGTCCAAGCTGTTGACGTTGTTCATGCCGTGGATGAAAGGGCGCAGACCTGCGTGGCTGATCCGTTTGGGTTTGTTCATGTATGACAACCTTGGTGGGCGCGAGATTTTGCCGGGGACGGAAACGCTTGATCTGACGACCGGGCCTGAGGGTGCGCCGCTGAAGGAAAAGTTTGAACGCGCTTATGAGTATTCCGATTGCTGGATCGAAGATTCGCGGTTGGTTGTGCTGAACGCACGCGACGCCGAAGAACGCGGCGCGAAGATTATGACCCGTACAAAGGTGGTGTCGGCACAGCGGCAGGATGATCATTGGGTGATTGATCTGGACCACGATGGCGCTGTGCATCAGGTGACGGCGAAGTCATTGGTCAACGCGGGTGGCCCATGGGTCGAGGACGTCATCAAAGGTGTCGTGCGGTTGAATGCGACCGAAGGTGTGCGGCTGGTCCGTGGATCACATATCGTGACCAAGCGTTTGTTCGATCACGATAAATCCTACTTCTTCCAAGGCGAAGACGGGCGGATTATCTTTGCGATCCCGTACGAGACTGACTTTACCTTGATCGGCACAACAGACGCCGAACATACGGACGTCAGCGCGAAACCTGTCGCGACGGATGAAGAACAAGACTACCTTGTCGCTTTCGCAAACCAGTACTTCAAACAGGACATTTCCCGCGACGATGTGGTCTGGACCTATTCAGGTGTGCGTCCGTTGTACGACGACGGTGCGAAGTCCGCGACGGCCGCGACCCGCGACTACGTTTTGACGGTGAACGACGACGGTGCGCCGTTGCTGAATATTTTTGGCGGTAAGATCACAACTTATCGTAAGCTGGCCGAACAGGTCATGGCCAAGATGACCCCATTTGTCGGCGGATCGGACGACTGGACCGCTGGCGTTGCGTTGCCAGGCGGTGACTTTAAGGTTGCTGATCGGGATGCGTTGGTTGCGACCCTGAAGGCTGATTATCCTTTCTTAACAGACTTCTGGGCGCTGCGGTTGATCCGTGCGTATGGCACCGATGCGGTGGACATGCTGGGTGATGCCACGACACAGGCTGATCTTGGCGAAGATTTTGGTGCGACGCTGACGGCGCGTGAGGTGAATTACCTGATGCGTTACGAATACGCGCGGTCGGCTGAAGACATCGTATGGCGGCGCAGTAAATTGGGTCTGCGTTTGACGTCAGATCAGATTGCAGCCATCGACACCTATATCCAGACGGCTGTCGGCACTGCTTGAGCATTGCTACCAAGCCGTTAAGATCACAAGAAATTCGGGGGGACAACATGACCTATATTCTGGCCATTGATCAGGGCACGACATCAAGCCGTGGCATTGTTTTTGATAAAGACATGGGGGTTGTGGCCTCTGATCAACTTGAATTTACGCAGCATTTTCCGCAATCGGGCTGGGTTGAACATGAGGTCGCGGATCTGTGGGCGACGACTGTGTCCACCGCCAAAGGTGCAATATCAAAGGCGGGCATAGCTGCTGCTGATGTGGCTGCGATTGGCATCACGAACCAGCGCGAAACCGTGGTTGTTTGGGACAAAGCAACGGGAGAAGCCATTCATAACGCCATCGTTTGGCAGGATCGGCGGACAGCCGAACTTTGTCGCGAATTGAAGGCGGACGGATTCGAGGATGAAGTGACCGAAAAGACCGGTTTGCTGCTAGACCCTTATTTTTCGAGCACGAAACTGAAATGGATTCTCGACAATGTTGATGGTGCGCGTGCGCGTGCCGAGGCGGGTGAACTGCTGTTCGGGACCGTCGATAGTTACCTGATCTGGATGTTCACCAAAGGTGCGCGGCATGTGACCGATGCGACCAATGCAGCCCGTACGATGCTGTATAACATCCGTGAAGGCGCATGGGACGAAAGCATTTGTGCGCGTCTTGGCGTTCCGATGCAGATGCTGCCAGAAGTGCTTGATTGCGCGGCTGATTTTGGAGTGACGGATGCGTCTATCTTGGGTGCCGAGGTGCCGATTTTGGGTGTCGCGGGTGATCAGCAGGCCGCGACCATCGGGCAGGCCTGTTTTGAACCGGGGATGTTGAAATCGACCTATGGTACCGGGTGTTTTGCGTTGCTGAACACGGGCGACACGTTGGTGCGCAGTCAGAAGCGGATGCTCGGTACAATTGCCTATCAGTTGGACGGCAAAACGACTTACGCGCTGGAAGGGTCGATCTTTATTGCAGGCGCTGTTGTGCAATGGTTGCGCGACGGGTTGGGCATCATTGAACATGCGAGCGAGACACAAAAGCTGGCTGAAGATGCGGATGAAACGCAGGAACTGTACCTTGTTCCTGCCTTCACCGGTCTTGGTGCGCCGCATTGGGATGCTGATGCGCGCGGGGCGATTTACGGTCTGACGCGTGGGTCTGGTCCTGCGGAATTCGCAAAGGCCGCTTTGGAAAGTGTTGGGTATCAGACCCGCGATCTGCTGGATGCAATGAAAAGCGATTGGCCGGATGCCGCAGATGCGGGTGTTTTGCGCGTTGATGGCGGGATGAGCGCGTCAGACTGGTCGATGCAGTTCCTGTCCGACATCATCGGTGCGCCTGTGGATCGGCCGAAGGTTTTGGAAACAACCGCGCTTGGCGTGGCTTGGCTGGCGGGGATGCGGGCAGGGGTCTACCCTGATCAGGTAGGCTTTGCCGCAAATTGGGCGTTGGACCAGCGGTTCGACCCACAAATGGACGAAGACAGCCGTAGCCGTCGCTATGCAGGCTGGCAGGACGCAATTGAACGGACGTTGTCGCGGTAATCAGGACTGGCCTTGATCCCAAACAGAAAATTCAAAAGCGCGGCGGTCACGCAGTCGCGCCTCTACATCCTGTGAAATCGTCAGCGCCATTGGTGGTGAGACGTTTTTGCGGTTGAGTATGATCTCGTCTTTCTTGAGCCGTTGTTTCAGGAAATCGATGGCTTTGGGCATCGCTTCGTATTTGTAGAGATGGTTCACGCCGATGGATTTATCGCCTCGCGTCAGGAACTTGGCCTGTGATCCGACATTCGCAAAGGATGCGGGCTGTCCTTTGCAGTATTCCACCACGAAATCATCAAAACTGATGTCGCGGGTCGAATTTTCTGTTCCGACGATTTCGTCGCGTGCGCGGTAGCGATACCAACTGCCAAGCCAGTCGATCGGATTGCGGACCATGGCGAAGGTTTCCATGTCATCTTGGCCGCCGCCTTGGGCAAAAAGCGGCTGAAGGAATCGTTTGTAGCGGTAAACCGGTGAATGTTTCAGCTGCGGCGGATCACGCAGGACCATGGACGCACGGGGGGCTAACGCCCCTTCAATCGCAGTGGTGCCGGTTTTGGGTACGGCAAGGAAGACAAGTTTTTCAGCCCAGAAAACAAGCATTTGGGGTCCGTTTGTGATGTTCGATGCCGTTTATCGTAAGGCATAAATACTTAATTAACCACCAATAGCATTTCATAGTGTTCAAAGATTTTAGTTGAAATGTTCTGGTTTTGGTCTCATATGGTGAAGAGAACATAAAAAGAACAAAGCAGCGATTGTAGCCCGACAGGGCCTATGGAATAAGGGCGTAATTGACATGGCAACGGCAGAACTTCTGAAAATGACTGATAAGAAAACAGCGGACAAACAAAAGGCGTTGGATAGCGCTTTGGCGCAGATCGAACGTCAGTTTGGTAAAGGGTCGATCATGACCCTTGGTGGCGGCAACCAGATGCCGGATATCGAAGCAACGTCCACAGGGTCGTTGGGTTTGGATATCGCGCTTGGCATTGGCGGTCTGCCGAAAGGTCGAATTGTTGAGATTTATGGACCGGAATCGTCAGGTAAGACGACCTTGACGCTGCACACCCTTGCGGAGGAGCAGAAAAAGGGTGGCGTTTGTGCCTTTGTCGACGCGGAACATGCGCTTGACCCAGGTTACGCGAAAAAGCTTGGCGTGAACCTAGATGAGCTGCTGATTTCGCAGCCTGACACAGGTGAGCAGGCGCTCGAGATTGTGGATACGCTGGTGCGGTCCGGTGCGGTCAGCCTTGTAGTTGTCGATTCGGTGGCGGCGTTGACGCCGAAATCCGAACTTGAAGGCGACATGGGTGACAGTTCTGTCGGTGTGCATGCGCGTTTGATGAGCCAAGCGATGCGGAAACTGACAGGGTCGATTAACCGTTCTGGCTGTATGGTGATCTTCATCAACCAAATCCGGATGAAAATCGGCGTTATGTTTGGCTCGCCTGAAACCACAACCGGTGGTAACGCGTTGAAATTCTACGCGTCTGTCCGTCTGGATATCCGCCGCATCGGTGCGATCAAGGACCGTGACGAGGTCGTGGGTAACGCGACCCGCGTGAAGGTTGTGAAGAACAAAGTCGCGCCGCCATTCAAACAGGTCGAGTTTGATATCATGTACGGTGAAGGCATTTCCAAGATGGGCGAATTGCTTGATCTGGGTGTGAAAGCTGGTGTTGTTGAAAAATCTGGTGCGTGGTTCTCTTATGGGGACGAACGGATCGGGCAGGGGCGTGAGAATTCAAAAACCTTCCTGCGCGAAAACAGCCACATCGCGATTGAAATCGAAGACAAGATTCGCGCCGCACATGGTCTGGATTTTGACGGCGACGACATGCCATCGGGTGATGACGACCTCGTCGAGATGTAAATCTTCCGAAAACTTAGCAAAGGGCGTCCCTGATGGGGCGCCCTTTTGCGTTGGCTGTGGACAGTTTGCGGGCCTGCGGGTATTTCACGTGACAACCTTATTTTCTTGCGAAAGACGCCCATGACCAGCCTGTCCGATATCCGCTCTACCTTCTTGGATTTTTACGCGCGTAATGGGCACGAAGTTGTGGCCTCTAGCCCGCTTGTTCCGCGCAATGATCCGACCCTGATGTTCACCAACTCTGGCATGGTTCAGTTTAAGAACCGCTTTACCGGTGTTGAACAGGGGCCGTACCAGCGTGCGACGACCAGCCAGAAATGTGTGCGCGCAGGCGGCAAACACAATGATCTTGATAACGTGGGTTACACGGCGCGGCATCATACCTTTTTCGAAATGCTGGGCAACTTCAGCTTTGGTGATTATTTCAAAAACGAAGCGATTCCATATGCTTGGGAATTGTTGACCAAGGATTTCGGGATCAACAAAGACAAGCTACTCGTGACTGTTTACCACACAGACGACGGAGCAGCGGACATCTGGAAAAAGGTTGGCGGGTTGTCCGATGACCGGATTATCCGCATTCCGACTGATGATAACTTTTGGCGGATGGGCCCGACTGGACCTTGTGGCCCGTGTACCGAGATTTTCTATGACCACGGCGATCACATCTGGGGTGGTCCTCCGGGATCAGCGGAAGAGGACGGCGACCGGTTCATCGAGATTTGGAACGTCGTGTTCATGCAGAACGAACAGCATGCTGACGGCGCAATGACGCCGCTGGACATGCAGTCGATTGATACGGGCATGGGCCTGGAACGGATCGGCGCGTTGCTGCAAGGCAAACACGACAACTACGACACCGATTTGATGCGCGCGTTGATCGAGGCGTCCGCGCAGGCCACGTCTGTTGATCCGGATGGTGATGGCAACACGCACCACCGCGTGATTGCGGACCATTTGCGGTCCACGTCGTTCCTGATTGCCGAGGGTGTTCTACCGTCAAACGAAGGCCGTGGTTACGTGCTGCGCCGGATCATGCGCCGTGCGATGCGTCATGCGCATCTGTTGGGTGCGAAAGATCCTGTCATGCACAAACTGGTGCCGGAGCTGGTCAAACAGATGGGCGCTGCATACCCTGAATTGGGCCAAGGTCAGCGGTTGATCGAAGAAACATTGTTGAATGAAGAAATCCGGTTCAAGACGACGTTGGATCGTGGTCTGAAACTGCTCGACGATGAAGTGTCCAGCCTGTCCGAAGGCGCTGATTTGCCCGGTGCGGCGGCGTTTAAACTGTATGACACCTACGGCTTCCCGCTCGACCTGACTCAAGACGCGTTGCGCGAAAAGGGGCTGGGTGTGGATACAGAAGGCTTTAATGCGGCGATGGCTGAGCAGAAGGCAAAGGCGCGTGCGGCATGGTCCGGCACGGGTGCGCAAGCTGACGCAAGTGTATGGTTTGATGTGGCGGACAGCCACGGCACGACTGATTTCTTGGGCTATGAGAACTTGTCTGCAGAAGGCCAGATCGTGGCGCTGATCGTGGATGGCGAGTCTGCTGATGCAGCGTCAGGTGACGTGCAAATCGCGTTGAACCAATCGCCATTCTACGCGGAATCCGGTGGTCAGGTTGGCGATGCTGGCATCATCAAGACCGAAACCGGCGTGGCCTCAATCACTGACACCAAAAAGGTGGCGGGCGTGTTCATTCACATCGGCACCGTGACAGAGGGCGAAGTCAAATCTGGACAGGCCGCTGTTTTGGCGGTGGATGCAGATCGCCGTGCCGCGATCCAAGCGAACCATTCTGCGACGCACCTGCTGAACGAAGCTTTGCGCAACGTTCTGGGCGATCACATCGCGCAGAAGGGATCGTTGAACGCGCCGGATCGTCTGCGGTTTGATTTCAGCCACAACAATGCTGTCAGCCTTGAAGACCTTGATAAAGTCGAACGTGAAGTGAACGCGATCATACGTCAGAACGGCGTGGTCGAGACGCGGATCATGACGCCTGACGATGCACGCGGCCTTGGGGCGCAGGCGCTGTTTGGCGAAAAATACGGCGATGAAGTGCGTGTTGTGTCGATGGGGCAACAAGATGGGTCTGGTAAGGGCACCGATGGTGCGACTTACAGTCTTGAACTGTGTGGCGGTACGCATGTGGACCGGCTTGGCGAAATCGGCGCGTTTGTAACCTTGGGCGAAAGTGCGTCCAGTGCCGGTGTTCGCCGGATCGAAGCGCTGACAGGGCAGGCCGCGTTAGATTATCTGCGGGCGCAGGATCAGCGGCTTGCGGCTGTTGCGAATGTACTGAAAGCACCTGCGGCGGATGTCGCGGATCGTGTGAAGGCGCTGATGGATGAACGCAAAGCGCTGGCCAATGAAGTGGCGCAGTTGCGTCGCGATGTAGCGATGGGTGGTGGCGGTGATGCTGCACCTGCCGATGCGCAGGTAAACGGCATGGGCTTTATCGGTCAGGTGATGCAGGGCATCACGGGCAAAGACCTGCCGGGGCTGGTTGATCAGATGAAAGATCGCATAGGAAGTGGCGTTGTGCTGTTGATCGCCGATACGGGCGGCAAAGCGGCTGTCGCGGCTGGTGTGACCAAAGACCTGACCGACAAAGTGTCGGCGGTAGACGTGCTGCGCGCGGCCGTGCCACTATTGGGCGGTAAAGGCGGCGGTGGCCGTCCTGATATGGCGCAGGGTGGCGGTGCATCTGCTGAAAATGCGGATGACGCGATTGCTGCTGCGAAAACTTACTTGGAGGGCCTGTGATGCCGACTGCACTATGGATTGCGCATGTGACCGTAACAGACGAAGCATCTTATGCCGAATATGCAAAACGGGCGACCGTGGCGATTGATGACTTTAAGGGTGAATTTCTAGCACGTGGCGGGAAGTTCGAACAGTTGGAAGGCCCAGAACGGTCCCGCAACGTGGTCGCACGTTTTCCCAGCCTGCAAGCGGCGCATGATTGCTACTATTCAGAGGCCTACCAACACGCGTTGAGCTTCGCCAAAGGGGCGAGCCAACGTGAGTTGAGTATTGTTGAAGAGATCTGACACCATCGACGGTGGGCAGCTTTGAAACGATTCTGCAGCTTGTGATTGTTGTCATGCTTGCGAAACCCTTATAGGGTCAATAGTCTCTTACTCATTCGTTAGAATTAGTAAGGGAGAGTTTTGATATGCCAAAATGGATTTGCTCTACTCCGTGGTGCGATACGTGGGTGTTCGCACCGAGCGTTCGACCAGTGCATGCTGTTGCACCGAATCCCAGCATGCAAGCCAGAGACCCATCCTGCCCGAAATGTCAGGTCCCCTTAGAGTATACTGAAGATGCGATTGTAGCCCCAATTGCGCCGGGAATTGCGCCGGGAAGCCAGGTCCATAAGATCGGAACCATACATGAGAAACTTGGAATTCTTGTCGGGCTGCACAACAACCTGATCCCAATCTATTGTGATTACCATCAACGTAAGCATGTATCGCACGGTTTATGGCCCGGTTCGGTTCCAACAAACAAACCTGTTTTTCTCCCAAACTTGTTTCATCAAGGCGAGCTCACTTTATGCAGCAAGTTAGCAACTTCTGTTCCGTGGGGAAGGTTTATCGGCAAACGAGGTGGTACGGATGTTATTTTCGATTGCGGCAGAACCGTTGTTGGTACCGACGGCGAACAAGAAATACTTGTTCAGGGTGGTGCGCAGATCGAAAAAGGTGAAACGATCATCACGTTTCATGCGTACCCCGTGGCGCGGAATGGATCTCAAGCCAGCACTTATAGAAGCTGTGAAAAAGATGATCGATTTTTGCCATTGGAGGTTTGACAACGAATCTAGCCTGTTTCGCGCAACCCTATTTCGTTAGGGTAGTTATTTCTGTGGCAATATATATCAGGCGAGTAAAGTCACATGCTCTGAAATCTAAAAAGCCGCGCAGTTAGCGCGGCTTTTTTGTTTTTATTCTGCTGAACGCGACTGGCGTTTGCGTTCGTGTGGATCGAGGTACCGTTTGCGCAACCGGATCGCGTTTGGTGTGACTTCGACCAATTCGTCGTCGTCGATGTACGCAATCGCTTGTTCCAGCGTCATGGTCACTGGTGTTGTCAAACGCACGGCTTCATCTGTCCCGGAGGCCCGTACGTTGGTCAGCTGTTTGCCCTTGAGCGGGTTCACTTCGAGGTCGTTTTCACGGCTGTGTTCGCCGATGATCATGCCTTGGTAAACCGCTTCTTGTGCGCCGATGAAGAACTTGCCGCGATCTTCGAGTTTCCACAGAGCGAAGGCCACTGATGTACCGTTTTCCATTGAGATCAGAACGCCCTGACGACGACCCTGGATTTTACCTTTGTAAGGTGCCCAGCCGTGGAACAGGCGGTTCAGGATGCCTGAGCCGCGTGTGTCAGTCAGGAATTCGCCATGGTAGCCGATCAGGCCGCGTGATGGCACGTGGGCCACAATACGCGTTTTGCCGACGCCGGCTGGTTTCATCTCGACCAATTCGCCTTTGCGCGGGCCAGTCAGTTTTTCAACAACAACGCCTGTGTATTCGTCATCAACGTCGATTGTTGCTTCTTCGATAGGCTCGTGACGTACGCCGTCGATGTCTTTGAAAATCACCTGCGGGCGCGAGATAGACAGCTCGAACCCCTCGCGGCGCATGTTTTCGATCAACACGCCCATTTGCAATTCGCCACGACCGGAGACTTCGAAAGCGTCGCCTTTTTCGGTGTCAGCGATTTTAATCGCCACGTTCACTTCGCATTCTTTTTCAAGACGGTTGCGGATGACGCGGGATTGCACGTGCTTGCCGTCACGACCAGCCAGCGGGCTGTCGTTGATGCCGAAGGTCACTGTGATGGTTGGCGGATCGATCGGCTGGGCAGGGATCGCTTCGTTGATTTCCGGATCACACAGGGTGTCGGCAACCGTCGCTTTGGTCATGCCAGCCACTGTGACGATGTCGCCCGCTTCGGCCACGTCGATTGGCTGCTGCATCAGGCCACGGAATGCGAGGATCTTAGACGCGCGGAATTGTTCGATTTTTGTGCCGTCACGGGACAGCGCCTTAACCGTGTCGCCAGCTTTCAATGTACCTGCTTCGACACGACCTGTCAGAATACGACCGATGAATGGGTCAGCGGACAGAGTTGTGGCGAGCATTTGGAATGGCTCGTCTTTGCGTGTGATCTGCTTTGGCATCGGGACGTGTTCAACGATCTGATCGAACAGCGCGTCAAGGTTTTCACGTGGTCCGTCAAGTTCTTGGTCACACCAGCCAGCACGACCAGAGGCGAACATTGTTGGGAAGTCGAGCTGGTCGTCGTCTGCATCAAGGTTGGCGAACAGGTCGAAGCAAAGATCAACCGCGTTGTCTGGGTCGCCGTCTGCTTTGTCGACTTTGTTCACAACAACGATTGGGCGCAGGCCAAGGGCCAGTGCTTTGGCAGTTACGAATTTCGTCTGTGGCATTGGGCCTTCAGCCGCATCAACCAGCAGAACAACGCCGTCAACCATGGACAGAATGCGTTCCACTTCGCCGCCGAAGTCGGCGTGGCCCGGCGTATCAACGATGTTGATCCGAGTGCCTTTCCATTCAACGGACGTACATTTCGCAAGAATCGTGATCCCGCGTTCGCGTTCGATGTCATTGCTGTCCATCGCCCGTTCAACGGTGGCTTCGTTGTCGCGGTAAACACCGGATTGTTTCAGAAGTTCGTCAACAAGTGTCGTCTTGCCGTGGTCAACGTGCGCGATAATCGCGATATTGCGGATATCCATATCATGGTCTTTCATCGGGAGTTCGGTGCCAAACAGCACGGATTTGACGCGCGGATACAGGGCATCGCGTCTAAAGGGAACCCCTTTAAAATGCAGGCGTGTTATGCGCCCACGGGTCCGCTGCGTTATTTAGTGCGTGCTGCTGTTCGAGAACAGGTGAATGACCAAAATGCCGGACAGGATCATGATGATGCCAAGAACGGCTGGCAGATCCAGTTTTTGGCCGAATACGGCATATCCAATCGCCGCGATCAAAACGATTCCGAGGCCGGACCAAACCGCGTAGAGAATGCCAACTGGCATCACCTTTAGCGCAAGTGACAACAAGTAGAACGCAGCCGCATAGCTGATGACACAGATCACTGATGGCAAAAGCCGTGTGAATTGTTGGCTGGATTGCAGCGCTGTTGTGCCGATTGTTTCGGCGGCAACTGCAAAGAAAAGGATGATGTAATGGTTTGGCATAGCCTGAACGCTAGCGACAGTTTTGCGGAGTTACAATCGGTCCAGGTTTGATTTTTCCGATGGTGCCAGAAGCTGCGTCAAGGCTTCGATAATTGCGCCTTCACGGGTCGGTTTTTCGATAACAGGAACGTCGGGAAAAGATGACCCGAATATGTCCCGATCAATCACACCCGTATGCCAAATGAACGGCGTGTTGTGTTTTTTCAGGACGTCGGCCACCGCATAGCTGTGCTTACCTTTGAGGTCCACATCCACGATCGCAGCGTCAAGCGAAGGATCGTCCGCCGCGTCGAGTGCAGCATTGAGCGACGCGGCAGGGCCAAGTAACGTGGCACCAGCCGCTTCAAGTTCCATCTTAAGATCAAGCGCCACGAAAATCTCATCTTCAATAATCAGGATGCGTTTCCCGATCAGGGTCTCTGAGGGCCGAATGTCTAAAGTGAATGTCATAATTTGGCTGGCTGCTTCAAAATTGGTGCGTGTGACCCTTGTTTGATCTATCGCGTCACACCCCAACGAAACTGAGACTGGATTTGTTCCATCTGGTGTGAAAAATTTACGAAGGTTTCTAGATTATGTGCGCACCGCACGGAGGGGCGCACAAAAAAGGGCCACGATACATTCCGTATCGTGGCCCTTTTTGCGTCAATTTTTGCGAACGCTTACATCGCCGCGTTCAGGTTCTGATCGATCTTCTCGAGGAACCCTTCGGTTGTCAGCCACGACTGATCAGGTCCGACCAGCAAAGCGAGGTCTTTGGTCATGTGACCGGATTCGACCGTATCGACGATGACTTTCTCTAGCGTCTCTGCGAAGTTCATAAGTTGCGTGTTTTCGTCCAGTTTGGCGCGGTGTTTCAGGCCACCAGTCCACGCGAAGATCGACGCGATAGAGTTGGTGGAGGTCGCTTTGCCTTCTTGGTGCTGACGGTAGTGGCGCGTGACAGTACCGTGGGCTGCTTCGGCTTCCATGATCTTGCCATCGGGTGTCAGGAGCGCGGATGTCATCAGGCCAAGTGACCCGAAGCCTTGGGCCACGGTATCGGACTGCACGTCGCCGTCGTAGTTTTTACAGGCCCAGACGAATTTACCGGACCATTTCATTGCGGATGCCACCATGTCGTCGATCAGGCGGTGCTGGTAATACAGACCTGCGTCTTCGAATTTCTGTGCAAATTCGGCGTCGTAGATTTCTTGGAAAAGGTCCTTAAAGCGACCGTCATACGCTTTCAGGATCGTGTTCTTTGTGGACAGGTAAACCGGCCAACCAACGTTCAGACCATAATTGAAAGACGCACGGGCAAAATCGCGGATCGAATCGTCGAGGTTATACATGCCCATCGCAACACCCGCGGATGGGGCGTCGAAGACTTCTTTTTCGATGACAGTGCCGTCTTCGCCAACGAATTTCATCGTCAGTTTGCCGGGGCCGGGCATTAAGAAGTCGGTCGCCTTGTACTGGTCACCAAACGCGTGGCGGCCAATGACGATCGGGTCAGTCCAACCGGGGACAAGACGCGGCACGTTTTTACAGATGATTGGCGCACGGAAGACAACGCCGCCAAGGATGTTGCGGATTGTGCCGTTTGGGCTGCGCCACATTTGCTTCAGGCCAAATTCTTCGACCCGCTGTTCGTCTGGTGTAATGGTCGCGCATTTCACGCCAACGCCATATTTCTTGATCGCTTCAGCCGCGTCGATAGTGATCTGGTCGTTCGTTTCGTCCCGGACTTCCATGCCCAGATCGTAATATTTCAGATCGATATCGAGGTAGGGCAAAATCAACTTCTGCTTGATAAAGTCCCACATGATGCGGGTCATCTCATCGCCGTCGAGTTCAACAACGGGGTTTTCTACCTTGATCTTGGACATAGGTCTCTCCGGTAAGGTGATGTGTTTGATCATGCCTTAGCGCAATTGGAACGCGAGGGAAAGAGTGTATACCGTGGTATGCTGAATGGATCGTTTATATTTCTGCTGATTTTTTAAGACCTTGGCGGCGCCGTCGCTGAAGGTATGCGCCTGCCGCAAGCGCAAGCCCGAGAAGCGCGCCTGATGCGGGTACTGGTACGGGGCTGGGGATCGGTCGGTCCGCGTTTGGCACGGATTGGCCTGCTGCGGGGGGAATCAGGTACGCCACGGTCTGCGGTGCTAAGCTGGCGCTGGTCGGCTCACCAAGTCCGCCCGGGATAAACGGGCGCAAACGCGACGATGTTGGCGTTCCGGTGTATTGGATAATGCGGGCGCGGTCGATGATCGGTTTCCAGAACCCGTCTGCTGTTCGTGGGCGCGACACCACAACTTCGCGGCGGCAGTGGTCAGCGTAGCGTGAATAATAGTCGTCCCACTCATCGTGAAAGCTGGCCAGAATCGGCTCTGTCCCCGTGATGTTAGACAATTCCCGCTTGGTCAGTGCGCGTGCGCATGGATCGGGTAGACAGGTACGGGGCAGGCGGGTCTTGCCCGAAAGCGAGAACGCAATCGCGGCACCGCCGTCTTCGTCATCGTCAAAATACACTGATGGAATGCAGCGATACCCGAGTGCGTCGATTTCCAAGATATCAGCAAGTTCGATGGGTCCGGCAATAGCGCGAGACGTGGGAAGCGCGCACAGCAACAGGCTGGCCGTTATGGCCAACAGCGCGTTCACCAGACGCAAAACCGTTGCTCGTTCACTCACGTCACAGACCTTTCAGGTCGCCTTATGCGTTGTGTTAGAACAGTTAACTGTGGCTTAACGATGGAATTTGGGTCTGATAACGCACTGAAATCACGTGTTTTGTGGCGATAATTGGGCAGCTATTGTGGGCCCGAAACCAAAGCCCGCACAGTGTTGCGGCTTTGGTTTGAATCGTGGGGTAGGTTGGTCAGTTCACGGCTTTGAAATAGTCCAGTTTCCAGTAGATCACCGAGAGGAAAATCAGGCTGATCACGTTCGGGATGAGTATCTGGGCAAGGCCGAGCTCTGCCTTGACCGTGACCAATGCGACGATCCCGTTCAGTACGAATAGCCCGATATAGATCGTGGCCCATTTCGGCCCCCAGTGCTTGCGCGTCCAAAGTGCGAATAGGAAGATCGCGGGGCCAATGAAATCGAAAAACAGAACAACACACAGCGCGACCGCGCCGAAGGCAAATGTTCCAAAGAAAGGCAGGCCATTTGCCATCAAGTTGGGCAGGTTCATGACGGACCCAATTGCCCATAAGGCCATGAAAACGGACAGAATTTTCAGAGCCAACGGGATGGGTTTCCAGCCCGTCGGGCGTTCTGATACGGCAGTCATGATGCTTGCACCAGAATCGCGCCAAGCTTGTCGATTGCCTGAACCCAGCCACCTTCGCCTGCAGTGCCCGCAGGGACGCCAACGTGGACCATCGTCATTGCCGTTTTCCCGTCATTGTCGCTGAGTTCGACGATTACTTCGGTGATATCAGGATGGCCGGGGGGCATGCCCATCGCTTCGGCAGGAATGATCGTTCCGTTCTCGTCGCACATGCTTTCAGTGTAGACGAGACGGGTCGGGCTGTTCACCTCTTTATAGACGCCCGTAAACCACATGGACATCGTGCGATCGGGCATTTGCATTTCCATGCAAATCTTGCGGGTCCCACCCACAACGACGTCCATTTCGGCCACGGGAATCGTCATACCGTTGGGTCCGTACCATTTCTGAAACATCGCGGGGTCGGTCCACATTTGCCAAACGGTCTCAATCGGTGCGTCAAATTCGCGTTGGATTTTCACCCAGTCTTGTTGATCACTCATCGGGGTTTTCCTTTATTGATTGAAGAATTTCGGCCATCGCGTCGAACCGTGCTTCCCAAATAGGGCGGTACTGGTCTGTCCAAGAGGCCACCGCTTGAAGCGGTCCGGTGTTTAGCGTGCAGGGGCGAAATTGCGCGTCGCGTCCGCGCGTGACCAGCCCTGCGGTTTCGAGAACGCGGATATGTTTGGAAATGGCAGGTAGGCTCATGTCGTAGGGCTCTGCCAAGGTGTTCACGGTCGCGGGGCCGCGTGCAAGTTGCGCCAGAATTGCGCGTCGGGTCGGATTGGCAAGGGCGGCGAATGCCGCATCAAGTTGATCAGGCGATGTCATCCCACCTTGATAAACTGTATGGTTAATTAATCAAGTGGTTTATTAATGGACGTGAAGATTTGCAGTCGCCTAAGGCGCGTCAGGTACATTCGTCCCAATAAGTTGGGGAAAGGTGGTAGGCCCGGCAGGACTTGAACCCGCAACCAAAGCGTTATGAGCGCTCTGCTCTAACCAGTTGAGCTACAGGCCCCCTGCAGCTTGAGGTATCAGACTCGCCCGATGCGTCAAGGTCGAAAAATCACTCTGGAGCGGGATGCTGAAAACTTGATGGAGGACGGCGATCATTTCCAGTTCTTCATCGGTGACGATGCTGGGTTCTCCGTCGAGATCGGCGAGCGCCACAATGTCAGCTGCTGTCTTGATTTCGATCACAGGTTCTTCTGTTTGGCCTGGCGCCGCGTGCGACGTGGCCGCCCAGAAAAACGGGATGAAAAATGCGGATGCATAGACGAAGCGGGCGAGGGGCTTGAGATGTGTCATGTGTGCATGAACACCTAAAGAGATGAATAGTTCCTTAACCGCGAAAAAAACCTTTCAAACATTTGCGCCGCACGCGTTGTTGGGCTATCGCAGCGTCAAATCCTTGGGGGACATGATATGACCGACAAAACTGGCCTGACTTATGCGGACGCGGGCGTCGATATCGACGCGGGCAATACATTGGTAGAGCGGATCAAACCTGCCGCGAAACGCACGAAGCGTAGCGGTGTGATGGCGGGTTTGGGCGGCTTTGGTGCTTTGTTCGATCTCAAGGATGCGGGTTACGTTGATCCGGTTCTGGTGGCTGCGACTGACGGTGTTGGCACCAAGCTGCGGATCGCGATTGATACGGGCAATGTGGACACGATCGGGATCGATCTGGTGGCCATGTGTGTCAATGATCTGGTCTGCCAAGGTGCTGAGCCTTTGTTCTTCCTTGATTATTTCGCGACAGGTAAGCTGGAACTGGATGCGGCTACACGGATCATCAACGGGATTGCTGCTGGTTGTGAAGCCTCTGGCTGTGCGTTGATCGGTGGTGAAACGGCGGAAATGCCGGGGATGTACCATGACGGTGATTTCGACCTTGCGGGCTTTGCAGTCGGTGCGATGGAACGCGGTCATGATTTGCCACGCGGTGTGGCTGAGGGTGATGTACTGCTTGGCCTCGCGTCTGACGGTGTTCATTCCAACGGCTATTCATTGGTGCGCCGTATCGTTGAGAAAAGCGGGTTGGCGTGGTCCGATGCCTGCCCTTGGGCGGATGGCACGCTGGGCGAGGCTTTGTTGGCCCCAACACGTCTTTACGTAAAATCGACGCTGGCGGCTGTGAAAGAGGGTTCCGTGCGCGGGTTGGCCCATATCACAGGTGGTGGTTTGACCGAGAACCTACCGCGTGTGTTGCCGGAAGGGTTGGGCGCGGACATTGATCTGGGTGCATGGGAACTGCCTGCTGTGTTCAAATGGCTGGCGGCGGAAGGCGGCATGGCTGAGGCCGAGTTGCTGAATACGTTCAATTCCGGTCTTGGCATGGTTGTGATTTGCCCGGCTGATCAGGTTGAAACTGCGAAGGCCACATTGACCGCAGCTGGTGAAACCGTGTCGCAGATCGGCACCGTGACAGCGGGCGAGGGCGTGCGATACACTGGATCGCTGCTGTGACAAAACGGGTCGCGATCCTGATTTCGGGGGGCGGCTCTAACATGGTGTCGCTGGCCCGCGCGATGACGGGTGACTATCCGGCGCGCCCTTGTTTGGTTCTGTCGAATGTGCCTGATGCGGGCGGTCTGGCCAAGGCTGCTGACATGGGGATTCCGACGGCTGTTGTAGATCACCGCAACTTCAAGGGTGATCGGCACTGGTTTGAAAATGAACTACAAATAGCGCTTGAGGCGGCTAATCCCGATATCATTTGTCTTGCCGGTTTTATGCGCATCCTGACGCCTGAATTCACGGCGCAGTGGGCGGGCAAGATGCTGAACATTCACCCGTCGCTCCTGCCGAAATACAAAGGGCTGCACACACATGCCCGCGCGTTAGAGGCAGGTGATACGGTGCATGGTTGTTCGGTGCATGAAGTGAACGGTGAACTCGACGGTGGCCAAGTGCTTGGTCAGGCGCGTGTGCCGGTATTCGCGGATGATACGCCGGACGATCTGGCGGCGCGGGTTTTACCGATGGAACATCAGCTTTATCCTGCTGTTTTGGAACGCTTTGCGCAGGGTGACCTTACGCCAATCCAACTTGGCGAGGCTTGACCTTTTCAACCCTTCCGTGATCGCCTATCATAAACCACCCAGACTTGGGCGGCATAAAAAGACGGACAAAAAAGAGAACAGCCCACATGAAGACAATCACGACGACTGACGATCTTGCGGCATTCTGTAAAGAGGCTGCAAAACGCGCCTATGTGACTGTCGATACGGAGTTTTTGCGCGAACGCACGTATTATTCAAAGCTGTGTTTGGTCCAGCTTGCCTATCAGGATGATGCAGGCAGTGACGCGGTTTTGGTTGACCCGTTGGCGGGTGATCTGTCACTTGCACCGCTTTACGATCTGTTCCGGGATCATGGTGTTGTGAAAGTATTCCACGCCGCGCGTCAGGATCTCGAAATTTTCTACGTCGACGAAGGTGTTATTCCGGAGCCGTTGTTTGACACCCAAGTGGCCGCGATGGTCTGCGGGTTTGGCGAACAAGTGGGTTACGAGACGCTTGTTCGTAAGATCGCCAAGTCTGATCTGGATAAATCGTCACGTTTCACCGACTGGTCGCGGCGTCCTTTGACGGATGCACAGGCGAAATATGCAGTCGCGGATGTGACGCATTTGCGGGACATTTACGAATTCCTGTCCGCACAATTAGCCAAATCAGGCCGTGCGAAATGGGTTCAGGAAGAACTTGGCGTGTTGCAGGACCCCGCGACATATGAGGCGCATCCGGATGATGCATGGAAACGTGTGAAAACGCGGAATAATTCGGGTCGGTTCCTTGGGATCGTGCGCGAACTTGCGCGGTTCCGTGAAGCCTATGCGCAGGAACGCAACATCCCGCGCAGCCGTGTTTATAAAGATGATGCTCTGGTTGAACTCGCATCGACGAAACCGCAATCGGAACAGGACCTTGGCCGGTCCCGCCTATTGCTGCGCGATGCCCGTAAGGGCGATATTGCACAGGGTATTCTGGCTGCTGTGAAAGCTGGCCTCGCGCTGCCGAATGATGAATTACCAAAGGCAGATACCAGCCGCACGAAGCTGCAGGTGAACCCTGCGATTGCGGATATGCTGCGCGTGTTGCTCAAGTCGAAATCCGAAGGCGAAGGTGTCGCACCGAAGCTGATTGCAACGTCATCGGACCTTGATGCTTTGGCGGCAGGGCAGCGCGACATGATCGCGTTGCGCGGCTGGCGTAAAGAAGTGTTCGGGAATGACGCTTTGTTGCTTTGCGAAGGCAAAATCGGCCTGAAAGTGGACGGTCAAAAAGTTGTGCCCGTGATGCTGTGATCCCAAGGCTGGACGTTTGCCCGTTCGGCCCCTAGATCAGAGTTATCAAGAGGAGCACACCATGGCGACCGAAGCCTTTGAAGAGATTGCAGAGACATTCGACTTTCTGGACGATTGGGAAGACCGCTATCGTCATGTAATCGACATGGGCCGCGCGATGCCTGCGATGGATGATGCGCTGAAAGTGCCCGCGACAAAGGTCGACGGTTGCGCGTCGCAGGTCTGGATTCAGCCGCGTATCGAAGATGGTCGGTTCTATTTTGACGGCGACAGCGATGCGATGATTGTTAAGGGGCTGATCGCAGTCCTGCAGGCGCTTTATACCGGTGTACCCGCCGCGGATGTCGCCGCTGTCGATGCGCATGCAGAGCTTGGCCGCCTCGGTTTGAACGATCACCTGTCGGCGCAAAGATCGAATGGTGTACGTGCAATGATTGAACGTATTCAAACGGTTGCGGCGTCAGCTTAAGGTCGCAAGTAGATAGTCGTTTCGATTACCGATCTTTACAGCGAACATTTTAGGCTGGAACACAATATGATTTTTGGTGCTATTGGCGCAGTTTTTGCGATGTTCCAGTCGCTTCTGGTTTTGCTAATCATATTGTTGGGGTTCTTCATCAATCGACGGATCGCAGGTTTTGCGCTTATTGGATATTTTGCGGTTCTCCTACTTCCTCCATTTACGAGTTGGGCATGGTACAGCGCGCGGCTAGCATGGAACGGTGGATTTCACGAGCGAGTCTTTGATGGTGTAAAGTACCGGGTAAAGTTAGATGAGGAAAACGGTTTTGACCTAGCCGGTACCCGTCACGCGTACCGGCGAAACCAGCTCCGGTTTTCGTATCGTGTGCCAGAGACACAGAGCATTGATTTCTGGTTGCAACAGATCGATGGCGATTCAATGCAACCGTCAGGATGTCCAGTCATTGGCTACCGCTACGGGTTGAACGAGGTATCAATCAGTTGTTCGATACGAGATGATCGGTCATTGTATTCTGATTATGTCTTCGAGACAGGAAAAGATGCACCGATCCAAGTTCAACTGGTATGTGACGACGCACGTGATTGGCAAAAAGATCAAATGCAGAATTGTAGTGCTTATTTCCAGATTGAACGTTTCTTCATTGGGGCGTGGCTATCACTCAATGATCCAAACGATTGGTCGATTATTGCAGCTGGCTTGTCTCAGATCATCGCCGAGCAATTTGTGATCGAGGATGCTCCCCGCGGGTAAGAGCGAGTGCTACTGCCTCAGATGCTGACGAGTGAGTTTTCGAGATCACCGTACCCCGTGAACCGACGTTCGAATGCTAGCCCCAAACGGGCCGCGCAATCTTTTGCTTTGGCTGTGAGTTCTGGATCGTCGATTTGCGCTTGGTAGACAAGTTTAGTGTAGTGCCCGAAGTACATGTCACGCAGGGTATCCGCTCGGTCGGGGTATTTCGCAAAGCCGAGCGGTTCCCAGACGAAAGCGTCAAATTGCCGAACAAGAAAATCGGTCAGGTAGAACGCTGTCATTTCCTCTTTTGCGGCAAAAGCTGCGTTGCCTTCAAAGAAGGAATAGCAATGGGGACCGTCGAGCATTTCGACGCCGAGCTCTGCACATGTGGCTTGCAGTAAGCCGCCGGTCCCGCAGTCCGCGTAAACCACAAAGATTTTGGTGTAGCTGTCCCGATATTTGCCCACGGCTTCGCGCACGGCGGGTTCAATTTTTTCGGGGTGGTTGTGGTAGATGGCGGGTAGGCATTGCAGATCAAGGTGATCCAGCCCGTTTGCTTCCGTGACCGCCAGAATTTCGCGGGCCAGCGCACCACAGGCGAGCAGAAGAACCCGCTCGCCGTTGTTAGAGGACGTTTTTGGTATCAAGGGACCCGCTGTCTTAGGATCATACGCAGACCGATCGCGCCGATAAGGACGATCGGGATCAGCGTAGATGATGGTGCGATGCTAATCGCAAAGGCCGTGATGGCACCTGCGACGAGCACGGTAAACAGAATGATTGCAAAGACAGTTGTTGGCATATCGTGTCCCCCCCAAAGGACACGTCAACTATGGCTAGGAACCGCCATGGTTGCAATCAAGTCCTTGCAGTACCTTGGTTATGTTTGCGCGCCACGAAGGTTTTTGCCGTTTCAACCGCAACAGCCGCATCACGACAGTAGGCGTCCGCACCGATGGCTTTGCCGAATTCTTCGTTCAGCGGCGCACCACCAACAAGGACGATGTAATCATCGCGGATGCCCTTTTCGACGAGCGTGTCGATAACGACCTTCATGTAAGGCATCGTGGTTGTCAGCAGGGCGGACATCCCGAGGATATCTGGCGATTCCGCTTCCAGCGCTTCCATGTAGGATTCAACGGCGTTGTTGATGCCAAGATCAATGACCTCGAAACCAGCACCTTCCATCATCATACCAACAAGGTTCTTACCGATGTCGTGAATGTCACCTTTGACGGTCCCGATGACCATTTTGCCAACTTGCGGCGCACCTGTTTCGGCCAGAAGTGGTTTCAGGATGAACATCCCGCCCTTCATCGCGTTCGCAGCCAGAAGAACTTCGGGCACAAACAGGATACCGTCGCGGAAATCGTGACCAACGATGGTCATACCGCCCACAAGGGCTTCGGTCAGGATGCGGTAAGGCGCCCAGCCACGTTCGAGAAGGATATTTACGCCTTCTTCGATTTCTTCTTTCATACCGTCGTAAAGGTCGTCGAACATCTGCGCGACAAGGTCTTCGTCGTTCAGTTCAGACAGGATGATATCGTCTTCGTCGGACATGATAAGGTCTCCGTGGCGTGTGGCATTTTGCCCTATGCATTTAGTAATGCGATAAGTCGTGAATTTCTATTGAACTTTTCGCGACATCATTATGAACAATCCCGACCTTTTCTTGTGCGTGTTCCGTATTTGTTCTAGTGAAGGTTATGGCAGAGCATCCCGTCCAACCCAAACACCGGACGCCCGGTAGGGCAGCGCTATCGAATCCTGATAATCGGTTTGATCGTTTGACGGATGAAGCGGTTGATGACGGCTGGGCGCGTGACGATGAATTGCCGGTGCTGCGGACTGTCGTCACGGATGAGGTCCCGCGTCGCGTGATTACCCGCAATACGTCGCCTGATCTGTCATTTGATCGGTCGATCAATCCTTACCGTGGGTGCGAACACGGGTGCATTTATTGTTTCGCCCGCCCGAGCCACGCTTACCTTGGGATGTCCGCTGGTCTGGATTTTGAAACGCAGCTTGTGGCGCGTCCTGATGCGCCGCAGGTCTTGGCGCGCGAATTGTCGAAGGCGTCCTATGTGCCGGACACAATCGCGATTGGTACGAACACAGATCCTTATCAACCGATAGAGCGTGATCGGCAGATCATGCGCGAGGTGTTGAAGGTGCTGTCGGCATTTAATCATCCGGTAGCGATTGTCACTAAGGGCACCCTGATTGAGCGCGACATTGATATTCTGGCGCCGATGGCAGCGAAGGGCCTGTTGCGGGTCGGGATTTCGGTGACGACTCTTGATAACGCGACATCGCGGGCAATGGAGCCGCGGGTGCCGTTGCCCGCAGTGCGATTGCGCACAATCCGGCGGCTGACGGATGCGGGGATACCTGTGCGGGCGATGGTGTCGCCCGTTGTACCTGCGCTGACGGATCATGAACTGGAAAGGATCGTCACGGCCTGCGCAGAGGCTGGTGCGGTCGCTGCGTCGTCGATTGTTCTGCGCTTGCCACGTGAGGTCGCAGGATTGTTCAGCGACTGGGTGACGGAAACCTATCCTGATCGTGCCAATCGCATCATGTCCCGCGTGCGTGAACTGCATGGCGGGAAAGATTACGATCCCACATTTGGGACACGCATGAACGGGCAGGGCGAATGGGCCGCTTTGATGAAGCAACGATTCCGATTGATCACGCGCAAGCTCGGGCTTGATCGCGACCTCCCAAAGCTGCGCAGTGACTTGTTTGCCGTGCCACCCAAGGTCGGGGATCAGATGAATTTGTTCTGACGTCGGTTTTTTCTGCTATCACTTTGTGAGGCTCCGGAAGCATTGGGCCAGCGATCAAGGGAACAACGCATGATTGATCATATTAGTTTCGGTGTCACCGACTTTGCGCGGTCCGTGGCCTTCTATGATCGCGCTTTTGCGCCTCTGGGTGTGACGCGATTGTTCACCGTTCCGCCTGAACACACCGATGGGGTGCAGGTGACAGGATATGGCGACACGGCCCCGTGGTTCTGGATCGCCGAGGAAAACGCGACCAGTGGTACGCTGCATATCGCGCTGCGTGCGTCGGATCGGGCGTGCGTGGATGCGTTTTACGCGGCGGCCTTGGCAGCGGGCGGATCAGATAACGGCCCCCCCGGACTGAGACCGCATTATCATGATGCGTATTATGGTGCGTTTGTGCGTGATCCGGACGGGCACAACATCGAAGCTGTGTGCCACAATCCGTAAGTTTTATGCGATGGGGCGGGGATTAAGCCCGACGCCGTCCGCGACGTGCAGCGCGCACTGGGCCCGCGCCGTCTGTGCCATCGGATTCGGAAGAGAACCCACCAAGTGCGGCAGAGATCGCTTCGAGTGATGGCGTTTCGCCTTTTGGCCGCGTTTCCAGTGCTTCGCGCATGCTGCGCAGGTGCTCTGGCGTTGTCCCGCAACAGCCACCAATGATCTTTGCGCCACAATCGCGCGCCAGAGTGGCGTAATCGGCCATCAGTTCTGGTGTGCCGTCATAATGGATATGACCGTCGTGGAATTTCGGAATGCCAGCGTTGCCTTTAGCGATCAGCGGGAAGGGCGCGTTGATCGACAACCCAAGGATCGTCCGCAGAAGATCGGACGCGCCGACGCCGCAGTTTGCACCAAAGGCCAGCGGTGCGTTTTCCAGCTTACCCACCATTTTGGTCATCGCGGAAGATGTGATGCCCATCATTGTGCGACCGGCGGTGTCAAAGCTCATCGTGCCACACCACGGCATATCGGCCATGGCGAATGCCTCTGACGCGGCTTTGTATTCTTCGGCAGCACTGATTGTTTCGACCCACAGCAAGTCCGCGCCGCCCGCTTTCAGGCCTTCGGCCTGTGCGTGGAACATCTCGACCGCCAATTCGTGGGTCAAAGTGCCGCCCATATCTTTCATGATGTCGCCTGTCGGGCCAACGGACCCCGCAACGATCACTTTACGATCCATCGCATCTGCTACGTCGCGGCCCAATTCCGCGCCGACTTTATTTAGCTCAAACACGCGGTCTTGCGCATTATGCAGTTTCAGCCGTGACGCATTGCCCCCGAACGTATTGGTTAGGAAGATGTCAGAACCGGCATGTGCCGCCCCTTCATACAGGGCCTTGATCCGGTCAGGGTGATCGACGTTCCAGAATTCTGGTGGGTCACCCGCTTCGAGACCCATATTGAACAGGTTTGTCCCCGTTGCGCCATCGGCCAAAAGCCAGTCACGTTCGGACAAGAGTGTCGCAAATGCGGTATTCGTCATGGGGAGATGCCTTTTTGGTCAGCCGTGCGCCTGCACGACGGGATCAGGGACGGATGTCACGGGGATCGGCTTGGTTCAAATGAAAAATTTCACTGATCATTATGAGGGATTTAACAGTTCGCGAAAGACGCCCAAATGTACGTGGCAGGGGGCGCTGAACGTGCCAGACGACATGTGCTATGGAGATGATCCATTGCAGCCGTGTCGGTGCCACATGATACAACGGACGCCACGTGGGTGCAAAGCTTTGTTTGAACTGAACCAGACCTGCCTTTGCGGACCGAAATTTCAGTTGATGTTTGCAGACCGTATCGGCGGTGGGGACCGCGCCAAGCGACAGCATTTTTGCTCCGCTTGTCTTGGCGTCTGCAATGACCGCGGCATAGGCCGCATGAATGGCCCCGTTTGGCATGTCAGGTAAGTGTCGGATGACGTCGATTGACCATGTTTTCTGGCGCGTTTGAACGGTGATGAACCCGCATAGCTTTGGACCATCCCAAATGAGATAGACGCGTTGCTGCCCAATGTAGTCAGGGCAATAGCGGCCCATTGAATAGCCTAACTCACCGCCATGATGCTGCGCCCACGTTTTCGCGATCTGCGCCATATCACGCGTAGGCAAGGGGCCTTGGGCTGGGATGATCTGCACGCCTGCCTTCGTGGCTTGGGCGATTTTGCGGCGTAACTGGCGCATTTTTGATCCTTCAGCAGTCCATGTTTGGGGAGCGATCACTGCGTCGTCGGCAATCCGCCGGACAGCCCAACCGCGTTGTTTGGCCTGTGCTGCGAGTTGGCTGTCGGCTTTGTAGAGAGCGCGAAAGCCTCCGACCTTGGACAGCCAAACGGTTAGGTCGGCGTTGCGCCCTGATGGTTCGATGGCCACCGTACCCAATAGGTGTTTGCGAATGACCCAATCTTTGGCACCGACTTGTTTCAGTTGTGCCCCTTGGCGGCAAAGATCGCTGATTGGGGCGTCGGTCGTGTCTATGCTGTGATTGCGGTTCAGATGCACAGCGGCAAGGTATGCGCCAGCCGCGATGGCGGGGATGAGATAGTAAACCACGCGAAAGGCGAGGATCGCGGCCAGCGCGTCCGCTTCAGCGATTGTCGGAATGAACGCCAGCAAGCAGAGGTCGAAAGCGCCAAGCCCGCCGGGTGCATTGGAAATCAGACCTGCGCCGAGCGCGACGACGTAGGCGGCCACAATCGGGGCGAGCAGGCTTAGTGACGCGTCGGGAACCAAGGCCCATAGCGCCAAGCCTGCAAACCCCATATCAAGTGCCGAAAGCTTCAGCAGCCGACCCGCGTCTTTGCGGTACATCGCAAGCTTTGCGGTGAAACAGGCGGCAAGAAACGGCGCCAAAGCCGCGCAGATGGTGATCCCCCACAGCACAGGCATTAACGGCAGAATGCCGATCCAGACTGCGGCACCGAATCCCAAGACAGCCCAGCAGGTTAGGAAGGAAAGGCTCACGCCCACGGTGATTGCGGTTGTTGTCTTGAATCCAAGCCCGGGCAGCAGATGCCAGCGGACGAACGCGCTGGTTACTGTTCCCGCGCCAATTGTCTGGCCGATTGCGATGGCTGCCATGCCGGTGCGGCGGGCTTTGGCGTCGGGAACGTCGGTGCCGAAACGTTTGTGCCAAACGGCGTCGTAGCGGCCCACGGCCATAAAACTGCACAGTGTCGCAGTAGATGCCAAACCCCATTGCCACGGAGCGATGGCATGAAATGTTGCCAGCAAGTCTTCCGTTGGGATAGCGGCGATCTGCCGCCATAAGATCGCGCCACATATGGCCATCACAGCCAGCGCCAAGACGCTTTTCGCCGCCCGCTTGGATGAAATGAATGGTGTTTGCATATGTCGCCCCGAACCGCTGTTGTCGCGGTTCAGAGGTAAATGTGGGTCGTTAATGGGGCATGAAAAATGGCGCTGCCCATGCGGGGCAACGCCATTGTTTGTTCATCGTATTTAATCAGAAGTTGAAAAGACTTTTCTTAAACTTCGTCAACAAGCTGGGCTTTGGCTTCTGCCATCAGCTCTTCCATTTTGGCGCGGATTGTCGCTTCGTCGGCTTTGTCGCCGAGATCGCCGGATACTTTGCGGAAGACGTCTTCGTGGCCGGCTTCTTCAAAATCGGACTTCACGACTTCGCTGGCATATGCTGCCGCGTCGTCACCGTCTTTGCCCAGCAAACCTGCGGCCCAAAGCCCGAGCAGTTTGTTGCGACGTGCATCCGCTTTGAACTGCATTTCTGCGTCATGTGCGAATTTGTTTTCAAATGCGTTTTCGCGGTCTTTCATGCTGGACATTGGTGTCCCTCCGAGTGGTTCGAATTACGTTATCTATGATATGACGTCAGGTAGGCTTGCTCGCAAGGGGGGCTTGGCTTATGAGGCGCGCTATGACGCACCCTGCTGCGGGGTGTGACTTGAGGATATTCGGCATGGCACGTCGCAAACTGGTTTACGAAGGCAAAGCAAAAATTCTGTACGAAGGCCCAGAGCCGGGCACGTATGTTCAGTATTTTAAGGACGATGCCACCGCTTTTAATGCTGAAAAGAAAGCCGTAATCGAAGGTAAAGGCGTGTTAAATAACCGCCTTTCCGAATATTTTATGAACGGGTTGACCCAGATCGGCGTCCCCACACATTTTATCAAACGCCTGAATATGCGCGAACAATTGATCCGCCAGGTTGAGGTCATTCCTTTGGAAGTCATCGTGCGCAACTTTGCCGCAGGGTCCATGGCCAAGCGTCTGGGTCTGCAAGAAGGCATGGCGTTGCCGCGTCCGATTGTCGAATTTTCCTACAAAGACGATTCTCTTGGTGATCCGCTGGTCCCTGAAGAATACATCGCGGCCTTTGGTTGGGCATCTCAGCAAGAGATGGACGATATCGTAAGCATGGCGCTGCGCGTCAATGATTTCCTTTCCGGTACGATGTACGGTGTTGGGATCAAGCTGATCGACTTCAAAATCGAAATCGGTCGTGTCTTTGACAGTGAATTCCCCCGCTTAGTTGTCGCCGACGAGATCAGCCCTGATAGCTGCCGTCTGTGGGACATCGAGAGCGGTCAGAAGCTGGACAAGGACGTGTTCCGTCAGGATCTGGGCGATTTGGCCGATGCTTACACTGAAGTTGCCAAGCGTTTGGGCGTTTTGCCATCCAACGTGACCCACGCCCCAACAAAACCGACACTCATCAACTGAAACGGCCCTGCCGTTTGAGCTGATATAGACAGATGAAATAAAGGACCCGCCCATGAAAGCCCGTGTACATGTGATGTTGAAAAACGGTGTTTTGGACCCGCAGGGGGCTGCTGTGAAGCACGCGCTTGGTGCGTTGGGTTTTGCAGGTGTCGAAGATGTCCGTCAGGGCAAAGTGATCGAGCTGGAACTGGCGGATGGCACATCAGAGGCTACAATCGGCGAGATGTGTGAAAAGCTGCTCGCGAACACTGTGATCGAAAGCTACCGCGTCGAGGTGCTCTGATGCGCGCCGCCGTTATTGTTTTTCCGGGGTCTAACTGCGATCGGGATATGGCTGTCGCTTTGAAAGCGGCGGGCGCGGACGTCAGCATGGTGTGGCACAAAGATGCCGCCTTGCCTGACGGTGTGGATCTTGTCGCTGTACCTGGTGGGTTTTCGTTTGGCGATTACCTGCGCTGTGGCGCGATTGCCGCCCAAAGCCCTGTGTCCCAAGCCATCGTGAAACACGTTGAACGCGGCGGTTATGCCCTTGGCGTCTGTAACGGGTTTCAGGTTCTGACAGAAACGGGTTTGTTGCCGGGTGCTTTGATGCGCAATGCCGGACTGAAGTTTCTGTGCAAGACCGTTGGCCTTCAGGTCGCGACTTCAAATTCCGCTTTCACCGAAGGCTATGCCGCGGGCGATGTCGTTGATTATCCAATCGCGCATCACGACGGCAACTACACAACGGACCCAGAAACGCTGGCTGCACTGAAAGACCAAGACCGGATTGCGTTCACTTATGCGCAGAACCCGAATGGGTCACTTGCCGACATAGCGGGCGTCTTGTCCGAGAACCGTCGCGTGCTGGGCATGATGCCGCATCCTGAACGTGCCGTTGATGCCGCACACGGTGGCACGGACGGTAAAGCGTTGTTCACGGGGCTGCTTGGGCAATTGACCGCCGCGTGAAGCGACGGTTGCTTGTGAGACGGTATGGCTCGGCCTAGACTGGCGTTCATGACGCAAGCTGCTGCCGCACCCAAGACAAAAAGATCTGACCGCTGGTTCTTCCGCATTGCCGTTGTCGGCGTGTGTTTACTGGCCGTCGTGGTCATTACGGTCACGAACAGTCTGTTGACCCAACGCTTCACGGCGAGCACAAACACGCGCGCCGAAGTCCGGTTGACCCTATACGTCGCCAGTTTGATGAGCGAGCTGCAGCGCAATTCTATCGTGCCGCAGCTTTTGGCGCGTGATCCAGAGCTGACGACAGCCTTGCAAGATCGCAATTATTCCTTGTCCACCCAACGCCTGTTGTCGTTTGTTGACGAAATCGGTGCGGCGTCTTTGATGCTGTTGGACCGCGATGGCCGCACGGTTGCGGCGACGGATCGCAATAAAATCGCAGAAATCCACAAAACAGAGCCGTATTTTGTGAATGCCCTGCGCAGCAATACAACCACCTTTACCGTCACAGAACGTGACGAAGGCGGGTACATTTTTGTCTATTCCCGCAAAGTCGAAGCGGCTGGTACCGTTTTGGGCGTGATCACGGTTGAGGTCGACATGGCCAAGCTGGAACGCGGTTGGGCAGGGGTGTCTGACGCTGTTTTTGTGACCACCAGTCAGGGCGAGATTATCCTTGCGACAGAACCCCGTTGGCGTGGTTTGCAAGAAACGGATGCATTGGCGCGTCAATCGGCCCCGTCCGCGATCCAGCGTGCGTTACAAGCGACCCAAGATTGGGCTGATCCGCCGATTGATATCTATTTGGGTGGCGAGGCCGTTCTGCGCCGCGAAATTCGCGTGCCGTTCCAAGGTTGGCGGATGGTCAGTTTCACAACTTACAGTTCGGTCCGCGAAAAGGTGAACGGTGTTCTGGCGCTCGAAGTCATGGGATTCGCGATCCTGTTGGCGCTGATGTTCTGGTTGTCGAACCGCCAGACGACATCACGGCTGATCTTTTTCCAACGCGAGTCGGCAGAGTTGCGCGCACTGAACGCAAGGCTACAGCGGGAAATTGCCGAACGCGAAAAGGTCGAAAAGACGCTGGAAGTGGCGGAACAAACGCTCGCGCAATCGTCGAAATTGGCGGCTTTGGGCGAGATGTCGGCGGCTGTGTCGCACGAGTTGAACCAACCGCTGGCTGCGATGAAGACGTACCTCGCAGGTGCCCGTCTTTTGCTGCAACGCAAACGCCCCGATGAGGCGCTGTCATCCTTCCAGCGGATCGACGATTTGATCGACCGGATGGGTGCGATCACGCGTCAGTTGAAATCCTACGCCCGCAAAGGGGCCGATGCCTTTGAACCCGTTGATACAAGGGCTGCAGTGTCGTCTGCGCTTGCGATGATGGAACCGCAATTGAAAACCCGCGACGTCGATATCACCCGCACTTTGCCGTCTGAACCGGTGATGATCATGGGCGACAGGCTGCGTCTGGAGCAGGTGATTATTAACTTGCTCCGCAACGCGCTGGACGCCACCAAATTGTCCGATGATCCGGCGATTGAAATCATCCTTGCCGCTGGTGACACCGTCAGTTTGACGGTCCGCGACAACGGGCAGGGGATTGATGACTTGGATGAATTGTTCGAGCCATTCTACACCACAAAAGAGCCGGGTGACGGTGTGGGCTTGGGGCTTGCGATCTCTTCCGGGATCGTAAACGACCTAGGTGGACGGCTGACTGCGCGCAATGCAGTGGCCGGGGGGGCTGTTTTTGAGGTGCAGCTTCCTATCTATAAAGAACACGTTGCTGCGGCAGAATAAGGAATGATCCGATGAACAAGGCTATGAAGATTGCCATTGTGGATGATGAAAAAGATATGCGGCAGTCGATTTCCCAGTGGCTTGCGCTATCTGGCTTCGACACCGAAACATACGCCAGCGCCGAAGATGCGCTGAAAGGCCTGTCGCCTGATTTCCCGGGGATTGTTGTCAGTGACATCAAGATGCCTGGCATGGACGGGATGCAGTTTCTGAAGAAGCTGAAGGGCGTCGATAGCAGTTTGCCTGTGATCATGATCACAGGTCACGGCGACGTTCCGATGGCTGTTGAGGCGATGCGCGTCGGTGCGTTTGATTTCTTGGAGAAGCCGTTCAACCCTGATCGGATGACGGAATTGGCAAAACGGGCCACGACTGCACGCCGATTGACTTTGGATAACCGTGCGCTGCGCCGCGAATTGTCTGATGGGACCGCGATTATCAAGAAACTGATTGGTCAGTCGCCTGTGATGGAACGTTTGAAAGAAGACATTCTTGATCTGGGCCAAGCCGACGGCCACGTGTTGATCGAAGGTGAGACGGGGACGGGGAAAACGCTGGTTGCCCATGCCCTGCACGCTGTTGGTGCGCGTGCGTCCAAGACGTTTAGCCTGATTTCATGTTCTGCCTTTGACGAAGACAGTCTTGGCCGCCGACTATTTGGTCCTGCCGATGAAGGCGAACCGATCCCCGCGATTGAAGCCGCCCGTGGTGGCACATTGGTGCTGGAAGACGTTGAAGCGTTGTCGGACAAACTGCAGGCACGTCTTTTGACTGCCATTAACGAGCAGGGGACGCCTGCCGAAACGCGCATTGTCGCGATTTGTAATCTGCAAGAGCAGGACAAGACCTGCGAAAGCGTTCTGCGGCCTGATTTGTTCTATCGCCTTGCTGCCCTGCGGATCACAGTCCCACCACTGCGCCAGCGCGGCGAAGATATTCTGACGTTGTTCACACGTTTGGGCGAACAGTTTGCTGATGAATACGGCTGTGACGCGCCAGAGGTGACAGCACAAGAAGCCGCACAGCTATTGCAGGCCCCTTGGCCGGGCAATGTGCGTCAGTTGATCAACGTGGCAGAACGGGCCGTGTTGCAGAACCGTCGTGGATCCGGATCAATTGCTTCGCTTCTTATGTCGGACACCGAAGAAATGAAGCCGGTGATGACGACTGAAGGCAAGCCGCTGAAAGAGTTTGTCGAAGCGTTCGAGCGGATGCTGATCGACAACACGATGCGTCGCCATAAGGGGTCTATCGTCGCGGTGATGGACGAGCTCTGTCTGCCGCGCCGGACGTTGAACGAAAAAATGGCGAAATACGGGCTGCAACGGTCGGATTATCTGGCTGCGTAAGTTCCTTAGACGTTTGAAGTCTCTTCACACCTGTCGTAGCTTGTGCCGCGACAGGTGTTTCTATTCTGAGGTGTGTGATGCGGAAAGTTGTGAGTTTGATTGCGTTGGCGGCTCTTACAGCCTGTGGGGGGACTGGCAGTGGTCGCGCTTATCTGGGCGGCATCATTGAGGAAGCTGACATCAACGGCAACTTTGTCGGCGTACCACCTGAAGATGTGCAGATCGTGCGCGACGGCGCCAACGCTGTGGCGTTTGGTTTTTCGCGCGGTCTGGATGCGACCGTCGTTGGCAATTCTTACCAAGCATCTTCCGGGGACACGGGCAACTTCGGCGTTGCAGGTATCGTGCCGGGATACCACGTCGGCGAACCGATTTTGTCCGGATCGGCATCCTTAACGGGTGACTATGCCTTCACAAAGATCACTGGGTACGAAGATACGTCCAACGCCGCGAATTGGACCGAAGAGGAATTTGCGGGTTCCATGACGGCAACAATCACTTTTGACCGTGAAGAGGCGGATATTTCCGATCCGGAAGACCCTAGCACGGCTGGTGACGTTGATATTTACCAAAACGACATGATCCTCACTGGGGAATCTTTCGATGGACGCTTTGTGGTCGAAGAATCGCGCATTTATGATTTGCTGAACCAACGTGATCTGTCTGCGCCATCCGTTGTCTCAGACCTAAACATCACAGTCGATGGGCAGGCACTATCCCCGCGTAACGAAGTCGTCGCAGGCCAACGCGGAGTGGTCGCCGCATTTGCCGGATCACAAGATAATACAATCATAACGGGTGGCTTCGTTTTGGGGCGCGACAACTGATCCGCCTCATTTATCTTGCGGATTAACATGCGATTTCGGTCATCTACGTCGATCTACACTTGTTTTCGGACATGTAAGTGACCTATGTATGGAGGACGGGAGTGCCACGAGAAGGATCGTTGTGACCCCGGTGAGATTCTCTGACAGCGTCGCGCGGCGAATACGCCCCCCGAATGATGATCAGCTGATTTGGCGGAAACGCCATATATAACGCCTAGGGCGAGAGATCACATCAACCGCTAGGCCTTGAATGGGTGTCGCGAAACCGCGACGCTGGAGACCAACGCGATGCAAAGCGCGCCAGATACAGGCTACGACGCACGCGCCCCGAGGGGCCGCGACGACGCCTATGCGCACATCGCCAACATCAGACACATCACAGGCGCGTCTGCCCCACCGGGGCGGCGTGATTTGTCGTGTGCGAACGGACAATATGCCAAAGAAAATGCTAATCGATGCAACACACGCGGAAGAAACCCGCGTTGTTGTCGTAGACGGAAACAAAGTAGAGGAGTTTGATTTCGAGAGCCAGTTCAAGCGTCAGCTTGCTGGGAACATCTATCTAGCCAAAGTGACACGGGTTGAGCCGTCGTTGCAGGCTGCTTTTGTTGACTACGGTGGGAACCGTCACGGTTTCCTCGCGTTCTCTGAAATCCACCCTGACTATTACCAAATCCCTGTAGCTGATCGCGAAGCACTGCTTGCGGAAGAAAAAGCCTATGCCGAAAGCCTGAAGGCCGAAGCAGAAGCGCAGGACGAAGAAAAGCCGAAACCAAAACGCCGCCGCCGTAGTCGCGCAAAGGCATCCGAAACTGTATCTGATGATGCAGTGGCAACGGCCGAAGTTGCGTCAGACGATTCGTCTAACGATTCTGGCGCAGAAGTCGCTGGCATGGAAACCATTGATCTGGAGGAAGGCGACGAAGGGTCGTCTCCGATGGAATTGGTCGCGGAAACGCCTGTCGAAACGCCGTCTGCTGATGAAGACGCTTCGGATGACGCAGCGACTGGTGACGCGGACGCAGTAGTAGCGTTGGAAGATACACCAGCAGAAACTGTTGAAGAGGCCGCGGATGACGCATCCTCTGACGATGAAGATGACGCGCCGAAAGGCAAAGACGCTACGTCCAAAGACGACAGCATCGAAAGCGTCGCTGAGGAAGACGACACCGACGAAGTTCGTCCTGTGCGCAAACCACGTCCAAAGCGTTACAAAATCCAGGAAGTGGTGAAAGTACGCCAAATCTTGTTGATCCAAGTCGTGAAAGAAGAACGCGGCAACAAGGGCGCTGCCCTGACAACTTACCTGTCATTGGCGGGTCGCTACTGCGTTCTGATGCCAAACACCGCCCGTGGCGGTGGCATTTCGCGCAAGATCACAAACGCTGCCGACCGTAAGAAGCTGAAAGAAATCGCAAATTCTATGACTGTCCCTGATGGGGCAGGTTTGATCATCCGAACTGCGGGGTCCCAGCGGACCAAGGCCGAGATCAAGCGTGACTACGAATACCTGCAGCGTATGTGGGAACAGATCCGCGAACTGACGATGAAATCTATCGCCCCTGCGAAGATCTACGAAGAAGGCGATCTGATCAAACGGTCGATCCGCGATCTGTATAACAAAGACATCGACGAAGTGATCGTCGCGGGCGACGAAGGCTACAAAACAGCCAAGACGTTCATGAAAATGATCATGCCGTCCCACGCCAAGAACGTGAAGCATTACGGTGAACAATTGCCGCTGTATGCGCGTTATCAGGTCGAAACTTACCTCGGTGGTATGTTCAATCCGACGGTTCAACTGCCATCTGGCGGTTACATCGTGATCGGGATCACTGAGGCGCTGGTTGCGATCGACGTGAACTCTGGCCGTGCGACCAAAGAAGGCTCGATCGAGCAAACAGCGTTAAAGACCAACCTTGAAGCGGCCGACGAAGTGGCCCGTCAATTGCGTCTGCGTGACCTTGCTGGTCTGATCGTGATCGACTTCATCGACATGGATGAACGCCGCAACAACATCGCCGTTGAAAAGCGGATGAAGGACAAGTTGAAGACGGATCGCGCCCGTATTCAGGTCGGTCGGATTTCCGGCTTTGGTCTGATGGAAATGTCGCGTCAGCGTCTGCGTCCGGGTATGCTGGAAGCGACAACTCAGATGTGTTCGCATTGTCACGGGACAGGTCTGCTGCGGTCTGACGACAACGTATCGCTGTCGATCCTGCGTGCCTTGGAAGAAGAAGGCACACGCGGTCGGTCGAAAGAAGTTCTGGTGCGTGCGCCTATCGCCATCGCCAACTTCTTGATGAACGGCAAGCGCGAACATATCGGCGATATCGAAGCCCGCCACGGCATGTCCGTGCGGATCGAATGCGATATGTCACTGACATCGCCCGACTTCGCCATTGAGAAGTTCAAGACAGCCACACGTGTTGTGCCTGAGGCCGCACCAGTGGTCGGATCATCCGTGATCATGGACGACGATGACGATCTTGAATTGCTCGGCATGACCGACGAGGACGAAACAGAGGTCACCGCAGAGGCAGAGACTGAAGCGTCGACTGAGGATCAACCAAAACGCAAACGGCGTCGGCGTCGTCGGCGTCGGGGTGGCGGCGGAAACGCAGACGGCCAGAACGGCGAGACGCAAAACGCTGAAGGCCAAACCGAAGGTGCAATCGACGGAGAGTCCAAGCCTGCGGATGCGCCATCGCAAGACGCTGAAACGGCAAGCAGCGATACTGCTGAAGCGCCTGCGGCTGAGGGTGACGCAGAGGTAAAAGAGAAACCGAAGCGGACACGTACGCGTAGGTCGCGTAAGAAGGCTGAAGAACCGGTTGCGGCAGACGCACCAGCGGCAGAAGAAACTGCTGCGGCGGAAGATGCGCCAGCCGAGGTTGCGACGACTGAGGTTGCGACGACTGAGGCGGCGTCAGCTGAAGAGCCGGCTGCGGAAGAAAAGCCAAAGCCAAAACGTCGGAGCCGTGCAAAGAAAGCGGCACCAGTGGCGGAAGAGGCCGCGACCGAAGAGGTGGCAGCAACTGAAGAAGCGCCAGCCGCTGAAGAAAAGCCAAAACCGAAGCGGCGGTCACGGGCGAAGAAACCTGCGGCGGCAGTTGCGGAAGAAGCGCCAGCTGCTGAGGCACCAGTTGTTTCGGACGAAGCACCTGCGACTGAAGCGCCAAGGGCTGAAGCCCCCGCCGAGCCAGCAGCGGCTGAACCCGCGCCTGCGCCAGAGCCCTCACCGGAACCGGCACCTGAGCCAACGCCAGAGCCGGTTGCTGAGACCAAGGCGGATGAGCCCGAAAAACCAAAGCGTAAAGGCTGGTGGTCATTGGGCCGCTAAGACATAGAAAAGGGCCGTCGCATCATGCGGCGGCCCTTTTTCTTTATGTGAACGGTCGCTGAATATGCAAATTTCTAGAAAGCACCGCAGCCCGCCCGTGATCTGCTAATGCCCGAATCGATCCGCTTAAAGCTGCGCTGCGGCCTTCGGTTTTTCAGGGGAAATCGTCACTTGCGCCGAATGATGAACGTCAGCACGCCGTCGGTATCGTTTTGATCAAGCAGGGTATGACCCGTCTCAGCGCAGAAGTGCGGTACATCTATGACTGCAGCAGGGTCGTCCGCGACCATTTCCAGAACAGCGCCAGAGGCCATACCAGACAGGCGTTTGCGGGCTTTCAGGACCGGCAGCGGACATAGCAATCCGAGCGCATCAAGAGTGTGATCAGGTGTTGTCATATCAGGGAGGTAGGGCCGATGTTTCAAAGAGTCCACAGACTTGTGACGAACCGCGTCGTGACGCCGCCGCATTCCGCGCGTAGGGAAGGGGTAAGGAGACCCAATTCTAATGCTCGAAGCTGATCTGATCCTAGACGCCACACTTTTGCCTGCGATTATCATTGCGATGTCTGCGGGCTTGTTGTCGTTTTTATCACCCTGCGTTTTGCCAATCGTGCCGCCATATCTGGCCTACATGGGCGGCGTGTCGATGGGCGAGATGGACGAAGATCGCGCGGCGCGGCGGCGGGTTCTGTTAGCGGCCGCATTTTTCGTTTTGGGGCTTTCGACCGTTTTCCTGCTGCTTGGTTTCGCGTTTTCCGCGCTCGGGCGCACGTTCCTGCAATTCCAAGACTGGTTCTTGTTGATCGCGGGTATCGTTGTGATGATTTTCGGGGCGCATTTTGTTGGCGTCTTCCGGATTGGCTTTCTTGATCGCGAGGCCCGCGTGGATATTGGCGACAAGGGTGGATCTGCCATGGGCGCCTACATTCTTGGTCTCGCCTTCGCGTTCGGCTGGACACCGTGTCTGGGGCCGATCCTTGGCACCATTCTTGGGCTAGCTGCGTCGGAGGCGGATGTTGCCCGTGGCACGGTTCTGCTGGCTTTCTATGCGCTTGGTCTTGGGATTCCATTCCTGCTGGTTGCTGCGTTTTTCCCGCGTCTGAAAGGCGTGATGGGCTGGATGAAGCGCCATATGGGCCGGATCGAGCGGACGTCTGGCCTATTATTGTGGACGGTTGGTCTGATGTTGATCACGGGTCAATTCGCTGCGATGAGCTATTGGATGCTGGAAGCTTTCCCTGCCTTAGCCAACTTCGGCTAAAAGGCTTATTATCGGCACAGTTTCCGGTTATGCTGTCGAAAACGCCGCGCAGCATATCAGGCAGCACATGACGAGTACCACAGGTTCACAACAGGTTCAGCGCCGCCGGGTGTTTTACATTCCTGGCTATGATCCTATTCATCCGCGCCGATACCGCGAACTTTACCGCAAAGAAGGAGCCGCGCAGGCTCGGATTTCCGGCTATGACATAGGCATTACACCAAAGCTGAAATCGAAAACCTTCGGGTGGCATGCTGAGGCCGAGATTGACGGTCAAAAAACGTCTGCCGACATTGATGTGCTAATTTGGTCCGACATTGTGCGGGACAGCATGTCGAACACGATCCCCGCGACCTACTGGCAGCTCATCCGGACCGCGTGGACCTACATCGCAACGGGCGCGTTAGGCCGTTTGATGAAGATGCGGAAGGGGCCCGTGATTGCGGCGCTGTATCCGGTTGGGATGTTGGTTTTGCAGCTTTTGCTGGCAGTCGTCGTAGCACTTTGGGTGCGTTTCGTTTGCGGCCGTATCTTGGGCGTCTTGGCATTTCAGGGATTGGGATTTGCGCCGAGTCCAACTCTCTCGATCTCTTTTTTCATTACGAGTTGGGTGGTTGGGATTTGGATCGGGCTGAAGGTGCTTAAATGGTTTAAAGCGAAAGACGGCAAATTTTTCGCCTATTACCTGATGCATGATTATTCCTACTCGGCGAAATGGCGGGGTGCGAATCCGGCACCACTTGAAGCCCGTATTGCGGCGTTTGGCGATCAAATCGCTGCAGCCTTTGACGAGGACGTGGAGGAAGTCCTTGTTGTCGGCCATTCATCCGGCGCGCATCTAAGCGTTTCGATCCTTGCCGATTTGATCCGCGCGGGCAGGGTGCCTTTGGATGGTCCTCGGTTAGCGTTTCTGTCGCTGGGGCAAGTTGTCCCAATGGTGTCGTTCTTGCCAGAAGCCAAACGCCTACGCGCTGATTTGGCCTATCTCAGCGCCAAAGACCGGCTGACGTGGGTCGATGTGACCGCACCCGGTGATGGTTGCGCCTTTGCATTGTGCGACCCTGTGGCCGTGTCAGGTGTGGCACCGGCGGATAAGAAATGGCCGCTGGTGGTCTCTGCGGCCTTTACCCAAACCCTGAAGCCCGAGACATGGAAAGCGCTGCGGTGGCGCTTTTTCCGGCTGCATTTCCAGTATCTGTGCGCTTTCGACAATCCGGGCGATTACGATTATTTCCAGATCACTTGCGGGCCAATGACCTTGGCTGATCGCTACAAAGATCGCGCAGCATCCAAGAGCCGGATCGAGACGCCTTTGTCAAAATACACAAGCACATCATGACCTTGCCGCCCAAACCTAATTCTCGGCCTGATCGTGTGTCGCTGTGGCAGTATATGAAGCTGTTCCGCGCCGATATTCTGTCGGCGCAGCCTGCAAAGCTTTATCGTGCATGGATGGCTGAGTTTAAGACGCCGTTCTTTCGCAGTTATCTGATCAATGATCATAGCTTGATCAAACGCGTCCTGAACGAACGGCCGGATGATTTTCCGAAGTCGGATCGCATTGGTGCTGGTTTGCGGCCGTTGCTTGGCAATTCGGTATTTTTGACAAATGGTGACGTTTGGAAACGGCAGCGGCGGATCATTGATCCCGCGTTTGAAGGTGGACGGCTGCGAGATACGTTTCCGGCGATCTGGGCGGCAGGGGAAGCCGCTGTTGCGCGGATGGCGCCACATGCCACGAATACGCCGTTTGAAATTGAGCCGGAAACAAGTCACGCCGCCGCGGATGTCATTTTTCGAACCTTGTTTTCGATCCCGATTGAAAACGAGATCGCGTCAGAGGTGTTCGATAAGTTCAAATCGTATCAGCGCACCCAACCGATTTTAAATCTCGCAGCCTTTGTTCCGGGGCCGTCGTGGATGCCGCGGTTCTTCCGGAAGGACACCAAAGAGTCTGCAACGGCCATTCGAAAATTGATCACGCAACTGACCCAAGATCGATTGGATGACATTCAAAGCGGCAATGTACCTGATGATTTAGCGACAAAAATCATGACTACTGCCGATCCCGAAACGGGTGAAAAATTTGATGTCGAAGAAATGGTGGATCAGGTTGCGATCTTCTTTCTGGCAGGACATGAAACCAGCGCATCTGCCTTGGCATGGACACTTTATCTGTTGGCGATGTATCCCGAATGGCAGGATAAGATCGCCGACGAAGCCGCTGAAATGTCACCGGAATTTTCGCAGCTTTCAACTTTAAAACATACGCGGGACGTGTTTCGCGAAGCGCTTCGCCTGTATCCACCGGTGCCAATGATGGTCCGCGAGACAACAAGGCCCGAAACGTTCCGTGGGCGGTCCGTGAAACCGGGTGCGCAGGTTGTTGTGTCACCGTGGCATCTGCATCGCCAATCGCGGCTTTGGGACAATCCGGATGCATTCGATCCGGCGCGATGGGGGACCGAAAACGGAAAATCCTGCCAAAGAGAGGCCTATTTGCCGTTCTCGGCTGGCCCCCGTGTGTGCACAGGAGCCGGTTTTGCGATGATCGAGGGCGTTGTGTTGCTCGCGCAATTGGTACGTGCGTACCGGTTTGAAATCGTCGAAGGACGTGTTCCCGTGCCCGTAGCACATTTGACAGTCCGTTCGAAGGACGGAATATGGCTGCGATTCGTGCCGCGTTAAATGTGATTGTTGCTGAGGTCGTGACAATCGCGGTCAGTTTGCTATTTCGTGTCGAAAGCGCAAACTGAGCAATTTGTCTAAGATTTGCGTCAATCATACGTTATTGTTATTTAATTTCCAATACTTACGCTGATTAACCCTTTGTTAATGTGCCCGATAATAGACTGTGAAATGCGTCGAAAAGGTGCGTTTTTGTCAGAAGCGCGACACAGTGGGTGTGTTGGGATGGGTAGGAATTGAATGATGTTTGGACAGTCTTCAGAAAGCGTAATGGGAAAAATGGTTGGTTTACGGGCGCGTCTACGCGCGATTGGTGCACCTTCGGAACATACGCTGTACGTACGTAAGGCGGCTGCACCCCATAAAAGTCGGTCAGCGACCGTTCCTGCGTCTGCGCGCGATGGGCGCCGGACAAACGCCCGCCTTGAACACGACAGTGCATCACTGATCCGCAAGGGCCTTTATTCTGGGACGCGGTCCTGAACGTCCTTTAGGACAAACACACGGATCGCTGACGCAAGGCCGATATCGCCCCGCTGCGCATCAATTTCACGGGCCAAGTCGTTAATCGGCTGACCACGCCGTGCAGCGATCTGGCGAAATGCGTTCCAAAAGATATCTTCTAGTGACACGCTGGTCCGATGCCCTGCTAATGTCAGGGACCGTTTAACGGGCCGACCTGTGAGTACGTCATTCATCATCGAATTTTAGCGCATCTAACCGCGCAGAGGCTTGTTTTGATTGGGTAACCTCAAGCAAGCGTTGTGCTTTGCTTTGCCCGAACTTCACGGAATTCGCGTCGGCGCGCAGTTTCTTTTCGGTGCGCGCTTTGTCTTTACGGACCTTGTTGAGGTTAATCGGCGTTGTCATGGTGTCTCTGTCATAAATGAAAAACGCGCGCCTTGATAGCAGGGCGCGCGCTTGAAAACTTATATTGGAAGGTGCTTACTTTGGCCCGATCATATCCTCGGGGCGCACAACCTTTTCAAAGGTTTCTTCGTCCACAAAGCCAAGCTTAATCGCTTCTTCTTTCAGTGTCGTACCGTTCTTGTGCGCCGTCTTCGCGACAGTCGTTGCGTTGTCGTAGCCGATGGTTGGTGCAAGTGCTGTGACAAGCATCAGTGATTCACGCATCAGTTTTTCGATGCGGTCTTCGTTGGCTTTGATGCCAGATACGCAGTTGTCAGTGAAGGCAGAGGATGCGTCACCGATAAGTTGCATAGATTGCAACACGTTATAGGCCATCATTGGCTTCATGACATTCAGTTCAAAGTGGCCCTGTGACCCAGCAAAACCGACTGCAGCATCGTTACCCATGACGTGCGCACAGACCTGTGTGATCGCTTCGACCTGTGTTGGGTTCACTTTGCCCGGCATGATGGACGAGCCAGGTTCGTTTTCTGGCAACATCAATTCGCCGAGGCCGCAGCGCGGGCCAGAACCCAGCATGCGGATGTCGGCTGCGATTTTGTAAAGGCTGGCCGCGACAGTTTTCAACGCGCCAGACATTTCAACAAGGGCGTCGTGACCTGCAAGCGCTTCGAATTTGTTCGGTGCTGTCACGAACGGCAAACCTGTGATTGACGCCATTTCCGCCGCCACGGTTTCACCCCAACCTTTTGGCGTGTTCAGGCCGGTGCCGACGGCTGTGCCGCCTTGCGCAAGTTCGTAGATCGCGGGAAGGGCGGCTTTGATGCGGCGGATGCCCATCGCCACTTGATGAACGTAGCCGGAAAATTCCTGACCCAATGTCAGCGGTGTCGCGTCCATTGTGTGGGTCCGACCGATCTTGATGATGTGGTCGAATTCTTGCTGTTTCTGCTCCAACGCCGCGTGCAGTTTCGCAAGGCCCGGCAACAATACGTCATGCGCTGTGGTCGCCACGGCGATGTGCATGGCTGTTGGGAATGTATCGTTGGACGACTGGCCCATGTTGCAGTGATCGTTCGGGTGCACGGGGTCTTTGGACCCGATTTCGCCGCCCAAGATTTCAATCGCGCGGTTTGAAATAACTTCGTTCGCGTTCATGTTCGACTGTGTGCCGGACCCTGTTTGCCAAACGACAAGCGGGAAGTGATCGTCGAGCTTGCCAGCCACGACTTCGGACGCCGCTTCGATCACCGCGTCGGCCAGTTTCGCGTCCAGCTTGCCACGTTCTTTGTTTGCGACGGCACAGGCCTGCTTGATCACGCCAAGTGCACGGACGATCGCAACGGGCTGCTTTTCCCAACCAATTGGAAAGTTCATGATGGAACGCTGTGTCTGCGCCCCCCAATACCGGTCTGCTTGGACCTCCAGTGGGCCAAAGCTGTCGGATTCAGTACGGGTGGCGGTCATGGGACGCTCCAATCGTGTAAAGTATGCGGTTGTATACCGATTAGGCCGCAATGTCGGCCGCGGCAAGTCTTCAGTTCGGTTATTTGCGGAATTGATCGAGGCTGACCACATCAGCGTCTTTGCGTTCGGACGCTTGTTCTTCCGGCTCGGGCTCTACCATTTCTTGCATAGGCGCCTCTGGGATCGTTTCGACGTTTTCAGAACCGTCGTCATCATCGTCGTCGTCTTCACTTTGGGTTTCAAACCGCAGTCCAAATTCTACGGATGGATCCACAAATGTCTGGATCGAATCGTAAGGGATATAAAGCGGTTCCGGATTTTCGCCAAAGTTCAGAGTGATGGAAAACCCTTCGTCCGTTACTTCGAGGTTGTCGAACCAATGCTGAATCACGACGGTCATTTCGCCCGGATACCGATCCGACAGCCAATCAGCGATTTCGACGTCAGGGTGCATCGTATCAAAGGTAATAAAGAAATGATGTTCGCCCGGCAGGCCGTTTTCGGCGATGTCGGACAAAACTTTTTGGATCAAGCCACGCATGGCCCGGTGCATCAGGTTTCCATAATCAATGGTGCTTGAGGCTGGTGTACGGGTCACGGGCGGCACGTCCTTCACTTCACTTAACTGACCGACAACATACGGGATTCGAAGAGGGATGAAAGGGGGCGTGCGCAAACGTGTCAGAACATCGCGAGTGTTCCACTGATTGCAGCACAGATAAACAGGACCCAAAGAAGATTGATATGTCGCCACAGCAAGAGCACCCCAGCCAGTCCGGACAAAGCGATTGCTAATGGCTGCACGGTTGTCAGGTCTGGCCAAACGCTTGTGATTGGACCTGCTGTGAAGGGTGTGACAGAGCCGAAAAAGACATGAAGCGCGAACCACACCGAAAGGTTGGCGATCACCCCCACAACCGCGGCTGTGATGCCAGCAAGCGCTGCTTTCAGGCGCGGCTGTTGTTCAAGCCAGTCGATCAGCGGCGCACCTGCAAAAATCCAGATAAAGCAGGGGACAAACGTCACCCACAATGTCAGCACACCTGCGATCAAGGCCAGTCCAGTCCCGCCAGCCTGTGCACCTGCGATCATGCCAACAAATTGCGTCACAAGTATCAGCGGCCCTGGCGTCGTTTCGGCCAGTCCCAATGCATCCATCATTTGTGGCGTTGTCAGCCAACCAAAATCGCCGACGACCGCTTGGGTCATATAGGCGAGCACCGCGTAGGCCCCGCCAAAGGTGACGACAGCGAGCCACGCAAAGAAGGCACCAATTTCAGCAAGGATAGGGTCGGCGTTTCCGATCAGGGCAAAGGGTGCGGCCCAAAGCAAACAACCGATGACAACGACTGCGAAGCTTTTGGCCCACGGGAATTTTGTACTTGGCGCCGCAACCGTATCAGCCGCCGCGGTCATAGCTCCGACAACAGCCGCGAAGACAATGACAATCGGAAAGGGAAGTGCGAAAAAGAACAGTGCGACAAAGGCAAATGCAGCCAGCCAGAGTGCTGTGCGCGATACGAGCGCGCGTTTGGATACTTTGATCAATGCTTCGATGACGATCACGACAACGGTCGCCTTCACACCCAAGAAAATCGCTTGGACGAGCGGAAGTGATCCGTAACTGCCGTACAAAAGTGCCAGCGCCATGATGACGATTGCGCCGGGTAGGACGAACAATCCACCGCCGATCAAGCCACCCAGAATGCCGCGCTTTCGCCAGCCTGCGTAGGTAGCAAGCTGCATGGCTTCGGGTCCGGGCAGCAACATGCAGAATGATAACGCTCTTAGGAATTGATCCTCGGTCAGCCAATCGCGGTCTTCGACCAGTGATTTATGCATCAAGGCAATTTGCGCGGCGGGGCCGCCGAACGACAGCAAACCTATGCGGCCAAAAACGCGGGTCAGGTCAGCGTAAGACGGGGTCATTGGTACGGCCAATCGTGTGTTTCGTCTTGGCCATCACGGGCCCAGCGGTAGAGCGCGTCATAAAGCGGCAAAGCGGCTTCTAACTGGGCCTGGTCGTCTTTGTATTGGCGGGACAGACCGACAGAAAGCGCGAGCAATCCCGCAGCTTCTGGCACAGACGTATCATCGGTATCTGCGGCGCGTATCACGCGGCTGAGACGGTCCAACGCCGGTGTGCGCAGACCAAAGTGGTCCAGCATCGCGTCAAAGGTACATTGCCCGTCGCTGTGGGTGAATTTGACATCCGGCACATCAAAGGCCATTGCGTCGAACTTTTCAGCGACCAAGGCAACTTCGGCAGGCGGGACAAAAAGAACGCGGGCGTCAGGCGCGATAAAGCGGCGGATGAGCCAAGGGCAAGCGATGCGGTCGATCTTGGGGCGATGGCGCGTGACCCACAGGTCGGTGCCCGTCAAAGCCTCAAGTGGAATGCGGGGATAATCTGTTGCCAACCACGCCAGAATACCGCCAGCCAGAACTTCGGCAGCTATGCCATGACTGCGCAAAACGGCGGCGGTGCCGTGGCTTAGTTTCTTGCCTTTCTGACAGACGACAACAACGGATTGGCCCTGCAGGGCAGGGATCATAGCCGTGATGTCTTTATGGCTGCACGATACGCTTGTCGGGATGCGATACAGGTTTTCTGCGACGTCTTCGGGAATACAGACGTCGATGATCACGGGACAATCAGGCGTCCCGATTAATCGCATCAATTGCTTGCAGGACATTTCGGTGAAGCCAGGTTTTTGGGTGTCAGCCATGAGGGCATCCTTTCTGAGATGGTCAGTGGATGCGAACCTTTGGCATCAGCCTCACGGGGCGGTCGCGATCCCCATGACCTAGGAATGGCGGTCTGGGGGCCATGGGTCAAGGCAAAATTATCGGGCGCGCAGATTGTGTTGCGCTGTCTTATTGTGGTAGTTGGCGAAACAATAATAACGACATATTGCGGTGAACAAACCAAAGTTTGGGCCGCGTCGCGTGGGGGAATGAGTAGATGAAACTAGGCGAAGCCATTGGAATGGTTGCTGTTGGCGCGATTGCGACGTTCGGTGTGACACAATTTCTGTTCACGGATGCAGCACCTGAAGAGGCAACTGGAATCGGTGCAAATGTACCCGTTGTTGACTTAGCACCTACAGACATTGCTACGACAGACAATGCGGCGGCGGAAACGCAGACCCCTTTGGCCGATGACGTTCAGGTTTCACGTATGGCGTCGAACCTCGACACTTTTGCTATTCTTGAACAGGTCATCAGTTCGCATCAGAACGAAGATGCCGCAGCTGGTGAAGATGTCGTCAAACTGACGCCTGAGCAGGAACAAGTCATTGAAATGTTCCGCGCAACCGCACGACGCCAGAACGAAAACAAAGGGTCTGCTGGTGATGGTAGCCTTGTGTTGAATAATATGGCCGTCGTTGGGTTGAACGTCCGCTATTATTACACCGTCATGTTGCCACACTCTGCGCTGGAGCCGGAGCAAGTGATCGAACGCCAGCAGTCAAAAGTGATCGGCGCTGTTTGTGGTTCGCCGGAAATCAAAATCTTGATGGAGGATTACGGTTTTGATTACACCTATTCATATCTGTCCGAGGATCGCCGCTTGATAGGCACGATTGATGCAGACCTCGAAACCTGCACAGGCTGATTAACCTAGCACTTGGCTGAGTTCCCTGATGATCTTGCGTCTTATGGCGTCGGGGTATTCGCGGTGCGTGCGCGCCGTAATCACAAACCCATCGCGGGTGATAATATGCCTTTGGAAAAAGGTTGTGATGGCGACGCCCATCGATTCAATCGCGATCCCATTGATCGTGATCCCGCGGCGTTGGGCAAATTGCCGTGCTGTACCGCTATCCGATCCGGCATTTGGGGTCCCATCGCCAGAGATATCAACGACTTGCCGCTTACAGTCCGGCGCGCTGCGAAACAGGTCGACGGCGTAGTATATCGCCTCTGCCGGTGCTGTGTCGGACAACACAAACGCGCGGGTCATCAAACGGGCGTCGGCGGACAAGCGTTCCGCATCAAATTTCGTTCGTATTTGACGCCATGGGATGCTGAGTTCTTGGCGTTCCGCCCCTGACCATTGCATCACGGCGATTGCAACGTCTCCCGCGACCATTGCGTCAACGATTTCTGGGTCTAGTAGAGCATCGGCCATACCATCGACCTGCAAACGGTATTCGGCAACATCGACGGAATTTGACACATCAATCGACAGAACAAGGGCTGTATCGCAAGCCAAGCAGGGCGATGCAAAACCAAGACATGCAGCGATCAGACGAAGGGATTTCATCCCAACAGCCTGCGCGGGGTCGCTGCAATTTGCAACCTTCCGCTTTAGGCAGTGATCATGCGAGCTTCGTGGCGTTTGATCTGAAGGCGGGCAGAGGGGCCGTAACTGATCGGGCTCATCGCGACCTTCGGGAAGAGGCGGAACAATTCTGCTCGCGTCGCCGCAGACAGGGCATCAAGCGCCATCGCACCCGGATGGAAGCTTTCGGACCACGCGCCGTCGGCACAGATCACTTCGTGCCGGTCAAACGCAAGATGCACGTATGTGACCGTGTCGCGATGGACCTGCCGGATCGTTGTGTCGTTGATCAGATGCTTGGCAGGCGCCAATGCTTCTTGTGCGCCGCTGACCAGTTCACACCGCCACCCGGATAAGAGCATCCTGTGTTGCGGTGACACTTCAAAGGCGGCGTGCAGGCCAAGCGCATTTACGGCAAAGCGGATTGGCGCGAGATCACCCAGAGCAGCAACAGTTGTCGTCCCAATCCAACGGATCGGCTGCGCGCCGTGATCGCGCGTGATGACCAGATCCCCAGTGTGCAGCGCCTCAATCGGGATTTCGCCGCGTGGTGTCAGGATCAGTGCGCCAGTCGTGAAACAGGCAACCGTTTCAATGTTTTGGAAGGCAATACTGTCACCGGTTTCATTGCCGTCAACATCCAGATAGACCACTGTTCCGTTGACTGCGTTCGGATCATCATTCTGATAATCGACGCGGAAGCGGCTGCCTTTGATTGTCAGTGTGTCGTCGCCGGAACCACCGCTTATTTTGTCGACATCGGCGCCTGCTTCGACAGTGATCGTATCACTGCCGCTGCCAAGAAAGACCTCGGGTGAGGAGGTGTTTTCACCAAGGCTGACAGTATCATCACCGGCACCTGCACGAACCCGCGCGACATCTGCAAAGTCATCAAGCGTGATTTCATCGTTGCCGCTGCCGCCGGAGACGTCACCTAGGACTTCGCCATCGCCGCCGATATACAAAGCGTCGTCACCGCTTCCAGTACGCACATCACCGGTGATCGTGCCGCTGGTCTGGGTGAAGGTGTCGTTGCCGCTGCCGTGCTGCACATTGCCGTCAACGATTGTGCCGCCGCGTACCGTGATTTCGTCATCGCCAGCGCCGCCTTGCACAGTGCCATCAATGCGCTGCGATACGAGATCGAAATCGTCGTCGAACCACGTTGTGTCCGGTGCGGCCGTATCAACTAAATCCATGGGTGCGGCCAAGAACGGATCGCCCTGCAGCGCATCAACGCCCGTTGTGCGCATCAGGATATCGTTCAACCCGCTTTGTTGTACCTCGGCGATGATGTCTTCGCCAATCGCCGGATCAAGCTGACCAAATTCCGGATCAGCGTCACGGATGCGGCTGAACTGGTCCGCGACGATAAACGTAAACGTCGGGCCCAGTTGCGTGTCACCGATCGAGTCTTCGGCCAATCCGCCAACCCACACATCAACGTCATGGACCGTATCGTAAACCTCGGCCAAGGCGGCTTGTTGGTCTGGGTCGGATGTGATGATCGAAAAGTCGTAAGGATCGAGCGTGTCCGGATCAATATCACCGAGCAAAGCGGCACGGGTGTCCACGTAACTTTGCAGGCCATGATCTTGGCCGCGCAACAGGTTCAATGCCACAAGGCTGAACCCTGAAAGACCATCGGGCGACGATAAGAAAAAGTTCAGGTCATCCACAACTTTAGTGTCGAATTCTTGCGCGTTGCTGGTCAGCTGGCCGCGCAGGATCGCATCCAGATCGCCGTCTTTCAGTGGATCGGCGTTGAAGAACGCGTCCATAATGGCCAGATCACCATCTTCGGTATCGGTGCCATCGGCGTTGATGCGGGGCAGGGTGCTGGACACCATCGTGTGGCCAAACCGGAATGCAGCCGTGGAAAACTCGACAGAGATTTCGCCGACGGCATCCGGATCATGACCGTCGTAATCACCGGCGGCCTCACCGATCAGATGTGGTAGCCATTGTTCGTAAGTGATTGACTGCAATTCATAAGTAACGATCTGGCGTGCTGCATCGAACAACTGATTATCCGTCCAATCGGGATGTTGTTCTGCCAACCGTTCGGCCCAATAGTTATGTTCGCGCGCCATAACCGTGTGCATCGACGCAAGTGCCGGATTTTCGTTGGCCCGAATGTCGCCCGATAGAAAGACCGGATCGTCCGAATGAATATCACCCGCCATGAAACTATCAGGATCAGCCAGCGGCATAAGCTCATCATCGGATGCGGGATCGTCCGACATCCGGAGTTTCCCGCCCGCGAAGCTACGCAGATCCGCGGTACGTTCTTCGGTTGATCCATAGATTTGGCTGCCGTCGATCTGCCACGAAATGGCATTCGTCGGCACGCGTGCACCATCTTCGCCGATCTCATAGACGGACCGCGCGAGAGGGGCGACAAGTCCTTCGGCCGTCAAAACCTCTGCGTGGCTTTCTAGCGATAGCGTAATGTCGTGGTCCAGAAACTGACCCCACGCCACAAACATATTGCTTAGCCCCGCCGCATTTGGCGTTTCACCGTCTTGGTCAAACAGATTAGCCGAAATCGCGACCGGATCGGTGCCGCCGACAACTTCGCCGACGCCGTCAGCATAGTTTGCTTCGGTCAAACGGATTTGTGGCTTTGGATCGTGGGTAAAGGGCATGGAACCGGTCACACTTGTCAACGTGTCCCATAGGTTTCACGATTCTGTGTTGTGACAAAGGGCTATGTGGCAGAAAAAAGGCCTGATTATATGGCGTTAACCAGATAATCAGGCCGATTTTATTGGATTGTTTCTAGTGCGGGATCAACCGCCCCAAGACCGGACAGGACCACAATCCATATGCACGAAATTAGAGCCGGAATACCGACCAACACCACCGGCAGCACATGACCGTGCGGCACGCGCCATCTGCGCGGTAGAGCGGCTTTCCAAGCGCAGATCAGCGGCCTGACCTTGGATGTGCAGTGAATTGCGTGCCACGCCCGAAGACCGGCTGCGCAGCATCGCGTTTGTTTCAGGTGACCGGTAGCCAGACAACAACATGTACGGTTCGTTTGCATCCAAAAGACGCAAAGACGCGGCCATGATATCGATGTTGCGGATATCGATATTGATCGTTTTGTTGTTACGCCAGTCGCGCATAAACGTGTTGATTTCAGCCAGCGCTTCACCAACGTATTGGCCCTCGATCCAATAGATCGTGTCCATGCGTTCGCCGGTACGCCCGGAATACATCCGCAAGCGGCGTACGTCGCCGCCACCGCGCAAGAATCCTGCTGCATTTGAATAGGTTGGTGCCGCTGCTACAGCTGTTGCTGCGAACGCGCGAAGCACGCCGCGTCGGGTCATGCCCGATGTCGAAGTATTTGTCATATCTATGCGCCTGTCCCGTCGCTCGATCTGATGTCGGCTTTTCGCCGACGGTGCACTGTTCCCCCAGATGCACGGGCAACTTCTCACAAACCTGTCAGTCAACCAAGTGCTTTGTGTTGAAATGGCCATAATTGATCCAAAATAGGCGAATTTCGGCCAGTTGAACGGATCAAACATTGGTCGTGTCATTTTGATCACGTCTAGTGCCGTCAGGCATACGGATGTTTTCAACGTGATTAGACACCTACAACATATTGTGCGTACACAGTTGGATAACGCTGCCCGCGGCAATAATTTCGGGCAAAAGACGAGTATTCTAGGGGGAATAATGGGTCGGTTTATCGATTTCGCTGGCGCGCGGTTGCGTCGTTTTGGATGTGTTGTAAGCGTTGTCGCACTGGCCGGAACTGCCATTCCTGCAAGCGTTCAGGCACAAGTTACTGCTTTTCGCCAAGCCGTTGCTGAAACTGCGGCGCGTGATGATGATGTGGCCGCGTTTTACCGGTCTCGAAATTTCGAAGGGATTTGGAGTGGCGATTCGGCGATGGGGCACCGCAATGCGTTGTTGTCCGCGCTTGAAAATGCAGGTCACCATGGCTTGCCTACGAACCGGTATGATGTCGCGTCACTAATTGCACAAATGCAATCTGCACGGACACCAGCAGAGCTGGGCGAGATCGAAGTGCTGTTGACCAAGACCTTCTTGCAATACGCCCGCGACGTCCAATCGGGTGTATTGCGCCCAAAGTCGGTTGATCCGATGATTGTACGCGAAGTTACCTATACACCGCGTGTTGATCTTCTGACTGAATTCCGCAGTAGCAATCCGACGACTTTCCTTCGGTCGTTGCCGCCAAGCACACCAGAATACACGCGATTGGTTGCTGCAAAATTGCGTTTGGAAACCCAACAAGCGACGGGCGGTTGGGGTCCTGTTGTGAATGCTGAAAAGCTGGAAGCAGGGGCCACTGGCGCAGAAGTCATCGCCTTGCGGAACCGTTTGGTTGCGATGGGGTATTTGGAGCGGTCTGTCACCGCAACATATGACGCGCAGATCACCGAAGCTGTTCGTGCATTCCAGCGCGGGCATGGTTTGCAAGAAGATGGCACAGCAGGTCCGTCTACAATCGCAGAAATGAACCGCCCGATTAGCGAACGACTTCAGTCGATTGTGGTCGCGATGGAGCGCGAACGCTGGTTCAGCCAGGACAAAGGCGATCGCCATGTTTGGGTGAACCTGACTGATTTCTCTGCGAAGGTCGTTGATTTTGGCCAAGTTACGTTTTCGACCCGTTCCGTAATCGGGGCCGTCGATCCGGATCGCGAAACGCCCGAATTTTCCGACATCATGGAATATATGGTGATCAACCCGAGCTGGTACGTCCCACGCTCTATCGTCACAAAAGAATACCTACCGCAGATGCAGCGTAACCGTGGCGCCGCTGGTCATTTGTTGATTACGGACCGCAATGGTCGGACGGTGAACCGCGCTAATATCGACTTCAACCGTTACAACGCGCGTAACTTCCCATTCTCAATGCGCCAGCCTCCCTCGAGCCGGAATGCCCTTGGTTTGGTGAAATTCATGTTCCCGAACCAATACAACATCTATTTGCATGACACGCCTGCCAAAAGCCTGTTTGGTCGCGAAGTACGGGCTTACAGCCACGGCTGTATTCGTCTGAATGACCCGTTTGATTTCGCCTATGCATTGCTGGCGAAACAGTCTGATAACCCCGAAGAATTGTTCCAGTCGCGCTTGCGGACGGGCAATGAATCGCGCGTGACGTTGGATGAAGCTGTTCCTGTGCATTTGGTGTACCGGACCGCGTTCACGACGAATACGGGCGACGTGGAATTCCGCCGCGACATCTACGGGCGTGATCGGAAGATCTGGAATGCGCTGACCCGCGAAGGGGTGGTTGTTCCCGGCGTTCAGGGCTAAGTCTGTCGCACGACCTTCAAGCTGGGTCAAAGGGCAGGGATAGATGACACAAACGATTGCAACGATCGCACAGGCGCTTGGTGCTCAGGTTCTGGGTGACGGGACTGTGGCCGTTCAAGGTCTGTCAGAGCCTGCGTCAGCAGGGCCGGATGATCTGGCTCTTGCGATGTCTCCGCGCTATGGCGATGCGCTGAAAACAAGTGATGCCGTTGCTGCAATCCTCTGGGCGGATGCCGATTGGCAAGCGCTTGGTCTGAAAGCCGCGATTGTTGTGCCACGTCCGCGTCTCGCGATGTCAGTCCTGACCCAGATGATGGACAAGCCGTTGACCGGGCAGGGTATTCATTCGTCTGCAATCATCGATCCATCGGCCACTATCGCGGAAGGCGTTTCTATCGGACCGTTCTGTGTGGTTGGTGCAGATGCAGTCATTGGGGCTGATACAACGATTGCTGAACATGTCAGCATCGGGGCTGGTGCAATGGTTGGCGCACGCGGGGAAATACATGCGGGCGTGCGGATCGGGCGAAATGTGCGGATCGGAGATCGGGCCATTTTGCACCCCAATGTTGTGATCGGTGCGGATGGATTTTCATTCGTCACCGCGACACCTTCTATTGCTGAAATCGGACGACGGACACTGGGCAAGACGGCTTTTGAAGCATCAGATGACGCCATCCAACATCGTATCCATTCACTTGGCTCAGTTGTCTTGGGTGATCATGTCGAAGTTGGTGCAAACGCGACCATTGATGCGGGCACCATTCGTCCGACGCAAGTTGGACGCGGCACGAAGATCGATAACCTTGTGCAAGTTGGGCACAATGTCATTGTCGGCGAAGATTGCCTTTTGTGCGCGCAAACGGCTGTGGCTGGGTCTGCTGTGATCGGAGATCGGTCAATCTTAGGGGGAAAGTCTGGTGTCGCTGATAACATTTCTATTGGATCCGATTGCCTGCTTGGTGGCGCCGCGATTGTGCTGGGCAATACACCTCGTGGCAGCTTTATGATGGGCTGTCCGGCCAAGCCGATGCTGACGTTCCGTGCTGAACAACGGGCGCTGCGTGATGCGGCCCAAAACGGGGCCCGTCGTAATCTTGTTTCCAAACCAAGTGATGATACATAAGCGCAAAGTCAGAACGAGGTCGGTCCGTGAATACCCAAGACAAAGTCATCGCTATTATCGCCGAACAAGCTTTGATGGACCCGTCCGATATCAAACTGACTGATACGCCGGAATTGCTTGGGATCGATAGTATGGGGCTGGTTGAAACCATCTTCGGTATCGAAGAAGCTTTTGATATCGCCGTTCCATTTAACGCGAACGAACCATCGGAAAGCGATTTTGACATCTCGAATGTCGCGGCCATCATCAAGGCGGTTGACCGTCTTGTGAAAGAGCAGGCCTAACCTATGCGCCGTGTGGTGATCACGGGTGCTGGCACGATCAACCCATTGGGTCATGATGTGGCGTCTACATTGGACGCAATGCGCGAAGGACGCTGCGGTATTGGTCCACTGGATATCCGTGACGTTGATCGGTTGCAGATCAAGATTGCAGCACAGGTGCGTGGCTATGATCAAGCGGACCATTTTGATCGCCAGAAACTGACGCTTTACGATCGTTTTACCCAATTTGCGCTTTTGGCCGCAGATCAAGCGATTGCGCAGTCTGGCATGAACTTTGATGGCGAACTGTCTGATAAGTCAGGTGTTATTCTCGGCACGTCCGGCGGTGGATTGAATACCCAAGACGACAATTATCGCGCCGTTTATGAGGACGGTAAAAACCGTGTCCATCCGTTTATCGTGCCACGTCTAATGAACAACGCGGCTGTGTCCCATGTGGCCATGACCCATAATCTGCGCGGTCCAAGCTTTACCGTTGCGACCGCATGCGCGTCATCCAATCACGCAATGGGACAGGCGTTTAACATGGTCCGGTCCGGGATGGCTCCGGTCATGGTTACGGGCGGATCCGAGGCGATGCTGTGCTTTGGCGGGATCAAAGCATGGGAAGGTTTGCGGGTCATGTCAAAAGACGGCTGCCGCCCGTTTTCAGCCAATCGTAACGGCATGGTCCAAGGCGAAGGGGCGGCTGTGTTTGTGTTTGAGGATATGGAACACGCTCAGGCCCGCGGTGCTGACATTCTGTGTGAAGTCGTGGGTTTCGCCATGTCTTCCGACGCATCTGATATCGTGGTGCCGTCACCGGATGGGGCTGCGCGTGCGATTGCCGGTGCGGTACGGGATGCGCAGGTCGATGTGGACGCCGTTGGGTACATTAATGCCCACGGGACTGGCACGACCGTGAATGACAAAACGGAATGTGCCGCGATCAGGGATGTGTTCGGCACGCATGCGGACAACCTGATGATATCATCCACGAAATCGATGCATGGTCATCTGATCGGCGGTACGGGTGCGGTTGAACTTTTGTCCTGCATCATGGCCGTGAAGGACGGTGTCATCGCACCGACGATTGGATTTGAGACGCCTGATCCGGCGTGTGATTTGGATGTCGTGCCGAATGAAGCGCGGGGAGCAAAAGTTGATGTCGCTTTGTCCAATGCATTTGCATTTGGTGGCCTGAACGCAGTTATTGCTGTGAAAACTGCATAATAAAGGGCGCCGCAGATTTCTCTGGGCGCCCATCTATCAACCGTACATCGTGTGTTATTCAGACAAGCCGTCGTAGCCTGCCGTGAAGCCGCTCAACGAAACGTTCAGCTCAACCGCTTCGTCAGGTGCCGCTGCTGGGACCATTACGATGGTCGCCGCGTTGCCGCGTTTGAATTGTGAGACTTCTTCTGCTGTGAAACCCACGCGGGCCACGCAGCCTGCGGTGTTACAGAATGTGAACGGGTAACGGCGTGCCGCCCCGCCATCGACTGACAAGGTCAGCTGTTGTGTCAGAAGCGTTTCAAGTGGTGCCACGATTGTTGCGCCAGCTGCTGCACGACCGGAACCTTCCAGCGGGAAGATGCTGATTTCAGCGACAGAATTGCCAGACGAGTCATTCAACAGCTGATAAAGCTGGCAAGGATCGGCGTTGCCGGGTTCGGATTTCAGACAACGGTAGACCCAATCACCAGATTCCCCACGCACGTAAGGTTGGCCAACTGCAAGATCATCAACAGTTGGTTCTGCTGCGTCATCAAGCAACGTACCCAATGACAGGCCGTCAGCAGGATCAGCGTCAACCGCTGGTGCGGCTTCTTCGGAGGTGGTGGCGTCGTCAGTCGCAGTCTCTTGTGCAAATGCAGGTGTCGCCAACATCAAGGCGACCAAAAACGGTGTAGCGGTCTTCAACATGAATATCAGTCCATTGGTTTTAGTTGACTCGGATTAGCACGGCAAAACACGGGTGTCAGGGGCAAAACCGCCCAAAGCGGCAAAGGTCTGCTTATATCCACCTGCGCAACTAACATGGGTCAAGAAAAAAGGGCCCCTGCAGCGCAAGGACCCTTCTTCTATGTCTCCCTGTCGGACTTTGCCGACTTATTACGCGAACGCTACGGAATGACGCACAGATCGTCAACTGGATAGTTCGAAAAATTGAGTAAAACGGGGGATTAAGCCGAAAAAAGCCGTGCCCGAAGGCACGGCAAGTCTGACAGGGAGTCAAGCGCTGCGCATCTGGGAGGGGGAGTTGATGGCCGCGCTACATTAGACCTAGCGCAAACTAGTTAAGAATGTATTTTGTCTCAGCACAAAAGGAGTACTCAGCGGATGTCTGACAGAATTTTTATTGGTGGCGGTGGTCAAGACTACGCTGAAGCGCAATCCTTGTTGCTTGATAAGTCAAACCGTCATGGTCTGATTGCGGGTGCCACGGGCACCGGCAAAACCGTGACGCTTCAGATTTTGGCTGAAGGGTTTGCTGCTAATGGCGTGCCGGTGTTTTTGTCGGACGTGAAGGGTGATCTGTCGGGCCTTGCGGCGTCGGGCAGCGCTGACTTCAAATTGCACGATGCGTTTATGAAACGGGCCGCGACGATCGGCCTTGATCTGCAATACGATAAGTTTCCGGTCACGTTCTGGGATTTGTTTGGCAAACAAGGCCACCCGATCCGCGCGACAGTCGCCGAAATGGGGCCGTTGCTGTTGTCCCGATTGATGGAACTGACGGACGTACAAGAAGGTGTGATGAACGTCGCCTTCCGCGTCGCCGATGAGGAAGGTCTGCCGTTGCTCGACCTAAAAGACCTGCAAGCGTTGCTAGTCTGGGTCGGACAAAACGCGTCTGATCTGTCATTGCGCTACGGCAACGTTTCAACATCATCTGTCGGTGCGATCCAACGACAGTTGCTTGTGTTGGAAAACCAAGGTGGGTCTGCATTGTTTGGCGAACCCGCGCTTGATTTGCACGATCTGATGCGCACCGATACGGACGGGCGCGGTATGATCAACATCCTCGCGGCAGACCAGTTGATGGCCAGCCCGCGGCTTTACGCGACATTCCTGCTGTGGCTGCTGTCCGAATTGTTCGAAGTCATGCCGGAGGTCGGCAACCCCGATAAGCCCAAGCTCGTGTTTTTCTTCGACGAAGCCCATTTGCTGTTCGACGACGCGCCCAAAGCGCTGGTTGATAAGGTCGAACAAGTCGCCCGCCTGATCCGGTCAAAAGGCGTGGGCATCTATTTCATCACGCAGAATCCTGCCGACGTGCCTGACGATGTGCTGTCACAGCTGGGCAACCGTGTGCAGCACGCCCTACGTGCCTTCACAGCGAAAGATCGCAAAGAGCTGAAATTGGCCGCACAAACCTATCGCGACAATCCGGCATTCGATACCGCAGAGGCGATCCAGGAAGTCGGAACAGGCGAAGCGGTCACATCGATGCTCGATCCAAAGGGTATCCCTATGATCGTGGAACGGACGCTGATCCGCCCGCCGTCTTCGCAATTGGGGCCGTTGTCCGCGACCGAACGCAAGGCGGTGATGAACGCGTCACCAATGGCGGGCAAGTACGACACAACCATCGACCGCAACTCTGCGCATGAAATGCTGACCAAACGCGCGGCAGATGCAGCAGCCGAAGCGGAAAAGGCGGAAGCTGAAGAAGAGCGTCTGGAAGAAAAAGAACGCGAATTCAAAGCGGCACGGCGTTATTCGGGCAATGGCACCAAGGGGCGTTCAACCTCAAAACGGTCCACCAAAGACAACAGCTTCGGCGGAGCATTGGCATCGGTCGTGGCAAAAGAACTCAAAGGCACCACAGGTCGCCGGTTGGTGCGTGGTATTCTGGGCAGCCTGTTCAAAGGACGCTGATCCTTCGGTCCCTTTGGCCAAAAATTTCCGCCGGAGGCACCATCTAGGCGCCGCCGGCGGATAAGTCATTAAAGTGGCCGGATCTTCAGCTCGGCGATCCGGTTTTCTTCTTTACTCACGACTTCAAACCGGAAGCCGTGGAAACTGAATACCTGACCTTCAATCGGGATCATCTGTGCTTCGTGAATGACCAGACCGGCCACTGTGTTTGCTTCTTCGTCGGGCATGTTCCAGTCGTGGGCACGGTTCAGGTCGCGGATCGTCATACTGCCGTCGACAAGATAGGTGCCGTCGGCACATTTTTCGATCTGGTGGTCTTCGTCTTCGTCGAATTCATCGGCAATCTCGCCGACGATTTCTTCCAAGATGTCTTCCAGCGTGATCAATCCCTGCAAACCGCCGTATTCGTCCACAACGAGCGCAAAGTGCGCTTTACGCAGCAAGAACTGGCGCATCTGATCGTCGAGCGTTGTGGTTTCAGGCACAAAATAAGGGTCCATTGCGACCGACATGATGTCGAAGGATTGCAATGCTTTTTCCGTGTTTTCGTCACTGGTCAGCAAATTATATAGCGCCCGCGACAGGTCTTTGGCGTGGATCACACCGACGATATTCTCGGGATCGTCACGGTATATCGGGTGGCGCGTGTTTTTGGACTGTAGGATTTGCGCCAGGATTTCTTGGGCGGGAAGGGCGGCATCAACCATTTCGATGTTTGAACGGTGCAGCATGATTTCTTCAACCGCGCGTTCGTTCAGGTCAAGCGCGCCCAAAATCCGGTCGCGGTCTTCCTTTTCGACGAACCCTTCTGAATGGCCAAGTTGCAAGGCACCTGCAATTTCTTCGCGAACCGCAAGGATGTGGCTGTCTGGGTCTGTTTGCACACCGAACAGGCGCAAGATTGCGCGGACAAGTACACGCACCATCGCAACGATGGGTGAAAAGATCAGCACCACAAATGCAATCGGGCGCGCCACGCGGGATGCGACCAGTTCGGGGTTCGTGATCGCGTAGGTTTTGGGCAGTACCTCGGCGAAGATCAGCACCAGTAAGGTCATGATCAGGGTCGCTGCCGCTACGCCGTTTTGGCCAAAGACTTTGGTCAGCACGGCGGTCGCAAGCGATGTCGCCAGAATGTTCACGACGTTGTTGCCCAGCAGAACCGACCCGATCAGCCGTTCGCTGTCGTCTGTCAGTTCCAACGCGGTTTCAGCACCCTTCGATCCACGATCCGCAGCAGAGCGTAATTTGCCCCGAGATGCGGCGGTAAGAGCAGTTTCGGACCCAGAGAAAAAGCCTGACATGGCAAGCAAAACTAAAATAGCGGCCGCAGTAATCCAAAACGCGGCGTCAAATGTCGAGGGGTCCATTGCTCTCTTTCAATAATAGGGTGGTGGGAAAGTAAGGGTTACAGGTCTGACGATCAAGACGCATCGTCATCCTTCGTTGTTTTGGCCTTTGACAGCGGGTGATGTTCCATCACCAGTGCCGTCAGCCGTTCGTCAACTACATGCGTGTAAATTTCCGTGGTGGCCACATCCGCGTGGCCTAGCATCGTCTGGATCGCCCGCAGATCCGCGCCACCGGCCAACAGATGCGTGGCAAAGGCATGGCGCAGCGTGTGAGGTGTCACTTTGTCGGGCGAAACTCCCGCCGTGACTGCAAATTCCTTGATCATGCCAAAGAAGCGATGTCGCGTCAGATGACCGGCCTTGGACCGTGACGGGAACAGAAATTTCGATGACGGTTTGCCAAGTGCGCGTGCCGCGTCGTCGGCTTTATCCCATGCGACCAGCCATTCTGCCATTGCCGCTTTAGCGGGCGGGGACAGGGGGACCATACGTTCTTTGCCGCCTTTGCCGCGGACCAGCAGCATCGCAGGATCGCCGCGTGCGGACGTCACCGGCAGCGTCACCAGTTCAGTCACCCGCATGCCCGTGGCATAAAGCAGCTGCATCAGGCAGGCGTTGCGCTTGCCTTCCTTCTTATGGGCCGCAGCGGCCGAGATCAGCGCGTCAACTTCTTCAATCGATAACGTTTTCGGCAGTGATTTCTTCTTGCCGGGGCCTTTGATCTGGATGGCGGGATTGTCCGCGCGCCAGCTTTCCTCAAAGGCAAACCGGTACAATTGCTTGATTGCAGACAGGCGGCGTGCGCGCGTCGATGCGGATAGCCCTTGGGTATCACATTCGATCAAATAACCTTCAACGTCGTCTTGGGTCGCGGTTGCAAAGTGTTTGCCAAGCGGTGTCAGCCACCCGGCAAAATCCTTGAGGTCATTAGCATAGGCCAGTTGTGTGTTTGTCGCGGCATCAAGTTCGGCGGCCTGCGCTTCTAGAAACGCCTGCACCCAGTGCATCATCGGGCGATCAGCGGGGGTCATGTTGGCCGCTCTAATAACAACAATTGCAGGCCTGCACGGCGAGCAACGTCTTCGAGACCCACGGATCGCAGAAACGATAGCGCTTCGGTCAAGGTCTGGTAATCGCCCGACATGCCCACATCAACCAAGGCGATAGATCGCAGGATCGCTTCGCCCAATTGGCCGTTATCAACCATGTCTTTCAACGCATCAGGGGCGCTGACTTCGCCAAATGCATCCGCAATGGCGCGGCGTAGCGGGTCGTTTGCTTCAACGCCCTGAGGAACGCCGCGCGCAAGTGCCACAAGGAACGCGTCGCCGTCGCTGCGGGCAATGGCTGTTGCTTCATACGATGACGACAACAGGCCGACGGCTGCGGCTACTTCTGCGGCTTGTCCTTCGAGGGGCACGTCGACCAGATTGGGTCCGTAGTTTTGTGCAAAGGCGATTTCCGTCTTTACGAATTTCATCGCGTCCCAAGCAGCAGGCAAGGTCGCGGCAATCGCGTCTGGATCGTTATCCCGGATGGCTGTGTCGAAATCCTGTATCGCATCCGCACGGTCCCACACCCCGCCAGAGGCCGACGGCCGCCGCGACGTATACAGCGCGAACAAGACATTGCCCGCGATGGCACCATGGCGAGCGAGGCGTTCGGCGGCTTCCAGTTGGCTTTTCCAACCGACCTGATTGCGCAGGTCTGCATGGGCAAAGGCACGGGGCAGACGGTTTGTCGTCATCCGTTCGCCAATTGCTTCATAAAGGCGAAACACCAGTGGACTGATCCGTTCGGGCGTGCCAAGTGGCGGCTCACCTTCGTAAAGTTCAGGATCAAGAAAGCGCGACAGCAGTGCTTCTTCATCTTCCGAAATATCGCCCAACACGCGATGCGTATTCAAAGACAAAGCGGCCGCATTCCAGTCGCCGCCACGGGCAAGGCAGAAAATGCGGGCGGCATAGGTTGGGGCCACGTCAATGCGGGCCTGCAAGGTGCGGCAGGCCATGTCTTCTGATCCAGTAAGCAGGGCCACATCAAACCAGCGGCGGAAAAGATCGGGCGTCTCGGCACCAGCCTGTTCCAATAGGGCTTGGGCAGGTTCAATCGCGCCGATATCCAGCAGCTTATCAACACGGGCTTGGAACAAACCGCCTGCAGCCGACGCGCCTAATGGCGGATCAGCCTCAGCCATCAATAGGGTTTTCAGCAAATCCTGCATCGCAGGCAAGCCATCGGTTTGCTGGGCTTGGAGCAATGCAATCAGCGTTGCTTCTTCACTCGCGGACCAAAGCGTTGCAGGCAAACCGGTCAGATCGGATGACAACAGGCCAATCGGATCAGGTGACGGTCCATCAAGCGGGGTCGTTGTAACGGATGGTGTCCCAGCGCCTGATGCAACAGGTGCTTCATCACGCACTGCAGGCGCCGTTGGTAGGCGGCGTGTCGGGATCTTTGCGGGTTCAACGCTTTGGGATAGCCAATCAATGGCTGACAAGGGTTCAGCCGATTGCGCGTGAACCTGAGGTCCTAATGTGGCGGCAAACGTGCCAAAAACAAATGTAAGAACAACAGGTTTCATATCACTCCAGATCCAACGTCACAGGTTCCACGACCTGAACCCGTGGTGGGGCAAAATCACCGGGGAAGAATATCGGACCTACATATGCGTAGCCGATCAAGCCGATCGCAGCCAGAGCTGTCAAAAATACCAGTGCTTTGATCAGTCGCCACATAGATTGCCTCGAAATTGTGTTAATTGCCCAATGTTACGGTTATCGACCCGCATTTGCTTGCGTTTATATATGGCCTTTTCGGCAAGATCACGCCATTGAATGATATAAATCATGATTAAGCGGGTCACAGCCGATGACCTGCCTGAATATACAGCGGACCAGACATGTCTCAAGCCACTGAAGATGCATATTGCCTGAAAAAGACTGTTGTTCTGGTTGGAATGATGGGATCGGGAAAAACGGCCATTGGCAAGGCGTTAGCGGCCCAGCTTGATGTGCCATTTCTGGATAGTGACGCTGCCATTGAAGAAGCCGCCGCAATTTCAATCGCCGAGATTTTTGAACGCGACGGTGAAGCCTTTTTTCGTAAACGCGAGGCCGAAGTGATTGATCGGTTGTTGGCAGGCGATCCGTGTATTCTGTCTACAGGCGGTGGCGCATTCCTGACTGACACAGTGCGTGCCGCGATTGCCGATAAAGGGGCTGCCGTCTGGCTTGATGTCTCTTTGAACATTTTGTGGGAACGGGTTCGCAATAAGGATACGCGTCCGCTTTTGCGTACTGACAACCCACGCCAGACGCTGTCCGATATTTTTGATGTCCGCGTGCCTGTATATGCGCAGGCCGGTATACATATAAAAATTACGGACAACGCATCCATTGAACAAACGACCGATACGGTTGTGAAAACCTTGTCTCAATACCCAGACCTGCTGGAGAAATTGTCATGACGACGACACCGCGTACCGTTTCCGTTGATTTGCCCGGCCGCGAATATGACATCCAGATTGGGCCGGGTGTATTGGCGCAAGCTGGACCGCGTATCGCCGAGATGACGCGCCGCCCGCATGTCACAATTATCACGGATGAAACCGTGGCGGGGCTACACCTTGCGACGCTGCAAGCAAACCTTGAGGCATCCGGTCTGACCTCTGCAGCGCTTGCCTTGCCTGCGGGTGAAGCGACAAAATGCTGGGCCCAGCTGGAACGTTCTGTCGAATGGCTTTTGTCCGAAAAAGTTGAACGTGGCGATATCATCGTGGCCTTTGGCGGCGGGGTGATCGGTGATCTGGCTGGCTTCGCAGCCGCAGTCTTGCGGCGCGGGGTCCGCTTTGTGCAAATCCCGACAACGTTGCTGGCGCAGGTCGATAGTTCGGTTGGCGGTAAGACGGGTATCAACTCTCCGGCGGGCAAGAACCTGATCGGCGCATTTCATCAGCCAAGTTTAGTGCTTGCGGATACTGATCTTCTGTCAACGCTGGAAAAACGCGATTTCCTTGCGGGGTACGGCGAAGTCGTCAAATACGGCCTGTTAGGCGACGCGCAGTTTTTCGATTGGCTGGAAAGCAATGCGCCGGGCATGGCGGGCGGCGATATGGCAGCACGTGTACAGGCGGTGACGCGGTCGTGCGAAATGAAAGCCGATATCGTCAAGCGCGACGAGACAGAGCAGGGGGATCGTGCTCTGCTGAACCTTGGACACACGTTCTGTCACGCCCTTGAAGCTGCGACTGGGTATTCTGATCGGTTGCTTCACGGCGAAGGTGTCGCCATCGGCTGCGCTTTGGCGTTTGAACTGTCATCCCGTCTGGGCCTGTGTAGTCAGGAAGACCCAAGCCGCGTGCGCGCACATCTCAAAGCGATGGGTATGAAGACCGATCTTGCGGACATACCGGGCGATTTGCCTGGGGCAGAGGCGTTGTTGGATCTGATGGCACAGGACAAGAAGGTGCTTGATGGCAAATTGCGGTTCATCCTTGCCCGCGGAATCGGTGATGCTTTTATCACCAGCGATGTGCCATCCGATGCAGTGCTGAAGGTCCTGAAAGACCAACTTTAACCCAGCCTAACTGCGCTCTAAAAGCCCTCGTTTCGTGTCCTGCCATTCTGTCGGTAACTCTTGCAAAGCATGGCCAACGAAGGTCACTTCGCCCGCGCGTGCTGCAACCGACAAATCTGACAGGCTGTTGGCGAATGCTTTGGATTGGAACGTAGCGGCACTGCCAGCGATTTTGTGGGCTTGATCGGCGATGTCGTCTAACGGCAAACTAGACGTCTGGGACCATTCCACAAAACTGTCGGTCTCAGAAATGAACCGCTTGAGCATTTTGCCGTAGGCTTTTGAACGGTACACATCGCCTTGATCCCTCGTTTCGGCATCAGGCACAGTCTGCAGTTCGGTCGATCTAAGAACGTCCAAAAGGCTGTTCTTTGATAGCGGTTTTGTCAGCGTTGCGACCATCCCGTCTTCTTTGAATGCCGCTTGGTCTTCGGGCAGCGCGTGCGCGGTAAGGGCGACAATCGGGGTTTGCGCAGACTTGCCATGGCCAGAACGGATTTTGCGTGCGGCAGTGCGACCATCCATCACGGGCATGCTGATATCCATGAAAATCAGATCAAAACGGGTCTCGGCGGCGGCTTCTACGCCTGATTTGCCGTTGTGCGCCTCGACGACTTTGTGACCAGCATTTTCCAACATTTCGCGGGCTAGGATCCGGTTAATGTCGTTATCATCAACCAACAAGATCGAAAGGATGGTGCTTGGTGGGACTGTTTTGGGTGTGGCATAGACATCCACAGGCTTTTCGGCTTGCGGCATCGGTAATATGACTTTGAATACACTGCCTTTCCCAACTTCCGTTTCCACCGAAATGACACCACCAAGCGCATCGACAAACCGCTTCGCAATACTCAAGCCCAAGCCGGTGCCGCCCACTTCGCGATCAAATGCCGCGTTACCGGTGACAAAGTCGTCGAAGATACGATTTGCCAGCTCTTCGGTCATGCCGGGACCGGTATCTTGGATGCAAAATACGATGTTGTCTGATGAAGTCGCGTTGTTGTCACCGATTTCGGCTGTCACAAGAACCTCGCCAGCGCGGGTGAATTTTACGGCGTTACTGATCAGGTTGATCAAGACTAGCTGTACCCGATCCGGATCGGACAACACCCAGTCGCGGCTTTCACCGATCCAGTGCCACCTTAGCGTGGTATCCGACGACACGGCCATTGCGCTTTGGTTATCAATGATATCCTGAACCAGAATGCTGATATTCATGGGGTCAGTCGTGACCTTCAGTTTGCCCGCGTCATAGCGCGTAATATCCAGCACATCTGAAATATGGCTCATCAGCAATCGACCAGAGGTTTCCATATTGCGCATGTAGCGATCTTGCTGAGATGTCAGTTCAGTATCCTGCATCAGCGACAGGTTACCCAGTAACCCGTTCAATGGCGTGCGGATTTCGTGGCTCATCGTTGCCACAAAATCGGTCTTGATCTTTTCGCCTTCAAGAGCTGCATCGCGCGCCGTGACGAGTTCCTGTTCGGCGGCTACAACACGAGAAACATCGCGTACGAAAACGACGTAGATTTTGCTGTCGTGAAGCTCTGCCGCTTGAATCGACAATTCAATTGGAAACACGCTGCCGTCTTTGCGTGATGCGTCCATACGGCGGCGACCTGCACCGATCATATGCTGAAGCCCGCCGCGACTGACGCGCTGTAGTCCGGTGCGTTGTTCATTCTGAACTGTTTTGGGGGTAATGATGTGGGCAACATCCTGACCGATGGCTTCGGCGGCTGCGTAGCCAAAGATTTTCTCTGCGGCTTGCGAAAACTCGATGATCTCGCCGTAATCGTTGCTTACGATGATCCCGTCCAGTGACGTTTCGATCACTGTGTTCATACGGGTCGCGATTTCTTTCTGCGCGCGTTCACGGGTAATATTGATCGTATTCAATCGGTTGAGATATAAAATTGATGTGGCGAGCGCCCCCACAAAAACCACCAATGCCACGGCCAATTGCGCCACTGTTCCGGCGACGGCTTCGCGCTGTCGGTCCGCATTTGCAGCGAAAATCGACAGACCGGCATTCGACAATCCCCGAACTGTGGTGCGAGCGTCCTGCGCGAGGGTTTTCAGGGCGTCCTGTTGGGCAATGAAATCTTCGTCGGAAAGATCAACAATGGTGACTGCTTCGTTCAAGAAGGTACGGGTTAGGGCGAGTTGCGACGCGAATTGATCAGATTGGCGCAGCTTTTCGTAAACTTCCGCGACTTCAATCGTGTTCACACGACTATAAAAAATGTCAAAACGCCGTCTGATCCGATCCGGTGGTTCTTCGAATAGGTTCACGGCGTTTACAAAATCGAGGAACTCAACCTCGGTCTGGGCTAGCGACCATTGCGCATTATCGGATCTTGCGGATCGCAGGCTTTGCATTTCGCGCGCAACATTGTTTGCTAACAAACCAATCGCGATAAGCGCAGCCAAACCGGCCAGACCCGCAAGGGTCCGACCGGTTCGGGTTCGTGTGTGAGTGGTTGCTGGCACAAGACCGCCCCAAAGGTTCAAGAAATATTTGTACCTACGGGGTTACTTGACGACAGCTATTCTGTCGAGTTGCCAGATACTGCGGGAATATATGACCTCGGATCGATATTCCGATGCGCTGTCATACGGGTAGATGATCCAAAGTGGCCCTTTATCACGGATCGACATGCGCTCGCCGTCCATTAAATAGGCCAGTATTGGCCCGCCTTCGATCGCGTCAGTTACAGGGATTTGCACTGAATAATCGTTGATAGCAGTTGCTTGCAACGATCCAGTTGTTGTCCCCAGAACATCGGCCAGTAAATGAAGCGAGACACCTTGGAAAACACTGACACCATCCGTCCAAATGGTGCTGGTTTCTATTTGCGTGTCATCCAAGGCTTCCAACATGGCGTAATCGAATTGCAGCGTTTCGCCTACGTTGGTCTGTGCGATGTCGCCACCCACCGTGAGGATAACATCCCCGACCGGTGCCAAGAAATCTTCTGCAGCTGTAATTGTCGGTCCGCAAATGGCTGCAAAAGCGATGGGTAATAAAAAACGCACGTTAGTCTCTCTTCTATCGGTGCATCGACTTTGGCACTAAATCGGCAATCGGTAAAAAGAACTTAGGGATAAGGGGATACCCAGAAGGGTAGGTTTTGTAGGCATAATCACGTTTTAGTTGATTGTATTTTTACTTTACCTCGTCATCGTTCTCAACGAAGGTGTGGGAAATCATTTGGTTGGCACATAGGTTGTAACGACAAAATAGGCGTGCATGCCTACCTAGAGTTGTATCGGTTTTATTTCCCCATGATGTTGTTTGATGATTTGATGTATGTTCGTGTCACGGACGCGGGTGTCGCTAAAGGATTGATATGAAAGTTCTTATTGCAGACGACCATGAACTCGTCAGGGATACCTTGGCGATGTTTCTGGATATCGAAGGTGGGATAGCCAGTGATCTTGCCGGTACATTCGAAGAAGCGACACGAAAACTTGATCAGGATGGCCCGTTCGATTTGGTGCTGCTCGACTTCAATATGCCCGGAATGAATGGTCTTGAGGGGCTTAAGACGGCCATCGCGTCTGGTAACGATCAGCGTTTTGCATTGATTTCAGGCGAAGCGACCCGCGAAATTGCCGAAGAAGCATTAGAGCTGGGTGCAGCCGGTTTCATCCCCAAATCCTTGCCGGCCAAATCGTTGGTCAACGCTGTGCGGTTTATGGCGATGGGTGAACGTTACGCGCCTGTTGAATTTATGACAGCCGAAGAACCCGCGACGCCGCATCCGATTGCTGATCAGCTGACCAAGCGCGAATTGCAGGTGCTGCGCGGTTTGACCGAGGGTAAGACGAACAAACAGATCGCCCGCGATCTAGAGGTGCAGGAACCCACCGTCAAACTGCATATCAAGAACACGTACCGTAAAATTGGTGCGCCAAACCGCACTGTCGCGGCACTTATCGCCCGAGAATCAGGTTTGTTCTGACGCTGGCTATCGAGCCAGAACCAAATCCGCCTTTAGTCCGCCCAAGTGTTCGCTGTCGCCCAGCCGCAGCATGCCGCCATGCGTCCGCGCTATATCGCTGACTATCGACAGGCCAAGTCCCACGCCGCTACCTTTGTTTTGGTTACGCGCCGGGTCTAGTCTGACGAAGGGACGTGTCGCTTCATCGCGTTGATCTGCTGGAATACCGGGGCCATCGTCCTCTATAGTGAAGCGAAGGCTGCGATCTGTGACGGACAGGCTGATCTCAGCTGTTTGGCCATAGCGCAGCGCATTTCCGACAAGATTGTCCAGCGCACGCCGGATCGCATCGGGGCGCATCGCGATGCTTGTCCCTGCGGGAGCCGTTTCAATGCAGGTCAATGCAAGCCCGCTGCGTTTCGCGTCTTCCATTACCGCATCAAGCAGATCAACCGGATCGGTAGGTTCAAGCACATCTGCAGCGTCGCTGCGTGCGAAATCAAGAAATCCGTCGAGCAACTGCTGCATTTCATCGACGTCTTTGATCAGCGGTTCGACGTCTTCATTATCCAGCATCGACAGGCCAAGCCGCATACGTGTCAGAGGCGTTCTCAGATCGTGACTGACGCCTGACAGCATCATCGTCCGGCTTTGCGTTTGGCGTTCAATCCGGTTGCGCATATCCAGAAACGCCATGCCCGCAGCGCGGACTTCAAGCGCACCAGTCGGATTGAAATTAGTCATACGGCCTTTACCGTAATCTGTCGCGGCTGCTGCCATTCGTTTGATCGGGCGCAGCTGATTGCGCAAAAAGAAATAGGCGATGGTCGTCATGACTGCGCCCATCACAACCATGATAACCAAAAGCTGATGTGGATTAGACGCCGAAACACGGTTGCGACGGAATGAAACCTCGAGCGGTCCCTTGTTTGTCTCTAGCCACAGCGTCACAACCCGTCGTTCAGCGAGCGAAATACGCAGGACGTCGGGGACCTGTTCGCGCAGGTTGGTAATCACTTTGCGACCCGTCAGGTCCTGAAACGGTTTAACATCGTCGGGCAGCATCGGGCTGGCGGGCAGGGTGGTGGTTAGCTCTAGTCCTGTTGTTACGCGATCAAGCGCCACGCGGGCCGCTTCGTAATCGACAGCGCCGTTGACTTGGGATTGCAGGAACCGCAACTCAATCGCCATGGCACTGGTCATTGATTCCGTGACACCGTCAAAGTGGCGTTGAATAAACACCACCGACACGAGCAACTGCAGCGTCACAACCGGCAGCACCAAAATCAGGGCGGCGCGGCCATAAATGCCACGCGGCATTGCGTTTTTGATCCAATCTAGAAACATTGCATCAGGCTAACCCGCCCAGCGCCAAACAAAAAGTCACAAGCGATGCCAGATTCAGATTTTCCCGCCAAAGCCGGTCAACTTACGATGTTAGAACCAGACTTGGGTCTCGTTTTGGCGCCGAACCCGTCGCCTATGACTGGGCCTGGCACCAATACGTATCTATTGGGTGGTGAAAGCCTTGCGGTCATTGATCCGGGCCCAACAAGTGACGCGCATTTGGCAGCATTAATCACCGCAATCGATGGTCGACCTGTCAGCCATATTGTCGTCACGCATAGCCATTTGGATCATTCACCGCTCGCCAAGCCATTATCAGATCACACTGGCGCGCCTGTTATTGCGTTTGGGGATACCTATGCGGGGCGCAGTGCTGTGATGACGGCGTTGGCAAAGGATGGCATGGCAGGTGGCGGCGAAGGGCTGGATCTCGACTTCGCACCCGATCAGCTGGTCAAGGATGGCGATGTGATCAAAGGGCAGGGATGGGACCTGTCGGTAATCCACACCCCCGGACATCTGGGGAATCACATCGCACTCGGGTGGAATGACGCGATTTTTGTGGGTGATCTGGTGATGGGGTGGTCAACCTCGCTGGTGTCACCGCCCGACGGGGATATGACAGACTTTCTGACGTCATGTGCGCGGCTGCGTGAAATCCCTGCAAGGGTGCATTATTCCGGCCATGGCGCGCCAATCACAACCCCGCATGACCGCCTAACCGAACTGATCAACCACAGAGAATCCCGCACCGCCCAAATTCTGGCGACGCTGCAAGACGGTCCGCACAGCGTCAGCCAAATTGTGACGGCAATCTATACTGATTTGCACCCGCGCCTTCATGTGATCGCAGGGCGGAACGTATTCGCCCATCTCGTTGATTTATATGTGCAAAAAAAAGTTGGTGTGGATGGAGAGCTGCATCCAGAAGCCGTCTTTTCGCGGACTGACTGACAGGGAAATTGCAAGAAAAGTGAAAAAAGCAATTTAACCCTCTGGACGCGCCGAAAACGCATCGTTATAGACCGCGCATACAGTGTTCCGACGTAGCTCAGCGGTAGAGCAGTTGACTGTTAATCAATTGGTCGTAGGTTCGATCCCTACCGTCGGAGCCAAAGAATTCAAGGGCTTAGTGAGAAATCACTAAGCCCTATTTCTTTGGTAAATCATGCTAATCCAGATTAAATCCCTTGGCGCGAATGAACGCTCCGAAGTCAGCCCGCTCGGGTGCGCTGTATTGGCGAACCTTGTCCGTAGACCATCCGTATCCTGCTGCCGTTCCGAAACGCTCTTCATAGCGTTGTTGTGCGTAAGGCTGGGTCAGGGCGCGATCCGTATCATAGGCATTGACCGTCTGTTGAAGGTCCGTTTCTTGATACGTGTCCTGATGAACCGTCGCCGCCAATGGCAGACGTTTTGAAATCACCTTGGGTGCCGCTGGATATCCGACGGCTAAACCAGCCACTGGAAACACATGTTGCGGAAGATTCAAAAGTCGCGACACAGCCGCCGCCTGATCCCTGATTCCGCTGATAGGGCAGCATCCAAGCCCGATTGATTCCGCAGCAGTCACAAATGCGCCCAGCGCGATGGCTGCGTCCACACTCGCGTTGAAGAAGGCATCGAGGTGATCATTCGCAAACGGTATGTCGTGCCAAGCGTGGTTCAATCGCTGGCGACGGTTGTTCCCGCAGAAGACGGCGATCATCGGCGCATTCGTGACCCATGGTTGCGTCGTGACCATGTCGGCCAGTTCCTTGCGCGGCCCCGCAGATGTCATCAACACAATATCGCGCTGTTGCAGATCGCTTTTTGTCGGGGATGACAGGGCAACGGCGCAAAGCGTTTCAAGCACCTCTGTTGGTACACGTTGATCTGTAAAGGCACGACACGATCCACGGTCCACCATACCTGCCAGAATCTCCTCACCCTGTAATTGATCAGGTATATCTGTGTGATCCTGAAACCTTGACTGAAGGGCAGAGTGCAGGTTGGTTGTCATGCGCGGATAGCTTTCTGTCAGTAACGCTTACAGTTTAGTTAAGTGTTATATGGATTTATAAAGCACAGCTATTTTGGTAAGTATGCAGCGCGGCTGACCAATTGGGAAGTGTAGGGCATGACACCATCGACGTTGAAAGTGACCATTGCGCGCGGTGCGGCGGGCGACGACACGTTTGATGTCCCTGCGGCGGCTAATCAGACCGTTCTGGATGTCGTGTCGTGGATTCAGCAAAACGCCGATCCGACCTTAAGCTACAGGTTCGCGTGCCGCGTCGGGATGTGCGGAAGCTGTGCCATGATGGTCAACGGTGTGCCGAGCTGGACCTGCCGGACGCATATATCGAAGGTTTTGCAGGGGGATACGGTATCAATTGGGCCGCTGCGGAACTTGCCTGTGATCAAAGACTTGGTCGTCGACATGGATCCCTTCTTTGACAAATGGGTCGCGGCAGAAGGGGTGCACCACCCAACAGCGACACGTGATGATCCCATCGCCCCAGTAGATGAAACATCTGCCGGACGCGTTGTCGCAAACGCAGGGATCGAATGTATCAATTGTTCCGTCTGTTACGCGGCCTGTGACACGGTCACGGGCAACGAAGATTACCTTGGCCCGGCGGCGCTTCAACGGGCGTGGACGGTGTTGAATGACGCCAAAGACGGGGACAAAGCGGCAATCCTTGATGCGGTTTCCGGTCAGGGTGGATGTCACAATTGTCATTCCATGGGGTCATGCACTGCTTATTGCCCCAACGACCTTGACCCGATGACGGCAATCGCCGGATTAAAACGGGCCACAGCTAAATCCTTTTTCAAAAGGGGGCGCTGATGCTGACATTGCGCCTTTACATGTTGCAACGGATCACAGCGCTTTTGATGGCCCCGTTGGTTATTGGACATCTGGCCGTGATGATCGTCGCCGTCCAGGGCGGGCTGAGCACGGCCGAGATTCTGGGGCGGACTCAAGGCTCTGCCGCGTGGTTCCTGTTTTATGGCACATTTGTTGTCGCCGTCTGCATTCACGCCGCAATCGGTTTGCGCGTCGTTGCGCATGAATGGGGCGGGCTGAAGGGGCATGGCCTTGACGCCTTCATGTGGGTCACCGGTCTGGGGCTGTTTGCACTAGGCGCGCGCGCGGTCTGGGCCGTGACATTCGGAGGGGCGCTATGAAAATGCCGCCACGCGCCCATCCTCTTTGGCTTGCCTATATTTTGCATCGGGTCTCAGGCGTGGCGTTGGCTATCTTTTTGCCGCTGCATTTCTGGGTACTTTCCATGGCATTAAACGATCCGGCGAGGTTGGACGGGTTCCTGCAATTGACCGACTACACGGTTGTGAAGCTCGCGGAATTTGGTCTCGTGTTTGGGCTTGCGGTGCATATGTTTGGCGGTTTGCGCCTTGTGGCGCTGGAATGGCTACCGTGGAGCCCGCCTCAAAAGACATTGGCTGCGGGGGCTGCAGCGGCGTCATTTTTGGTCGCAACATTGTTCTTGATGAAGGCGCTGTAAAATGGGTTTGACCGATATTGATCGCCACGACACGGATATCTTGATCATCGGCAGCGGTGGCGCGGGTCTTTTCGCGGCATTGCACGCGCAGCAGACAGCGCCTGAGGGGACAAAGATCACAATCGCTGTGAAGGGGCTGATCGGGAAATGTGGTTGCACACGGATGGTGCAAGGCGGCTACAACGTGGCGATGGGCGGTGGCGACACAGTTGAACGGCACTTCATGGACACGATCAACGGGGGCAAATGGCTACCCAATCAGGACATGGCGTGGCGATTGTGTGAACAAGCCGTTGTGCGGGTCCGTGAGTTAGAGAACGAGGTCGGGTGCTTTTTTGACCGTAATCCCGATGGCAGTTTGCATCAAAAGGCATTTGCAGGCCAAACGGCAGATCGCACCGTCCACAAGGGTGATCTGACGGGCATCGAGATCATCAACCGCTTGATGGAAGAGGTGCTAGCGAGCGGTGTCGAGAAACTACAAGAACACCGCGCGATCGGGCTGATCCCCACAAAAGACGGATCGGCGCTGGCGGGGGTTTTGTTTATCGACATGCGTACCGGCGGGTTCCGCTTGGTACGGGCCAAGACGGTGCTGATGGCCACGGGTGGCGGGCCTTCCATGTACAAGTACCACACACCGAGCGGCGACAAGACGATGGATGGCTTGGCGATGGCGCTGCGTGCGGGGCTCAAGCTGCGCGATATGGAAATGGTGCAGTTTCATCCGACGGGCCTGCTGGCCGGCGACCATACACGCATGACCGGTACGGTACTGGAAGAAGGATTGCGCGGGGCAGGTGGTCAGTTGATCAATCACGCCGGAGCGCGGTTTATGTTTGATTACGACGCAAAGGGTGAACGCGCCACGCGTGATGTCGTCAGCCGCGGTATCTACGCGGAGATGCGCAAAACCAATGATCCCGCACAGGAAGGCGTCTTTATTTCGATGGCGCATCTGGGGCCGGACAATGTGCGCAAGAAATTCAAAGGCATGGTGTCGCGCTGTGCTGACAGCGGTTTTGATTTGGCAGCAGGTAAGGTCGAAGTCGTCCCAACCGCCCATTATTTCATGGGGGGCGTTGTGGTTGATGTGGACACCCGCACGGAGATGGAAGGGCTCTATGTGGCAGGCGAAGATGCGGGCGGCGCACATGGGTCCAACCGTTTAGGCGGCAATGGCGTTGCGAATTCAACTGTCTATGGCGGGATCGCAGGTGACGTGATGGGGCGCGATATCCGGCAAATGCCGTCACTGCGCGATCCGGATGAGACAGTTCTTGCTGCAGAAATCGCACGCGCGATCCATCCGTTGGACCGTAAACCTGCCTTGGTTCATCCCCTGCGCCAAGATCTTCAAAACGTCATGTGGGACGACGTGGGTGTCATGCGGACAGCGGCTGGATTGAAACGCGGCTTGCAAGGGATCGCAGCTGTGTCGGATCAGCTAATGGACGTAGGCGTGGCAAGCGATACGCTGGCGTTTAACCTGACGTGGCACGATTGGCTGAACTTGCGGTCACTGTGCGATGTTTCTGAGGTGATCACCAAAGCGGCGATGGCCCGCGAAAATTCGCGCGGGGCGCATTTCCGTGAAGACCACCCCGAACCGGGCGCGATGGAAGACAGTGATTTCACAGTGGCGCAGCAAACTGGCGATGCAGTCAACGTCACACGCGAACCTGTTCAATTCACAATCGTGCGTCCGGGCGAGACGATCTTGCCCGATGATGCGCCAGAAACTCTCGTGGCTGTGCCATGACCCGTACAACAAAGGACATCAGATGATTCCTATCTCGCTTATTCAATCCACCGCTGAAACGCTGATGGACAAAGCGGCCATTGAAATACCGCAGGATTACCTGGACGGTTTGCAAGAGGCCGCACGCACCGAGGACGGCGATCTATCGTCATTTGTCCTCAAAGCGATGCTCGAAAACTACGAAGCCGCGAAGGAAGACCGCCGCGCGATGTGTGGCGATACGGGCGTGCCGCGTTGGTTCGTGAAAATGGGAAATGATGCGGCCGTCGAAGGGGGCATGATTGCGCTGGAAGGCGCGTTGCGTCGTGCCACTGCCAGCGCCACCAACGGGGTTCCATTGCGTCCTAACCGCGTCCATCCGCTTTGGCGGACGGATCACAACAATAACGTCGGCATCGGTGCGCCCGAAATTGAATACGGGTTTGAACCGGATGGTGATTGGATTGATCTGATCACGGTTCACAAAGGTGGGCTGTTCGGGTCTGATTACCGGATGTTGTTTCCGTCGGATGGTATCCAAGGGATCAAACGGTTCTACCTTGATAGTCTGATGGCTTTCGGCAAACGCGGATTGGCCTGTCAGCCGGCGATCATCGGTATCGGACTTGGCGGATCAAAGGACACCTGCATGACGCTTGGTAAACGGGCGTCGACATTGCGGATCGTCGGGTCACGCAATAGCGATCCCGAGATTGCAAAGATGGAAGATGAATTCAAAGACCTTGGGAATTCCATTGGCATGGGGGCCATGGGCTTTGTCGGTAAGAACATGGTCATCGATTGCAATATCGAAGTTGGCTACTGCCACACAGGGGGGATGCCGATGTCGGTGCATGCGTTCTGTCTGTCATCGCGCAGGGCCGTGTCGCGGATATTCCCTGACGGGCGTGTCGAACATCGCACGGACCCCGATTGGTTTACACCTTACCAAAGACGCGAAACCGTCGATTGGGCCCCAGTTCAGGAGGCTGCCGAATGACTATCCGTGAAGTCCGCCTGTCTACGACCCCAACCCCCGAAGCCATCGCTGATCTGCAGCTTGGCGACATCGTCTATCTTGACGGCCTCATGTATACAGCCCGCGAAGGCGTCTACATGCGCGCGCTCGAAGACAAAGCGAACATTCCGATGGAATTGCCAAGCCAGTCTGCCGCGAATTTCCACTGTTCGCCTGCAGCACGGATCAATCCAGACGGCAGCTTTGACATGGGCGCGGTGACCGCTACCGCATCGTTTCGCTTTGCCAAATGGTTGCCCGAATGGATGGCCAAGACCGGCGCGAAATTGATCGTAGGCAAGGGCGGAATGACGTCAAAAGACTATAAAGACTATTTCGTCCCCAATGGTGCAGTCTATTTATCTACGGTCGGATACGGGACAGGCGCGCTGCTGGGGCGTGGCGTCGAAAGCGTCGAAGCTGTGCACTGGAACGAAGAACTTGGGATCGCGCAAGCGATGTGGGTCCTGAAATGCAATCGGATGGGTCCGTTCATCGTGGCCTCTGATATGAACGGCGACTGCCTGTTCGAACGCGAAAACGCAAAAATCTCGGCCAATATTGCGCATGTGTACGAAGGCACAAAACCAGCAGTTCTCAAACGCTACGGCGAAACAGACGATAGGTCTGACGAAGTGATCTAGGACGCTTCTGCGATCACATCTGACAAAGCGGCAAAGACTTCGTCCAACAAGCGGGTTTTTATGTGATCCTTGCGGTACGCTAGCCCCAGCAAACGGGTGGGCGCATCGGCCCCCAATGCGACCTGCTTTACCGCAACTTGTTCAAGCGGTTTGACGACAAGGTCGGGCACGATTGACACGCCAAGGTTCGCTTGCACCATACTTGTGATCGCTTCTGGGCTATCGAGTTCCATGGCTTCCGTCACACGCACTTTGTTCGCCACCAGCCAGTTTTCAATCAATGTCCCGAGCACAGCGCGACGGTTGAACCGAATGAACGGTCGACTGTGCAGCAACGCGATCGGATCATCCAGCGGGTCTTGGGCGTGGGCAATCAGTTGCAACGGTTCACGGGCGAGGTCTTTGAAAGCGATGTCGGCGGGCAGCAAATGGGGACGGGTTACAATGGCGGCATCGACGGACCCGCGCGAGATATCGGCGAGCAGGGTTTCGGTCAAACCCGGTCGAATATGGATGCCAAGCGCGGGAAACCTGTCCTTCAACCGTGCCATTGCGTGTGGTGTCAGGCCGGTCAAAGTGGTCCGTAAAGCACCCAAGGTGACGACGCCGCTTAATCCATCGTCCCCCAGTACCGACGGCGCAAGGTTGTCGTAATCCGCGATCAACTGACGCGCTTTGCGGACGACGTCGTGTCCGATTGGGGTAAGCTCGGGCGTGCGTGTGTCCCGATTGAACAGCGCCAACCCAAGGTCAGCCTCAAGCGTTTGCATTTGTTGGCTGACAGCTGCGTGTGTGACGCGAACCTCAACGGCAGCTGCGGAAAATGTGCGAGTATCGGCCACGGCCACCAGCGTGCGCAAAAGGCGGATTGTCATGGGATATGCTTGATGCCTGTTGTCATAGCTAAAGGATACGCAAGCAATCGGCGAATTCCAAGTCACGCAAAGCCACCGCGCATTGGGGGGTGTCAGCGTATTGCTGCAAGTTGAAGGGTATTGCGCTTGGAAAAACGCAAGGCCCGCCATATCTTAACAGAAGATCGCTAAAAGGATTACTTGATGTTGACCCGCCTGACCTTCGCCGCAGCCCTCGCGCTGACACCTGCCATAAGCTTTGCCAATGTGGCCAAAGAAGATGTGGCGAACCTGTTTGCGGCCATGGACCTTGATGCCATCGTGTCCATCATGCGCGAAGAAGGCTTGGAATACGGGGAACAGATCGCTGAAGACCTGTTTCCGGATCGGACGTCGTCGGATTGGCCTGAAACGGTTTCACAGATATACGACTACGACACCATGCGCGACGGGCTTGAAATGCAGTTCGGTGCGGCCTTGGGTGATGTGGACATTGACAGTCTGATCGCATTTTTCGAAGGCGACGTTGGCCAAACTGTGGTCGGTTTAGAAGTCGCGGCGCGTCGTGCCTTGATGGACGAAGACATCGAAGAGGCCAGCAAAGAAGCGGCGGCCGTCGCAATTGCCGATGAAACACCACGGTTTTCGTTGGTCGAAGAATTCGTAGAGACCAATGATTTGGTGGAAACCAATGTTGTCGGGGCACTGAACGCGAACTACGCATTCTATCTGGGCTTGTTGGATGGCGGGGCCTTTGGCCAAGACCTGACAGAAGAGCAAATTCTGACCGACGTCTGGAACCAAGAAACCGAAATCCGCAAGAATACCTATGAATGGGTCTATTCCTATCTGCTTATGGCCTACCAACCGCTCAGCGACGCCGAACTGCAGGCCTATATCGACTTTTCCGAAACCGAAGACGGGCAGGCGTTGAACACAGCTTTGTTTGTGGCCTTTGATGAAATGTTCGAAGGGATCAGCCGTGCGCTTGGTCTTGCGTCATCACAATACATGGCGGGGCAGGATCTATGATGCGCCCAAGCGCCTTGGCGGCAAGCGTGGTTATCGCGACTACAAGCATGAGCCATGCAGACACGACCGAATTGATGTTCTGCGCCATGGAAAACAGTTCAAAGATGGTGTCGGTCCGGTTGGACGGCGCGGATGTGACCTATGCGTACGGCAATCTCAACGAAATGTCTGATCTCGTGCTGACCACGCCGGCAGCAGATGTCGACTACCAACCTTGGCCGGGCGTTGGGAACACCATTTGGGAAACGATCACATTCTATAACGGCGACTACGAATATGTGGTCGTTATGGGCGCCGAACGTCAGGACAATCCGCAGAAATACGGCGGCATCACTGTGCGCAAAGCCGGAGAAGAGATTGCAGCGCTCGACTGCATTCCGTCCTCCGTCTCTTTCGACTTCGGCAACTACCTATACGATGCGAAGACACAAGCAGGGTGGTGTCTGGATCGCGGCGCAAAGGGCGGATGGACCCGCTGTGACTAGGAACTATAGACCATCAGTGCAGTGACCAAAGCGCCGGGGTTGTCGTCGTATATCCCGATGTCACCGCGTAACTGGACCAAACGTGCAGGGCGATCCTGCAGGGGAATGCCTGCTTCTTCCATTGCCGTGCTGATCGCTGGACCGCCGCCTGCCATGATTTCGGGGATGATCTGGTCAAAGTTGGATTTCACCGCGATTTCGACGCGTCCCCGCCGTTCGTTATAGATCGCGTTCTCAGTCGCGGATGTCAGGGCGTTGACGGGCCACAGCAACGGATTGCCAAGGTGATTGGCTTCGCTACTGCAGGCGGCTAGAAATATCAGTGAAATAAGTGTGCTGCGCATGGTTTTGGCCTCTTTCTGGGCTTGACTTAAAATACATCTGCGCACATAAGCCGCCATCTCATCAAGGCACTTGGTGAGGGTAAAGCGAAAAACTGCCCTTACAGGCACGCAGTCCACAGGTACCAAACACCCGTTTGATCGGGGGCCTCAGAGACGCGAAAGACAAAGGAATACACTATGTTTGCGGTTCTTAAGACCGGTGGCAAACAGTACAAAGTTGCATCAGGCGACGTACTGCGTGTCGAAAAATTGGATGCCGCCGCTGGCGACCAGATCCAATTCAACGAGATTCTCATGGTTGGTAACACTGTTGGCGCTCCACTTGTGGAAGACGCTGGTGTTCAGGCCGAAGTTGTTGACCAAATCAAAGGCCCTAAGACGATTAACTTCGTTAAGCGCCGTCGTAAGCACTCTTCTGCACGTAAGAAGGGTCACCGTCAGCAGCTCACAGTTGTTCGCATCGGCGATATTCTTGAAGCAGGCGCTGGCAAGTCCGGCGTAAAAGCTGCCGTATCCGGTGCTGGTAAAGTTGTATCTGAAGCAATCGCTGCAGGTAACGGCGCACCAACATCCAAGAAAGCCGAAGCTGCTGCAAAACGCGCTTCTACTCCAAAGGCTGCTAAGCCTGCGGCGAAGAAAGCCGATAGCGCACCAGCAAAAGCTGCACCAAAGAAAGTTGCAAAGGCAGACGCCCCACAGGCCGAAGCTGAAGTTGCAAACGCTGGTACAAAGCCTGCCAACCTGCTGAAAGAAGCACGCGGCGGCCAGCCTGACGATCTGAAGCGTATTTCAGGCGTCGGTCCAGCACTCGAAAAGAAGTTGCACGCAAATGGCATCTTCCACTTCGACCAAGTTGCAGCTTGGACAGCAGACGAAATTGCGTATATGGATGACCAATTGTCATTCAAAGGCCGCATTGAGCGTGACGAGTGGCTGAAACAAGCCGCAGAATTCGCTAAAGAAGCGTAAGGAGAGACACCAATGGCACATAAAAAAGCAGGCGGTTCATCCCGTAACGGTCGCGACTCAGCTGGTCGCCGTCTTGGCGTGAAAAAGTACGGCGGCGAAGTCGTGATCCCAGGCAACATCATCATGCGTCAGCGTGGCACTAAGATGTGGCCAGGTATGGGCGTTGGCATGGGCAAAGATCACACGATCTTCGCAACCATCGAAGGCAACGTACAATTCCACAAAGGCCTTAAGGGCCGTACCTTTATTTCAGTTCTCCCAGTGGCGGAGGCCGCTGAGTAAACCGAAGTTTCCAAGGTAACGCATTTGGGGGGATCGGTGAACACCGGTCCCCCTTACTTTTTCATACTATCGACACGATATGAAAGTAGACGACAGTTCTGACGTGAGGCCCAGTTTGGGAGGCACCGGTTTTTCGAGGAGGGAAAGCCATGATGCACAATACAATCGCAACGCCGGATAAAGCGGCGACAAACGACCAGATCACAATTGCGGCGGACCGCTTTGTGTTACGCCCATTGCGGCGTGCTGATGTGGGTCTTGTCGCGATGTATGCAGGTGACGAACGTATTGCGCGCGGCACCCGTGCCATGCCGCATCCTCTTCCACCGGGGACTGTCGAAGCGATGATTGATCGCGCCAGCGCCGATGACCGGCTTGAAGATATCTGGATTCTGGACGGCACTGATGGCGGGAATGCCGAAGCACTGGGGCTGATCAGCCTCAACCGGATGGACCGTGATCAATCTGAGATTTTCTATTGGATCGCGCCTGCGTTCTGGAACACGGGTCTCGCGACCGAAGCTGTCCGGACATTGCTGGCCGCAAACCCGCACAACGCAAAGCAAATTTTTGCAGAGGCGTTTCAAGACAACCCAAGTTCGGCACGTGTGCTGACAAATAACGGGTTCGACTATCTGGGCGATGCGGAAGCCTATTCCGTCGCTCGCAAGGCTACGGTGCCAACATGGACGTATATGCTCAAAATGGGGTGACCCCTTTACCGGTGATCAAAACGGCGCGGCTTGAACTGCGTCCGATGGCGCTGTCGGATGTCGATGCGATCGTTCCGCAGTTGAATAATCTTGACGTGACCCGTTGGCTTTCGGTTGTTCCGTATCCTTATACTAAAGAGGACGCGATCTGGTTCATCGAAGAAAACCTTGCAGGTCGCGCCGCGTCGTGGTCGATTTTCAAAGATGATACGTTGATCGGAAACGTCGGCGGCGGTGATGCCCACGGGTATTGGCTGGGCCAAGACCATTGGGGGCAGGGCTATGCGACAGAAGCCGCGACGGCGGCTTGTGCGCACCACTTCGCCACAACCGATGATGTTGAGATCACCAGTAACTACTTCCTCGGCAATGTCGGGTCAGCCAACGTGCTGGGAAAGCTCGGCTTTTTGCCGACGGTTATCGGCACCTCACATTGTGCGGCGACAGGCGCAGACGTGCAATCGCAAGGCATGGTGCTGACTCGTACCCGTTGGGAAAGCCTCCATAATGCTTGACCTGACTTATCACGAGATGTGTGCTGATGATCATGCTGATCTGACCGCGCTTGCTTCGGACTGGCGCGTCGTGCGGCAGCTGGGAGGATGGGCTTGGCCGATGGACCCTGATCAGGTTGCAAAATACTGCAAACCTTTTGAGGGGGACGGCTTTTGTTGGACGATCAAGCACAGTGGTGAATGGGCCGGTCGGATCGGCGTAACCGGTGCAAACATTGGCTATACTCTGCCGCGATCAGTTCACGGACGTGGGATCGCGACGCAAGCAACGCGCCACGCCACGGCGCATTTCTTTGATACCAATGATGCAGATGTTTTGACGGCCACAACATGGATCGACAATCCGGCATCTCATCGGGTGCTCATAAAATGCGGTTTTACCCACTGGCAAACTTGCTATCGCCATGCACTGGCCCGTGGCTACCCGGTTGCATCACGCCAATATCGCTTGACCCGCACCGACTGGCAGCGCTTGAGAGCCTGCGCGAAATAGATTAAGCGCCATCCAACACTGGTAGAAAGCACCCGATCCTATGAAGTTCCTCGATCTCGCCAAAGTCTATATCCGCTCTGGCAGCGGTGGTGGCGGCTGTGTGTCTTTCCGCCGCGAAAAGTTTATCGAATACGGTGGCCCTGATGGCGGTGACGGCGGCAACGGCGGGTCGGTCATTGCTGTGGCTGTCGAAAGCCTGAACACGCTGATCGATTTCCGTTACCAGCAGCACTTCTTTGCGAAGAACGGTCAGCACGGCATGGGGTCACAGCGGACTGGGGCGACAGGTGACGACATCATCCTGCGCGTACCTGTCGGGACCGAAATTATCGACGAAGACGAAGAAACGATCTTGTGTGATATGACAGAGGTCGGGCAGCGGTTTGTGATTGCCAAAGGCGGTAACGGCGGCTGGGGCAACCTGCACTTTAAATCGTCCACAAACCAAGCGCCACGCCGCGCGAACCAAGGTCAAGAAGGCATCGAACGCACGATCTGGCTGCGGTTGAAGCTTATTGCGGACGTCGGACTGTTGGGAATGCCAAATGCCGGCAAATCCACGTTCCTCGCTGCCACATCCAATGCACGGCCAAAGGTTGCAGATTATCCATTTACGACGCTTGTGCCTAACTTGGGCGTCGTCGGCGTTGATAACGTTGAATTTGTTGTTGCTGATATTCCGGGCTTGATCGAAGGCGCATCCGAAGGGCGCGGTCTTGGCGATCTGTTCTTGGGTCACGTCGAACGCTGTTCAGTGCTGCTGCACCTTGTTGACGGCGCGTCTGGCGATCCGGTGAAAGACTACGAGACGATCATCGGCGAACTCGAAGCCTACGGCGGCGATCTTGCGGATAAGCCGCGCGTAACCGTGCTGAACAAAATCGACGCGCTCGACGATGAAGAACGTGAATTCATCAAAGAAGAACTGGAAGCAGCGACAGGATCGCCTGTCATGCTGATGTCCGGCGTCAGCACCGAAGGCGTGACCGATGTGTTGCGCGCGTTGCGTGACCAGATTGACGCGGACAAGCTGCGCCACCGCATTGCGGAGGCGGCCGAGGAAGAAGACGAGGACGCACCGTGGCAGCCTTAACAGACGCAAAACGATTAGTCGTAAAAATTGGATCAGCGCTGCTGGTTGATCGGGACACGGGCGATTTCCGCGGTGACTGGCTGCAATCGTTGGTGGATGACGTGGCCGTTCTGCGCGCACGCGGCACCGACGTGGTGCTGGTATCTTCCGGATCGATCGCGCTAGGGCGCGGGGTCTTGGACCTACCTGCGGGGCCATTGCCGCTAGAACAATCTCAAGCGGCCGCAGCTGTCGGACAAATCCGGCTCGCACGATACTATGAAGAAGCATTGGCCAAACACGGGCTGTCGGCGGCGCAAATCCTTGTCACGCTTGAGGATTCGATGGACAGGCGACGGTATCTGAACACGCGTGCGACAATGGAAACGCTGTTGTCACTGGGCGTGACGCCGATTGTGAACGAAAACGACACGATTGCGACGGACGAAATTCGCTACGGCGATAATGACCGACTGGCAGCACAGGTGGCCGTGACCATTGGTGCCGATCAGCTGGTGTTGCTATCAGACGTCGATGGTTTCTACACGGCGAACCCGCAACAAGACGCCACGGCCAAGCGGCTGGACGTGATCGATACCATCACGCCCGAGATCGAAACGATGGCGGGCGATGCCGGTTCAGGCTTGTCCAAAGGCGGGATGAAGACAAAAGTCATGGCAGCACGCGTCGCGGTTGAAGCAGGCTGCGCCATGGCGATCACGTTAGGGTCGCCCTTGAACCCACTGAAAACGCTGGAAGACGGTGCGCCGTCCACTTGGTTCACCGCACAAACCGACCCACAAGCCGCCCGCAAACGGTGGATTGCCACAATGAAACCAAATGCGCAGGTGGTGATTGATGCGGGTGCACTGGACGCGCTGCGACGCGGTAAAAGCCTGCTACCGGCAGGCGTTGTCGCGGTCAGTGGCAGCTTCGGGCGTGGCGACCCGGTCTCGATAGAAAATGAAGCAGGCCAAGTGCTTGGCGTGGGGCTGTCACGTTACACAAGCGCCGAGGCCCGCCAGATCAAAGGCTGCCGAACGCAAGATATTGAAGACGTGCTGGGTTACAAAGGGCGCACCGCCTTGATCCATCGCGATGACATGGTGCTGTGAGGAAAAAATGACTGAAATCAAAGATATGATGCATGAAATTGGCGCAAACGCACGCGCCGCAGCAGCGATCCTCGCGGCAACTCCGGCACCGGCGAAGCGTAAAGCGTTGGAAGCAGCAGCAGACGGCGTCTGGACGCAGCGTGACCACATCATAGCAGAGAATGTCAAAGACATGGCGTTTGGCGCGAACAAGGGCCTCAGTCCTGCGATGATGGACCGTCTGATGCTGGACGAGGACCGCATCAAAGGCATGGTCGATGGATTGCGTGCAGTGGCTGCGCAGGACGATCCCGTTGGCGAAGTGACCGAAGAATGGACGCAACCCAGTGGGCTGCACATTCAACGTGTCCGCACGCCGATTGGCGTGATTGGTGTGATCTACGAAAGCCGTCCGAACGTGACGGCGGACGCAGGCGCGCTTTGTCTGAAATCCGGTAATGCAGTGATCTTGCGGGGCGGGTCGGAAAGTTTTCATTCAGCAACGGCCATCAATGCATGTTTGCAAGAAGGACTGCGAGCCGCGGGCCTTCCCGAGGCGGCGATTCAATTGGTCCCAACCCGCGACCGCGAAGCCGTCAGCGCGATGTTGCAAGCCGTTGACCACATCGACGTGATCGTGCCGCGTGGTGGTAAAGGTCTTGTTGGGTTGGTGCAAAAAGAAGCCCGCGTGCCCGTTTTTGCGCATCTTGAAGGGATTTGCCACGTCTACGTGGATGGATCCGCAGACTTGGAAAAGGCGCGCGCGGTCTTGTTGAACGCAAAAACGCGCCGGACCGGGATTTGTGGATCTGCGGAAACGGTTCTGATCGACCAAGCCTTTTTTGACGCGCAAGGCGCAGGGCTGGTGAATGATCTGATCGCGGCGGGCGTCGAAGTTCGTGCGGACGGACCCTTGGCAAAAGTCGAAGGAACGATACCCGCGAAACCAGATGATTTTGGCCGCGAATTTTTGGACATGATCATCGCCGCCCGCGTTGTTGACGGTGTCGGCGGGGCGATTGCGCATATTCAGGAACATGGATCCAACCACACGGATGCGATCATCTGCGAAGATGACGCTGTTGCGCAAACCTTCTTCACGCAACTCGACAGTGCGATTCTGATGCGCAACGCGTCAACGCAGTTTGCCGATGGTGGCGAATTCGGGATGGGTGCCGAAATTGGGATCGCGACGGGCAAGCTTCACGCCCGTGGACCCGTCGGTGCGACCCAATTGACGAGCTTTAAGTACCTCGTCACGGGCGATGGAACGATCCGGTCTTAATTGTATTTACTTGAATGTCGCGGTGATCTGGTCACCGGTTACTGCGATATTCAGGGTGCGACGCGCCTCCTGCAGCACAATGGGAAGCAGGGCAAATTGCACCTCGGCGGCGGAATGTTCGTATCCCAATCTGGGCCGCGTCAGGCTGTCCCACAGGTTTTCGTCATAGTTCATCCTGTCGCCATGGGCGGTTAAGGTCCATGTATCGGCGTCTTGAATAGTGGTGATGTCGCCACCGACCGGAAACGCGGTTTCAAAGCATTGCAGCAGTAGAAATGCGATGCGCACGTCGCGTCGCGCATGATCGTTGTCGACCTGCCAATAATACGTAAACCGTCCTGATTTTGCGGTGGCTGACAGGATCGAGAGCACTTCGGTCCGGCCAATGATCTGGTCAGCGCTGGCGGCACCAAAGGCCACGCGAAAGAACCTGATCCGTGCATTTGCGTTCTCGACACTTTCGCTGATCAGCGCCATTTCCGGCCCCGAAGTCGATTCAGTCAATCCAATCAATTCGACCCCATTGCCGATTGCCCCAATTGGGCTGATAAGGTCGTGGCATATACGAGATCCGACCAGTGCTGCGATATCATTGCGCATGATTTGGGCCTAACGTGAAAGAGATACGATGTCTGAGATGAACGCGATACTTGAGCCGGGTATGATCGTCCGTCACACCGAGAAGCCAGAGTGGGGCGAAGGGCAGGTCCAATCGAATATTGCAGGGAAAATCACGGTCAATTTTCGCGAAGAAGGAAAGGTCGTTATGGATGCCGCACACGTCATTCTTGAAATAGTCACTTTCTGAAATATCTTGCAACCAAGGGTAGCGTAGGCATTAATTCTGTCAACTCGTGTCTGTTTTGTGTAGCTGCAGAAAGTTGATAGAGTGTTAATAATCGCTAACCATCAATTTCCATCTCAGGACATAATGCCAGTCCCATGAATATCGTTTCTCCACCTTCCCGATTTGCGGTCTCGTTGGCCCAAGGACCAGAAGACCTGCACGCGGTGCAACGGTTACGTTATGATGTTTTCTGCAAGGAAATGGGAGCTGATAGCGCTGGAACCGACCACGCCGCGCAAACCGAAGGTGACCCTTTTGATACGTTTGCCGATCATCTGATTTTGCGTGATTTGTCATTGAAAGGTGCGGCACAAGTCATTGGAACATATCGCCTTATGCGGACTGGCCAGGCAATGGACGCCGGCGGGTTTTACTCGGCTCGCGAATTTGACCTGACACCTTTGACCGACGGACGCGATGACGTGCTGGAGCTAAGCCGATCCTGTATTCGGGCGGATTATCGAGGTGGGTTGTCTTTGATGCACCTGTGGCAGGCATTGGCCCGGTACGTCGAGACCCATCATATTTCGTATTTGTTTGGCGTTGCGTCCTTTCCGGGCGTCGATTTGGATGTTCACCGGAACTCAATTCGGCACTTGCATGCGAAGCATCTGGCACCCGAAGATATACGTCCCTGTGCGCATGGTGACGGGGCCGTTGATCCGTCTGAATTCGCAGGTGACGTGGATGATCATCGGGCCGCTATGGTTGCGATGCCGTCTTTAATCAAAGCATATCTTCGAATGGGCGGCGTTGTGGGGGCTGGCGCGTTTGTTGATCTCGATTTTCAAACGACGGATGTTTGCATGATTTTGGAAACCGCGCAGTTGTCGGCGCGCCAACGCGCGATGCTGGGGGCCCAATAACGTGTCGGAACCATGGGATTCTGTTGACCATCCGACAATGCCAGCAATCGGGCTCATCGGTTGGTTTCACATTGTCCGACGGGGCGTGCCGCTGATCTTGATGATCGCGGTGTGTTTGGTGTTGCTCTTGGTCGTGCGATTGATCGAAGCTCCAATCTGGAAGGCCAAGCGCCCGATCACACCGTTCATCACGCAGTTCGTTTGCAAGAATGCGTTTTACATCATGGGTATACGGCACGAAGTTCAGGGCACAGTGATGCGCGGACCCGGTGCTGTTGTCGCCAATCATGTGTCTTGGCTGGATATTTTTGCGCTGAACGCGACCAAGCGGATTTACTTCGTGTCGAAGTCAGAAGTTGCCAAATGGCCCGGTATCGGCTGGCTCGCACGGGCCACCGGAACGGTTTTTATTCAGCGTGATCGGAAAAGTGCAAAAACGCAGGTTTCTGTTTTTCAGGAACGATTAAGGGCGGGCCATAAGCTGTTGTTTTTCCCTGAAGGTACGTCGACGGATGGCCTTCAGGTTCTTGGGTTCAAGCCGACGCTATTTGCTGCGTTTTTTGACGATGATCTGCGTGAGACTATGCGGATTCAACCCGTCACAGTGAAATACATCCCTGACGATAGCAGCGATCCCCGTATTTACGGTTGGTGGGGCGATATGGACTTTGGTCCGCATCTACTGGCCACACTGGCCGCGACCCGTCAGGGGGCGGTCAGTGTGCGGTATCATGAACCAGTAAAGGTGCGCGATTTCGCAAATCGCAAAGACCTAAGCCTTGCTGTTGAAAATGCAGTGCGTGCGGGCCTAAGCCACGATCGCTGTACGTAGATCGGCAAAAGCTGCAATCGGATCTTCTGCGGACCAGACTTCGTTGCCGATACCGAAGAAATCAGTGTGCGGCGAAATCTTGGTGATCAATTCTTTGGTCAACGCCCCTTCCGCGACAACCGGCACTTCGATCATCATGGACCACCATTCGAACAGCTCGACTTCTGCTTGTGATCCATCTCCCAGCGACGTCTGTCCGCAGGGGCCGAACGCCACATAATCAACGCCCAGTTCACCGGCTGTCATACCATCATGGCGGGAATTTCCACAGAAACTGCCGACGATTGCATCATCGCCCAACTCTTTGCGGACTTTCTTCACAGAACGCGCACCGTCCGTCAGGTGCACGCCATCAAGGCCCAGACGTTCGACTAGTTGGATATGTGTATCGATCACCAATGCGACGTCGCGCGCGTGGGTCACTTCACGCAGGGCGTCTGCCGTGCGGGCGATCACGTCTTCGTCTTTTGTGCCCAAGGCCAATCTGACGCATCCGACCTCGGCGGCATCAAGACAGGCGCCGAGAATATCCGGATAGGTCATCAATTCGACCTCTGACGGGGTGATCAGGTACAGCTGGGGCAGTTCTACGTCTGAGTCGGCCATGGGTAAATTCCGTCTTTTATCTTGTGTTGCCCCCCTTTAGCTGGATTTTTGCCGCTTGGCTATCAGTGTCGCAAAGCTGTTACGCTTGTCTTAACCGCGCGTGCCACGTATCAGGCGGGCGATCTTTAAAGGAACCGAAATGCCCCAAGATACGCCTCAACCCGCGTTTGTTCTGATCCGTCCGCAGATGGGTGAAAATATTGGTGCGGCTGCGCGTGCGATGTGGAATTTCGGATTGGACCGGATGCGGATTACCAGTCCACGTGATGGGTGGCCAAACCAAAAAGCGGTTGCGATGGCCAGCGGTGCGGGGCGGCTGTTGGACGAAGCTGTGATGTGCGACAGCACTGCAGACGCGATTGCCGATTGTACCTATGTCTATGCCACGACTGCGCGTCCGCGCGAGCTGACAAAGCCTGTATTCACGCCCGCATTCGCGATGAAGGACGCCGCGCAACGTATTGCAAATGGTGAAAAAGTTGCGATCCTGTTTGGACCTGAACGGGCAGGGATGGAAAACGATGACATCGCCAAGGCGAACGCGATTATCTCGGTCCCTGTGAACCCTGAATTTGCGTCGCTGAACCTTGCGCAATGTGTGTTGTTGACCGCCTATGAATGGCGTCAGGCAACCGTGGACACCGTGCCATCCACCGTTTCCATGGAAGGTGAATGGGCGTCACACGCTGAAATGGAAGCGCTGGCGACCCATTACGAAGACCGGATGGAAACCGCCGGTTTTTTCTATCCCGAACACAAAGCGCCGAGCATGAAAATCAATTTGCGTAACCTGTGGTCGCGTCTGCCGTTGACCCGCGCGGATGTGCAAATGTTGCACGGCGTGATGCGACAAATGGTGCGCTGGAAAGAGCGCGATTAAGCCCCAAATTGCCCTGTGACTCGCGTGCACAACCCGTGCACAATGCGTGCACTGACACATCCGGAGATCCCGTAAATGGCGACCAAGCCCCGCAATATTTTTGAAGAGGTCAATACGACCGAAAAGAAAGCCGTCACGACTGGCGGGATCGACGCGAAAGGACAGGGCGCGCGTAAGGGCATTCGCGCGTGGCTTTACGTGTTGTTTGCGCTTGTCGCAGTCATGATCGCTGTTGGTGGTTTAACGCGGTTAACCGACAGCGGGTTGTCGATCACGGAATGGAACCCCGTGTCGGGTGCATTGCCGCCGATGAATGCGGCGGATTGGCAGGTTGAATTTGATAAATATCGTCAAATTCCGGAGTACCAAGAGCAGAACAAAGGCATGTCCCTGACTGAATTCCAGTTCATCTACTGGTGGGAATGGGGACACCGTCAGCTGGGCCGTTTCATTGGTGTTGTCTGGGCGCTTGGTTTCCTTGGGTTTGCGATTACCCGCAATATTCCAACAGGTTGGACGGGGAAGTTGTTGTTCATCGGCGCGTTGGGCGGCCTGCAGGGCGCGATTGGCTGGTGGATGGTTTCCAGCGGGCTTGAAGCGGGGATGCTGGATGTGGCGTCTTATCGGCTTGCCACGCATCTGGGCCTCGCGTTTGTGATTTTTGGGTTCATTGCGTGGTACATTCTGCGGCTTTCGCGTCGCGAAGCGGACCTGCTGCAGGCGCGTCGTTTGGGAAATCCGACACTTGCGAAATGGGCGTCGGTTTTGGTTGGACTGACGTTCATCCAGATTCTGTTGGGCGCTTTGGTCGCCGGCATTGATGCGGGTCGCGCTTTCCCACAATGGCCGCTGATGGCAGGTGGGTTTTTACCGCCTGATCCGTTTGTATTGGAACCTGTTTGGCGCAACTTCTTTGAGGACGCGGGGCTGGTCCAGTTCATGCACCGGATGGCGGGCTATGTCCTGTTTGTCTTCGGGATCGTCGTTTGGCTGCGCGCGCGCAAATCGGCCAATGCGCAAACGCGGTTCGGATTTAATATGGTGTTGGCGATGATGGTCGTTCAGATGCTCCTGGGTATTGTGACCGTGCTGTATTCCGCACCGTGGCAGATCGCGATTGTGCATCAGTTTGGCGCGGTTGTGCTGTGGGTCTTGGTCCTGCGGGCGCGGTTCTTGGCGACTTATCCGTTGCCGCAATCTGTACGGGGGGCCGCGTAGATGTCCGCTTATGCAGAATTGATGGGGTTTCAGCGCGAAACCGAAGCGCTGTCTCAGGTCGCTGGCCGTTTGGGCTGGGATCAAGAAACGATGATGCCGGAAGGGGCAACTGACCAACGTGCAGAAGAACATGGCGCGATGGCGAACGTGTTGCACGCGCGGCGGATTGATCCGCGGATTGGTGACTGGCTTGAGACCGCAAAGGCTGCAAACGATGTTGAAGCTGCAAACCTGCGGCAGGTCAAACGATCGTATACGCGGACGTTAAAAGTGCCTGCTAAACTAGCGGCGGAACTTGCAAAAACAACGTCGCTTGCGCATCGCGTGTGGGCGGATGCACGGGCCAATGAAGACGTCGCAGCGTTCCTGCCGATGTTGGACAAGGTTGTGGCGCTTCGGCGGGAAGAAGCCGCTGCGGTTGCGGGCGATGCGGATACCTATGACGCGTTGCTGGACGACTATGAACCGGGTGCCACGGGTGCTGAACTTGGTGCGATGTTTGACGCGTTGCGTCCGCGTCTGGTGGCGCTGCGTGCAGCGATCCTGAACAAACCTGCGCCTGCCGCTTTGTCCGGTTCCTTTGACGAGGCGGCGCAACTGGCTTTGTCGACCAAGCTGGCGCAAACCTTTGGCTATGACCTGAAAAGCGGACGGATTGATAAGGCTGTTCACCCGTTTTCGAGCGGCGCTGGCTTAGACGTGCGGATCACGACGCGGACTGAGGAACGTGATCCATTTAATTGTTTTTACTCGACAATCCATGAAGTCGGTCATGCGTGTTATGAGCAAGGGATCGATAAACAACATCTGCTAACGCCGCTTGGTGGTGGTGTGTCGATGGGTGTGCATGAAAGCCAAAGCCGGATTTATGAAAACCAGCTTGCGCGGTCGGAGGCGTTCACTGGGTGGCTCTATGGTCAGATGCGTGACGCCTTTGGTGATTTTAGCATCGCGGATGCGCGTGCGTTTTATGCCTGCGTGAACCGTGTGACGGACGGGTTTATCCGCACCGAAGCCGACGAGGTGCAGTATAACTTGCACGTTTTGCTGCGGTTCGATCTGGAACGGGCGCTGATGTCAGGTGATTTGGCGGTGGCGGATCTAGAGGCTGCGTGGAACGACCGGTTCTTGTCTGATTTTGGGTACGCGGTGGACAAACCGTCGAACGGGGTTTTGCAGGACGTGCATTGGTCCGAAGGTCTGTTTGGGTATTTTCCAACCTATACGCTTGGGAACGTCTATGCAGGTTGTCTGAACACAGCGATGCGTGCGGCGGTTCCGTCGGTCGACGCTGATCTGGTAATTGGCGACACGGCGGCGGCCACTGGATGGTTGCGCGAGAATGTTCAACGCTTTGGCGGTCTTTATGAACCCAAAGATTTGATCACGCGGGCGACGGGTGCAGCGCCGAGCGAGGCACCTTTGCTGGATTACCTCGAAGCGAAGTTTAGCGATATTTACGATCTGTAGGATGGCCCTGCGGGGCCATCTGGGGTTTTGCACCCCAGACCCCGCAAGGTATTTCTGACCAAAAGAGGTTAGGACCAGTCCGGTTTGCGTTTCTCCAAAAAGGCAGTGATGCCTTCGTTGGTGTCGCGATCCTGCATGTTTGCGGCCATGACGTCGGCGGTGAAGGCATAGGCATCCTGTGTCGCCATGTGGGATTGCGCGTAAAATGCTGCCTTACCGTAACGGACGGCGGCGGGCAGTTTCGCGGCAATGCTTGCGGCTAAAGCGCGGGTGGCTGATTGCAGATTTTCTGTTGGAACAGAGCGGTTTATCAGGCCAAGTTGTTGTGCTTCTGTGGCGTCGATGAAGCGGCCTGTTGTCAGCATTTCAAATGCAGATTTCGTTGGGATATTGCGCGTTAATGCCACCATCGGCGTAGAGCAGAACAGGCCGATGTTGACCCCGTTGACCCCAAACTTTGTCGTGTCAGCCGCGACTGCCATGTCGCATGTCGCGACAAGTTGGCAACCGGCGGCTGTGGCGATGCCGTGGACCTGAGCGATGACGGGTTGCGGGAGCGTTTGAATGCGCTGCATCAAGGCCCCACAACGGCCAAATAGGTCTTTGAAATAGGCGGCCCCGCCATCATCGGCACTGCGTCCGGCCTGCATTTCCTTTAGATCGTGGCCTGCGCAGAACGCTTTTCCACTGCCGGACAGGATCACAACACGGATTGTATCGTCTTTCGCGATTGTATCGAGTTCGGCGTGAAGCGCTGCCAGCATCGCGTCGGACAGCGCGTTCAGCCGTGCGGGCGCTGTCATTTCGATGTGTGCGATATGGTCAGTAACGTCGCGTGAGAGCAATGTCATAGGCTTGCCTTTAGGTTGGTTTCACGGAAGCTTAGGCCGTGATTGGGAGTGAGGGAAGACATGTCTGACATTTTGAAAATGGATATTCCGGCGCTCGAGGCGTTTTTGGAACGGGATTTCACGCAAGTCGCGGACATGTTCGGGCTCGATGCGTTGGATGAGACGGAATTGACAGTGCGGTTACGTGTTCAAGAACAGCATTTGCGTCCGGGCGGGACTGTATCAGGTCCGTCGATGTTCGCGCTGGCGGATGTGGCGATGTATCTTGCGATCTTGGCGCGGATCGGGCCGGTCGGGTTGGCGGTGACGACCAATTGCAGCATTGATTTTATGCGTAAACCTGCCGCTGGCGTTGATCTGATTGCAAAGGCGCGGGTTCTTAAATTGGGGCGCGTTTTGGCTGTGGGGGATGTTCTGCTGTTCAGCGAAGGGCAGGCGGATCCTGTTGCGCGGGCGTCGCTCACGTATTCGATCCCCAAGCACTAAAAAAAGGGGCCGGAGGATATCCGGCCCAGTCAGGAAGATCTTAACGTTGGTAGAAGCGCTTGTTCGCTTCGCGCTTGGCCTCAGCTGACGTGAGGCCGATGTCGTCCAATTCGTATGGATCAAGACGACCAAGCGCCTTGCGGGTTCGCCAATTCATGTCCCATTTCGTCGCCATCACCGCCACGGTCACAGCAACACGGGCCAGCGTTGGAAGCTGTGCCTGAGAGTTGAGTAGAGCGAGTTGGGCGGGGTGGATAGCGTTTGATGACATGATGCGTCCCTTTCAAATTGTATTGACACATTTGCAGTTGTTTCGTATCTATTTGGTACATTGTACTGCATGCGTGGGTCGAGAGAATGATTGTATCCGATACAAAATGGCAACCAAGTCTGTCTGGTGCGGGGCGTGCGAAGTATAAGGCGTTGGCGCAGGCCATTCGCGAAGCGATTGTATCGGGACAATTGTCTGCCGGTGAACAACTGCCGCCTGTGCGTGATCTTGCGTATCGAATCAATGTCACTCCGGGCACCGTGGCGCGGGCCTATGCGGTCCTGACAGATGAGGGGCGTCTGACCGCAGGTGTGGGCCGCGGTACATTTGTGACGGAACGCAAAGCTGTTGCGCAATCGGTTTGGGACGCACCTGCGATGCTGGATAACGTGGCTGAGTTATCCGAGCGGGTTCATCTGTTGAGCCCGAAAATGCCAGAGGTCGGGCAGGGTGCAATCATGCGGGGAGCCTTGCAGGCGCTCGCCACGGATATGGTTCCCGAACATCTGTTGAACTACCCGAGCCGGGTCACAGATATCGCTGCACGGCGCGCGTTTAAGGCATCTTTGACCGATACCCCAGTCGGTCCGTTTGATGAAAACGATGTGATTACGTCGCATGGCGGCCAAAGCGCGATTATCATGATTTTACAAACGGTTCTGCATGGACCTTCACCTGTTATCGCGGTGGATGAGCTTAGTTACGGTGGGTTCCGTTCGGCTGCTGTCATGTCGCGTGCTCAAGTTGTGGGGGTGCCTTGGGATGACGAAGGGCCTGATCCTGCGGTCCTTGAGGATTTGATCAAAACGCAGGGCGTTCAGGTGTTTTGCACCTCTGCCGAGGTCTGCAATCCGACTGTGCGCACAACATCGACGCCACGCCGTAAGCAGATTGCGAAACTGGCCCAGCGCTACGGTATCCATATTATTGATGACGACTGTTATCGGTTGATGCGGACGGAACATAACGGACCAAGTTATCGCGCGTTGGCACCGGATTTAGGGTGGTATGTGACGTCGCCATCAAAGTCGCTGACGGCCGCTTTGCGGATCGGTTTTGCGGTGGCGCCTTTGGATTGGGGCGCGAACCTTGCCCGCACGTCCACGTTCCATTCGTTTGGTGTGACGCGGCTGGTGACAGATATGTATGCATACATTATGGCCCAGCCCGAATTGCCGGACATTATTGAGCGGATCAAAGGCCGGATTGCCGAAGATGTGCGGGCCGCGGTGAATATCCTTGGCGGTCACAAGCTGACGTGGTCAGAACAGGTCCCGTTTTTGTGGCTAGAGCTGCCAATGGGCTGGCGTGCTGGGGAATTTAAACAGCAGGCGGAAACCGCTGGTGTGTTGATCAAATCGGCAGAGGATTTTGCTTTGCGTGATGGGCGATCAAACCATGCGGTGCGGATTGCGATTAACGGACAGGTGAGCCACGAACACTTTGCGTCGGGGATGCAAACGCTGCGCGAGATGCTGGATAATCCGCCGGATATTATTTCGGTGTGATTGGGGGCGTTACGGGCGGTTCGGCACGCGGATTGAGCCGATTTTGAAGACTCACGTCGGGATGTTTCTTTTGCCGCCATTCCTAGTCGACCGGTAAATTGACAAGTCTTGATGTCACGTTTAATCCTTTGAGCTAGGCTTGCCGGGACGACCCGGCCATGACAGGGCATTAGTCAGGACGACCTGCGGATAGTGGAGGTCGAAATGGCTTGGTTTTATCTTTTCATCGCAGGTGCATTGGAAGTCGCTTGGGCCGCGGGGCTCAAGAAACTTGGTATTGGTTTCTCTTGGACGCTTGGCGTTTTGACGCTTGTTGCGATGATCGCGAGCCTTGTGGCTCTTTATGCCGCGATGGCACGGCTACCGCTTGGGATCGCCTATCCGATTTGGACCGGGATCGGTTCAGTCGGATCGGTGATTGTGGGCGTGATGGCGTTCAATCAAAATCTTAGCATGGCCGGAATAGCAGGTCTGATATTTCTGATGATCGGGATGTTTCTCATCGGATCAGATGCGCATTAATACGAAGGGACACGAAAATGACGACAGCAACCAAAACAGCAAGAAATCTGATCGAAGGCCGGCCTGCGTTGATCGTGATCGATATTCAGAAAAGCACCTTCATTGACGATAGTGAAGTGCGGTCCATCGATAACATGCCGGGTTATAAGGATCGGATGATCGCTGCGCGCGACTTGGTGGATGCCGCCCATGAGAACGACGTGCCGGTGATTTTCATTCAGGAAATCCATCGATCTGACCTTATTGATTTCGGACGCGAATTGGACGGAGACGAGGACGTTCACTGTCTGGAAGGTGATCCGCGTACAGACGTCGCCAAAGAGGAAATGGGATATCGCAAAGGCGACTACATCATTCCGAAGCGGCGTTACTCCGCGTTTTTCGGAACTGATCTGGAAATTCTGCTGCGGGGGCTGAAGGTCGACACGCTTTTGCTGTGCGGCGGGCTGACCGATGTCTGCGTCCACTATACCTTTGTTGATGGGCATCAGTCCGACTACTTCTGCCGCGTCGTGACCGATTGTGTCGGTGGATCATCCGTTGAGGCGCATGAAGCGGCACTCAAAGCGATGGAATACCTGCAAACGGGTGCGATTCAGGATCGGGCGACGGTGATTGAAGCGATGTCGAGATATCGATGAGCGAGTTGGCCCGTTGAACATTCCATGCGCGTGAATGCGAGACGAAGCGTTCGCTGTGGTGGGGATGTGGGCGAATGGTGTGAGTTTCGGCGGGGAAACGTCCGTAGCGTGATAATTGTGTGGGGTATTTTGATACCTTATTTTTAACCTGTTGAAATACAATAACTTAATTGATTCTTTTTCTCTTGTTTGTGTCCTGCACACCTTTATAAGCCCGTTATCCGAATGACGGGGCTGTAATGGTCCCCCCAAACCTTTTTGGTGAGATATGAAAACCTTTTCTGCGACTCCGGCAGATGTAGACAAGAAATGGATCCTGATCGACGCTGAAGGCGTTGTTCTGGGCCGTCTCGCGTCCATCATCGCCATGCGCTTGCGCGGCAAGCACAAAGCATCCTTCACGCCGTCCATGGACATGGGCGACAACGTGATCGTTATCAACGCTGACAAAGTTCAGATGACTGGTAACAAACGTGATGAAAAATACTACTGGCACACTGGCCACGTGGGTGGGATCAAATCCCGCACCAAAGGCGAGATCCTTGAAGGCAAGCACCCTGAGCGCGTTCTGATGAAAGCTGTTCAGCGCATGTTGCCAGGTGGTCCACTGTCCAAGAAGCAGATGACAAACATCCGCGTCTTCGCTGGTGCAGAGCACGGCATGGAAGCCCAGAAGCCTGAAGTTCTGGACGTTAAGTCCATGAACAAAAAGAACACGAGGACTGCATAATGGCCGATCAGATCAACTCTCTCGAAGAGCTCGGCGCGGTTGCAGAAGGCGTTGTCGCTGAAGCACCTGTGGCTGAAGTCGTCATCAACCGTGAACCAGTTCGTGACGAACTGGGTCGTTCATATGCCACTGGTAAGCGTAAAGACGCTGTTGCACGCGTTTGGATCAAGCCAGGTTCTGGTAAGGTCACCGTGAACGGCAAAGAAATGAACACATACTTTGCACGTCCAGTGCTGCAGATGATCTTGGCGCAGCCATTCTCTGTTGCTGGTGTTGCTGGTCAGTTCGACGTTGTCGCAACTGTCAAAGGCGGTGGTCTTTCTGGTCAGGCTGGTGCGGTGAAGCACGGTGTTTCTAAGGCGCTTCAGCTTTATGATCCGGCCCTGCGTCCTGCGCTGAAAGCTGCTGGCTTCCTCACACGCGATAGCCGTGTTGTTGAGCGTAAGAAGTACGGTAAAGCAAAAGCGCGTAAGAGCTTCCAGTTCTCCAAGCGTTAAGCTTTGGGTCTATGGTTTTGGAAAGGGCGTCCTTTGGGGCGCCCTTTTTGTTTGCGATTCGTCGGGGCTGCGTCGGGGTTGTTTTTGGTAAATGGCCTCTCGTGTCTGGCATCGAAATGATTTAGGTCGCGTGGCATGTTCAAAGCATTGCGGATCATTTCCAGTCTTTTGACGCCCGTTGCGCTGATTTGCGCGATGGTGATGTCCGGATTTGCGCATTCTCCCGCAGTTCAATCTGAAATGACGCCCGAGCTTGCAGCCTATGTCGCTGCTGGCGGTTCGTTGTCTGATATTTGTGGCAATACAGGCGGGCAGGACGGTGCTTTGGGTCAAAAGTGTGAGGCCTGCCGTCTGGCGGGTGGCGCGCTTATTCCGCGTGATTGCCACGGCATTCCAATGCGTCTGCTGGAACAGACGCGCATTCAGACCTTTGTCGCCGTTCAATTGCACAACGCGCGCCCACTTGATCCCGCGCGGCTGACGCGCGCACCACCCCAAGCCTGATCTCTTCACCTAACAGAGTTCAATTTCGCCCGCTCGCAAGCGGGTCTCAAGGCTTGGAGCCAAATCATGAAAGCAACCGAAATTACCGCGCCGCCCGAGGGCCGCGTGAACAAACTCTATTTCGCCGCGTGGCGCTGGCATTTCTACGCTGGCTTATTTGTTATTCCGTTCCTGACCGTATTGGCCGTCACAGGAATGGCCATGCTGTGGATCGCGTGGATTGACGGGAGAGACGGGGAACGGACAGCCGTGATCCCGCAGGACATTGTTCAGCCGGTTTCCGTACAGGCGGATGCTGCCGTGGCCGCTATATCCGACGGGACACTGAAGCAATATGTCGCCCCGCGTACATCCGATGTGGCGGCGTTGTTTCGAGTCGATTCTGGTGGCGATGCCACGATGGTTGCCGTTGACCCATACACCGCAGAGGTGATCGAGACATTCCCACGTCGGAGCGGGTGGTATGATGTCGTCGACGGTATCCACAGTGATCTGATGCTTGGTGTCACCGGTGACCGAATGCTGGAGACAGCCGCGTCGCTGGCGTTGGTCCTGATTGCCACGGGGCTTTATATGTGGTGGCCGCGCGATGCGGGATGGCGTCGCGCCTTGATCCCAACTTTTGGCCGCGGTCGCGCGGTGTGGAAATCGCTGCATGGCGTTGTTGGCATCTGGCTATCCTTGTTTTTGGTGTTCTTCCTGATCTCAGGTCTGTCGTGGGCAGGCATTTGGGGTGGTAAGATGGTTCAAGCGTGGAGCCAGTTTCCTGCAGAGAAATGGAACGAAGTCCCGTTATCTGACGAAACCCACGCCAGTTTGAACCACGACCGCCGTGAAGTGCCGTGGGCGCTGGAGCAGACACCATTGCCTGCGTCCGGTAGTGACGCGGGTGTTGCGGGTGTGGACGCGGGTCCCGTGACCATCGACACGGTGGACCGCCTTGCGCGTGAAATCGGGTTCGATGCCCGCTATCAGTTGAACGTGCCGCGTTCCGCAACGGGTGTGTGGACGTTGAGCCGCGATTCCATGAATACGGATAGCACTGATCCGATGTCCGACCGGACTGTTCATGTGGATCAATACTCGGGTAAAATTTTGGCTGATGTGCGGTTCGATGATTATTCGGTCGCGGGGAAAGCCATGGCCGTTGGGATCGCGCTACATATGGGCACCTTAGGATTGTGGAGCGTTTTGGCCAACACGATCATCTGCCTGTCTGTCTTGTTCCTGTGCGTCAGTTCGGTTGTGCTGTGGTGGAAGCGTAAGCCTGCGCATGCTGGCCGGCTTTCCGCGCCACCCATGCCGAAAGAGTTGCCGTTATGGCAGGGCGCGGTGTTTGTGGGGTTGGCCGTTTCGATGGCGTTCCCAATGGCTGGGATTGCGTTGCTGTGTGTGCTGGCGGTGGATGCGTTCATCCTGTCTTGGTTGCCAAGCCTGCGTTACCGTTTGACGTAAAGTGATGTTGGCACCGCTCTGTTTTGGGGCGGTGCCATTCTGACCACGGTTGCTAGAACCGCGACGTGATCTGCGGTCCGTTTTCCCATTCGACTGCGTAACGGATGGACAGTGTTTCTAGCCCCGGGTTACGCGCTTGGGTGTCTGCGTTGGATCTGTGGTCGTAGGCCACAGTGATCGTGCTGCCGTTGTCGAATTCGTACCCGATCCCGAAAGCTGATCGGAATTGCAGGGGACCGCCAAGGTCGATGCCTTCGCGTGGCGCGTAAAGGCCTGGCATCATGGATGTTTCTATGAACAATGGGCTGTCAAAGACGTTTTGCGATGTCCATTTCCAGCCGACACCAAACCATGCGGAACCGTCCGTCGTCAGGGACAGTCCGTATGTTGGTTGGAACGGTCCTTTGCGGCGGTGGCTGTCGTAGCCCATGTAGAATTCTTCGGCGATGCTTTCATCGTTAAATTGCACGTCGGCGAATTGGTATGACAGGCGCGCTTGCGCGGGTTCTTTGATCAGGCAGCCTTCGTTCGGGCAGTCATTCGCCGTCATGTCAGCGACGCTTGTCAGCAACCAGATAAGGGCAAGGGTTCCGTCCATTGGTGTTGTCCTATGTGCAAATGAGGTCAGGCGTCGGGCGGCAAAAGGCCAAGTCCGCGCAGGTAGATGCCGATGCCTGTTTCGAGCAGGTCTTCGGGGGGAAAGGGGCTTTTGGTGCCGGGGGATCCGCGGGCGAAAAGTTCGACGACACCGTGTGACAGCGCCCAGATGTGGGCCGAGAACATCTGTGGCGGCGGGCGGCGGTCCGCTGGGATGTGGTTGCTTAGGTCTGTTGCCGCTTTTTCCAAGACGCCCAGCGCGCGGGTCGCGGAGGCGTTGAGCGCTGGGTTTCGTTGGATCGAAATGCCGGATTCGAACATGGCCACGTAATGGCCCGGAAATTTGTTGGCGAAGGCCAGATAGGCGCGGCCTGTTTTGAGGAACGCCGTCAATGCAGAGGGTTTGCCGCCATCATAGGCGTGTTCCATCAGATCGCCGAAGATGTCGTAACCTTGGTGCGCGGCTTCCGCGATCAAGTCTTCGCGGCCCGCAAAGTGGCGGTAGACGGCAGCGGGTGTCACACCTGCTTCGCGTGCGGCTTCGGAGAGGGAGAAACCGGTCGGGCCTTTGGCTTCGATCAGCGTGAGGCAGGATTTGACAAGTGCCTCGCGGAGATTGCCGTGATGATAGCCTTGTTTAGGCATTCCACAGGTCCGGTCCGCCAGCGATTTTATCGTCGATCTTGGGCAGGTCTTTGTTCGGGTAATCAAGACCTTGCAGTACGGACTTAATGGCGTTCACACGGGCGCGTTTTTTGTCGTCGGACCGCACAACGGTCCACGGTGGGAAATCGGTGTGGGTGCGTGTCAATGTTTCGTCAATTGCCGTGGTATAGGCGTCCCATTTCGCAAGGCCAGCGACGTCGATCCAGCTGAGTTTCCACTGCTTGAGCGGATCGCTTTCGCGGTCGAGGAAACGTTTCAGTTGCGTTGCACGCCCGACATTGAGCCAGATTTTGAACAGCTTGATGCCGTCGTCGGCGAGCATCTTTTCGAAGTCGCCGACTTGGTTGAACCAGTGTTGGCGCTGATCAGGTGTGCAGAAGTCGAACACGTGTTCCACAACGCCGCGATTGTACCAGCTGCGGTCGAAGAAAACGACTTCACCAGCGGCGGGTAGGTGTTTGATATAGCGTTGGAAATACCATTGCGTTGCTTCGACTTCAGTCGGCTTGGAAAGCGCTACGACACGTGCGCCGCGCGGGTTTAGATTCTCGCGGAACCGCTTGATCGTCCCGCCTTTACCAGCCGCATCACGGCCTTCGAAAACGACTGCAACGCGTTGGCCGGTCTCTTTGACCCATGCCTGCATTTGCACGAGTTGGATTTGCAGCGCTTCGATTTCGGCCTCATAGGCGTCTTTGTCCCACGCCGTGTCGTATGGGTAATCGGGGTTGATGATCCGCTTTTTCTTGGCGGATTTGATCAGATCAACCACATCGTCCGGCGCTTCGTTTTTGAAGTAGGCGCTGATCCCACCATCAAGCGGTTTAGACATGATAAAACTCCCTGAATTTCGCTAGTTATGGCGATTTTAGAGGCTTAACGCAATCCGGCGCGGTCAGCTGCGCGTACAATCGCGTCGACTGCGGCTTGCGGGTCAGCATGGTGCGGCATGTGGCCGACACCGGGTAGGCTGGTCAAACGTGCGCTGTCCACGATTTTCACAAATTCAATCGGGTGAACGAAGTCAGGCACCGTTGTGTCCGCTGTCCCGTGGAGGATTTCGATGGGAAGCGTTAACTGCGGGTAGCGTGTGGTCATCTCCACGACATGCGGGCGCAGGGTGTTTACTTGGCGGACGTTCGCGCGGAATGTTTCTTGGCGCACGGCTAAAGGCGCACCGATGTGGGCGACATAGCCTTCGGGGACGGGGTCGGGCGCAAAGATGCCTTCTACCGCACCTTCGATGGTGCTGAGCGGCGCAAATGCTGAAATCAGTGGGATCACGACGGCGCCGCCAATGGGGCTGCCGTTCACGGTGTAATAGGCCCCAAGATCATCGGGCCATGGCATTAGAACACCGCCAAAAGATACGATGCCAGAGGCGTTTACAGGTGCTTCTTCACCTAGACCAATGTCTGCCCAAGCCATGGCGACGATACCACCGAAGCTATGACCCGCGACGATTGGATTTTCGATGCCAAGTTGGGTTGCGGCTTCGCGTAACATACGCGCTTGATCGGCTGGGCTGTCGCCGTCCGTGGCCAGCGGTCCGGTCTCAACTTGCGGTACCCGGTCTGTGTATCCAAGACCCGGACGGTCAAAGGCTGTTACGGTGAAATCATCTGCCAGCCGGTCTACGAGATCAAAGGTAAAATCGCGCAGGTTACCGCCCGCACCATGTAACAGAACCACATGCGGGCCGGACCCTTTTTGCACGTAGTGCACGCGCCCACCTGTGACGTCAGCGAATTGGCCGACAGGCGGGAACGCCTCTTCGGTGGCTTGGGTCCGTGCGGATGACACACAGCCCGTCAGCAAAGCCGAAAGGCCCAGCGCCGCGCCCGTGTATGAAAGTCCCTTAAGTGCCGATTTTATCAATGTCATAATGCGTGGTCTGGTAGATCTCGTTGATCCAATTCCCATAGAGCAGATGGGCGTGGGAACGCCATTTGTTCAGCGGTGGTTGGGTCGGATCATCCCCCGGATAATAGTTGGTCGGCACATTGATCGGCGTGCCTTCGGCAACATCGCGATCATATTCCTGTTTCAGCGTCCCACTGTCGTATTCAAAGTGGTTGAATATATACAGAGCACGATGTGCCGGATCTTCAACCAGTGCGGGACCAGAATCGTCACTTGTGATCAGGGTTTTCAGCCCCGACGCTGCGTCAATTTCGTCCTGACGCATTTCGGTCCATCGACTGACAGGGATCACGCAGTCATCCGAGAAGCCGCGTAGGTACGGCGACGCCGCATCACAGACACGGTGCCGGAAGCACCCGAAGGCCTTGTGATCCAGCAGATGTTTTTTCACATCGTGGAAGTAGTTGATCATCGCCATACCACCCCAGCACACCCCGAAGGTGGAATGCACGTTGGTCTGGGTCCAGTCCATGACTTCGCGCAGTTCGTCCCAATAGGTCACATCGGTAAAGTCGAGGTGTTCAATCGGCGCGCCTGTGATGATCAGACCGTCAAACTTCTGGTCCTTCACGTCTTGGAACGGCTGGTAGAATTCGGCCATGTGTTCCGCCGCCGTGTTCTTTGTCTGGTGTTCAGACATCCGGATCAGCGTCAGTTCAATCTGCAACGGGGTTGCCCCGATCAGGCGTGCGAACTGGTTCTCTGTCTGGATTTTCTTGGGCATCAGGTTCAGCAAAGCAATCCGCAATGGGCGGATGTCCTGATGACCGGCTTGGTCTTCATCAAGCACCATGACGCCTTCGTTGGTCAGAACGTCAAAAGCGGGCAGGGCGGCGGGTAGTTTAATCGGCATAGTGTAACCTCACGTGGGTCGGATGGCAGAGATAGGGCTAACCCCTGCGCATCTCAAGGGCGTCAGCGATCATGCCAACAAAACCCTCCTGATCGTGAACACGTGTGACCGCGTCTTGGGGGACTGTGATGCCCCATTTATCTGCCATCGCCTTGTAGCGCGGCTGACGATGGGCGAGCGCCTTTGCAAAGGCCCAGCGGATAAAGTCATCGGGATCAACTTGATCAGGCGCTTTGTTAAATTCGGCCAGATAAGCTTGCCAAGTGTTTAACAGAAAGACCGGATCGTAGGACATCGGCTTTGGTTCTTTGTCGAACCTGCGGATCAGTTCGGCCGTATGCGCATCAGTCCCTTCGATCCAGACCATCAGCGTTTTGGACGCGAGGTCCGTCATGATCGGGTCTTTATCGTCGTCTGTGTCGACCCATTCGCAGATTGATCCGCCTGTGTCGCAGATGAAATGCGGGTATTGGTACAGATCGGTCGCACGTTCGATAAAGTGACCGGTGTCGTGCAGGGCTGCGATTTCTGAGCGTTGAAACTGGTCCTGCCGTTTGGTGTATTCGTCCCAATCCAGCCCGCCCAGCGCCGGATTACCCGGTTTGCCAAGATAAGACGACATCGGTTTGAGGTCATCGAACGAGATGTTCGACCCGATGTAGATCGAATTCGACCGCAGCAGGTCGCGTAGGAACGGGACCTTCATCGCCTCGCGTTTGGCGTTGTCCGCAATCGCTTCGCCCATGTACCGCGTGCCGATCCGGTAATCGATCGAGTAATGGAACCAATCGCCGCCGTCGCGCAGCATGGTGGACAGATAAGTTTTTCCAAGCCCTGACATCGCAAAGATGAGGACGCGTTTCTGGGGGGCGTTACGCCATTCGGCTGCAGTTTCGTAAATCATGTGCGCAGGAATATGCGCGGACTGGGGTGGGCGCTAGGGAAAAAACCACATCGCGGTTTGTTCGTGTCGGTGTGTGTCCGGTGGACTTTTGCCAAAGACGCTTGCACGGTGCGACACGACCAGACCCGTACTTTGAAAAGGTAACCGAATGACTGACACGACGCCCGAGATTATCTTTCACAACTACCCTCAGTCTCCGGTGGCCGAAAAGGTGCGTGTGGCCTTTGGGATCAAGGGGCTTGCGTGGCGCGATGTTGAAATTCCTCGTTTGCCGCCAAAGCCGATGCTGACTGCATTGACGGGCGGGTATCGGCGTACGCCTGTGATGCAGATCGGTGCGGATATTTATTGCGACAGCCAGTGCATCTTGCGTGAATTGGACCGTCGTTATCCGGAGCCGAGTTATATGCCCACTGCTGATGCGGGGCTGATGTGGTGTCTGAGCCGCTGGACAGACGGAGAGTTGTTCACGCTTGCCCTGAAGCTGGTTCTTGGCGCGCAGGGTGACGATCTTCCACTTGACTTTGCCGAAGACCGCGGGCGTTTGTATTTGGGGGAAGATTGGGCCGAAGGTTTGAAGAAAGCCAACACTGATCTGCCGCATATTGTGGCGCAGTTGCGTGCGCCGCTGTCGTGGATCAACAGCGTGTTCAGTGATGGGCGCAAATATCTGTTGGGCGATGCGCCAGCCGCGATTGATGCGCAGGTTTATCATATCATCTGGTTCATCAAAGGCCGCTGGTCTGGTGGCCCCGAGATGTTGTCCGAATTCACCGCATTGACCCGTTGGGAACTGGATGTTGCCGCGTTGGGCCATGGGACACCAACGCCGTTGGATGCGCAGGAAGCGGTGGAGACGGCGCAAGGTACTGCGCCAAAGTCGTTGATTGGTGTGGCGCCAAATGATCCGCAAGGTTTGAAGGTTGGTGATCGTGTTTCGATCAACCCTGACGTTGATGGGGGCGAACAGCCTGTCGAAGGGACGTTGCGTTATGCCGACGCCGAAACCGTCAGCATTGATCGCAAGGGTGACGATGTTGGTGAGGTCGCGGTGCATTTCCCGCGTGCAGGCTACCGTATTACGGTGCTGTGACACGGCCAGGGGCGTCTAGATTACTTGCTACGCTGCGAGCTTGACGCGGACGATATAGGCGACTTCGTTGCCGAGACCAGTCAATGAATAAAGTGCGGGTGTGTCCGCATCGCAGATCAGTCGCAGGCTTTTCAGTTTCGCGATCGTGTCTGCGTCGTGTTGCAGCTTTGAATGCGCAATATTGCTGAGTACGCCGCGTTCGGCGGACGTTAAAGTCTCGGCTAGAAGTTCAGCTATGCGATTCACGTGTCGTTCCCTTTTTAAAAAAGTTTAACGTCGGTGCATTTATGGGTCGCGGGGAATTGGGGCGCAAAAATAACCTAACCAACGTTTTGGGTCATACCGTTAAGCATTGAACGCAGCAGGGCAGCGTTTCCGTCGCGGCCCGTTGCACAGGCGACAAATCGAGGTTGGTAAGGGTTATTGGCCGTGTTCGGCAGCGATTTCTGCTAGATGTGCCCGCCATTTACGGCGCAACCAAATCACGCAATAGAGCACTAACAGGCCCGCAAAGATGATCCCGAAGAAGTTGCTGAGGATATCGGCGACCTGCGAGAGCTGGGATGCAAACATGTAGCCCAAGGACACATAGGCGGCTGTCCAGATCGCGGCCCCGATTGCGGCCATGATCGTGAACTTCAGCCATCGCATACCACCCGCGCCGCACAGATAACTGATGTAAGGGCAGGTGGGGCTAAGGATCGTGTGGCTCAGCAGCACCGCGACATGGCCCTTGGAATGCAGCAAAGCTTCGCTTTTTTCCAGAACGGGCAGCAGGCGCGGTTTGCCCCGCATCCAATCCAAAATGCGCGGCCCAAATCGGGATGCGATCATAAATGCAATTTGGTCGCCAATGAGGAACGCCACAAATGCTACGACGAAAACCTGCCACAGCGTCAGGTCGTCCGACGCCGCAAACGCGCCAGATGTCAGCACAAGAACAGACGACGGCAGCGGTATCGCGAGGCACGCTAATGATATTACGCCAAACAAGAGGAAAAGTCCGTATTCCGGAACGAGGCCGATCACCGCTGCGGTCATTTTTGGATCTCCGTACGGAAAGCCTCTGCAGCAGCACGGACCTTGTCGGTCAACGCGTCCAGTGACATGTTCTGTTCAGCCGCAATCATACGCATGGTCATGCCGCGCGGCCCACCTTCGGTCAGCCCAAAGATTTCGCCAACAACGGGCCGTGGCAGGTCATAGGACATGCCAACATAGCGCGGTGTCATCCATGCCTTAAGCGCTTCATCCTGATGGCGCGGATCATTGAAATACAAGAAATCCAAGAAGATGTCGGCGGCGAACCACAGACCGGCGGCACATGCGATGATCAAGATGGCGAACACGCCAAGATGATTGCGCAGGAAGCTCCAAATGGGGTGCGGTCGGCTCATCCGGTTGTCCTGTCCTGTCCTGTTCAGTGCGCGGTTTTCCTTGCGTAGACCATGGTGGATGGTCATTCGGTGTCAAGCGGGTGATCCTAACAGGCGTCTGATCCAGCGCCGTCCGGGTCGTTCAATAACGTGATACAGGATCACGGATGCCACGTAGATCGTGGTGATCGAAATGGCAGCGGTCATTTGCTCGCTTATTCCACCAACCCGTTGAGCGACAACAGGGACGGCAAATAGTACGAGGATGTGTACCATGTAGGTCGCGTACGAAATCTCGCCCAGATAGATCAAGACGGGATGGCGCAGGCTATTTGATCGCTCTTGCGTGGCCAAATGCGCCAGTGTCGCAAGGAACACGGCGAGCGCCATGACGATCAAGCGTTCATCGGCTTGGAATGCAGATAGAAGCCCAACTGCTGCCACGCTGATCCAAAGGCAAGGTCTGACCCAGACATCGGGAAGCCGTCTTTTCTCCATGACCAGATATATCGCCAAGCCGATGAGGAATTCGGTCATGACGCGGATGATCCCGAAATCAAACATCAGTTTGGTGATGGAACGATCGAGGACGGCCAAGGTGAACAGGGATGCGGCGGCGAAGAGGCAAATCGCCAGAACAAGAGTGACAACTGGTCGAAAGATCAATGCGATTGTCAGACTGATTGGAAACATCAGGTAGGCGAAGGTTTCGGCGCTGACTGACCAAGACGGGAAGTTCCAAGAATGCCCGTCCGTCACCCCCCACGCATGCATAAGCGCGAAATGCCATGGCAAATGCGCCCAGTTCTGACCTTCGGCGACCGTTTCCGCGCCCATGATCGCAAGCGCCTGGTAGGCCACAACAAAGATCAACGTCATCGTCAGGTGAAGGGGGTAAAGACGGGCGAAGCGGTTTGTAAGGAAGCGTTTGTAGGAAAACGTGCCCTCTCGCCACGCTGAGAGGTAGACATGCGCCAGAATAAAGCCGCTCAACATGAAAAATAGATCAACACCTAAATGGCCGTCGGCGATCAGGTTGTTTCCAATGCTAGGGGGATTGGCCGCGTCAAAGAACTGATGAAAAATCACCACAATGAAGGCCGCCAAGGCCCGCATTGATGTCAGTTCCTGAAGGTTACTTGGCAGAGGCTTCATGCTGGGTGTAGCTCAATAACCGCGCCAGATCCAGCCGCCGCCAAGAACGCGGGTTCCGTCGGGGTCATAAAAGACGCAAGCCTGCCCGGGTGATACGCCTTCTTCTGCGACGAGCAGTTCGACTTCAGCTTCGGTATTCGAAATTGGCCGCAGAACGGCATCAATGGGTGGCTTGGTTGAGCGAACCTTTACCGCTATTGTCCGTTCGCCACCGTCCATCAAGTCGCCGTCGCCCAGCCAATTGATTTCCCGCAGGGGGACCTTGCGTGTTGCGAGCAGGTCTTTCGGTCCGACGATCACGTGCTTTTTGTCTACATCCAGCCGCACGACATACAACGGGTCTGCCAAGCCGCCGATCCCCAGGCCGCGGCGCTGACCGATGGTGTAATGGATGACGCCGCGATGCTGACCAAGGACGTTCCCGTCCGTATCCACGATATCGCCAGGTTCGGCAGCACCAGGACGCAGTTTTTCGATGACGGCGGCATAGTTGCCGTTGGGTACAAAGCAGATGTCTTGGCTGTCGGGTTTGTCCGCAACGCTTAGCCCGTATTTCGCGGCGAGCGCACGTGTTTCTTCCTTGGACGTGTGATGTCCAAGCGGAAACCGCAGGTAATCAAGCTGTTCACGGGTGGTCGAGAACAGGAAGTAGCTTTGGTCTTTGGTTGGGTCGCCTGCGGAATGCAGTTCGGCGCCCGCGCCACCCATCATGCGCTGGATGTAGTGACCGGTCGCCATGCAATCCGCGTCGAGGTCGCGGGCGGTTTCCAACAGGTCTTTGAATTTCACACGCTCGTTGCAGCGGATGCAGGGCACGGGCGTTGCACCAGCCAGATAGCTATCGGCGAATTCGTCCATCACGGCTTCTTTGAAGGTGTTTTCGTAGTCTAGGACGTAGTGGGGGAACCCCATCTCTTCGGCGACGCGGCGTGCATCGTGGATATCACGCCCCGCGCAACATGCCCCTTTTTTGGCCAAAGCGGCCCCGTGATCGTACAATTGTAAGGTCACACCGACGACGTCATAGCCTTCTTCGTGCAACTTTGCCGCGACAACGGAACTGTCCACACCACCTGACATCGCTACGACGACGCGGGTTTCCGACGGCGGTTTTGCAAAACCAAGGGAATTTAACGGTTGATCCAAAGACATATCACACCAATTTTTTATGGGCTTTCAGGGCGTTTCCAACAAATTTGCTGAAATTGCAAGTTACTCCGTTTCGGCAAGCTTACCGAAACTTAAGCGATTTTCTTCATATGTGCGTCCCAGTGCAAAATGCAAAGGGAAGCAAGATGTATTTGCGAAAGATTGATGGGCCACGTTCCGTGACGCTGCCCGATGGGTCTGTGATGACCCGCGCTGATCTGCCACCGACCGATACACGACGTTGGGTGGCATCGCGCAAGGCGTCCGTCATAAAAGCCGTTGCCGCAGGGCTGCTGACACGGCCTGAGGCGTTGGAGATGTACAGTTTGTCCGATGAAGAGTTTGCGGAATGGGAAACCGCAGTTGCCGAACACGGGGAGGCCGCATTGAAGACGACGTCGTTGCAGCGCTATAGACAACCCTAGGGAGAAGTGGCATCTTTTATGTTACCGGTAACGTGTCATTAACTATTCTTGCAATATGTTGGTGGTGCCAAGAAAAAGCGGAGAAAACAGATGCGCGTACTGCTGGTTGAAGACGACCCGACGACTTCAAAAAGCATCGAATTGATGCTCACTCATGCGAACCTAAACGTTTATGCGACCGATCTCGGGGAAGAAGGGATCGATCTTGCCAAGCTGTACGATTACGACCTGATCCTTCTGGACCTGAATTTGCCTGATATGAACGGTCACGAAGTGCTGCGGCAACTCAGGATGAGCCGGATCGACACACCAATCCTGATCCTGACGGGCGACGATAGCACCGAAGGAAAAATCAAGGGATTTGGCTTCGGCGCGGATGATTATCTGACGAAACCCTTCCATCGTGAAGAACTGATCGCGCGGATTCATGCGATTATTCGCAGGTCGAAAGGGCATGCCCAGTCCATCATCAAAACCGGACGCATTGCGGTCAATCTAGACGCGAAAACCGTGGATGTTGGCGGGAACACTGTCCATCTGACCGGCAAAGAATACCAAATGCTTGAATTGCTATCGTTGCGTAAGGGGACAACGCTGACGAAAGAGATGTTCCTGAACCATCTCTATGGCGGGATGGATGAGCCGGAACTGAAAATTATTGACGTGTTCATTTGTAAATTGCGCAAAAAATTGAGCAACGCGACCAATGGTGAAAATCATATCGAAACTGTTTGGGGGCGTGGTTACGTGCTGCGGGACCCGGAAGTTGGTGTAAACGAAGAACGGCTTGCCATCGGGGCTTAGGCCGTCGGTGCGATAGACCAAGAGAATGACAAAAGGGCGACCGATCTGGCTGGACGAGCTAGAACGGTCGCCCTAAAACTTTGCAGAGGGGCCACTGGGTCACCAAACTGCAAGGGACTGACTAATGGCGCCAACCACCGCTCAAACCGACCTGAACGATTTGCTTGAAATCGACGCGGCGGATGTCGGTAAGGATGATGCGGCGTCGCTGCTGTTGCGTCTGGCTGCTGTTCTGGGTGATGCGAATACAGCGTATCATACAAATGATGCGCCAGAGATTGATGACGCGACATATGACCGGCTAAAGCGATTGAACGCCGCGATTGAAGCGGCTTACCCGGACCAGAAATTGGCGAACAGTCCAAGCGATCAAGTTGGGGCCGCTGTCGCCGACAAGTTCGGCAAAATCACGCATGCGGTTCCGATGTTGTCTCTGGGGAATGCGTTTAGCGACGATGATGTCGTCGATTTCGAAAAGAGCGTGCGCAAGTTTCTGAATCTGGACCAAACGACGCCATTGGCGTTTACGGCCGAACCGAAGATTGACGGACTATCGTTGTCGTTACGGTATGAAGACGGTGTGCTGAAACAAGCGGCCACGCGGGGTGACGGCGCAGTTGGTGAAAACGTGTTGGCGAACGCGCTGACGATTACCGATGTGCCGCATCGGATCTCGGGCGCACCTGCGGTGCTTGAAGTGCGCGGCGAGGTTTACATGAGCCATGCTGATTTCGCCGCGTTGAACGCGCGACAGGTGGAAAAGGACGAAAAAACATTTGCGAATCCGCGCAATGCGGCGGCCGGATCTTTGCGGCAGTTGGATTCGAAAATCACGGCAGCGCGTCCGTTGAAGTTTTTCGCCTATGCGTGGGGCGAATTGTCCGAACCGTTGGCAGACACACAATCCGGCGCGATTGCGCGGCTCAAGGCGCTTGGATTTAGCACGAACCCGTTAACGCGGACATGCGATACGGCGGCGGATATGATCGCGCATTATGAACAGATCGGGCATGATCGGGCGGACCTTGGGTATGACATCGACGGGGTTGTCTACAAGGTGGATGATTTGGAATTGCAGCGGCGTTTGGGGTTTCGGTCCACGACGCCGCGTTGGGCGATTGCGCACAAATTCCCAGCTGAACTTGCGTGGACAACGTTGGATGCGATTGACATTCAGGTTGGACGCACTGGGGCTTTGTCACCGGTTGCGCGGCTGACGCCGGTGACGGTTGGCGGTGTCGTAGTGTCGAATGCGACGTTGCATAATGAAGATTATATCGCGGGATTGGGCGGCGATGGCGAAGCGATCCGCGAAGGGGGCGATTTGCGTGTCGGCGATCTGGTTCAGATCTACCGCGCGGGCGATGTTATTCCGAAGATCAAGGATGTGGACCTTACAAAACGTCCCGATGATGCGGTGCCTTATGTATTTCCAGAGGTGTGTCCCGAATGCGGATCGGCTGCGGTGCGTGAAGCGGGGGACGCGGTGCGGCGCTGCACTGGCGGATTGATTTGTCCGGCGCAAGCCGTCGAAAAGTTGAAGCATTTCGTCAGTCGGGGCGCGTTTGATATCGACGGGTTGGGTGCCAAACAGATCGAAATGTTTTATCATGATGACGCGTTACCGATTAAGGAACCTGCGGATATTTTCACACTTCGCGCCCGCAATGATGCGGCTTTGGCAAAGCTGGAGAACCGCGATGGATTTGGCAAGACTAGCGTGAAGAATCTGCTGGATGCCATTGATGATAAACGTGAAATACCGCTTTCGAAATTGCTGTTCTCGTTAGGGATACGACATGTTGGCGATTCTGGTGCGCAGTTGCTCGCCAATCATTACGGCAGCTGGGATGCGCTCGCGCAGGCTGTGGATCGCGCCGTCATCGGTGAGGGAACCGCTTGGGACGATCTTTTGGGGATCGATGGGGTCGGCGCGGTGATGGCGACGTCGTTCTTGGAGGCGTTTCACAACGACGCCGAACGCGCGTCGATTGATCGGTTGATCGCCGAATTACGGGTGCAGGACGCCGTCGTGCGCGACACGTCCGGCAGCCCTGTGGCTGGCAAAACGGTAGTATTTTCGGGCACGCTGGAAAAAATGACGCGGGCCGAAGCAAAAGCGCGCGCAGAGGCGTTGGGTGCGAAAGTATCTGGGTCCGTCAGTGCAAAAACCGACATCTTGATTGCGGGACCGGGTGCGGGATCGAAAGCGACGAAGGCCGCGTCGTTGGGCGTGGAAACACTGGACGAGGACGGCTGGCTGGCGCTGATCGGCGACGCATGAGCGGGCGTCCGGACGTTCTTTTTCCGCTTTTTGCGGGGCTGCAAACGCTTGATGGGATTGGTCCTAAGACGGCTGTGACCTTGCAGGACGTGGGCGTTGAAAAGCCACGCGATATCTTGATGACCCTGCCGGTGTCTGGTGTGGATCGTCAATTGCGTGGCTCAGTCCGTGATGTCGTGGCACCTGCGGTGGCGACCGTTACGGTGACGGTCGGCGCGCATTATCCGCCAAAAACGCGGGGACGTCCGTACCGCATTCATGTGACAGATGAGCAGACCGAATTCCAGCTCGTGTTTTTCCATGCGCGCGGCGATTATTTGCAGCGACTTTTGCCGACGGGGCAAAAGCGGATCGTGTCGGGTAAGGTCGAGATTTTCGATAGTGTCGCCCAGATGGTCCATCCTGACCATGTGGTCACACCAGACGAAGCCGCGACATTTCCGGCGTTTGAACCAGTTTATCCGCTGCATGCGGGGATTACGCAGAAATTGATGTGGAAAGCCACGCGGTCTGCGCTGGAAAAATTGCCGGACGTGGTTGAATGGATTGATCCTGCTTTGAAAGATCGTGAGGGGTGGCCGGATTGGGCTGATGCTTTGTCGCAGGCCCATGCGCCAACCACCATGCAGGACCTTTCGCCTGAACATCCGGCCCGTGCGCGGTTGGCATATGACGAATTGTTCGCGCATCAGATTACACTGGCTTTGGCACGTGCCGTGGCGCGGCGTGGCAAGGGGATCGGGTCCAAAGGCACCGGGGCTTTGCAGCGTAAGGTGTTGGATGCGTTGCCTTATCAGCCGACGGGAGCACAGACCCGTGCCGTTGCAGAGATCGCGGCAGATATCGCGAAACCGTTGAAAATGAACCGGCTTTTGCAAGGGGATGTGGGATCGGGCAAGACGCTTGTGGCGTTGATGGCGTTGCTATGCGTGGTTGAAGCTGGCGGGCAGGGCGTGATGATGGCCCCGACCGAGATTTTGGCGCGGCAGCATCTGGAAGGGTTGCAGCCTTTGGCGGCAGACGCGGGTATCCGGTTAGAGCTTTTGACTGGCCGCGACAAAGGTGTGGCGCGTCGCGAGAAACTGCAGGCTTTGGCCGACGGTGACATTCAAATCTTGGTGGGTACACATGCGGTGTTCCAGAAAGACGTGCATTTTCATGATCTTCGGCTCGCGATTATCGATGAACAACACCGGTTTGGTGTGGCACAGCGAATGGAATTAGGCGCCAAGGGGCAGGCGGTTGATGTGCTGGTCATGACGGCGACGCCGATCCCGCGGAGCCTCGCCCTAGCGCAATACGGCGACATGGATGTGTCGGTGTTGGATGAAAAACCGCCAGGGCGGACGCCAGTCCAAACGGCGTTGATTTCGACAGGACGTATGGACGAAGTCGTTGAAAAACTGCGCAAAGCGGTTGCCGATGGAAAGCAAGCCTATTGGGTCTGCCCATTAGTCGAGGAATCCGAGGTCGTGGATATGACCGCCGCCGAGGAACGGTTCAAACGGTTGCGCGCGGGGTTGGGCGAAGGCGTTGTGGGGCTGGTCCACGGTCAAATGCCGCCTGCAGACAAAGATGCTGCGATGGCGAAGTTCGTGGCGGGCGAAACGAAGGTTTTGGTCGCGACAACGGTGATCGAGGTCGGCGTGAACGTCCCGAATGCGTCGATCATGATGATCGAACGCGCGGAAAGCTTTGGTCTAGCGCAGTTGCACCAGCTACGGGGCAGGGTCGGTCGCGGGGCGGCAGCATCGACGTGCCTGTTGTTGTTCCAAGAACCGATGTCCGAAACAGGCCGCCGGCGACTGGAAATTCTACGCGAAACCGAAGACGGGTTCCGGATATCGGAAGAAGATTTGGCGATGCGCGGTGCTGGCGACGTGATCGGGACGGCCCAGTCAGGTCTACCGCGTTTCCGGATCGCGGATTTGGAACGGCAATCTGATTTGATGGCTGTGGCGCAGACGGATGCCAGAAAGCTGCTGACGGATGATCCATCTTTGGAAACAGGTAGGGGCAAGGCGGCGCGCGTGTTACTTTGGTTAATGGAACAGGACAAAGCGATCCGTTTGATTTCAGTAGGTTAGCCTGTTTGTTCTAAAAAGTTCACAAATGTTCTCATAAAGTTCTTTACAGAACGTTTCCGATATGGGAACAAAGTGGCAACAGAACAAACGAGCAACAAGGAGCGCCGACATGGCCAAAGATATCAAATCCGCACTGATCCGCAGCAGCGATACGATCATCTCTGACGCGCTTGGTGTTGCTGCTTTGTGTGTGATGCTTTTTGTTGGTCTATCGCTGCCCGCGATGGTCTGACCTGCCTGGAACGCATGTTCGGTTCACGTAATTTGCCTGTCCCACCTCGCAATTGCTGACCTGCCCGTCCCGTCCTGATTTGGGGATTTGCCTCTCCCTTAGGATTTAGAGCCGGACATGCGATCCAACTTCCTGCCGCCGCCATCCTTGCCCGGATGTGCGGCGGTTTTTTTATGGGGCACGGTTATGGGACAGGGTGTTTAGGCGGTGGTTTTGGCCGCGTGGATCGCGTCAAGTGTCGCGTCAAATGCAAGCAGGATCGACGCATGCCGATTTTTGTAGTCTTTCGCAGGTTCCAAAACATCAAGTCCATCGAACGGTGCGTCTGGCACGGCCCCATTTTCCTTGAGCATCGCAAGAAGCTGATCACGCCCATGTTGGATTTGTTCAGGTGTCAGCCCAACGATCGCTGATCCGATCACAGATGCGGCTGCTTGGCCCAAGGCGCAGGCCTTAACGTCTTGGGCGTAGTCACTGATCTTGCCGTCCGTCAAAGTCACATCAACAGTTACCGTTGATCCGCACAGAGGGGACCGTTTTTTGGCTGTTCCGTCCGGTTGTTGCAGGCGTGTCGTCCGTGGCATGTCGGCTGCCAGCGCGAGAATACGGCCCGAATAGAGTTTGATCATGTCGTTTTCGGCTGTCACGGCGTTTGCCCTTTCGCGTTGTCCCCCATAGATAGGCCGCAGGATGGATTTTGCAAAGGCCAAGACGATGACATTTGATCCAACAACACTGACGTACAATGACGCAGGCCTGATCCCTGTGATCGCGCAAGACGCTGAAACGCTTGAAGTCTTGATGATGGCGTGGATGAACGCGGAAGCGGTGGCCAAGACGCTTGAGACCGGAAAAGTGACCTATTGGTCGCGGTCGCGGCAGGCGTTCTGGATCAAAGGTGAAACATCCGGTCATACGCAGGCGTTAGTGGCGATGCGCGTTGATTGTGATCGTGATTGTCTGCTTGTGACGGTCCGCCAGATCGGGGCCGCGTGCCACACGATGCGCCGGACGTGTTTCTACACGGGTGTCGAGACTGGCGAAGAAGTCGAGCTGATGGTTCCTGAGTTTTAAAGCGCGGCTATGCCGGTAGCCCAACCATGCGGCGAATGTCGTCTGGTGTGGCACCTTCGGCGCGGTAGCTCGCAATAGATTTCGATTTGTCGATTTTGGCGAGACGTTTGCCTGTGGCATCGGTGATCAGGCCGTGGTGCCGGTAGGTCGGCGTCGGCCAGCCCATGAGTTGTTGCAGGATGACGTGAATCGGCGTGAGCGGTGCAACGTCTTCGCCACGGATCACATGCGTGACGTTTTGCAGGGCGTCGTCGTGCGTGCAGGTTAGGTGATAAGCGGGGTCGCCGGTGTCCTTGCGTCGGAGGATCGGTGCGCCGATGCTTTCTGGCATTTTTGACGTAAGTATAGTGACTTCATCGTCGTTATTCATGTAACGCAGTTGGGCGGGCAGGTGGTTGAGGGCCGCCTTTAGGTTCAGCCGAATTGCGTCGGTTGGCGCGGCTGATGCCATCGTGCGAGCGACGCAGGTGTACGGATAGATTGGTCCGTCTGGACCCGGCTTTGCGCCCGTGTCGAAGATGCGTTTCCGCCCGCAATCGCATGGGAATACGAGATTTTTTGCCGCTAGCGAGTCAATCGCATCCGCGTAATCGGACAGATGTTCAGATTGCATGCGTGGCGGTGCGTCCCACGTGCAGCCAAGCCATGCCAAATCGTCTAGTATCTGTGCGATGTGTTCTGGACGGCTGCGCGTGCTATCGAAATCTTCGATGCGCAGCAGGAACGTCCCGTTTTGCGCCCGTGCTGTGTCATGCGCCAAAAGCGCCGAATAGGCATGCCCGATGTGCAGCGGCCCAGTCGGCGATGGTGCAAAGCGCGTAATCACGCAGCGGTTTCAGCCTGTTGGCCGAGCCATGTTTGCCAATCGATCTTCGCGCGATCTGTATAGCCTTTGTAGCGTTCTTTACGCCCGCGACGCCCTGATTTCATGCCTTCCAGTGGTGGGAACAAGCCGAAATTGACGTTCATTGGTTGGAACATTTTTGCGTCCGCACCGCCGGTGATGTGGGTGACAAGAGCACCCATCGCGGTCGTGTTTGGCACTGGCGCGAGCGTTTGCCCCGTCAGTTCCGCCACCGCCATGCGTCCGGCGAGCAGACCCATTGCAGCGCTTTCGACGTAGCCTTCAACCCCTGTGATTTGACCCGCAAACCGCAGATTTGGTTTCGAGCGAAGACGCATTTCGTGATCAAGAAGCGTGGGTGAATTGATGAATGTGTTCCGGTGGATGCCACCAAGTCGCGCAAATTCCGCATCTTCCATGCCTGGAATCATTTTAAGAACAGTCTTTTGCGCGCCGTACTTCATCTTGGTCTGAAAGCCGACGATGTTGTAGAGTGTGCCAAGCGCGTTGTCGCGGCGCAGCTGCACGACGGCGTATGGCTTGTTTTCAGGATCATGCGCGTTGGTCAGACCAACAGGCTTCATCGGGCCAAAGCGCAGCGTTTCGCGACCACGTTCGGCCATGACTTCGATCGGCAGACAACCATCGAAATATCCTGCGGTTTCGCCTTCTTTGAACTCGGTCTTTTCAGCGGCCAGTAGCGCGTCGATGAACCCTTCGTATTGGTCTTTGGTCATCGGGCAGTTCAGGTAAGCGGTTTGCTCTTCCAGCGTTTCGCCTTTGTCATAGCGCGACTGCATCCATGCGACGTCCATGTTGATGGAGTCGTGGTAAATGATGGGCGCGATGGCGTCAAAGAATGCGAGCGCCTCGGCGCTGGTCTCTGACTGGATCGCTTCGGCAAGGTTGCCTGACGTCAGTGGGCCAGTCGCGATGATCCACAACCCATCGTCGGGCAGCGATGTGATTTCGTCGTATGAAATCGAGATGTTAGGATGCGCTTTTAATGCTGCAGTGACGCTTTCAGCAAAGGGATCGCGATCAACGGCCAATGCACCGCCGGCAGGAATGCGGTGTTTGTTCGCCATATCCATGATCAAGCCGCCAGCCGCGCGCATTTCCCAATGCAGAAGGCCTACAGCATTTTGTTCGTGATCATCTGACCGGAATGAATTCGAACATACCATCTCGCCCAGATTACCAGTGCGATGGGCAAAGGTTTCGACCTTAGGCCGCATTTCGTGGATCACCACGTTGATGCCAGCGTTTGCAGCCTGCCATGCGGCTTCGGAGCCGGCCATGCCGCCGCCAATGATATTGAGTGTGTGTGTCATGGTCCGCGATGTATAGTGATCTACTCGAATTGCAAAGAGGCGCCGTTCATCTGAACGACGCCTCTTGTATAGTAGCGTCAGATCGGATCAGAACTGTTCGAAATAGCTCCGACCGTTAAAGGTGGTGCCGCGGTTCGCGCCAAAACTGATGGTTGCGCCAATTTCGACGTAGCTGCTTGTGACTTCACCGTCATCATCTTCAGCGGCTCTACGACCAATTTTACCGTATATTTCTGGACCACCAGAAATTTCATATTGGACGCCAACGGCCAGATTGCTTAGATCAGCGGAATCCGCATTGATGAAATCACCAGATGCGATTGCCGAGAAAGCTGGTGCGAATGTATATGCGCCGGATGCGCCGAACATCGTGAAATCTTCTTCTGCGCCTTCAGTGGTTGAAAAGCCGATATAACCTTCGGCTTCGCCTTCACCGAATTCGGCACCTGCTTCAAGACCTGCGAAGCTAAGGCTTTGGGCAACAGTGCCAACCTCGGTGTCAGAGGCGAGAACATCAGCGCCAGCAAACGCCCCGAAGGACGCGGTTTCATTCAGGTGGTAGATAAGGTGCCATGTGGAGCTGACGATCGTCGCATCGACGTCTTCGATGCTGTAGCCGGACAGATCAAGCGCGATGGCAAAGTTGCGGTTGATCGCATATTCCAAGCCGCCGAAATATTCGGTTGCTGAGAGGTCGTCGCTTTCGGAAGGATGTGCGTAGTTAAAGCCAAGGTTACCGCTGAAGTTTTGTGCGGATGCGCCTGGCGCGCAGGCAGCAAGTGCGATGCTGCTGGCCAAAAGTGTTTTGTAAATCATTTTGTCACCTCAAGTTGGTAGAACGTCGAAATGCGTTCCTTGAGGTTGTGGATAAGGTACCCCTCGCGCTCCGGCAATCGTGCCGGTCACGCGAGGGAAAACCTGTTACGCGTCTGCATCACCTTCGGTGGTATCGTCGGCGTCTTCTTGCTCGGCGATCCATGCCACGCTGACGACTTCTTCGCCTTTGGCCGTATCGAAGACCTTTACGCCGCCTGCAGATCGTGACCGGAAGCTGATGCCTTCGACGGGGACGCGGATGGATTGGCCCGCCGATGTGACGAGCATGATTTGATCGCCCGTATCAACCGGGAAGCTGGATACGATTTCACCGCCGCGCATCGCCTTGTCCATCGCAGTGACGCCCATGCCGCCACGGCCGCGCACCGGATAATCGTGTGATGACGATAGTTTGCCAGACCCTTTTGATGTGATCGTGAGGATCAGGTTTTCAGATGCGGACATTTCCGCATAGCGTTCCTGACTGATCGCACCAGCTGGTGCTTCTTCGTCTTCGACCTCTGCATCGTCGGCCAGACCTGCCATTGCGCGGCGCATTTTGAGGTAAGCGGCACGTTCGTCTGCCTCTGCGTCGAAGTGGCGGATGATCGACATTGATACGATTTTGTCGTCGCCTTGCAGCTTGATGCCGCGTACACCGACGGAGTTACGTGAGTTGAACACCCGCACATCGGTAGCTGGGAAGCGGATCGCGCGGCCCGAATTTGTGACCAGCATTACGTCGTCATCGTTGGATGCGATGCGGGCATTGATCAGTGTCGTGTTTTCGTGTTCGCCTTCGAACTTCATCGCGATTTTGCCGTTTCGCATCACATTTGTGAAGTCTGACAACGCGTTACGGCGCACAGTTCCTGCGGATGTCGCGAAGACAACCTGCAGATCGGCCCATTCTTCTTCGGGGCGATCGACTGGCATGATGGCGGCAATCGACACGCCAGCCGGGATCGGCAGGATGTTGACGATTGCTTTGCCTTTAGCGGTCCGGGACCCAAGTGGCAGACGCCAAGTCTTGAGCTTGTAGACCATGCCGTCCGTTGTGAAGAACAGCAGTTGCGTGTGGGTATTGGCGACGAAAAGCGTGGTGACGACGTCTTCTTCTTTAGTCTGCATCGACGACAGACCTTTGCCGCCACGCCGTTGCGCACGGAAATCGGCGAGGGCGGTCCGTTTGATGTAACCACCAGAGGTCACGGTCACGACCATGTCCTCTTTTTCGATGAGATCTTCGTCTTCCATGTCGCCAGACCAGTCGACGATCTCTGTCCGACGCGGCACGGCGTAGTTGTCACGAATTTCGATCATTTCATCGCGGATGATTTGCATGATCCGTTCGCGAGACCCCAGAATTTCGAGGTATTCTTTGATCTTTTTGGCGAGTTCTTCGAGTTCGTCCGTCACTTCTTTCACGCCGATCTGGGTCAGGCGTTGCAGACGGAGTTCAAGGATCGCGCGGGCCTGTGTTTCGGACAGGTTGTAAGTGCCGTCGTCGTTCGCCGTGTGGGTCGGATCGTCGATCAGCGCGATGTATTCGAGGATCGATTCTGCTGGCCAGCGACGTGTCATCAGTTTTTCGCGGGCTTCAGAGGCGTCAGCGGACGACCGGATTGTGGCGACGATTTCGTCGATGTTGGTGACCGCAACCGCCAAGCCGCACAAGATATGCGACCGTTCGCGGGCTTTGCGCAGCAGATAGGCGGTGCGGCGGGCTACAACGTCTTCGCGGAAGTCGATGAAGTTGGTTAGGAAGCTGCGCAGCGTGAGTTGTTCTGGCTTTCCGCCGTTCAACGCCAGCATGTTACAGCCGAAATAGGTCTGCATCGGTGTGAAGCGGAACAATTGGTTCAAAACGACCTCTGCCGTTGCGTCCCGTTTCAGTTCAACAACGACCCGTACACCGTTGCGATCGCTTTCATCTTGGACGTGGGCGATGCCTTCAATTTTCTTGTCACGCGCCGCTTCCGCAATCTTGTCGATCATCGCGGATTTGTTCACCTGATAGGGGATTTCGTCGATGATAATCGCCCAGCGGTCCTTGCGGATTTCTTCGATGTGGGTTTTCGCGCGGACGATGACGGACCCACGACCCTCGAGGTAGGCTTTGCGCGCGCCAGAACGGCCCAGCATAACGCCGCCTGTCGGAAAATCGGGGCCTGGCACGTATTCGATCAGGTCTTCGATAGACAAATCGGGGCTGTCGATAAGTGCAAGCGTCGCGTTGATGACTTCGCCAAGGTTATGCGGCGGAATGTTCGTTGCCATACCCACAGCAATACCGCCAGCGCCGTTGACCAGCATGTTTGGGTATTTTGCGGGCAGGACGGTCGGTTCTTTGTCCTTGCCGTCGTAGTTGTCTTGGAAATCGACCGTGTCTTTGTCGATGTCATCAAGCAACGCGAGCGCCACCTTCTTCATCCGGACTTCGGTATAACGGTAGGCCGCGGCGCGGTCGCCGTCCATGGAGCCAAAGTTGCCCTGACCATCAAGCAGGACCAATGACATCGAGAAATCCTGCGCCATCCGCACAAGTGCGTCATAGATCGCGCTGTCACCGTGCGGGTGGTATTTACCCATTGTTTCGGCAACCGGACGTGATGATTTTCGGTAAGGTTTGTCGTGCGTGTTATTGGTTTCGTTCATCGCGTATAAAATACGACGGTGTACCGGTTTTAGACCGTCCCGCAGGTCCGGAATCGCACGGCTAACGATGACCGACATCGCATAATCGAGATAGCTGGTTTTCAGTTCGTGTTCGATTGTGACGGCTGGGCCATCATATACAGGCTTTTCAGGCCGATTTTCGTCTGCGTTTTCAGGGGTTTCCGGGGTATCGCTCACGTGGTCCGCCTAAGATTCTGGATCTACTATAATTTGTTGATCAGAATGTAACAGATACCAGATCGCGTGTGCAATGCCCCGTACGCCTTGATGCCTATTTCGCCCGCATGACCATGCCGAAAAGGTCCCGTGGATCGTCCGGATCGGCGATCATATCGAGGTTTTTGAAGAACTCCGTCCCATTGATTTTATCGTGGACGTAGCGCAGGGCAGAAAAGTCTTCGATCGCAAAACCCACGCCGTCGAACAGCGTAATTTCGGCGGCATCTTTACGACCAGTGGCGGTGCCGTTGATGACTTCCCACAATTCCGTATACGGGTGATCCAGCGGCATTTGCTGCAGTTCGCCTTCGATCCGCGTCTGTTCGGGGTATTCGACGAACATGGACGCGCGGGCCACGATATCGCTGTGCAATTCGGTCTTGCCCGGACAGTCGCCGCCGATGGCGTTAATGTGCACGCCGTTGCCGACCATGTTGTCGGTCAGGATGGTCTGCATTTCCTTGTCGGCGGTCGCGGTGGTGATGACGTCCGCGCCTTCGATGACTTCTTCGGGCGATTTGCACTGGATCACGGTGATCCCGCGCCCCGCAAGGTTAGCCGCGCATTTGGCCGTCGCTGCCGGATCGATATCGTAAAGACGCACCGTGTCGATGCCGCAGACCGCCTTCAACGCGATGGTTTGGAATTCGGATTGTGCGCCGTTGCCGATCATGGCCAAGGTTTTGGAATTCGGACGCGCAAGGTGTTTCGTTGCCATTGCCGACGTAGCCGCGGTACGCAGTGCGGTTAGAACGGTCATTTCCGAAAACAGAACGGGGTAGCCTGTGTTCACATTGGCCAAAAGACCAAACCCCGTGACGGTTTGCAGGCCTTCTTTCATGTTCTTTGGGTGGCCGTTCACGTATTTGAACCCATAGAGTTCACCGTCGGATGTCGGCATCAATTCGATCACGCCAACATCGGAGTGTGACGGTACGCGTGGTGCTTTGTCGAAGATCGGCCACCGCTTGAAGTCGGTTTCGACTTCAGTGGCGAGTTCTTTCAGGAATGTTTCGAGACCCACATGGTGGACCAGTTTCATCATGTTTTCGACTGAAACAAACGGGACGAGGGCAAGGTGGGAAGGTTGGTTCATTTCCGGCTCCGTGTCAGGCGATCAAAGACGCGGCGGCCCATCAGGCTGGCCACAAGATCAACCATCAGGTTGGCGGTCATACCGCGGTCATCAAGGAATGGGTTCAGTTCAACAAGATCAAGAGAACCGACTAAGCCACTGTCGCACAACATTTCCATGATCAGATGCGCTTCGCGGGTGGTTGCGCCTCCAGGAACGGTTGTGCCGACGCCGGGGGCTATGCTTGGGTCAAGGAAATCGACGTCCAGCGACACATGGAGTGCGCCGTTGACGGACGCCACGCGTTCAAGGAATGCTGACAACGGTGCGCTGATCCCTTGTTCGTCGATGGACCGCATATCGTGCAGGATGGCATCCGTGCCAGCAAGTGCGGCACGTTCGGCCGGATCGACCGACCGCAGGCCAATCATGCAGATGTTTTCAAGCGGGACAGGTGATTTCAGGGGCGGAAAGGCATCGAAACCTTCGCGGCCCGTGAAATAGCCAACAGGTGTGCCGTGCAGGTTGCCGCTGTCCGTTGTGTCAGGCGTGTGAAAATCGGTGTGCGCATCGAGCCAGAGAACAAAGAACGGGCGGTCCTGTTTGGCGTAATGCGCGGCCATACCGGACACCGTGCCGGCGGCCAGCGCGTGATCGCCGCCCAAGAAAATCGGCATGCCTGATTGTGCTGCATTTTCAGCAGCTTCTGACAGGGTTTTCGTCCAGCCAACTGTGCGTTTCAGATCGTGCACAAGCGGATTCTTCGGCTCGGGCACGTCAACACCAGCAGGCGTGAGGTTCCCAAGATCCGCAACACTGTGGCCAAGGTCAGTCAGCGCTTCGGTGATTCCCGCGGTGCGATAGGCATCTGGACCCATCAGGCACCCTTGGCGACGTTTACCACAATCGACGGGCGCACCGATGAGGATGCAGTTCTGTTCTGTCATGTTCTGTTTCATGATCACATGGTCTGACGCCTTTCGTGCTTTTTGAAGTGCGTATTTTGTGCTATTTGGGCGGTCATTGATCGAAATGGGTAGTTGAAATGGACGATACGGATAGACGCCTGATCGCGCATTTACGGCAAAACGGGCGTGCAGGCATTTCTGACCTTGCTGCAAGCCTTGGGGTGACGCGCACGACAGCACGTAACCGGTTGGAGCGGTTGCAGACCGATGGCGAGATCATTGGCTTTACGGTACTTACGCGCAGCGATGCGGCGACACATCCCGTGCGCGGGTTGATGATGCTTGAGATTGCGGGGCGTAGCGCGGAAAAGGTGTCGCGCCTGTTGTCCAAGATTCCTGAAGTTCAGGCCGTGCATTCGACGAACGGGATTTGGGATCTGATCGCTGAGATCGGCACCGATACGCTTGAACAATTTGATCGCGTGCTGACGGATATTCGCCGCAATGACGGGATTACGAAATCAGAGACGAATTTGTTGTTAAGCAGCCGTCGCTAGATCACATTAACGACGGGCTGCAACAATCCATAACCAAACCGCAATCAACGAAAAGACTGCATTCCAAGATGCCATGGACAGACCCAGCATTTCCCAGCTGACTTGGTCGCACATCACCAGCACTGGTCCCTCGATTGACAGCAGGTCCGCACCTGATGACGCATCTAACCCGCCGCCTGTGCAGGAAGATGGGCCGGGCCAGTATTTGCGTTCAACGCCGGAATGAAAAACGCCAATGGCTGCCGTTGTCAGCGCCGCGAGTGCGCCGAGATAGCCCAGAATACGTGCGGGAATGATCAGGGCGAGCATACCGATGGCGATGGCAGCCATATGCGGCCAACGTTGCCAGTAGCACATCGTACACGGCGGATAGCCGAAGTATTCGAACACATAAGCACCGCCCAGAAGGGCGACAGACACACCTGCGGCGATGATGACGTGCAAACGGTTCATTATAGTAGTCCTACCAGTGCAAAGCCGCCAAGCAGCAGCACACAGAAAACGATAAACATCAGGCCCAGACGTTTTTCGATGAAATCGCGGATGGGTTCACCAAATTTCCATAGCAATGCGGCAACAATAAAGAAGCGCAAGGCGCGCGCGACGATGGCCGAGATGATAAACACTGGCAACGAAAGTGCCGTCACGCCGGACATGATCGTGATGACCTTGAACGGGAAGGGCGTCACACCTGCGATCAGGACGGCCCACGCGCCGTACGCGTTGAACTTTTCGCTGAACTCAGCGACCGCGTCTGCTTTGCCATAGAAATCAAAGATCGGCTGGCCGATGGTTTCAAACAACGCGTAACCGATGAAATATCCGAATAGACCGCCAAGAACCGATGCAACCGTGGCCACACCAGCGATCAGAAACGCACGGCGCGGTGCTGCGATGATCATTGGGATCATGATGACATCCGGTGGGATCGGGAAGAAAGACGATTCGACAAACGCCACGACAGCCAGCGCCCACAAGGCGTAAGGCGATTGGGCCAACGACAAGGTCCAAGCATAAAGGCGTTGTAGCATTGATCGTCTCCGATTTGTTGCGCTGCTTAGGCCACGGGTTTGAGACGGGGTCAAGCTTGTGTCACAGCGCAAAGTGCCGCAACATAGTCGTGTTTGAGAGGTGAGGGTTCTTATGAAGTGGCAAGGTCGGCGTGGAAGCAACAATATCGAAGATCGGCGCAGGCGGCCGTCGCGGCGTAAAGCGGGGGCAGGTGGCCTAGGTGGTCTCGGCCTGATCGCTGTTGTTGTGATCGGTTATTTTCTAGGTGTCGATGTGACTCCGTTATTGAATGGAGGTGCGACTGACGGCATCGCAACCGAACGTAGTGTTGAAATTACACCTGCTGATGAACGCGTAGCACAATTTGTATCCGTGACATTGGCGGACACAGAAGACGTATGGACGGATATCTTTGCGCGCCAAGTTGGCGAACCTTACGAGGCCCCGACGTTGGTACTGTTCAAAGGACAAACGCAATCCGCATGTGGTGGCGCGTCTGCGGCGACAGGGCCATTCTATTGCCCACCCGAAGAAAAAGCGTTTTTGGACACAGACTTCTTCGTCACCATGGAACAGCGATTAGGTGCGGGGGGCGACTTTGCCGCCGCTTATGTTGTAGCTCATGAAATTGCCCATCACGTTCAGAACGAATTGGGGATCTTGCCGCAGGTGAACAGGATTCGCGCGCAGTCGGACGCGGAAACGTCAAATGCCTTGTCAGTACGGGTTGAGCTGCAAGCAGATTGTTTTTCCGGAATCTGGGCGCGGACCGTGCAGGAAAAGTTCGGGACCTTGGAACGTGGTGATATCGCTGAGGCGATGAATGCAGCAGCACAGATCGGTGATGATACGCTTGCACGCAATGCCGGGCGCGCTGTGCGGCCACACACGTTCACCCATGGCACAAGCGCGCAACGGCAAAGATGGTTCCAGCGCGGATTTGAAAGCGGTGATCTGACAATTTGCGATACTTTTTCCGTCGATCAACTTTAATCGCATTTCAGGGCGTTAGGGTGATTGACGATCCCGTTCAGACCTCTTAGGAGAGCGGCATTGGTACGCCGGTGTGGCGGAATGGTAGACGCAGGGGATTCAAAATCCCCCGTTGGTGACAACGTGCCGGTTCGAGTCCGGCCACCGGTACCAATTTTCTGGAAATCGTAGGCTTTAACAACGCTTGCCCGAATGGGGCAGGAATTGGGCCGTGCGATTCTATTTTCGTTTCTAATTTCATGACAGTTCGGGCTTTTCCTTAGTATTGCCTGCTGTGCTGGAAACAATTTTCAGTGATGGGCCATTTTTCCGCCGTAATCCATTGACGTGGGGTTAATGGGCTTTGATTGGTTCTGAAATTGAAAAAATCTTTACGAAATTCGGTTTCATTCTGAAAGAATTCAAATGTAATCCGTTTGTTAACAATCTGTTAACACTTTTGGTTGGAATTATTGTTTTAGATTTGGAAACAATTACTTGTCGTCCAAATGACATAACGCAGGGGAACGACCCTGAAGATAAATCACGTTAAGGTTGTTTGTGGTCTTTTTGCGCCATTTTTTCCCTTTTTGTCGCCACTTTGCTTGTTATACGACGGGGTGACTCTGGGTGGGGTCCGGGTTTTTGGGGAATCCGACATGTGTTCCGTCGTGGCGGGGCAAGGTGTGAATAATAAATGTCTGCGATGTTGCCAGCTGGTCAGGATTGCAAAAGAATCTAATACGAGTGGGTCTTCCCATTTGGTTTGCGTGGCCTTTCTAAGGCCTTAGGAGAATGAGTTATGACGAAGACGATTGATTTTAATGATCTATCTGGTGGTACGATTGTTGATAATGAATACCAGTCTGCGGGTGTGACTATTCAGGCTTGGACGGCTGGTGGTGTTGGTAATCGTGCGATGATTT
>NZ_JALKAR010000005.1:0-286062 GCF_023015725.1 Loktanella sp. F6476L | reverse complement strand
GGAAAACTACCAGTCAGCACGCAAAGCGCTCAAAAAACACGAAGCAAAACTCCTGCTCAAATAAGCGCAAAAACGCAAAAAACAAAAACAACGCCCGCTGGATACAAAAAACCAGCGGGCATTGGCACGTGGGAAGTGATGTTAACCATACGTTAAGTAAGATTTTCCTAAGATGAACGCCTGTTCTGCTTTGGGGTGTTCATCATGACAATATTTCGTACCTACGCCGCACTGGGATGTCTGACTGTTCTCGCTGCATGTGGCGGATCGTCGGGATCGGGTGTTGTATCTACCTCTGGCCCGATCAGCATTCAGGACGTCAACGCTGCGGGTGACGCTTATTTCAGGTTTGCCGCAGATGGTTTCATGGCGCTTGATCAAGCGGCCTTGGAAGCGCAAGGATCGGCGTCTTATGACGGGTATATGCTGGCGGTCCCGAACGGATCGTCTGATGCGTTGGTCGGGCGGGCGCAGATTGATGTGACCTTCACAAACGGTGGTGATCTCTCGGGTGATGTGCGTGATCTTGTGCTTATCCCCGAAAATGAAGACGTCGTTGCGATCCTACGCGCCGACCCCGCAGACGGCTACACGCCGATCGGTGACGCGACAGCGCTGACGCGATTGTCTGGTGAATTGGACCTATCTGGCGGGGAACTGCGCGGGTCGAGGATTGATGTCGATGTGTCCGGGACTGTGGATATTCCTGGCGCCGCATTTGATGCGCGCCTCAGCGGCACAGAGACATTTGATGTGAGTGGAAGCCTGCAGGGTCAGGTTGCCGAGACGGGTGAATTTGTTGGACAGGGTTCGCTATTTGCGCGTGGGTCAAGATTACAATTCAACCTAGGGACTGTTGTGTTTGCTGAATAATTCTGCGCGGTGACCTAAAGTAATTGGCTGGAGAATGACACATAAACTGGCTCATTGTTCGCGACAAAAAGGCGTGGTTAGGCCAGTTATTGCTTCTTCATACTGAGGGCGCTGTGCTGTTTTTGGTAAGATTATCACCCCAATCACACCGGAATAAATAATATAAAACAGTGTCTTAAAAGAAATATCATCAACTACTAATATTTTAGTTTGACAAAACACGCCCGTCGCGACGACAGTAGGGTGTCGGCGAAATCCGGCTCATAACATCTTTAGGGAGGAGAAAAGATGCGTAAGTATCTGCTCTCCGCAGTTGCGGTTTCAGCCGTGGTTGCGGGGTCCAATAGCGCGTTGGCTGATGAAGCCGCGGCACAACGTTGGATTGATCAAGAATTCCAGCCATCCACATTGTCCAAAGACGATCAAATGGCCGAAATGCAGTGGTTTATTGACGCTGCAGAACCGTTTTCTGGCATGGAAATCAACGTCCTGTCCGAAGGCATCCCGACACATTCCTACGAAAGCGAAGTCCTGACAAAGGCGTTCGAGGAAATCACGGGCATCAAGGTAAACCACCAAATTTTGGGTGAGGGCGAGGTCGTTCAGGCCGTGCAAACCCAGATGCAAACGAACCGGAACCTGTATGACGGTTACGTCAACGATTCCGATTTGATTGGCACACATTCCCGTTTGCAGCAGGCCTATAACCTGACTGAACAAATGGCGGGTGACTGGGCGGCGACAACGTCCCCGACGCTTGATTTGCCTGACTTCATGGGCAGCCAGTTCACCACAGGTCCTGATGGTAATCTGTATCAGTTGCCGGATCAGCAGTTTGCGAACCTGTATTGGTTCCGCAAAGACTGGTTCGACAATGCTGATTACCAAGCAGCGTTTGAGGAAAAATATGGCTACCCATTGGGTGTACCAGTCAACTGGTCCGCTTACGAAGATATCGCCGAGTTCTTTAGCAACGACGTGAAAGAAATCGACGGTGTCGCGATCTATGGTCACATGGATTACGGCAAACGTGCGCCTGACCTTGGTTGGCGGATGACGGATGCTTGGCTGTCTATGGCTGGTGCCGGATCGAAGGGCGAACCAAACGGTGTGCCGATCGATGAATGGGGCATCCGCATGGAAGAGGGCAGCTGTAACCCAGTGGGTGCATCTGTCACACGTGGTGGTGCGGCGAACGGTCCAGCGGCTGTTTATGCGATCCGCAAGTGGGACGAATGGCTTCGGGCATATGCGCCTCCAGGTGCTGCGTCTTATGACTTCTACCAGTCGCTTCCAGCATTGGCCCAAGGCAACGTAGCCCAGCAGATCTTCTGGTACACAGCGTTCACAGCCGACATGGTCGCCCCGCGGTCCGCAGGCAATAACACGGTTGATGAAGAAGGCACACCGCTTTGGCGTATGGCCCCATCCCCGCATGGTCCATACTGGGAAGAAGGTCAGAAAGTCGGCTACCAAGACGTGGGCAGCTGGACGTTCCTGAACTCTACACCGTCTGATCGTGCGCAGGCTGCTTGGCTTTATGCCCAGTTCGTCACATCCAAGACTGTGGACGTGAAGAAATCCCATGTTGGTCTGACATTCATCCGCGATTCATCTGTGAACCACGAAAGCTTTAGCGAACGTGCACCACAGTTGGGTGGTTTGGTTGAATTTTACCGGTCCCCTGATCGTGTGGCTTGGTCCCCAACCGGCATCAACGTGCCTGACTATCCAAAGCTCGCGCAGATTTGGTGGCAGCAGATTGGTGACGTGAACTCTGGCGCCTTTACACCGCAAGAAGCCATGGATCGTCTGGCCGAAGAAATGGACATCACCATGGGTCGTATGCAGGCAGCTGATGAAGCCGCCAATGTTTACGGCGGATGTGGTCCACGTCTGAACGACGAACAAACTGCGGAATACTGGTACGCAAACGGCGGCGCAAAGCCACCGCTTGAGAACGAGAAACCGCAGGGCGAAACCGTCAACTACGACGAGCTCGTTGCTCGCTGGGCGGCACAGTAACCTCCCTGTTGGGCATCTGCCTAACGCACGCTGGGGCCTTTTCATTGGGGCCCCAGCACTTACGACACATCTGACCGGCAAGGGCCGTTATGACACTCCAAGTAAATGATATTTCCAAAGTGGTTGGTGGGCAGACCCATATCAAACCAACGACTTTGACGCTTGAGACAGGCCATTTCAATGTCCTGCTTGGGAAGACCGGATCGGGCAAAACGTCGCTGATCAAAATGATGGCCGGACTTGATCCGATTGCCAGTGGCCAGATCATCATGGAAGGCCAAGACGTGACCAAGCTGACGACGCAAAAGCGTAACATCAGCCTCGTCCACCAGTTCTTTGTGAATTACCCGCACATGACCGTTTACGACAACATCGCCTCGCCTCTCAAAGTGGTTGGGATGGCAAAGTCGGAAATTCAGGGCCGTGTGGAAGAAGCCGCAGATATTCTGCAATTGCGCCCGATGCTGCATCGCAGGCCACATGAATTGTCCGGTGGTCAACAGCAGCGCACCGCATTGGCACGTGCGATTGCAAAGGAAAGCCGCGCTGTGTTTCTGGACGAACCGCTGGCGAACCTTGATTACAAACTGCGTGAAGAATTACGCGAACAGTTGCCCGAACTCTTTGCGGGTCGCGGCGCGGTCGTGGTCTACGCAACATCCGAACCTGAAGAGGCGTTACTGCTTGGCGGCTACACCGGATTGATGGACGACGGGAATGTCGTCCAGTTCGGCAAGACCGCCGACATTTATCGCACGCCCGGATCGCTTATGGCCGCTTCTGTATTCTCTGACCCGCCGATCAACACGGCCGTGGTGAAGAAATTGGGCGATACTGTTTCGATGGGCGACGCGACTTGGCAAACCGCAAATGGGTTGGCCGATGGCTCCTACACGATGGCTGTCCGTCCGCATCACGTCACACCTGTCGCCAGCCCCCAGAATACGGTCGCGCTGTCCGGTAAGGTGCTTGTGACGGAATTGTCCGGCTCGGAAAGTTCTGCGCATTTTGCGATGCCGGGGGCGGATTGGGTGTCACTGGCACATGGAGTCCACCCCTACGAGATCGGCGAAGATCATCCATTCTACCTTGATCCGACCGCATGCTTTTACTTCGCGCCTGACGGGTCGCTTGTCACAGGGGAAACCGTCTGATGGCCAAGATTACACTATCGAAACTGCGGCATAGCTACATGCCCAACCCGAAATCCCCTGCTGATTATGCCTTGAAAGAGATTGATCTGGATTGGTCTGATGGCGGTGCTTACGCCCTGCTTGGTCCGTCTGGTTGTGGCAAATCTACGTTGCTCAACATCATTTCTGGCCTGTTGGAACCGTCCGAAGGGCAGATACTGTTCGACGGCAAAGACGTGACCGCGTTGCCGCCTGATCAACGCAATATCGCGCAGGTATTTCAGTTTCCGGTGATCTACGACACGATGACTGTTTACGATAACCTTGCCTTCCCGCTGCGCAATCGCGGTGTTGCCGAGGACCGCGTGAAGCAACGCGTGACCGAGATTGCAGAGATGTTGGAAGTCACTGAAATGCTAGGGGCGAAAGCCGCTGGCCTGTCGCCTGACAACAAGCAAAAGATCTCCATGGGACGGGGGTTGGTGCGGGACGATGTCAATGTGGTTATGTTCGACGAACCGCTGACTGTCATCGACCCGCATCTGAAATGGAAGCTGCGGAGCAAGTTGAAAGAGCTGCACCAAAAGGTGCGCGCAACGATGATCTACGTGACACATGACCAAACCGAAGCGTTGACCTTCGCCGACCAAGTGGTCGTGATGCAGGACGGCGAGATTGTGCAGATCGGCACGCCGGTTGAGCTGTTTGAACGGCCTGCGCATACTTTTGTCGGCCACTTCATCGGATCGCCTGGAATGAATGTTCTGGATGCAGAGGTCCGCGATGGCGGCGCGTTCTTGCAGGGTCATCATGTGGGTCTGGAAGGCACAATCAATACCGACACAGGCACGCCGCAGATCGGCGTGCGGCCAGAGTTTGTAACGCTTGGCGATGCGGGTCTGCCTGCAACGGTGCGCAAAGTGTCCGACATTGGGCGGCATAGCGTTGTCGAAGCGATGATCGGTGACACATCCGTGAAAGCCGTGACCGAAGGCGCTGTTCCCGAAAAAGGCGCCGCTGTGCACCTGCAATTCCAACAAAACCAGACGCGGCTTTACCGTGACGGCTGGCTTGCCACGACGGGGGAAAACCCATGAAAACCGAATCCCAAAAGGCGTGGTTCTTTGTTTTGCCAGTTCTATTACTGGTCGCCTTCAACGCCCTGATCCCGATGATGACCGTTGTAAATTATTCGGTCCAAGAAACATTCGGGAACAACGTCTTCTTCTGGGAAGGCCTGCGCTGGTTCGAAGAATTGCTGCATTCCGAACGCTTTCACGCAGCATTAGGGCGGCAGTTCCTGTTCACGGGCATTATCCTCGCGATCGAGGTCCCGCTAGGCATCATCATTGCCCTGTCCATGCCGCGCCAGGGCATGTGGGTGCCTGTTTGCCTCGTGCTCATGGCCTTGCCGATGCTGATCCCGTGGAACGTGGTTGGCGCGATGTGGAACATCTTCGCGCTGCCTGACATCGGCTTGTTGGGCTATTTCATGAACACGACGCTCGGCATTGACTACGACATGACGCAAAGCCCGTTTGCGGCGTGGGCCACGATCATCACGATGGATGTCTGGCATTGGACGTCGCTGGTTGTCTTGCTGTCTTACGCAGGCCTCGTGTCGATCCCTGACGCCTATTACCAAGCGGCAAAGATCGACGGCGCATCGCCCTTCAAGGTGTTCCGCTACATCCAGCTGCCGAAGATGAAGCAGGTTCTGACCATCGCGATCCTGCTGCGGTTTATGGATAGTTTTAACATCTACACAGAGGTCTTCGTGATGACCGGTGGTGGACCCGGTAATTCGACCACATTCCTATCGATTGATCTGGTGAAAATCGCGCTTGGTCAGTTTGACCTTGGTCCGGCGGCAGCCATGTCACTGATCTACTTCGCAGTCACATTGCTGGTCTCTTGGCTATTCTACACTCTTATGACGAAGGATGACGCGCCATGAAAAAGCGTAATCTGATCCCGATTATTTACATTCTGTTCCTGCTGTTGCCGATCTACTGGCTGGTGGCGATGTCGTTCAAAACAACGAACGAAATCCTCGCGGGGTTCAGCCTGTTCCCGCAGACGTTCACGGTGGAGAACTACACGACGATCTTCACCGATCCGACATGGTACTGGGGCTACATCAACTCGATCATCTATGTGTCACTGAACACGGTAATCTCGATCGCGGTGGCGCTGCCTGCAGCCTATGCATTCAGCCGGTATCGGTTCTTGGGCGATAAGACTTTGTTCTTCTGGTTGCTGACCAACCGGATGGCACCGGCTGCCGTTTTCGCCTTGCCGTTCTTCCAGTTATATTCTGCGGTCGAATTGTTCGACACCCACCTTGCCGTTGCTTTGGCACATTGTTTGTTCAACATCCCGCTGGCGGTGTGGATTTTGGAAGGCTTCATGGGCGGCGTCCCGAAAGAGCTGGACGAAACCGCCTATGTCGATGGCTACTCCTTCCCGCGCTTTTTCATGACGATCTTCTTGCCGTCAATCAAAGCGGGTGTTGGGGTCGCGGCGTTCTTCTGCTTTATGTTCTCGTGGGTGGAACTGCTGCTGGCGAAAACCCTGACGGCGGTGGATGCGAAACCAATCGCTGCAACAATGACGAAAACGGCGTCGTCGGCGGGGTACGAGCTTGGGCTGTTGGCCGCTGCTGGCACACTGACGATTATTCCGGGCGCCATCGTGATCTACTTTGTGCGCAACTACATTGCGAAGGGCTTTGCCCTCGGGAGAGTTTGATATGTTGACTTGGATGGCATGGACGTGGCCAACGGCACTGTTCTTTATCGGGTTGTTCAGCGCAATGGGCGTGATCACCTTCATCGAAATCCGCTACCCCGGCACGTCAGAACGCAAAGGGGCGCTGGGGCTGACGACAACACGGGGTGACAGGTTGTTCCTGTCCCTGCTCGGAACCGCCTACATCTTCCTCGCATGGCTGTTCTTTTTCGGGATGCCGCTGTGGGGGCCGCTCGCGATCAGCATCGCATGGGGCGTGTTCTGTTTCTGGAAGGTTTGATGCGGAGACGGACGACAAACGGCTTTGAAGTGTGGGTTGATGGTCGAGACAAAGACAAAAGCCGGGTGATCGTGGCGTATGCAGCGAAAGTCCGGTTTGAGCCCATATTGTCGATCACGAATTGAGATATCCGCCTAAAATTGCGATGAACGCGCCAACATGAACGACCATAATCGCTCTATCCTTCCACATGACGCCAACCAAGAACCACAAAACAATTCCGATTATGAATGCGAGAATATTCCAAGGGACAATGTTCAATCCTGTAAGAGCATATCCAACTAATTGAACCATTGTCGCGATCCATTTAACGATATCGACACGCTGCATTCTGAGGTCTCCGGCCCAAGTTTTCGAACCTGTATTCCATTGCACCTGACTTAACCAGCGATGTTCTAAAACCCCTTCGATGGAAAATCTGAACAGCAGCTTTGTCCGCATTGCCGACCTTTGTGCTGTTATAGGTTTGGCCTGAAGGTGCTCGCCAATAGGGGCGTCGCTTTATAACACAACGCCTTAGGGGCCGAACCGGAGCTACCCCGCGATAGGGCAAAGTTGTCGGGTAGCTCACAAAAACCTTGGTGATACGAAAGTCTTAGTATTTAATACCCCAAGGGAGAGAGCAAACCAGACAAGAGCGGGATCACCCATGCGGCAAAAGAAAAAGAGCGAGTTTCTGACTGAGGTCGAGCTAGAGTTCATGACAGAACTTTGGGCGCTTGGTGAAGGAACGGTGCGCGATGTGCTGGCCCAATTGGCGCCGGACCGCGACCTTGCTTACACATCCGCCGCTACGATCCTGCGGATTATGGAACAGAAGGAATTTGTCACAAGCGAAAAGCAGGGCAAAACTTTCGTTTATAAACCGGCCTTGGCCAAAGACGCCTACCAGACAAAAACGCTACAAGACCTGTCGAACAAGCTGTTCGATGGGACACCGGCGTCGATGGTTGCGCGTTTGGTGAATGACAAAGGCATGTCTGAAGCAGCATTGGAAGAAATACGGGCGTTATTGGACAGGAGATTGACTGATAATGACCCCTGAACATCTGCTGAGCGTTTATATCGACACGAATATCGTTCTACTGACCGTGGCCGCCGTCTGGTTCTTTGCCAAACGCCTGATCGCACGAACGCCCTTGAAAACGGTGTATTTGACACAGCTTCATCTGCTTTACGGGTTGATCGCGATGGTCGTCGTATCCCCGATTGCGATTTACGGCATGGATATGGGGCAGCGGCTGGGCTGGCTGTCTGGGCCAACCGGCATTAGCGTGTCCGACTTCCTTGTTTCCCAGTATTTGCACGGCAACATCGCGATGACCCCGTCGAAGTTCGAGCATCTGTTGATGATCCGGACAGAACTGACCCACGAGATCGCATCGCTGACAAGCTGGCTCGGCTATGCCGTGCTTGGTGGTCTGTCCGTAGGTTTTGCGATCATCGTTGTCCGCAATGCCCGTGACACGCTGCAGCTAATGGGGATGATCCGTCGCAGCTATGTCTTGCGCCGCATTGGTCGGATTGATGTCCGCTTTACCCATGAAACTTGTGTCCCGTTTTCGACACGCGGGCTTTTTCGTCATTACATCGTGCTGCCAACCGGCCTGCTGGCCCAAAGCAATGATGTCCGCATCGCTGTCAGCCACGAAATCCAGCATGTACGTCAACGCGATCTGACGTGGGAAATCGCGTTGGAATTGGTGCGCCCGTTCTTCTTTTGGAACCCTGCCTTTGCGTATTGCAAACGCGACGTGGAACGCATCCGCGAACTGGCCTGCGATCAACAGGTGTTGGGCCGCAACACACATCCGATCCGTGATTATTGCGAATGTCTGTTGCGTGTCTGTCAGACCAGTCTCATGGGCGACCGCACTAACCAGATCATCACGCCAAGCGTGCCCTTCGTGCAGATCGACAAACGGGCAAACGCGAGCCACACCGAAAGCTTCTTGAAAACGCGCATCATGTCGGTGCTTGATGACGAACACCCGCAGAATACCCGACACATGGGGTCTGTGCTGATGTTGTCGCTGTTTGCTGTTGTGGTTTGCGCGACGATCGCGCTGCGCCCCGTCAATGACTGGAGCCACGACAGGCTGATGTTGTCGACAATCGTGAACCTTGAACGGTTGAATAGCCGCACTGTTAGTCCGTGAACATATGTCTGTGCGGCCGGAGCTCTTTTCCTTTGGATGATGCGACATTAGGTTTGACCTAACACCATACAGGGGCGCTTCATGTCATCCATTGTTTCCGTGTGCGATTTGCGCAAAGCCTATGCCGGCGGGTTTGAGGCGCTGAAAGGCGTGTCGCTTGAAATTGAAGAAGGTGAAATTCTCGCGCTTCTCGGGCCAAACGGGGCTGGTAAGACCACACTGATTTCAACGATTTGCGGGATCACAGTTCCAACATCCGGGTCTGTTGCTGTCGGCGGTCACGATACACAGACCGATTTTCGCAAAGCGCGCGACCTGATCGGTTTGGTTCCGCAAGAGATCAATCTTGAACCGTTCGAAACGGTCATGAGCACGGTGCGTTTTACGCGTGGTCTGTTCGGCAAGCCGCGCAACGACGCATATATCGAACAAATCCTGAAAGATCTGTCGTTGTTCGACAAGAAGGACAACAAGATCATGATGTTGTCCGGCGGTATGAAACGCCGTGTGTTGATTGCCAAGGCGTTGGCACACGAACCGCGTGTGCTGTTCTTGGATGAACCAACCGCAGGCGTGGACGTCGAGCTACGCAAGGACATGTGGGACGTGGTCGCGAAGCTAAAGCAGAGCGGCGTCACGATCATTCTGACGACCCACTACATCGAAGAAGCCGAAGCCATTGCAGACCGTGTTGGTGTGATCGCAAAGGGTGAAATCCTGTTGGTCCAAGACAAGGCCGACTTGATGGCCCAGATGGGGCAAAAGCAGTTGAAGATCGAAGTGTCCGAACCAGTACCATCGGTTCCCGCAGCCTTGGCCGGTTACGCGCTAGAGGCAGACGGAACGACACTCACTTACACCTACGACACCAAAGGTGAACGCACCGGCATCACCACGCTTCTGAATGATCTGCAAAAGGCGAGCATTCAGATGGTAGATATTCAGACCGAACAAAGCAGTCTTGAAGACATCTTTGTTGGTCTTTTGAAGGAAGACGCATGAACCTGATAGCTATCCAGTCGATCTACCGCTTCGAAATGGCGCGGTTCTTTCGGACGTTGACCCAATCGTTGATCTCGCCGGTTATCTCAACGGCGCTTTATTTTGTCGTTTTTGGCGCTGCTATCGGTAGCCGCATGGAAAACGTCGAAGGCGTGCCATACGGCGCATTTATCGTGCCGGGTCTGATCATGTTGACCGTGATGACCCAAGCCACGTCAAACGCGTCGTTCGGCATTTATTTTCCCAAATTCATCGGGACGATCTACGAACTATTGTCCGCGCCTGTGAATTTTCTTGAGATCACAATTGGCTATGTTGGGGCGGCGGCGACTAAGGCGCTGATCATTGGGATGATCATTCTGGGCACGTCGTATCTGTTTGTGGATATTACCATCGCGCATCCGTTGGCAATGTTGGCATTTTTGTTCCTGACGGCGCTTAGTTTCGCGCTGCTTGGGTTTATTATCGGCATTTGGGCAGGCAATTTTGAACAACTTCAGCTGATCCCGTTGTTGGTCATCACGCCACTCGTCTTCCTGGGTGGGTCATTCTATTCGACGTCGATGCTGCCGCCAGTTTGGCAGACCATCACGCTGTTTAACCCGGTGCACTACTTGATTTCCGGTTTCCGCTGGTCGTTCTTTGGTGTGGCTGACGTGCCGGTTGGCATCAGTTTGATCGCGATTGCGGTTTTTACCGGGGCCTGTGTCGCCGCAATCTGGTGGATATTCCGCACAGGTTGGCGCATTCGGCAGTGACGCCCTTGCTGGACGGGCAGCCGCGGCCTATTTGAGGGGGATGAAACGCTTTATCCCCTTTATGAAGTCTGAACCCGTCGTGTCAGTTGTCCGCCTGCAAGGCGCGATCACCAATGGCGGGCGCGGTCTGGATGACGTCAGCCTCGCGCCTGTGTTGGAAAAGGCCTTCACCAGAGGCAAACCAAAAGCGGTCGCCTTGCAGATCAATTGCCCGGGCGGATCGCCTGCGCAATCGTCGTTGATCGCCGCACGTATTCGCAGGCTGGCTGACGAAAACGATTTGCCCGTCGTGGCCTTCGTCGAAGATGTGGCCGCCTCTGGTGGGTATTGGCTTGCCTGTGCGGCGGATGAAATCTTTGTCGATGAAAGTTCGATGACCGGATCTATCGGTGTTATCACTGCCGGGTTCGGATTGGATAAAGCCATCAGCAATTACGGGATCGAACGTCGGGTGCATACGGCTGGGAAATCCAAATCGATGCTGGACCCGTTCAAGCCTGAAAAAGAAGAAGATATCACGCGGTTGAAAGGCTGGCTGGAAGAATTGCATGGCATTTTCATCAGCTACGTTAAATCGCGGCGCGGCGACAAACTGTCCGACAATCCTGATCTGTTCACCGGTGAAGTCTACTTTGGCCGGAACGCGATCAAAGAAGGGCTGGTTGATGGACTTGGCCATCTGGTACCTGTGATGAAGGACCGTTTTGGCGAAAAAGTCCGGTTCCGCAAATACGGCGAAAAGAAATCGCTGTTGTCACGGTTTGGCATGTCGATGATGCAAGACGCCGTTTACTTGGCAGAGGATCGCGCAGCTTTTGCGCGATTTGGCCTCTGAGTGATTTTTAAGATTATTCTCCTCTTTCTTGCTTTCATGGCTGTGTTAGCCATGTTCGGAAAATGGCGGTTTCCGGGGCAGGAACAACTCGCAGCGGCAAAATGTAAAAGCTGCGGGCGTTACAGAATTGGTAAAGGCCGTTGTGCCTGTAAGAAAAGGTAGAACGGAATGGATTGGGTGTATGTCGTCGTAGGGCTGGTTATCCTACTCTTGGCGGGCGATAGCCTTGTCAAAGGTGCGGTCAACATGTCGCTACGTTTGGGCGTCCCTGCCTTGATCGTGTCGTTGACGATTGTTGCTTTCGGTACCTCTGCACCAGAGCTTTTGATCTCTATTCAGGCGATTTGGGACGGCGTGCCCGGCTTGGCGCTTGGCAACGTTGTCGGATCAAACACGGCCAACGTTTTGTTGGTGCTTGGTATTCCGGCGCTTTTGGCTGTCATGCACACCAGCGAATGCGACACGCGCAACAGCTACCTTCAGATGATCGCGGCGTCGGTTTTGTTCATCGTGCTTTGTGCGATGGGTCCTTTGACTTGGGTGTCTGGTATCATACTGCTGGCCGCACTGGCAGCGATGCTGACGTACGCCGCAATGTCCGCAAACAAGCACCGCAAACAATCCTCCGAAAGCGCAGCTGAAGAGGATGAGGAAGAGTTAGAAGGCGCTGACCCGAACCTTGGTTGGGGCAAAATCGTTGGTTTTCTGGTGTTAGGCCTCGTTGGTCTGCCGCTCGGCGCATCGCTTCTTGTTGATGGATCGGTGAACATCGCGCGTCAGTTCGGCATTTCCGAAACCGTCATTGGTCTGACATTGATCGCGATTGGGACGTCATTGCCCGAACTGGCTACGACTGTGATGGCTGCATTGCGCCGTCAGGCAGACGTGGCTTTGGGCAACGTTATCGGATCAAACATGTTCAACTTGCTTGGGATCATGGGCGTCGCGTCACTTGTCGGTACGATCCCTGTTGATCCGCAGTTCCTGTCGTTTGACTTGTGGGTCATGCTGGGCGCGTCGTTGCTGTTGATCCCGTTTGTCTTCATGAAAGTGGATATCAACCGCACGTGGGGCGTGATGTTGTCGGCTGCCTATGTGGCGTATCTGCTGTTTGTTCTCGCCTGATGCCGGGGGCGCTTGTCACAGGCGCTGGTGCCCGACTGGGCCGCGCGATGGCGCTGTATTTGGCGGGGCGTGGGTATGACGTCGCGGTACATTACGCGTCGTCTGAAAAAGGTGCGAACGCGGTCGTGGATGAGATTAAGGCCCTTGGTCAGAACGCGGTCGCCATCCAAGCGGATCTACTGGATGAAAACGCGACGCAGGGCCTGATCGGTCGTGCTGTCGATGCTATCGGCCCGCTGTCTGTTTTGATTAACAACGCGTCTATCTTCGAACATGATGACCTGAAAACGGGGACTCGTGACAGTTGGGATCGCCACATTGAAACGAACCTGCGTGCGCCATTCGTGTTGACCCAAGGATTTGCAGATCAAGCGCCGAAACCAGAGCTCGATGCGCGCGACGAACCTGTCGCACAGGCGCTGATCATCAATATGTTGGACCAACGCATTCACAAACTGACACCTGAATTCGCGTCATATACCATCGCGAAAATGGGGCTTTGGGCGTTGACCCAAACATCGGCACAGGGGCTTGCCCCTAAGGTACGCGTGAACGGGATCGGACCTGGTCCAACGTTGCAGGGCGCGAACCAATCGCAGGCGCAGTTTGATCGACAACGGGCTGCGACGGTTCTGCAGCGTGGCGCAAATCCCGATGACATTACAGCGGCTTTAGGTTACTTTCTGGATGCCAAAGCTGTGACTGGGCAGATGCTTAGCGTCGATGGCGGCCAGCATTTGGCGTGGGAGACGCCCGACGTGACGGGAGTTGAGTAACTGGATCGGCCCCAAAATTGAGACTTAACCCGCAAAGTTGTGCACTACGCGTTTGTTCCGTTCACCAATGTAAATATTTTATGAATAAAATCAATAATTTGCCAACAGGTAAATAAAATATTCATAGATAACAAGACGTTAAGAATGTGCTCAAAAATTAGGCAGATACATGAACACCCCTAAAAACAACGAAAAATCCGGTGTGTTAACGTTTTGCCCACTGAGTTATCCACAAGACTCGTGGATGCCTTTGCCCTTGTTCCCTTCGCGGCTGTATGCAGAGCAGCCCAGAATCACGGACCTGTGACCGATGAGTGATGAGATCGATAATCAGAACGACGCCGAGGTCGCAGAAACCGTGACCGGTTACGACCGTATCCACGGATATCTTAAGACGATCGACAGTTCTCCGGGTGTTTACCGTATGTTGGATGCGGACAGTCGGGTGCTTTACGTGGGCAAGGCGCGCAATCTGCGGAACCGTGTCAGTAATTATTCACGCCCGTCCGCCCAGCATTCGGCGCGGATCACCCGTATGATCCGTGAAACCGCGTCGATGATGTTCTTAACGACGCGCACGGAAACCGAAGCGCTTCTGCTTGAACAGAACCTGATCAAGCAGCTTAAGCCACGGTACAATGTGCTGTTGCGTGACGATAAATCGTTCCCGAATATCCTCGTGTCCAAGAACCACGCTTTCCCACAGCTTAAGAAGCACCGTGGCGCGAAGAAGGAAGAAGGCAACTACTACGGCCCCTTCGCTAGTGCTGGCGCCGTGAACCGGACGCTGAACCAGTTGCAACGCGTGTTCCTGATCCGCAATTGCACCGACAGCGACTTTGAAACGCGCACGCGGCCCTGTTTGCAGTATCAGATCAAACGCTGTTCGGGTCCCTGTTGCGGTCTGATTTCCGAAAATGACTATGCACAGACTGTGGCGGATGCGGAAAAGTTTCTGTCTGGCCGTACAAAGGGCATCCAAGAAGCGCTCGCCGCGCAGATGAACAAAGCCTCTGAAGAAATGGAATTCGAACGGGCCGCTGCGTTGCGCGACCGGATCAAGGCGTTGACGCAAGTGCAGACCGCGCAAGGCATCAATCCGCAAAACACCGAAGAGGCGGATGTGATCGCGCTTCATGTGGATGGCGGGCAGGCCTGTGTACAGGTGTTCTTTATCCGCGCGAACCAGAACTGGGGGAACCACGACTACTACCCCCGGATCAGCGGTGACGAAGATCTTGCAGAAGTGATGGAAGCCTTTGTTGGCCAGTTCTATGCAAACCGCGAACCGCCCAAGGTTCTGCTGTTATCGCATGGTTTGGACAACGACGACCTGATGGCGCAGGCCTTGGGGGATAAGGCGGGGCGCAAGGTCGAAATCATCGTGCCACAACGCGGCGAGAAGGCTGAACTCGTGTCCAGTGCACTGCGCAATGCGCGCGAAAGTCTGGCGCGCAAAATGGCAGAGACGGCGACGCAGAGCAAATTGCTTAAGGGGCTGGCCGAGGCGTTCGCACTCGACGCGCCGCCCAAGCGGATCGAGGTTTACGATAACTCGCACATCCAAGGGGCCCATGCCGTCGGTGCGATGGTGGTGGCCGGACCTGAAGGGTTCGAGAAAAGCAATTATCGCAAGTTCAACATTCGCGGGGATGATCTGACACCGGGCGATGACTTTGGCATGATGAAAGAAGTCATGACACGGCGGTTCGGTCGTTTGCTGAAAGAAGACCCCGAACGCAAAAGCGGTGCTTGGCCTGACCTGCTGCTGATCGACGGCGGTGCCGGACAGGTGTCGTCGGTCCGCGAAATCATGGATCAGATGGGGGTCAGCGATATCGCGATGGTCGGTGTGGCCAAAGGCGAAGAACGTGATGCCGGTAAAGAGGTGTTTCACCGGACGGGCAAACCCGTGATGGCGCTGCGCCACAATGATCCGGTGCTGTATTTCATCCAGCGGATGCGGGATGAGGTCCACCGTTTCGCCATCGGAACCCACCGCGCGAAACGCGCCAAAGCGATGTCAGCGAACCCCTTGGATGATGTGCCGGGCGTCGGCGCGGCTCGCAAACGAGCGTTGTTGGCGCATTTCGGGTCAGCCAAGGCCGTGGCGCGCGCGAACCTTGCTGATCTAAAAGCCGTGGAAGGCGTGTCCGGCAACATGGCGCAGACCATCTACGACTATTTCCACGAGAACGGCTGAAAGATATGATGCCTTCGGCGGAGATATTTCTGGCCGAAAGAGAGGCAGCGTTGCGTATGGCAACTTTGCCGTGGTTTGGGTAAGTAAGTGACATGCAGTGGAACATCCCAAATATCCTGACGCTTTTGCGTCTTCTTGCAGCCCCCGGTGTGGTGCTGATGTTTCTTTATTTCTCGCGCCCATACGCGGATTGGTTTGCACTGATCCTGTTTGTCGTGGCGGCCGTGACCGACTTTGTTGACGGTTATCTGGCCCGTGCGTGGAAGCAGGAAAGCAAATTTGGTGCGATGCTGGACCCGATTGCAGACAAGGCCATGGTGGTGATCGCATTGGTCGTCATCACTGGATTTTCCGGTATGAACCCTTGGATTTTGCTGCCTGCAACGATCATCATTTTCCGCGAAGTGTTTGTGTCCGGTTTGCGCGAATTTTTGGGCGATACGGCTGGTACGCTAAAGGTGACGAACCTCGCCAAATGGAAGACGACAGCTCAAATGGTCGCTATCGCATTTCTGTTCGCGAAAGGTGCGTTCGAACACTTCATCATCGAACAGACGATCGGGATGGATCAGGCGACGGTTGATGGCATTCTGGATGGCACGATTGAAGACGTTGTTGGGCTCGGCTGGAAAAACTTTGGATGGGATTTCAGCTGGTATGGCGGGATCATCCTGTTGTGGATCGCCGCGGTTTTGACGTTCATCACTGGGCTTGATTACCTCCGAAAAGCGATGCCTTACCTAAAAGGGGCCAAGTAATGGATGTCATGTATTTCGCTTGGGTCCGAGAACGGATCGGATTGCCAAAAGAAAAGATCGAAACGCAGGCCGTGACCGTGTCTGATCTGGTGGCTGAACTGGTTGCTCGTGAAGAACGGTATGCTGCAGCCTTTGCCGACGTCAGCGCATTGCGCGTGGCGTTGGATCAAGAATTATCCGATTTTGACGCGCCATTGGCCGGTGTCCGCGAGGTCGCATTCTTTCCGCCGATGACAGGTGGTTAAGGTGATTGTTCGGGTGCAAGACGCTGTGTTTGACGCGGGCGCCGAACTGAACGCCTTTGCGACCGCACGGCCAGAGGTCGGCGCGATTGTGACGTTTACGGGTCTTGTCCGCGATGTTGCGGGCGGTCTTCAGGGGATGGAAATCGAACATTACCCCGGCATGACGGCGAAAGCGATTGAGGCGATTGCAGTAGAGGCGCAGAACCGTTGGTCCTTGGCCGATGTGCTTGTCATTCATCGCTATGGTGTTTTGCAAGCGACGGACCCGATCATGATGGTCGCTACTGCGTCAAAGCACCGTGCAGACGCCTTTGCTGCCGCTGATTTCTTGATGGATTACCTGAAATCCCGTGCTCCGTTCTGGAAAAAAGAAACGACAGGCGACGGCGCGTCTTGGGTCGCCGCCAAGGACGAAGACGAGGCGGCGCTGGATCGCTGGTCCTAGGCCCCGTGGCGGTGGCAGGTCACGATGTGATCGTTCACCAAACCACAGGCTTCCATAAAGGCGTAGACAATTGTCGGGCCGCAGAATTTGAATCCCGCTTTCTTCAAGTCCTTTGAAATTTGCACAGACAACGGTGTTTGGGTCGGTACATCCGCTTGGGTCGCGAAACTGTTGATCAGTGGCGTGCCGCCGACATAATCCCATAGGAACCGGTCAAAGCCTTGTTCCGCTTCGATCCTTTGCCATGCCTGTGCGTTCGTGATCGTGGCCGCGATCTTGCCCCGATGTCTGATGATACCTGCATTTCCCAACAAACGCGTGACATCGTCGTCACCCCATTCAGCGATGATATTGGGATCGAATCCTGCGAACGCTTCGCGGAAATTGTCTCGCTTCTTAAGAATTGTGATCCATGACAGCCCAGCCTGGAACCCGTCTAAGACCAGTTTTTCCCATAACGCGCGGCTGTCGTATTCCGGAACGCCCCATTCGGTATCGTGGTAGGCTTGATAAATCGGGTCATCGCCGGGCCAGCCACATCTTTCTACCATGGTCGATCGTCCTGTCTTAACTGCATATTAGCTGATTTCTGGGCAGAATGACGCATCCCTGATGAGATGCCAACATGCTCGCACCTTCTAATGCTTCTGACGATGACCGTCCTCTTGATCCGTTTCAGGCTGCTATGGCCAGTAGGGATAGCGATGTTCTGACGCTTGTCAGTGATGCGCTGGCGGCCGGACGAACGCGGATGGCGTATCAACCGATCATGCTGGCAGGGCAAAAGCCCGGTATCGCGTTCTACGAAGGTTTGGTGCGGGTTTTGGACGAAGCCGGACGGGTCATCCCTGCCGCGCATTTCATGTCGGTCATCGGGGAAAATGATTTGGGACGCGAAGTGGATTGCACGACATTGCAGCATGCCTTTGCACTGCTTCGCCAGCGGCCGGATTTACGTATTTCGATCAATGTGTCTGCGCGGTCGTTGGCGGACGGCAAATGGCGCGACATTCTGCGCGACGGTTTGGATACCGATCAGAACGTAGGTGATCGGCTGATCTTCGAAATATCCGAAACGTCCGCGATGGAACTGCACGAAATCATGATTCGCTTCATGGTTGAGATGCAGCCAAAAGGCGTTGCTTTTGCCTTGGACGGCTTCGGCGCGGGTATGACAGCGTTCCGGCACCTGAAAGAATTCTTTTTTGATCTGGTCAAAATCGACAAGAGCTTCGTGCGCGGCATCCACGAAGATCCTGACAATCAGGTCCTGACCGAAGCCTTGATCATGGTTGCCCATCAATTCGAAATGTTCGTTGTGGCAGATGGGGTTGAGACCGCAAAAGAAGCAGAATTTATGACCCAGCTTGGCGCAGATTGTTTGCAGGGATACCACTATGGAGTCCCGAAATTCGACATCTAAGACACGACATGCAAATGCTGCAATGCAGCAATGCAGCTGCAGAAACTTATTGCCCTAACGTAAACTAAGCCTTAAAGAAGCCCCAATTCGCAGGTTGGGGCCTGTACTTATATGCACGTTGTGCTCCAGTCTGATCACAGAATAAATCTGAGAGGACTCACTATGACCAACGTCGTTATCGCTTCTGCTGCCCGTACTGCCGTCGGCAGCTTTGGAGGCGCTTTTGCAAATACTCCTGCCCATGATCTTGGTGCTGCCATTCTTGAGGCCGTCGTTGAACGTGCTGGAATTGACAAAGCTGAAGTATCCGAAACGATCCTCGGTCAAGTTCTGACTGCCGCCCAAGGGCAGAACCCTGCGCGTCAGGCGCACATCAATGCGGGCCTGCCAAAAGAAGCATCTGCTTGGGGCATTAACCAAGTATGTGGTTCCGGTTTGCGCGCCGTCGCACTTGGTGCGCAGCACATCCAGTTGGGCGACGCGTCTATCGTTGCCGCTGGTGGTCAAGAAAACATGACGCTGTCACCGCATGCCGCACACCTGCGCGCCGGTCACAAAATGGGCGATCTGAAATACATCGACACAATGATCCGCGACGGTCTGTGGGATGCGTTCAACGGTTACCACATGGGCCAAACTGCTGAAAACGTTGCTGATCAATGGCAAATTTCCCGCGACATGCAGGACGAATTTGCGGTCGCGTCACAGAACAAAGCCGAAGCTGCGCAGAAAGCTGGCAAATTCGCAGACGAAATCGCCGCCTTCACCGTGAAAACACGCAAGGGCGACATCATCGTCGACCAAGACGAATACATCCGTCACGGCGCAAACCTTGAAGCGATGGCAAAGATGCGTCCTGCTTTTGCGAAAGAAGGCTCCGTCACTGCTGCAAACGCGTCCGGTCTGAACGACGGCGCGGCGGCCACATTGCTGATGTCCGTTGATGACGCCGCCAAACGTGGGATCACGCCGCTGGGCCGTATCGCTTCTTATGCGACGGCTGGTCTCGATCCGTCCATCATGGGTGTCGGTCCGGTTATGGCATCCCGCAAAGCGCTGGAAAAAGCCGGTTGGTCCGTTGGTGATCTTGATCTTGTTGAAGCAAACGAAGCTTTCGCGGCTCAGGCCTGTGCTGTGAACAAAGACATGGGTTGGGATCCGGCAATCGTGAACGTCAACGGCGGTGCAATTGCGATTGGTCACCCAATCGGTGCGTCAGGTTGCCGCGTACTAAACACCCTGTTGTTCGAAATGCAGCGCCGCGACGCCAAAAAAGGCCTTGCGACACTGTGCATCGGTGGCGGCATGGGCGTCGCGCTGTGTGTCGAGCGCGACTAAAAAATCGAGGGGTGGCGTAAAGTTACCCCTCATCCGTCGCGTAACAATATTGCGCAGAAATTCATATCTGTATAATTTGGTTACAACATTAATCTCTTGGAGGAGAATCCTATGTCCCGTGTTGCACTTGTTACCGGCGGTTCCCGCGGTATTGGCGCTGCCATTTCTACAGCACTCAAAGACGCAGGTTACACCGTTGCCGCGACTTATGCTGGTAACGACGAAAAAGCCGCAGCATTCACAGCTGAAACAGGCATCAAGACTTACAAGTGGGACGTTGGGTCTTATGAAGCTTGTGCCGAAGGTATCGCAAAGGTTGAAGTCGAAGTTGGTCCAATCGAAGTATTGGTGAACAACGCTGGCATCACCCGCGACGCGCCGTTCCACAAAATGTCACCGACCCAGTGGAAAGAAGTCATGGACACGAACCTGTCCGGCGTCTTCAACATGACCCACCCGATCTGGCCAGGTATGCGCGAACGCAAATTCGGCCGTATTGTTACCATTTCTTCAATCAACGGCCAAAAAGGTCAGTTTGCTCAGGTGAACTATGCGGCTGCGAAAGCGGGCGATATCGGCTTTACAAAGGCGCTCGCACAAGAAGGCGCACGCGCTGGCATCACCGTGAACGTCGTGGCACCGGGTTACATCAACACCGAAATGATGAGCACGATCCCGGAAAAAGTCATGGATTCAATCGTTGGAGCGATCCCAGTGGGGCGCTTGGGCGAAGCTGCAGAAATCGCACGCGCTGTTGTGTTCCTTGCATCCGACGATGCGGGCTTCATCACAGGGTCCACAATTTCCGCAAACGGCGGTCAGTACATGTCGTAAGGACGCGGTCCTTACCTGAAATACAAGAAGGGCCGGTCGCAATGACCGGCCCTTTTTTGTGATCCGATCGACTGGGAGGAAGATCGTGGATCATATTGCAACGCGTGGGAGGAACGCGTTGGTAATGTCTTAGGCCGCCTGTGGTGCAACGCCTGCTGCAGTGTTTGGCTTACGTGTGAACATCGCGACAAAGAAGGCGCGGATCGCTGCGTTCCGCTCTGCGTGGGCGCGTTCGATGATTTTGCGTGTCGCTTCGTTTGTTGTGATCGCGTGCATTTCGTTTACTCCTGATGAAACAAGTTCATTTGATCTGTGTCTATTATGGGGCCCAGCAATAAAACTGACAAACGAGTCTTTTCATAGCTTCAGTTAAGATATACTAATGTGAAATGCCTGATCGTTTACCCCCTTTGACAGCCTTCCGTGCGTTTGACGCTGCGGCACGCCACATGTCGTTCGCGAAAGCAGCGGACGAATTGAATGTGACGCCTGCTGCTTTATCTTTTCAAATCAAATCGTTAGAAGAACATCTTGGCCATGCGCTGTTCCGGCGACTGAACCGCGCTGTCGAATTGACTGAATCTGGAAAGATTTTGGCGCCCGGTGCAGCAGATGGTTTTGAAACTTTGACAAAGGCGTGGTCTGCTACAAAACGCTTACATGATAACAGAACCTTAACTGTAACGGCTGGCCCCAGCTTTACGTCCAAGTGGTTGGCGCCGCGCCTGTTTCAGTTTGTGCAAAACAATCCAGATATCGACCTACGCTTTTCTGCCAGCCTCAAGATGATGGATTTCACGCGGGACGAGGTCGATGTCGCAATCCGGTTTAGCCAGCATGATGACGAAGGGTTCTATAGCGAACCTATTATCGAAGAATGGCTGTGCCCAATGGTGGCGCCTGCCTTGGCGGACAAGATCAAAACAGCGTCCGATATCTTGGATTTGCCGTTGCTGCACCAAGACGACATCACGTTTCTACATCCACCGGCTGATTGGGACACATGGTTTCAGGCCGCCGGGCTAAAGCCGCCGACGACCGCAGGCACGCATTTCAGCCAAAGTGACCATGCCGTGAATGCAGCATTGTCAGGGGCAGGCGTTGTTTTGGGGCGAATTTCGGTATCGGAAAAACATTTGACCGACGGCAGGCTGGTCATGCCGCTTGATCTCGCGATTTCTGGTCACGCAAGTTATCGGATTGTCTGCGCAAAAGGAGCAGAGAATCGCCCGCAGGTTGCACGGCTCATGTCATGGATCAGGGAAGAAGTTGCGGCAATTGATGCTTTGACAAAAACACGGACATTCGCCTGACTTCTGTTTGCCAAGATGGGTCGGCGCAACCCGCGCCAACCCGAAGTCGTCAAGATTAACTGGCGCTTAGGCGCGTAATCTCTTCTTTGAGGTGGAGTTTTTGTTTCTTGAGACGCGCGATCTCAAGGTCGTCGGTCCCAGCGCTGCGCTGCATGACCTCGACATTGTCCGAGAGGTGTTGGTGCTTCTTTTTGAGTTCCTGCAGGTGTGAACTTAAGCTCATTATTATCCTCCAATATGTGTGAACACGACCACTGCACCACAGATTTGACCACCTGTCACGCCGCAGAGCAGCAAAACGCGATCTAAGCAACGTGCCGCCAAAAGGTTGCTGAAGCGTTAATCAGTGCGGGTCACGAATGGGGAAAGAAGCGCCATCGCGCAAAACCGCCTTCACTTGCGGTGTGTAGCTTTCAGCATCGCCCTTTTTTATAAGGTCCCCGTGCATAATCAGTGGGGCAGACATATGAAATGGTGCGCGGCCGCTGTGGATCGCTTGCAGCAAAAATAGGCCCGGCGCAGCGCGCGAATGGGCGGCAATTGGACGCACAATAACCGACCCTAACCTTCCGGTTAAGGCTGCCAATACCTCTGGTAGGCGGGTGATATGCTGGATGATGGTTAGTGTACCCTTCGGTGCAAGGCGACGTACACCAATATCAAGCCAATCAGACAGCGGCGTATCCCCCGCCAGCGCCACATCACGGCCAGCGTTCTGCGATGCGTGTCCTTGGGCCCGATCATAATAGGGGGGGTTCATCATCACATGATTGAACTGCTGTTGGCGCAAGTTCGCGGGCAGATTCCGTAAATCAGCGCAAACAACCTGCATCGCAGCACCAGCCGTCGCCGCGTTCTGCTTAGCAAGGTCAGCATATTCGGGTTGCAGTTCGACGCCGGTCATCTGCAATCCGGTCACGCGTGCATCAAGACATAGTGATGCCACCCCAACCCCGCAGCCAATTTCCAGAACCGTTTCACCCGTTTTTGCAGGCACACTTGCCGCCATCAGGACGGCATCAATACCGGATCGAAATCCCTTCTTTGGTTGTAAGGCGTGGACCTTACCCCCCAGAAATGTATCATTTGTCGTGTTTTCGGTCACTGGCCCAAATCGATCTCTGCGTCGCGCATGATCGCCTGTGCCATAAACAAATCACGGTCTGCGACCATCAGACGGCGCGGCATTATGCCTATGCTACCTTCCATGACGCTCATGTTTACGTCGAACTGGAATGCGGTTATATCCTCGCTATCCAGAAGGGCCGTAGCGAGGGCGATGACTGTAGGGTCGTTGGTGCGCAAAAGTTCTTTCATAGTCCTGACGTAAGATGCGAGAGTATCTTTGTCCATAAACCGCCGGATACCGTGATGAGCCTTGATATCGCCGCCACCAAACCACACGAACGCTTGGCAGCGGCGCTGTCGGATGATCTGACTGCGGTCAACGATATGATCCGTGCGCGGATGGCGTCTGAACATGCCCCGCGAATCCCCGAAGTGACAGCACATTTGGTAGAGGCAGGCGGTAAACGTCTGCGCCCGATGCTGACGTTGGCGGCGGCGCGGATGTGCGGCTACGATGGTCCGTTTCATGTGCATTTGGCTGCGACGGTCGAATTTATTCATACCGCGACGTTGCTGCATGATGACGTTGTCGACGAAAGCAACCAACGGCGCGGGCGTCCAACGGCAAACCTGCTGTGGGATAACACGTCGTCTGTTTTGGTCGGCGACTATCTATTCGCGCGATCGTTCCAGTTGATGGTCGAAACCGGATCAATGCGGGTCCTTGATATCCTTGCCAATGCTTCTGCGACGATTGCGGAAGGTGAAGTTTTGCAGCTGACTGCCGCTGCTGATCTGGCAACCACCGAAGAGATTTATTTCAAAGTCGTGCGCGGCAAAACCGCTGCGTTGTTCTCTGCCGCGATGGAAGTCGGCGGCGTGATCGCTGATCAGGATGATGCGACTGTGAAGGCGTTGTTCGATTACGGCGACACATTGGGCATCGCGTTCCAGATTGTTGATGACCTGCTGGACTACGGCGGAACAACTGCGACTGGTAAAAACGTCGGCGATGATTTCCGTGAACGCAAATTGACCCTTCCCGTTATTCGCGCGATTGCAGCGGCTGACGATGTGGAACGGGACTTTTGGACGCGAACCATAGGCAAAGGCCGTCAAGAAGACGGTGATCTTGAACACGCGATTGCGTTACTGGCGAAACACGGCACGATGGAAACAACGCGTCAAACAGCGCTGGATTATGTGGCGCAGGCGAAAAACGTTTTGGCCCTGCTGCCGGATACGGATATCCGCGAAATGTTGATTGATCTGGCTGATTACGTCGTGGCGCGTATCACATAAGCCCTTTAGGCGCTTAGGATCTGCGCGGGTGTCACCCACCACCCCATTTCAGCGACTTGGATAATGCGTGCGGCGTGCCGTGCATCGGCCATGTTCTTGGTAATGCCAAAACACGTAGCGCCCGATCCGGACATGCCAGCAAATGCGACCTGCGGAATTTTGTTCAGGCGATCAAGGGCTGATTGGATGACAGGTGCTGCCTTGATGGCGGCAGGCTGCAGGTCATTGCGTTGGCGGGCAAGCCAATCGGTGAATGTGTCAAAATCCATCTTATCAGGAATATCTGCCATCGAAGGATTTTGTTTGCTGGCCAGACCGTCAAACACTGCTTTGGTCGGTACAGCAATCTTCGGGTTGATCAGAACCATCGCACAGCTAGGCAAATGTGGGGCAGGGGTCAGGTCCTGCCCGATGCCCTGCATACGGATGGGTTTAGGTGCTGCGAGGCAGACGGGCACGTCTGCGCCCAACATAACGATTTCGGGTGCAGACATAGGTAGCGGTTCGACGTCCCACATATCCGCGAGCAACTTTAGCGTCGCAGCCGCGTCAGATGACCCGCCGCCAAGACCCGCCTCGTTCGGTAGGTGTTTTTCGACCGTGATGGCGGCCCCTTTGATCACGCCGCGCATCCGCCGCAATGTTTCAGCGGCCCGCAGGATCAGGTTTGTCCCGTCAGTGGGCACGCCTGCCGAAAAGGGTCCGGTGACGGTCAATGTCAGTCCATCCGCAGGTGTCGCCGTGATCAGATCGCCCGCGTCCGTGAAGACAACAAGACTATCAAGCAGGTGATAGCCGTCAGCCCGTTGCCCGGTCACATGAAGTGTCAGGTTCACCTTGGCAGGAGCGACCGTTTTCTTAATTGCCATCAGCTACTCTAATAGGGTCTGCGCCTTCTTCGATCAGAACGGCATCAAGGCCAATTTCAATTTTCCGTCTGATCCGCGCTGCATCTTCGCTCGTGTCATCCGAAAACGATAGGGCGCGGTGCCATTGAAACTGTGCTTCGGTGGCGCGACCAACGGCCCAATAGGCATCGCCCAAATGATCGTTGATCACCGGATCCACAGCTTCGAGCGCGGCTGCATTTTCAAGATGGCCAACGGCGTCTTCGTATTGGCCCGTTTGGAAGAGCACCCAACCTAGACTGTCCACAATCGCCCCGTTTTGCGGTTGAACGGCAACGGCACGTTCAATCATATCGAGGGCTTCGTCCAATTTTTCACCCCGTTCAACCAGCGAATAGCCAAGATAGTTCAAGACCTGTGGCTGGTCAGGGCGGAATTGCAGCGCAGACCGGAAATCGGATTCTGCCTGTTCCCATTGGTCAAGTTGATGATGGGTGATTGCACGTGTGTAGTAAACGAACCACCGTGCCGGATCATTGGCGTCAAACAGATCAAGCGCCATACTATATGCATCGTTCGCGTCCTGCGTCTGTTCGGATTGGCGCAGGGTATCGCCCAAGCTTACATAAATACCCGGCATGTCAGGGTAAGAGCGCGACATCGCGCGCAGCACTTCGATAGCACCTTCATAATTGCCATTCTTGCGCAGGGCTTCGGCACGTCCGATTTCTGCAACGGCATAGGCCGGATCATCGCGCGATACACGTGTATAGGCTTCGTTCGCGAGACCATATAAATTAAGGTCTTCCAGCAGATCGGCAACCAACAGCAACACTTCGGTGTTGTCAGGCGTCAGAAATTCGGCGGCACGCGCGTAGATAAGCGTGTAGTTCTCGGGGACATCGGCACGCAGGGCTTCGGCGACGGCCAGATAGACTTCGCTCATGCCTTCGGTCGGATTGGTCACGACGTCATATGGGGTGGGGGACCCATCAGCGATCCGGCTGCGTAGATCGGTCAATCCGGGGTCCAGATTGTCACCAAACACTGTATCAATTACAGCAAGCGCATCATCGCGGCGGTCAAGCTGGCTTAGAATTTGAGCGTGTGCCATCGCACTGCGGCGGTTGTGGCGCAGCCCGCTGTCGGTTGTTGTCAGATCAAAGATGCGCACAGCCGCGTCGAAATTCCCGACAGAGGCCAGAGCCAACGCTTTGTGATACGCACCGAAGGACTGCAATCCAGTGGATTCGCCCAGTTCGTCGAAGCTTTGCAGCGCTTCATCGACCTCACCCAGCGCCATATGCGCCCATCCTTGGGACAGGCCGTCCACCACGGGACCGACGGTGCGATTCATTTCAAGGGCTGTGAATAAATCGGCCCAATTGCCTGATTGCACGGATTGGACAGCGGTGACGATGTTGGAATGCTGACGATTGATCCCTAACGCGATCATCCCGTCCGCAATGGCAATTGCATCCTGAAACTTGCCGCGCGACATATTTGCGGTCAAAGCGTTTTCCAGCAAAACAGCGTTGTTTGGATCAGCGACAAGGGCCTGCGCATAAAAGCGGGCACTGTATTCAAAATCGGAAAATTGGGCGGCTTGTCGTGCTGCGAGATACGCACCAGCATTCGGAACTTCGGCCAAGGCTGGCGTGATCATAGTGCTGGTAAAGAGTGCAGCAATCAAAGTGCTGCGCAGTTTTTGTTTTAACAAGCTTATCGCCCCTGTTTTGCTGCCCAACTCAAAGCCTAGGGGACGAATCGGATCGACGCAAATGATTGATCCAAAATGGGCGGATCGTTGCGAATATGAAAAGGGCCCCGCAATTGCGAGGCCCTTTGATCGTGTCGTGCTGATCGTTACATGTTCGGGTAATTTGGCCCGTCGCCACCTTGCGGCGTGGTCCATGTGATGTTCTGGCTGGGGTCCTTGATGTCGCAGGTTTTGCAATGAACGCAGTTCTGGAAATTGATCTGGAACTTGGTCTCGGCACCTTCGCCGACGAATTCGTAAACACCCGCTGGGCAATACCGCGCTGATGGACCTGCAAAGTCACGCAGGTTTGTGTCTACCGGAATGCTGGCGTCTTCCAGTTTCAGGTGCGCAGGCTGGCTTTCCTCGTGATTGGTAAAGCTGAATGCGACGTTCGTCAGGCGATCAAACGACAGCTTGCCGTCCGGCTTTGGATAATCAATCGGCTTGTGGCGCAGCGCTTTTTCAGTGGCTTCCGCATCGGATTTGCCGTGCTTCAGCGTACCAAGCAATGAGAAACCGAATGTGTTCGTCCACATATCGAATCCACCCACGGCCAATGACGCAAGCAAACCATGCTTGGACCACATTGGTTTCACGTTGCGGACCTTTTTCAGGTCTTGACCGATCGGGCCTTCGCGCACTTCTGTGTCGTAGCTGTCCAGCGTGTCGCCGGATTGACCCGCACCGATGGCCGCAAACGCGGCTTCAGCGGCATGGATGCCCGACAGCATAGCGTTATGGTTCCCCTTGATGCGCGGTACGTTGACCATGCCCGCAGAACAACCCAACAGCATACCACCCGGGAATGCCGTCTTCGGCATCGACTGATATCCGCCTTCGGTAATGGCACGTGCGCCGTATGCAACGCGTTTGCCGCCTTCCAAAAGGTCCGCGATCATCGGGTGATGTTTGAAGCGCTGGAATTCCATGTAAGGGAACAGGTGCGGGTTCTTGTAGTTCAGGTGAACCACGAAACCCACGTACACTTGGTTATTCTCAAGGTGGTATATGAAAGAACCGCCGCCCGCTTCACTGCCCAAAGGCCAGCCCATCGTGTGGGTCACGGTGCCTTCTTTGTGCTTGGCCGGATCGATTTCCCAGATTTCTTTCATGCCAAGGCCGTACTTCTGTACGTCCGATTCAGCGGCAAGGTTGTATTTCGCGATCACTTGCTTGGACAACGATCCGCGGACACCTTCGGACAGGAACACGTATTTGCCGTGCAGCTCCATGCCCGGTTCGTAGTTCGGGCCGTGGGATCCGTCTGCTTCGATCCCGAATTCACCAGCGACGACGCCTTTGACTTCGCCGTTTTCGCCAAACACTAGTTCGGAACAGGCCATGCCTGGGAAAATCTCGACGCCCAGTTCTTCGGCTTGTTCTGCCATCCAGCGGCAGACGTTGCCCATCGATACGATGTAGTTGCCGTGGTTGTTCATCAACGGTGGCATCGCCATGTTTGGCACGCGGATTTTGCCCGCTTCGCCCAGCATGTAGAAGTTATCTTCTTTCACAGGGACATTGATCGGTGCGCCTTTGGCTTTCCAATCAGGGATCAGCTTGTCGATACCTGATGTGTCCAGAACGGCGCCGGACAGGATGTGCGCCCCAACTTCGGACCCTTTTTCCAACACGACGACGTTGATGTCAGCATCTAGCTGCTTCAGCCGAATTGCCGCAGACAGGCCCGCAGGACCGGCCCCGACGATAACGACGTCATATTCCATTGCTTCGCGTTCAGTATCGGCCATGTCGCACCTTTTTGTCCTTTGGGGGCGTACCCCCGCAATATTGTTGCGAACCGAGTTAACGCATCCGCAAAAACAGGGCAATCAAGACGCGACGGTAAAACGACCGACTGCGGCGATATCGCACAAAAAAGCGCCCCGTGCACCGAACGGGGCGCGCAATGTCTCGCCATGTCGGCAAATTAACCAGCCATCAGAACCTGCAAACCGGTGAAATCATCACCGTCGGATAAGATATTGATGTAGACGGTGACATTGCCGCGCATGATCCATTCGGCCACATCAGGGGCGATACCGCCGGCCGCACGGATCATCGCAGGAATATTCGCGCGGGCATCAGCGCTGCCGAACAAGGGATCGTTGCTGTCTTCACCATCGGCTAGGCCAAAACGATGATAGTTGGCACGGTCCTGCCGGATGACGGATGCCGCATCACCCAAACGGGCACCGGATGAATTTGTCAGATCATCAGCGCTAATATGGGCGGCATAGGTCGCAGCGACGAAATCTTGGGCAACCACAGGGGACGCAAAAAGGCTGACGGCAAGGGCGATGTATTTCATGAATCTCTCTAAGCTATCAAAATGTAAGCCGAACTTTATACGGGACATGCAGGTTCGAAAGTCAGGAATTCCACCAGTGAAGCAGGAATGTTTCGCCGATGGATGACGCTTGTACTTGACTTTGCTCTCCCCAAATAGGCTATGAACGTCCGATGTAGAATTTTGGCCAAAAGGGTCGCTGTTATGGAAAAAATCCCGCTCACACGTGCTGGCTTTGACAAGCTGGATGCTGAACTGAAGCACCTTAAGACAGTCGAACGTCCGACGATTATTCGGGCTATTGCAGAGGCGCGCGAGCATGGCGATTTGTCAGAGAACGCAGAATACCATTCGGCGAAGGAAAAGCAGTCCTTTATCGAAGGGCGCGTAAAGGAATTGGAAGGCGTTATTTCATTGGCTGACATCATTGATGTGGCCAAAATGAAGGGTGCCGTCAAATTTGGCGCGACTGTCACCATGGCAGACGAAGATACGGACGAAGAAAAGACCTATCAGATCGTTGGCGAATATGAGGCCAACATCGAAGAAGGTCGGTTGAACATGAAATCGCCAATCGCGCGTGCATTGATCGGTAAAGAAGTCGGCGATAGCGCCGAAGTGCGCACGCCCGGCGGTGTCAAAAGCTACGAAATTGTTGAAATCGCTTACAAATAGACCCGTTTGGGTTTGGTGAGACGAACATGGCGAAACGCCCTCAAATGACCACAGCGGCATTCACGCCGAGCCGTGCAGAAGTTATCGCGCTGATTCTTTCGGTGGGATGGATGCTGGCTGTGAGCATCTTTTTCTTGGTTGTGCCAAGCGAACCTGCGGAAACGGGCTTTGACAGCCTGCGGTTTGTGCTGACGTTGATCGCGCTGTTCCTGCCTGTGGCGATGATCTGGGTGGCGGCTGTGGCTGCGCGGTCTGCGAAAATTATGCGGGACGAGGCGCGAATGTTGCACAGCGCCATCGATGATCTGCGCGAAAACGTCATGACCGAAAAGCAGGGCAATCCGTTGACGTCAAAGGCGTCCGTCGAACGCAAACTGAACCAGATCGCTCAAGCGACAAAAAAGCCGGATGTGCCATTGGCTACTTTCACCAGTTCACGTGAAAGCGGCAGCAAGTTGGAAATCACGTCTGCGAAAACGATCCAGCCGGAACAGCCTGCATTGGGTCTAGAGGTCCAGCCAGAGGATAACACCCCGCCGCTGCCCCGCGTTGATCTGATCCGCGCGTTGAATTTCCCTGATACCGAAGGCGACGCTATTGGCTTTGCTGCCCTGCGCAAGGCGCTGAAGGATCGGTCGGCGCGGCAACTCGTGCAAGCCAGCCAAGACGTGCTGACGCTGTTGTCACAAGACGGCATCTACATGGATGATCTGGCACCTGATCGGTCACGTCCCGAACTGTGGCGGCGGTTTGCCCAAGGTGAACGGGGCCGTGCCATCGGTGCGCTGGGTGGTGTGCGGGATCGCACGTCGCTGGCGCTGACCACAGCGCGGATGCGCGAAGATCCGATTTTCCGTGACGCCTGCCATCATTTTCTGCGCCATTTCGACAAGATGCTCGTGTCATTCGAAGTTGTGGCAACAGACGCCGAACTGGTTGAAATGTCCGACACCCGCACAGCCCGCGCATTCATGTTACTCGGTCGGGTGACGGGGGCGTTCGATTGATCGCAGTCTTCTTACAGACTTTGCCGTTCTTCGGGCTTATCGCCCTAGGTTATGCTGCTGTAAGGACAGGATTTTTCAGCTCGGATGCAATCGGTCACCTGACCAAATTCGTGTTCTATTTCGCGCTGCCCGCGATGCTTTTGCTCTTCGCCGGATCGCTTGACCTCGCTGATGTGCTCGACTGGAACTTCGTCGCCGCCTACTTCGTCGGGTCGTTTGCAATATACGCTTTGGCGACGCTGGTGTCGGTCATCCGCGGCCTGAAAATCGCAGAAGCAGCGATTGAGGCGCAGTGCGCGATTATCGGGAATGTCGGATTTTTGGGCATCCCGATGCTGGCTTTGCTTTTGGGCGAAGGCGCAATCGGCCCGATCATGATGATCTTGGCCGTTGATCTGGTGTTCTTTGGATCATTGGTCGTGATCCTGATCACAGGGTCGCGTGACGGGCGGTTACGTTTGGGCACGCTGAAAACCGTGGCGGTCGGTGTCGCGAAAAACCCGATGGTTGTATCGATTGCGCTGGGACTTGTGATGTCGCGCCTCGAAATACGCCTGCCAGAACCCGCGATCAGTTTTTTGACGCTTCTTGGGGCCGCAGCAACACCGGGCGCATTGTTTGCCATCGGCGGGTCATTGGCTGGCAAATCAGCAGAACGGATGAGCGTCGCGGGCTGGCTGACTTTTTGCAAACTCGTCCTGCATCCAGTCGCCGTTGGCATCGCCGCTTTGTTCGTGTTCCATGTTGATCCAATTGCGGCGGGCATGATGATCGCAACAGCAGCACTGCCCGTTGCTGGCAACGTCTATATCATCGCGCAGCACTACGCAGTTGCCCCCGCGCGGGTGTCCGCCGCGATCCTTGTCTCAACGGTGCTCAGCATACTTACGATCCCGTTCGTCATCGGATGGGTGACAAGTCTTTAACGCTCAGATAGCCCTTAGCAAAACGAAAGGGTTGCGCGATGAAAACGATCTCTGAGAACAAGTGTTTTGGCGGGGCGCAAGGCGTCTATTCCCACGAATCGACGGCAACGGGTACGGACATGACCTTTGGTCTGTTTTTGCCTGCAGAGGCTTCGGACGGTCCAGTGCCAGTTCTGTGGTATTTGTCCGGTCTGACCTGCACCCACGCCAATGCGATGGAAAAGGCAGGTGCGCAGTCTTGGGCGGCGGAACACGGTATTGCGTTGATCTTCCCTGACACATCGCCACGCGGTGAGTGCGTGCCAGATGACGAAGCCTATGATCTGGGTCAAGGTGCCGGTTTCTACATCGACGCGACGCAGGCCCCTTGGGACAAACATTTCAAAATGTGGACTTACATCGCAGATGAACTGCCTGCGTTGGTTGGTGTAAACTTCCCGTTGGATATGGGGTCGCAGGCGATCACCGGCCATTCCATGGGTGGGCACGGTGCCCTGACGCTTGCTATGGCCCTACCGGGTCGGTTCCGGTCTGTGTCTGCGTTCGCCCCGATCTGTAACCCCACAAACAGCGATTGGGGTCGCAAACAATTCGGCGCCTATTGGGGGGACGAATCCAATTGGGGGCCGCACGATGCAACCCTGTTGATGCAAAGCGAAGGGTTCGACGGACCTGTTCTGATCGACACAGGCACCGACGACCAATTCGGCGATTTGCTGGGAACGGCAGCTTTGGCAGGCGCAATGGCTGAAAAACGCCAAGAGGGCCATTTGCGGATGCAAAAAGGCTACGACCATTCCTACTACTTCGTGTCCACCTTCATGGAAGATCACATCATCTTCCACGCAGAGGCACTATATAAATGATCTACGTCGATGCGGACGCATGCCCTGTCAAAGCCGAAGTTGAACGTGTCGGCACGCGTCACAAACTGAAAATGTTTGTTGTGTCGAATGGTGGCATTCGACCTTCAGCGAATCCGTTTGTCGAGAATGTCGTCGTGCCTGATGGGCCAGACGTCGCCGATATGTGGATCGCGGATCGTGCGACCAAAGGCGACGTGGTTATCACTGGCGATATCCCCTTGGCGGCAAAATGCGTGGAAAACGGTGCGCTGGTGCTCAAACATAATGGTGAACCGCTAACGACCGCCAACATTGGCAACGTGCTTGCGACCCGCGACCTGATGGCAGACATGCGCGCCGCTGATCCGTTCCGGCAAGGCGGCGGCAAACCGTTTTCAAAAGCGGATCGGGCGCGTTTTCTGGATGCGCTTGAACGCATGGTACGGGCAGCGGCCAAATTATGATGCGGCTATCATCGGGGCAGCTTGGGTCTGTTTGCGCATTCTTCGCGGTTTTCTTTTTCGTAACCAACGACACGACGATCAAATTCTTGTCGGGCGACTACGCGCTGCATCAGGTTGTGCTGATCCGGTCGCTGTTGGCGCTGGTTTTGACGATGTGCGCCATCGCGCCATTCAAAGGCGGTTTTGCGATTTTCAAAACAAAGCGGTTGCCGCAGCATTTTCTACGCGGCGGCTTCACGGTTATGGCGAATATGACGTTCTTTCTGGGATTGGCCGCGATGCCCTTGGCGGACGCAACCGCAATCTTCTTCATCAGCCCGATCCTGATCACGTTGTTTTCAATCATCTTTCTGGGCGAAAGCGTCGGTCCGTGGCGCTGGGCGGCGATCCTGATCGGGTTCGTGGGTGTCCTGATCATGATCAAGCCCGGCACCGGATCGTTCCAATACGCGTCGTTCTACCCCTTGGTTGCGGCCCTTTGTTACGCAAGTCTCAACACGATGACACGGCAGATGGGGTCCACCGAAAGTGCGGCGACCCTGTCGGTCTACATCCAAGTGACGTTCATCATCGTCACGCTTTTGATCGGCTTGGCGATCGGTGACGGAAGATACGGGGATCAAACCGACCCGGCGCTGAAATTCTTGCTGCGGGAATGGACGTGGCCCAACCTGTCCGATCTCAAATATTTCCTGATCGTCGGGATTGGCGTCGCCGGTGGCGGTTTCCTGATCAGTCAGGCGTATCGCGTGGCAGAGGCGGCATTCGTGGCACCATTCGAATACGTGGCCATGCCGCTCGCGGTTTTATACGGCATCTTCATCTTTGATGAATGGCCTGAACCTATGGCCTATCTCGGGATGACCTTCATCGTCGGCGCTGGGATCATTACGATCTGGCGCGAGGCGGTCAATCGCAAGGCCGCGCAACGTCCGCGGACACGTCGTTGAGCTAGACGAACGCGGCGATCTGGCTAATGTGTGGTTAACCCAAAGGAATGCCAAATGCCTACAATTAACGCCGTCATCTTCGACATTGGAAACGTCCTAATCGAATGGCAACCAGAACGCTTCTTTGACAGCGTGATCGGTGCCGAACGGCGACGGGCGATGTTCGCCGCGATTGATCTGCACGGCATCAACGACAAGGTGGATCGGGGCGAAAATTTCCGCGATACCATCGTGGCCGCAGCCCAAGCCAACCCCGATTGGCACGACGAAGTCATGATGTGGCACGACCGCTGGATCGAAATGGCGGCCCCTCCGATTGACCGTTCTGTGCGGGTCTTACGGGCATTGCGCGCTGCTGATGTTCCCGTGTTCGCGCTGTCGAATTTTGGCATCCAGACATTTGACATCGCAAAGCCGGTCTATCCGTTCCTGACCGAATTCGACCGCAGCTATATTTCGGGCCACATGGGCGTGATCAAACCCGACGCGGATATTTATCAACAGGTTGAAGACGACTGCGAGCTTGATCCAACGACGCTTTTGTTCACGGATGACCGGATCGACAATATCACAGCTGCACGGGCGCGCGGCTGGCAGACACATGTGTTCACGGGCGCAGATGGCTGGGCGGACCGACTGGTGTCTGACGGATTATTGACGGCCGAGGCTGCGCAATGACGCAAATGATCCCCTTCGCAGAAGCGGATGCGATCCTGAACTGGATCGACCTAACGGACGCATTGGCTGCAGGCCATGATTTGCCGCCTGCGCAGGTCGAAGATGTGTTCCTTTACCAAGGCGACAACACGCTTTTGAACCGCTCTGCCTGGATCAAGGGCCTCGGTCTCGCAGTCAAATGCGCCACGATCTTTCCGGGCAATCGCGCGGCAGACAAGCCAATGGTGAACGGCGGTGTCACGCTCTATTCCGATGAAGACGGATCCCTGTCTGCGATCCTTGATTTTCATCTAGTGACCAAATGGAAAACGGCAGGGGACAGCCTTCTTGCGGCGCGGCGCTTGGCGCGACCCGATAGCCGGAACATCCTGATTGTCGGTGCAGGGACCGTTGGTCGGTCGCTGAAACAGGCGTATAGCGCTGCGTTTCCAGACGCGACATTCACCATATGGAACAGGAGCAAAGCAGGGGCGGAAGACTTCGCCGTTGATTTTCCGGACGTTGCCATTGCTGCTGATCTGGAATCGGCGGTACGCGACGCGGACATTGTTACCTCGGCCACCATGTCGACTGATCCTTTGATCAAAGGCGATTGGCTGCAGCCCGGCCAGCACATCGACCTGATTGGCGCGTATCGACCCGATATGCGCGAAGTCGACGATGCGGCCCTGCAAAAATCGCGCATCTTTGTTGATAACAAAGGCACCACGATGGATCACATCGGCGAATTGAAAATCCCGTTGGCAGGTGGGGTTATTCAGTCAAGCGATATTAACGCCGACTACTACGACATCGACGCCTTTGAACGTCATAGTGATGACGAAATTACGCTGTTTAAGAACGGCGGCGGTGCGCATCTTGATTTGATGACAAGCAGTTATATTCAAGCGGTTTGGGCGCAGCGGCAGAATTAAACGGTATATCCGACGAAACATCTTTGGATGATCGCTGGTTTGGAATTGGAAGGCGGACAAATGGTCTGGTTAATTGTTGGCTTGGTTTTACTCGCGGTCGTCGCAGCACCGAAGGTTCTGGAATCGCGCCGTACACCCATGACGGCAAAAAGGCGTCAAAAAGCACCGGGCGCCTTTGCCGAACTGACTCAAGGCATCACGCATTACCAATGGATTGGTCCGGTCCGGGGCCCCGTCGCCGTCCTGATCCACGGCCTATCGACCCCTTCAACGGTTTGGGCGGACGTCGCACAGGTATTGGCCGATACCGGTTATCGCGTGCTTGTTTACGATCTGTATGGCCGTGGTTTTTCCGACGCGCCGAAGGGCAAGCAAGACGCAGCTTTCTTTTTGCAGCAGCTCAATGATGTGTTGGAACATGAAGGACTAGCCGAGGACCTGACGCTCGTGGGGTATTCGATGGGCGGCACAATTGCGACGGCATTTGCAGCGCGGCAGCCGCATCGCATGAAGCGGTTGATCTTGCTGGCGACTTGCGGAGTTGAAACACGGGAAAGCGATTTTTCCGCGTTCTGTCGCACGAAACCTGTCATCGGCGGCTGGCTGCACGGGCTATTCGCAGGCGCGCGGATGCGTCGCGCGCTTTTGGCTGATCCGGCAGGGCAAGCTGCGCCGACGGTGTTGGCATCACAGCTTTCCGAACTCAAACGGCAAGGGTTTTTACCTGCCGTTCTTTCAAGCCGCCGCAATATTCTAGAAATGACGCAAGAAAAAGAGCACCGCGCGATCAGCCGCGACGGTATTCCGGTGATTGCAATCTGGGGCGAACAGGATGCTATTATCCCCTTGTCCGCGGTTGGAACGTTTGCCCAATGGAACCGTACTGCCCACCAAGAAGTCGTGCCAGGCGCAGGTCATGCCGTGCCATATAGCCACGGCGAAGAGCTTTCGGTGTTTTTGCGGACGATGCTCCGCGAACAACGCTGACGTTACGCGATCCGTTCTTGGGGCTTGCTTACAAGGGCCTGTGCGACGTTCGCAGTATTTTCCCACGCAAAGGCGACGCAGTTGCGACCCAGTTTTTTCGCCTGATACAGCGCCTCGTCAGCGCGGGCGACAAATGTCAGGAAATCCGGTCGATCGGATAACCATTCTGCGCCGATACTTATCGTGACGGACATCGCCCCGCCGTTGTCTACAATTGCTGTTTGCGCAATGATTTGGCGACACCGTTCCGCGATGCGGCAGGTTTCTTCTTCGGTCACAGATGGCAGGATTATCAGGAATTCATCGCCGCCCAAGCGTGAAAAGACGTCTGAAGGCCGTAGTATTTTCCCGATACGCGTCGAGATTTCAGCAAGAACCTTGTCCCCCAAAACATGACCGAATGTATCGTTCACTGCTTTGAAGTTATCGACATCAAAACACAGCATCGCGGTGCCGTGGTCATTTTCGATTGGTGGGGGCATTGCATCGTAGGCGGCGACAGCACTACGGCGATTGTGAAGTCGGGTCAGCGGATCCGTTGTCGCAGCGTTAAATAGGGCAATATTCTCTGCGGCAAGCCCCTCTTCTCTGCTCATCAATGACCCGATCAGCACCGCGCCAACCAGATTGAATGCCAGCAATACTGGAACAATTTCGTAGATCAGTTTCCACATCATTTCGGTCGGCAACACGGTAACAGCGATCAGGTGACTTGATATAACAAGGCCAAGCACGACATAGCTCAGCGCCGATTTCGACATCTTGCCTCGAATTTTATACGCCCATATCGGTCCCGAAATCGCAGCGATTGCGATGCCAAGCATGCCAGAGGCTGCACCGGTGCCGCCAAGATAAAAACGGGTGGCAAGTCCCATGGCACCCGCAATAACTGCCCCGGGAATTCCGAAAAAAGCGCCGGACAGACCGACAAGAAGGCTGCGCATATCTATGATGATACCTTCCGCGAAAACGATCGGGGTAAACATGGCAAGCACAGCACCAATCCCGAAGGTAAACCCCATCGTTGCCTGATGGACCCAAGTCTTAGAGGTCAGTCGAACAATGAAGCCGTAGATATAAATCACGGCAATCGCGAGCAGCATGGGATCGATAAGGATAACGGCAGTCTTGAGCAATGAAGTCATGGGGGCCTCGGCTTATGATGCCGCGACGCTACCGTTGGACGGTGTGAAGAATCTTAAGAGAACGCAGAAAGTTCCCCGCGGTCTGACGAAATTTCTACATAATTCTCTACAATTTTAGCTAGCTGCGACCATCGCCGATCGGTTCTCTTTGATCGGCAGGTGGACGATTGCACTAAACGCTCCGACAGCTACACCGACCCACCAGACATAGGTGTAGGTCCCGTAGGCGTCATAAAGCGCCCCGCCAAGCCAGACGCCCATGAACGATCCCAGCTGGTGCGAAAAGAAAACGATCCCGTACAGCGTGCCCATATACCGCAGACCATATAGGTGCGCGACGAGCCCAGACGTCAACGGCACGGTCGCCAGCCACAGCGACCCCATGCCAACTGAAAACAGGATGACTGTCGTGGGTGTCATGGGCGTCATGATAAAAGCAGCCGCAATGATAGTCCGCCCCAGATAGATGCCAGCCAGCAGATACTTTTTCGAATACCGCTTCCCAAGGTAGCCTGCGAATAGTGTGCCGCCGATGTTGGCCAGACCGATCAGTGATATCGCAACCGCGCCCAACGCGCTGGTGGTTGTGATGCCCATGCTGGCAAGCGCGCCACCGGGTGCAATAGGTCCACACATTTCAGTCACGAATGCTGGAAAGTGGGCGGTGACAAAGGCCAGTTGGTAGCCGCAGGAAAAGAAGCCTAGAAAGATGAACGTATAGGACGGGTCTTTGAACGCACGTATCAGGATTGCGCCCATGCTTTCTTCCAGTTCCGCTTTGGTTGCGACCTTTTCAGATCGCATCATCGGCAAAACCAGCAACACAGCCAAAATCAAGCCCGCGAAGGTCACGAAGGTCATCTGCCATGTCATGAAGGTCAAAAAGTATTCGGCAAGCGGCGCGCCAAAAACCTGTCCCGCAGAACCAGCCGCCGTCGCAATGGCCAAGGCCATGGACCTATTGTCATCTGACGCGGCCCGTCCAACCACGGCAAGAATGACACCAAACCCAGTGCCCGCGATCCCGAATCCCACCAGCACTTCGTACATTTGGTGCGCAATCGGGGTCGTGGCGCCTGACGACAGCAACAGTCCGGCAGCATAAAACAATGCGCCAAGTATGATTGCTTTGCGGTCCCCAATCTTTTCAGCAATGGCCCCGAAGATGGGCTGACTGATGCCCCAAGCAAGGTTCTGAATCGCAATGGCAAGTGAAAAGTCGGTGCGCAGCCAGCCGAATTCAGTCGCGATCGGGATTTGGAACACACCAAATGATGCACGGATTGCAAAGCCGGTCATGATGATGACGCAGCCTGCAATCAGGACTGGATTGATCAGGGCGGATTTCGATTGGGTCATGGCAGCACTTGATTGGCGCAAGTGCCACGTGTCAACGCCGCAATTGTATCGGTACAGACCAGCCATAGATGTGGTCCGTGCAACCGTCAGCGTCTGTTTCGTCTTTCAAATGGATGCCGCCGGCGTTGATGTAGAAATCAATTGCGCGGGTATTTCCTTTCAACACGGCGGCGGTGAACGCGACTCCTTCGGTGACATGGCCCAGTAGGGCAATGCCCGCGCCTGTGCCATGATGGGGCCGCAGGACGTAAAGCGATTGTAGGGCGAAGGGGTACGTATCGCGCAGGTCTTGGTCCTGTTGTGGTCTGAGCAATGCAAAACCGATACTGGGAATGATGCTTGTGACGTTATCCGGGTTGGCCAGAACCTGCGTCCAAAGATTTGTCCTATTGATCAGGTCACGGGACGCAATTTCTGACGCAGGCAAAAGACCGGGATAGGTTTCCTGCCAGCTTTGCACGTGCATTTGCGCGATATCCAAGACGTCGTCAGGAGTTGCTTGGCGTGGTGTCATCTGATCGCGTCCGATGTGTTGTTCGGTTGGAAAGCTAGTCGAATTTTCGCGAAAATGCGATGCCTCCGGCGGGGATCTAGAAGACGTCAAGGAAACGAAGGGTAGTTTTCAATTCTCGACTGACGGGCTATGCCGAAGACGATGACAATGCACGAGATATATCAAGCAAAAGTTGCTGCAGGTGAACTGACGTCGGATGCCGCACAGGTTGCGGTGATGGACCAGTTGGAACGGGTGCGCGCGGCGATGGCGGCCCCTGCACCCAAGCGCGGTTTCTTTCGCAAAGCCCCTGATCCAGAACCGGGTCTTTATATGTGGGGCGGTGTCGGGCGCGGGAAATCCATGTTGATGGATCTGCTATACGATGCGGTCGACGCTCCTAAGCAACGCAGCCATTTTCACGCCTTCATGCAATGGGTACACGCCCAGATGACCGAAGCCCGTAAATCGGGTGTCGACGATGCGATCGCGCCCGTGGCCGCTGATCTGGCTGGCCGTGTCCGATTTCTGGCGTTTGACGAGATGCAAATCACCGACATCACCGATGCGATGATCGTTGGGCGTCTGTTCGAGGCGTTGTTTGCAGCGGGCGTCACGATTGTGACAACGTCGAACCGCCCACCTGATGATCTGTATAAAGACGGTTTGAACCGACAGCTGTTCACACCATTCATCGCGCTGATCAAAGACCGTTTGGTCGTGCATGAACTTGTCAGCGAAACGGACTACCGTCAGGGACGTCTGGCGGGAACGCCGACCTATTTCACGCCGTTAACGTCCGAAGCGCGCGCGCAAATTGATCGGGTTTGGGATGACCTGACACAAGGCGACGCCGCCCCGTTGGTGCTGCACGTCAAAAAACGCGAAGTCACATTGCCCGGATTTCATAATGGTGCCGCGCGGGCGTCGTTTTATGATTTGTGCGGGAAACCACTGGGTGCTGCCGATTACTTGGCTTTGGTGGATGCCGTCCGCGTGCTTATTCTGGAAGATATCCCGCAGCTGGGGCGGTCTAATTTTAACGAAGCCAAACGTTTTGTGACCCTGATCGACACGCTTTACGAAGGGCGCGTGCGGTTGATTTGTTCCGCTGCGGGACCCCCCGAGATGTTGTATCTTGAAGGCGAAGGGACGTTTGAATTTGAACGGACTGCCAGCCGGTTGCGCGAAATGCAGGCGGCAGACTGGGCGGTTTGATCAGAAGGCGGGAACGCTGATCGTTGTGCCTGCGACCATCTGTTCGGGGCGGGCCAAGGCCATCGGGTTCGCCTGAATAAGGCGGCTTGTTTGGGTCACATCGCCGTAGAATTTTACCGCAATTGCCGCAAGGCTGTCTGTCGCGGTGATCACGTAGTCATAACCATCAACTGAAATAATCGCCGCCGGATCATTGGACAGGTCAGGTACGACAGGTTCCGTGCCTTCGGTCACCAAGACCGCCGTTGTCACAACTGCACGCAAAAATGTCGCCAGATCAATCTCGCCGTCCGATGTGACCAATCCAACGGGGATCGCCAGATCCCCTGCGCGCGCACGGTCCGCGACCGTCTGTGTGATTTCCGTATCTGGTACCCCAGCCCGTAAAGATTCGCCGATCAGCGTTGCAAACCTCTTGTCCGGAACAGCGGTTTGGACATCGGGCACTTCAAGACCAAGTACGGCAAGCGTGTCGCGGACCGCCGCTCCTACTGGAATGGATGCTGTCGGGTAGCCAAGATCGCGTGCCACGATAGCGTTTATAATCTGGGCTGCGGTTTCTTCGGTCGCTGCGATGTCGTCTTCGCTTGCGGGTGCTTCGACGATCGGATCAGGCGCGGTTACGGCCGCATCGCGTTGCGGTAAGATGCCACCGTGTTGCGCATTGATAATATACGCGCACAACGCGACAGCGAATATAAACAAACCAATGACAAAGCGGATCATGTTGCGGCCTTCGTGGGCATGATGGGTGGGCTTGCATGGCAAATACACCAGAACGGTTTAAAAGACATGCCCTTCTCGCGATGTCGTATCGTCAAGGCTGGATGCGTGATTTGCTGAGTGCCGCAACGGACCGGCAGTCAGGCGTGACCGGATCGTAGGTTGCAAAGAACGTGGTTTCGGGGTCAATGCTGCTTGGTTCGATGTATTGACCGTTAATGCAGACATCTTGCGCGAAATTACCTGCGTTGAACCCAAATCCGGGATTGCCGCAATCATCGACGTTGCCGTTCGCGTTCCATTCTTGGGACACTTGGCGGTTCAGGTCGATTGCGGTCGGGAAGGTAAATGTCGCCGGATCAAAGTAAAGCGACCAGGATGTTTCTGGTGTCTTTTCGATCAGGTTCCACGACCCCACGCGGGTCCCATTGAAATAGCCGGTGATCTTGAACGCGGTGATGTCAGTTTCGCGCACCAACGTTTTACGCATGGCACTGTCGGGCAACTCCATCCGGCCCGTCATGGTGTAGCCGTTACCGCCGGTCCAGCACATGTTCAACGTGGCAGCGGTTGCGGTCTGTGCAAACGCAAACATGCAGGCTACAAGGACCTGCATGCTGCGGACTGCTCGACGGGTTGGTCCCATCTGTCGTCTATCTCTTTTGCGTCTGGACCTTACGCATTTGGAATGCGCAGGCGTTGACCGATCTGCACTTTGTCAGGTGACGAAAGCTGATCGCGGTTTGCTTCAAAAATACGGCCGTATTCACCGGTCGCGCCGTAAAACTGCAGCGCGATATAGGCAAGGCTGTCGCCGCTTTCGACTGTGTAGAACCGTTCGCCGCCAACCGTTTCGGTTTCGGCTGTAGAGGCTGCGAATGCGCGCAATTGCAGTTCGCGGGCCGCTTCAACTTCGTCAGCGTTCCCGTTTTCCAGCGACCGTTGCACCAGATCAAATAAAAGCGTTTGTGGATCGACATCACCATCACTGGTGCTGATCGCATCAGGCACTTCGATTTCGCCACTGGCGGCAGCGGCGGCCAAAATACCTTCCAACGACTCTGCTGTCGTCGCCGCGTTGCGGGGCTGCAGGGCAATACGCGTTCCGGTGCCGTCAGCGTTTTCGGTCGTTACGTCGTACAAACCAGCGACAACGCCTTCGGTCAGCATCCGTAACTGGTTGCGGTTGGCGATTGCGATGGCTTCGGCGATTTTATCTTCTTTACTGCGAACGTCCTCAGCTGTCGGTTCAGATGCTGCAAGCGCTGCGGTCGCGGTGGGGATTGATGGCGCTACAGCAGCAGGTGCGGAAACTGCGACGACGTCTGGTTCAGGCGCTGGTGCGACTGGTGTTGCGGCAATTGGCGCTGGGGCTGGAATTGCCAGCAAATCAGCGGTCTGCGCACGGCTGACTTGGACATCGGACAGCTGTGCTACGATAGATGACAGCGCTTCGGCCTGCGCACGTTGTTGGTTCTGGGTCATGTAAAGCGTGCCCATCACGCCAACGGCGAACGTCACAGCGCCAACAGTGATCGCCCACGGCAATACGTTAGAACGCGGCTTTGGGCCTACTGGTCCGACTTGTCTCATGATGATGTCCCCTCGGTCGTCAAACCGAGCGATGACCAAACCTGCATCCCGCCTCGGTAATATTTGATTTTGTCAGCAGGATATCCTGCATCGATAAGTGCGTTGACCAAACGGTGGGCATCCATTGTCGTCGGGCCCGCATCAAACACAACAAGGGTCATTGCATCGGAAAAGTTAAAAGCACCCAACATGCTACGTGCGCCAAGTGCCTTCAGAATATCGGGCAAGAGCGGATTGTCGGGTGTCACAAGTGTATGTGGAATACTGGCCGAGGCAGGCAAAAAGCCAATTGCGCGATCAGATGGCAGGCGGCTGTCGATCAGCAAGCCCTGCCCATTGGCCAATTCGTTGGCCATGAAATCAATCACACGGTTTTCAGTGATCGTTTCGACGTCGTCAGCTGCGGCATCCGGTGCAATACAAAGACCGTCACAGCCGCCGTGCAGATCGTAAAAGCGGGCGGCAGAAATCGCATCCGCACGGGGTGCTTGTGCGATGATCTTGTCTTGGCCTTGATACGTAAAAGTGGCGTCGGTGGCCCCTGCGGTGGTTTGCGCAGTCGCCTCAGAGGCGAAAATTGCCCCAGCCAACGCGACAGCCATAACTGTTCGCGACATAATGCCGATCCCCCAATAAGAAGCACCATATCTTGAACAGATGGCTGGCAGGCCCGGTGCTTTTCGTAATTACGACTAGATATAGACGCAGAGTGATTCGGTCGTCAAAGAGAAAACGAATCATCAGGGAAATTATCGAAAAGGGGAAAGTTTAGATGTTTTCCCGCATAACGGCGCCAGCCAGATACAATGACCCGCAAATCAGGATACGCGCATGAGGTGAGACTGCGGTGATATCCCTGATTGCATGGGCAACATCGGGTGCTGCCTTTGCATCAAGTCCCACGGTTGCGGCGATCCTTGCGGTTTCTTCTGCGGGGATCGTGTTTGCTTCGTTCGGGATCGAAACGGCGGTCAAACTTGTCGCAACTTCGGCGAGTGGCGCAAGATATCCACTGATGTCTTTGGTATTCAGCATGCCGCAAATCAGATGCGTCGGGCGCGGTGGCTGTTGTTTCAGCGTCGCAGCAAGCGCACGACCCGCTGCCGGATTATGCCCCCCATCGAGCCACAGTTCAGCAGGTGCTGCCAGATCAACCAGCGCACCCTTGGTCAGTTTTTCCATCCGTGCGGGCCAATAGGCTTGGGTCATCGCCGCTTCGCAAGCGGTTTCATCTTTGTCCAGCGCACGCAGCGCGGCAATCGCAGCACCTGCGTTCATAATCTGGTGTGGGCCGGGCAAGGCAGGAAGGGGAAGATCAAGCAATCCGCGTTCGTCCTGATACACCAACCGCCCGCGTTCTTCGGACACATGCCAGTGCTGACAATGGGCCAACAGCGGTGCACCCAAACGGGCAGCCTTCGCTTCGATCACGTCCATCGCTTCGTCATGTTGCGGACCCACGACGCAGGGCACGCCGCGTTTGATGATACCCGCTTTTTCGCCTGCGATGGCTGTCAGCGTATCACCAAGGAACGCCTGATGGTCCAAATCAATTGGTGTGATGATCGTCAGGGCAGGGGTATCGATGACGTTTGTGGCATCCAGTCGTCCACCTAGACCAACCTCAAGCAGTGTGTAATCCGCAGGGGTTTCCGCGAACGCCAGTAGACCCGCGACAGTCGTGATCTCGAAGTAGGTGATCGGGTCCGGCCCATTGGCGTGGTAACAGCGGTCCAGCACTTCGGTCAGCGCATCTTCGGTGATCAGTTCACCAGCGAGCCTGATCCGTTCATGAAAATGGGCAAGATGCGGGGACGTATAGGCATGAACGGCAGCGCCCGATTGTTCCAAACCCGCACGGATCATGGCTTGGGTCGATCCTTTGCCATTTGTGCCTGCGACGTGGATGACGGGCGGCAGTTTCTTTTGCGGATTATCCAAGGTTTCCAGCAACCGCCAAACACGGTCTAGCGTCAGGTCGATGACCTTCGGGTGCAGCGCCATCATGCGGGCAAGGATCGCGTCGGAATTGGTCGTCATGTTGTAGCTTTTCCAGTTTGAACAAGGCGGACAAGCGATACGCCAGCGGCAATATCAAATGCACCACACATCGCAGGCCACCAAACGGGGCCGGGTGCGCCAATCACGTGCAGGCCGAAGTCGAGAATACCATGCCCGATCAGCCCACCCGCCAGCAAATGTGTGCCACGCTGAAACCCGAAGCGGGCCAATGTCGCGAAGCCAATGAAAATAATCAGATGCAGGGCAAGATTGCCGGTGTCCGCTTCTTGTGCCGCGAAGATGGGGTAAAATAATGCGATAGCGCAAAGGAACACGGCTGTGCCTGAACGTTCCGCAAGCATCCCTGCGTGGAACATCATCAGCATTGCCAATCCACCCAATCCCGCGCCCACAAGCGCGGCGATGAGGATCACGCTTTTGCTTCCTCAGCTTCCGGTGTCTCGGCGTCTGGCGCAGGCAAGTCGCCTTTGATTGCAGGTGGCTGTTTCATCAAAAGACGCATGATCGTGATCAATTCGTCTTTCAATTCGGTCCGCTTTGTCACGCGGTCCAGCATACCGTGATCCAACAGGTATTCGGCGCGCTGGAACCCTTCGGGCAGTTTTTCACCGATTGTTTGTTCGATCACACGGGCACCGGCAAAACCGATCAACGCGTTCGGTTCCGCAATCTGAACGTCGCCCAGCATTGCATAAGATGCGGTCACACCACCCGTTGTCGGGTGTGTCAAAACAACGATGTAAGGCAGGCCCGCTTCTTTCAGCATCTGCACAGCAATTGTCGTGCGCGGCATCTGCATCAGGCCAAGAATACCTTCCTGCATCCGCGCGCCACCAGCGGCAGAAAACAGGATCAACGGGCATTTCAGTTCAATCGCACGTTCGGCAGCCGCAATGATCGCGTTGCCCACATACATCGACATAGACCCACCCATGAAGGAAAAGTCTTGAACGGCCACAACGGCTTTCGTGCGGCCAATGTCACCTTCTGCAACCAGCATCGCGTCGCGTTCGCCGGTCTTTTTGCGGGCGTCCTTGATACGGTCGGTGTATTTCTTTTGGTCTTTGAAATGCAGCGGATCAGCGACGGGTTCTGGAACCTCGACTTCTTTAAACATACCGAGATCGAAAAGCGCTGTCAGACGATCACGGGCGCCAATCGCCATGTGATGATCGCAGTTCGTGCAGACGTTCAGGTTGTCCGACAATTCGCGGTGGAACAGCATCGTGCCACATTCGTCGCACTTCTGCCAAAGGTTCTCTGGAACCTCGCGCCGCGAAAACAGCGAGTTAATCGTGGGTCGGACGTAGTTCGTGATCCAGTTCATAGCAAAATGCCCCTGCGTTGTTGACGCAGAGATATGCGCGGGCGACACGAAATGCAATCAACGGCGTGCCGCCCGTGATCGTGTTATTCGGGTAGGGGCGCTACGGGCGCGGTCTCTTCCGATATCGCAGGCTCTGTTGTGCTGATCGGTGCTGTCTCAACCTGATCACCACTGTAGACGTAAATCCCGCCGACAATGGCAACAATCACCACAACGGCAAGGAACCAAGGGGCCGCACTTCCTTCGTTACCCTGACTTATGCCATTGCGGATGTCGCGTTCCGCACGGGGTAAATTTTCTTCGTCAATCGAGGACATGGTCGTCTCCTTTTCACATGTGAAAGTTAAACGCTGTCAGCATAGCCTTGCGACATGGTCTCGCACCCTGCTGATCGATTGCTGCGTAAGACTGGCCTGAACTCGCCGTTTTTGCGAAAGCGCAGGCCGTAATTAGCCGAAACCAACCGCCAAAGGCTGGCTTAAACCGCTTGTCACGCCTGCGCCCCTTATTTAGACCCGTTTCAAATGATATTTCGGGAGGCCGACCCATGACCAAAGTAGACAAAACCCACCTGCCTAGCCGCCATGTGACCGAAGGGCCATCACGCGCCCCGCATCGGTCCTATTTTTATGCGATGGGTTTGGACGAAGAAGCGATTGCGCAGCCTTGGGTTGGTGTCGCAACCTGCTGGAACGAAGCGGCCCCTTGTAACATCGCCTTGAACCGTCAGGCGCAGTCTGTGAAGCTCGGCGTGAAAAAGGGTCTTGGCACGCCACGCGAATTCACCACAATCACCGTGACCGACGGCATCGCGATGGGCCACGAAGGCATGCGGTCTTCGCTCGCGTCCCGCGAAGCAATTGCTGACACGGTTGAATTGACCATGCGCGGCCATTGCTATGACGCGCTTGTTGGTCTGGCTGGCTGTGACAAATCCCTGCCGGGTATGATGATGGCGATGGTGCGTTTGAACACGCCGTCTGTCTTTATCTACGGTGGTTCCATCCTTCCGGGCCGGTTGCACGGCAAGGACGTGACCGTTCAAGACGTATTCGAAGCTGTTGGTCAGCACCAAGCTGGCAACATGTCCGACGCTGAGTTGGAAGTTCTGGAACGTGTGGCCTGTCCATCTGCCGGTGCATGTGGTGGCCAGTTCACTGCGAACACTATGGCCTGTGTGTCAGAGGCAATCGGTCTTGCGCTAATGAATTCGTCCGGTGCGCCTGCCCCTTACGAATCCCGCGATCAATATGGCGTGGCTTCCGGTGAAGCAGTCATGAACCTGATCGCGAAAAACATCCGTGCGCGTGACGTTGTGACTCGCAAATCTCTTGAGAACGCAGCGCGTGTTGTTGCTTGTACCGGTGGTTCCACCAACGCTGGTCTGCACCTGCCTGCGATTGCGCATGAAGCTGGCATCGATTTCGATCTCTTCGACGTTTGCGACATCTTCAAAGACACGCCTTACTTCGTCGACCTGAAACCAGGTGGTCAGTATGTCGCGAAAGACCTTTACGAGGCGGGCGGTGTTCCAGTCGTGATGAAGGAACTGCGCAAAGCGGGCCTGATCCACGAAGACTGCATGACAGCATCCGGTCGTGAAATGGGTGAAGAGCTCGACATGATCATGGGCGAAGCTGATGATCGCGTGATCTACCACATCGACAGCCCGCTAACGAAAACCGGTGGTGTTGTTGGCCTGAAGGGCAACCTTGCTCCTGAAGGCGCGATCGTAAAGGTCGCTGGCATGGCAGAAGCAGAACAAGTCTTCTCAGGTCCTGCGCGCTGCTTCGAGAACGAAGAAGAAGCGTTCGCCGCTGTGAAAGCACGCAAATACGAAGAAGGCGAAGTTCTGGTCATCCGCAACGAAGGTCCAGCAGGTGGTCCGGGCATGCGCGAAATGCTGTCCACGACGGCTGCACTTTCTGGTCAGGGCATGGGCAAGAAGGTCGCATTGATCACTGACGGTCGTTTCTCCGGTGCGACACGCGGGTTCTGCGTGGGTCACGTTGGACCAGAAGCGGCACACGGCGGTCCAATCGCGTTGCTGAAAGACGGCGACATGATCACCATGAACGCTGTGACGGGTGAACTGTCCGTTGATCTGACCGACGAAGAACTTGCAGCACGTAAAGATGCGTGGGCGGGTCCAAAGGAAACGATCTACGCGTCTGGTGCGCTTTGGAAGTTCTCGCAACTCGTCGGGGCAACGCGTTTCGGGGCGACGACCCATCCGGGTGCGAAGGCTGAAAAACACATCTACATGGATCTCTGATCGCTGTGTTTTCGTTTGCAGGTAAGTATATTGTATTCGGCGCGGCCCTGCTGGTTGCGGGCTGCGCTGAAATTGGGTCACTGGGGGCGCCGACGCCTCCGACACCAGCATTGGCACTGTATGGCGGCGACGTAATCGCAGCCGTGCCTGAAGGATATTGCATCGAAACCAAAGCCAGCAAACCGCGTAGCGGTTTTGCGGTGATGGTGGGCTGCGGCGTGATCGCGGGCACCAACGACAGGCCGCGCCTAAACGGCTTTGCGACAGTTCAAGTCGGGCCTGCGGGATCAGCAATCGTGGCAGAAGACCCCGATGGGTTCGAGGCGTTTTTGTCCACGACCGCAGGTGAAACCCTGCTCAGCGTCAATGGCAATGCAAGCACAGTGTCCGTAGGCGGGGTCAAACAAACCTCGGGTGCTGTGACTGTGCGGTTTGCGGATCAAGCGGCGCCACCTGTTGCGGGATTGCAGACGACCGAATGGCGTGCATTCGTTGACATCAAAGGACGGCTGACCACAATCGCCGTGCGGGGTATGGCCGAAACACCGTTGACCGCGTCACAAGGTCAAGCGCTTCTGGAAAGTGTGCTTGCGTCGATGCTTGCAAACAACCAGATCGCAGAAACGGTCGTGGAAACCTGACAACGGTTTGCTTTTTGGAAACGGTTCGGCAGATAAAGAGTAAGACACCATCTGAAAAGGTCACAGTGTGGCGCGTCAGCGATCAGGATTGTTAGATAAAATTGTTCACCGTCGTGCCTTGGCGCGCTGGAAAGCTGCTGCGCGTAATGCGGAACGGGCTGACCTGTCGACATTGCGTGAACAACGCAGCCGTGCGCGTCAATTGCGTGGCGCGGTTGATCAGGTCGTACATGTGGCGGAAAGCCGATTGGCCCTGCCGCGTGTCGGGTCCAACAACTTTGCCAAACCACCCAGTACCAAATGGTCGTGGCGACCTGCACTTTGGCGCGGTCCGATTTCACCCAGAGGGGCGACAGGGCTGCGCAACGGGGACCACATCAGCGACGACATCAAGGTGTTCCACGATTGCAAGGTGTCCGAAATGACATTGCGCCAGATCCGGAACACGCGCGAAGGGGATTTAGCCCCCTTCGGCTTGGAAATGGATGTATTGGGTTTTGACGGCAGTTTCCTGTCGGTGGTCATTGATTTACCTGCGGACGCGGCTGACGGCCTGCGCAAGCGTGACATCGTTCGGGTCCAAGGGTTGATCCGTACCGAACGCCCTGCAACTGTCTTTGCACGGCTCAACATCAAATGCGGGCCGAATACGGAAAACCTCGTCCAAGAACTGCCGCTTCTTGATCGCGAGGTATCTGTCGATTTCGATCTGGCCTACGCTGATCTGAATGAAAACCGGATCGACGGCATGTGGCTAGACCTGATCATCGAAGATCCGGCGATGAACCAACTGCGTATTCGGGATTTGACTTTCTGCCGCTATCCGCGCGCTGATCTATAAGGGAACGGTGGTATGACTGATTACACACTGCTGAAAAACCGACTGCACGCGGGCGTCTGGGAAGGAACCCTGACCGGACCAAAGGACGCATCGCCGGTGCTGGTCTTGCGCCATGACGACGAAATCGTGCCAGGATTGACGACCGAATTTTCCAGTGATGGCACATGGGTTGTACGCGCACCTGTGCCTGCTGACCGGATCAACGACGACGTCCAGACCTACGTGATTGTCGAAGAAAACAGCAACACGATCCTCAGCAGCTTTACCATTTTCGCGGGCGACCAAATGGCTGATGCCCTGCAGGTCGAAGTTGATTTGTTGCGCGCCGAGCTAGATCTTCTCAAGCGGGCGTTCCGCAAGCACTGCGTCGAAACGGCCTAAAACCTTTCAACGCGGTTTTGCGAAGACGGCGCCGCGCGAAAAGACGCAGGTGACGCGGCGTTTAGGGTGACGTGCGCGTCAACTTTGCACAATGTATGCGAAGTTTTGGGAGAGAACACATGACCACCACCTATTCGCACCTGCTGGCCCCGCTTGATCTTGGCTTTACGACGTTGAAAAATCGCGTGCTGATGGGGTCAATGCACACCGGTCTGGAAGAAACCAAAGACTGGAACCGTGTCGCCGAATTCTACGCGACCCGTGCACGGGGTGGCGTGGCGTTAATGGTCACAGGTGGCATGGCCCCTAATAAAGAAGGCGGCGTATTTCCCGGTGCCGCTGGCCTTTTCAATCAAGATGACATTGCGAACCATAAAATTGTGACAGACCGCGTCCACGACGCAGGCGGCAAAATCGCGATGCAAATCCTGCACGCAGGTCGTTACGCTTATTCGCCCGAATGTGTGTCCGCCTCTGCCGTGAAATCCCCGATCTCTCCGTTCCCGCCGAAGGAATTGGATGCAGAAGGTATTGAAAAACAAATCAGCGATATGGTCACTGCCGCCGTGCGTGCCCAAGAAGCCGGGTATGACGGTGTCGAAGTGATGGGCTCCGAAGGGTATTTTCTGAACCAGTTCCTTGTCACCCACACCAACAAACGCGACGACGAATGGGGCGGATCCTACGAAAACCGGATGCGCCTACCGGTCGAGGTCGTGCGCCGTGTCCGCGAAGCAGTCGGCACTGATTTCATCGTCATCTACCGCCTTTCTATGATCGACTTGATCCCGAACGGGTCCACATGGGAAGAAGTCGTGCAATTGGCCAAAGCGATTGAAGCTGCAGGTGCTACGATCATCAACACCGGCATTGGCTGGCACGAGGCCCGCATTCCGACGATTGCGACATCTGTCCCGCGTCGCGCGTTCAGCTGGGTCACAAAGAAACTGATGGGTGAGGTGTCGATCCCGGTCATCACATCGAACCGGATCAACACGCCCGAAGTTGGTGAAGATGTGCTCGCAGACGGTTGCGCCGATATGGTCAGCATGGCCCGCCCGTTCCTTGCCGATCCCGATTTTGTGGCCAAAGCCGCCGCTGGCGACGCCGCAAAGATCGCGCCGTGTATTGCCTGTAACCAAGCCTGCCTTGACCACACGTTCAGCGGCAAGATGTCGTCGTGCCTTGTAAACCCGCGTGCGTGTTTCGAAACCGAACTGGTGGTCACGAAAGCAGAAACACCAAAAACTGTAGCAGTCGTCGGCGCAGGCCCTGCAGGTCTGTCCGCAGCGCTCACCGCCGCAGAGGCCGGTCACAGCGTCACGATCTTCGACAAAGCGGCAGAGATTGGCGGCCAGCTGAACATGGCCAAACAGGTACCTGGCAAAGAAGAGTTTTGGGGGCTGGTGGATTATTACCGGACGGCGGTTGCCGACGCGCGCATCACGCTCCAGTTGGAAACCACCGCTAACGCAGACGCGTTGGACGGTTTCGACGAAGTGATCATCGCGACTGGTGTTGTCCCGCGTGATCCGCAGATTCCGGGTCAGGACGGGCCGAACGTGCTGTCCTATATTGATGTGTTGCGCGGTAAGGCCCCTGTGGGCAGCCGCGTTGCCGTGATCGGGGCAGGGGGCATCGGTTTCGACATTGCCGAATATCTCGTGACTGATGACAGCCCGACTGAAGATCTGGATGCGTGGCTGGAAGAATGGGGCGTCGGGGATCCGGAAAATGTCCGTGGTGGTTTGCGGCCCGAAGGCCCGCAGCCTGATGCGCCGACCCGCGAAGTCACGTTGTTGCAACGCAAAGCGCAGAAGCTGGGCAAAGGCCTTGGTAAAACGACAGGTTGGATTCACCGCGCTGGGCTTCAGATGAAGAACGTCCAAATGGTCGGCGGCGTGAATTACGAAAAGATTGACGCAGACGGCCTACACGTCAGCGACGGCGAAGCGCGGGAAAATCCACGTGTCATCGCGGTCGACACCATTGTTTTGTGCGCTGGGCAATTGCCGGAACGCACGCTTGCAGATGATCTGATGGCGAAAGGGCGGTCCGTTCATATCATCGGCGGTGCCGATGTGGCGGCAGAACTGGATGCGAAACGTGCGATTGATCAGGGCACACGATTGGCCGCGAGCCTTTAACGCATGGCCAAAGTACCGGACCTTGATGAAGCAACCAAAAGCGAAGTGATCGAGATGGCTTTGTCCGATCATATCGCGTTTGCGGACATCAAGGCCCAGCACGGTTTATCCGAAAAAGAGGTCAAGGCGGTGATGCGATCCGCCTTGAAAACCGGCAGTTATAAAGCGTGGCGCAAACGTGTGCGGACCTTCGGGGACCGCCGCGAAAGCTATAAATAGTATAAAAATATACGGAATCTGCGTTTCCGATCTTGCTACAAAACTATGCAATACCCCGTTATTGTCAGGCCATCGTCCCATTCCTGCCCGATTTCAGGGGCAAAAGGTTGCTTGTAAGTAGCCAGAATGAGGATCGCGTATGGATCGCCTGACAGAAATGGAAGCCTTTGCCACGGTCGTAGACCAGGGTGGTTTCACAGACGCGGCCAAAAAGATGGGGATTTCCAAATCCGCTGTCTCTAAGCACGTATCTTCTTTGGAAGCCCGCCTTGGTGCGCGGCTTTTGAACCGGACGACACGCAGGGTTAGCCCGACAGAGATCGGTCTGGCCTACTACGACCGCGCCCGCCGCGTTCTGAACGATGCAGGCGAAGCCGATGCGCTTGTCACATCCATGCAATCCGCGCCCTCTGGCTTGTTGCGGATTTCCGTGGCCACAGACTTTGGCGTGAACCATCTGTCCCCCGTCTTGGGTGAATTCCTGTCTGAATTTTCAGACATTACGGTCAACATGGTGCTGAACAACCGCTATGTTGAACTGATCTCTGAAGGCTTCGACATGGCCGTTCGGATCGGTGAACTGGAAGACAGCACACTGCGTGCCCGCAAGTTGACTGAAACGTCCAAACGGATGATTGCGTCACCGGCTTACTTTGAACAATACGGTCGTCCTGAAAAGATCGACGATCTGAACGAACACAAATTGCTGCATTATTCCAACCAAGCCAATTCGGCCGTTTGGAAACTAACAGCGCCGTCCGGCGAAAAACGCCAAGTCCGCACTGCAGGCTGGCTGACAGTGAACGACGGTCAATCCCTGCTGAACGCCTGTATCGGTGGGCTGGGTATCGCTTACCTGCCAAGCTTCCTTTACGCTGATGCGATGGCGCAAGGTCTGGTCGAAGTCGCGATCCCTGATCTGCCCGTCGAAACTCAAGGTGTCTACGCTGTTTACCCGCCAGGCCGTTTCACACAGCCGAAAGTGCGCGCTTTCATCGACTTCCTTGTCCATTCGTTTGCGGACAAAGGCCCAGACAACTGGAAGTAAACCAAATTTCCCCCCGGTGTTAAACACCATACCTAGGCGCTATTTCCCCTCCCGAAGTAGCGCCTTTTTTCTGTTTAAAGTTGCTTGGTTAGCGGCCATTCGGGAATTGACGGGCTCAGGTTCCGTTTCTATGGTGGTATGCACGTTATGATTGTGGTCTCGCAATTCTGGACGCGCATAAAGTAGACCGATGATGGAAAGGGCTTTGATGAAGTCTAGTGAAGCCTACCGCAGACGCCGAGACCCGTGGATCGTGGCGTTTGTTTTCGCGATATCAATGGCCGCAACTTTGGCGCTGACGCTGTATGAAAAACAGCGAAACTATCAAACTGGCTTGGTCCGGTTCGAGCAGGAAGCAGGCGTAATCGAAACCAGCCTGCGCACAACTTTTGATGCCTATGCACAGGTCCTACGCAGCGGCGTGGCGCTGTTTGAAGCGACCGAAAACGTTGATCGAACCGTTTGGCAGGATTACGTTTCAAACCTCAAGCTCGAAGAAAATTATCCCGGTATTCAGGGTCTTAGCTTCAACGCCATTTTGCATGACCGTGCAGAGGTGGACGCATTGGTTGCTGATGTTCAGGCGAATGACTGGGCTGAATTCGATCTCAGGCCCGATGGCGAACGTCCTATTTATGCGCCGGTTTTGTATCTGGAACCTTTTATCGGACGCAATCGGCCCGCGTTGGGGTTTGATATTTATTCGGAAACGAACCGACGAGCAGCCGTCGATCGGGCGCTGCTGCTGGGTGAACCTAGCATGACGTCAAAAATCACGTTGGTGCAGGACGACGAAAGCCTGAACGACGAAACGAAAGCCGGCGTTTTGGTCGTTTTGCCGATCTTTGATCGCACAACCACAGCGATGGCAACGCAACGCGAAAAAGCCAAAGGTTTGATCGTCAGCGTCTTCCGCATCAAGGATTTGATGGAAACCATCCTGAAGGCCAATTTCGATGGCGAAGGGCTTTACCGCAAAGATGTCAGCCTGTTCGAAGTGACTCCCGAAGGTGAACTGCTTTCAATGTATCAGGACATGCCTGAACCGGATCACACACCGGTCTTTGAATCTGAAAACACCTTTTCAATGTATGGCAAAACGTGGCGGCTAATGGCGACATCCACCAGCGTGTTTGAAAAGGCCACCGCACTGAACAGCCACATTATTGTTCTGCTGACGGGCGTATTGATGTCGATGCTTCTGACATTTCTGGTGTGGGGGCAGGCGGTGCGTAACCGTGAAAGCCAGCGGGCAGCGGATGCATTGGCGAAGGGGAATGCGCAAATTGCCTTGTTGATGAAAGAGGTGAACCACCGCTCCAAGAACCTGCTCAGCTTGATCCAAGCCATTGCGCGTCAAACCAGCGCCAGCAACCCGCAAGATTTTTCCAAATCGTTTTCCCGTCGGCTGACGTCGTTGTCAGCAAGTCAGGATTTGCTGGTGCGCAATAATTGGGAAGACGTCGATCTACAGGATTTGATCACGTCGCAGCTTGGGCACTTCAAGGATTTAATCGGATCGCGGATCGTGTTGACCGGACCGAAAACTCTGCTGAACGCTGCGAACGCGCAAACGATCAGTATGGCGATCCACGAATTGGCGACCAACGCGACCAAATATGGTGCCTTGTCGAATGATGTCGGGGTGGTGAATGTTGACTGGACCACCACGGGAACCGGCCCCCAAGCCATGTTTGAACTACACTGGGTCGAAAGCGGTGGACCGCCGGTCGTGGCGCCCGAAACGAAAGGGTTCGGTTCCAAAGTCACCGGAACAATGGTTAAACTGTCGTTAGAAGGCGAAATCGAAACAAGATTTCAGCCCGAAGGGTTTGAATGGCACCTCGCGTGTCCGGCATCCAGTTTAGCTAAGTTGGATTAGAAATGGCTCTATCGGTATTTGGGTTGGTGTTTTGACGAAACGTATCTTGATTGTCGAAGACGATGTCCTTTTGGGACTCGATTTGGCTGAACAGCTTGAAGCATCCGGTTTCGAAGTCATCGGCCCCTGTATTTCTGCCGCTCAGGCATTGGTAGCCTTCGAAAAAGAAGGATGCGATGCGGCGGTTCTGGACATTAATTTGGGGCACGGGACGTCAGAACCGGTCGCACAACGCCTTCAATCGCTCTCGATCCCCTTTGTGGTGGCGTCGGGGTATTCCGATGATCAATGGCCGCAGGTGTTTCGGGGGCAAGCATCCGTCACAAAACCATTTCAGGCGGAAGATCTCGTTGATCTGTTGACCGCCGTTTAGGGGATCAATTGGCCTCTGTGCTGGTCACAATCGCTTCGACCCTGCGGTTCGCATCGCGGCCAGCTTCGGTCAGATTGCTGCCAACCGGTGACAGATACCCCATTCCCTCTGCCGCTAATTGGCGACCCGGAATGTCGTAGCTGTCGATCAGGCGTTGCCTGACCGCGCGGGCGCGCCGTTTGGATAGGCTGATATTACCTTCCAACGATCCCGCGGAATCGGTGTGGCCTACCAAGGCAATCTGCAAATCAGGGTGCGCGCGCAGGTAAGCAGCAAGCGTTTCAAGCGATGCATAAGGCCCATCCGCCAAATCGGACGACCCGGGAACAAAGCTAAGATCGGTCAGCACCGCGCGGCCAATCTGGGTCAGCGCCGTGGCCATATCCGTGGGTGGTGCGTTGTTGGCGGGACTGGATGATGGCGTGGTGGCGGCCACAACGGAACTGCCCCGACTGGAAACGCGCCCCAGATCGCCGTCGTTCGAAACACGGTCAATCTGGACATAGGCCGCTCGCGCGATTTGGCTGATCAGCAGGACGGTATGTTCCGACCCTTTGTCACCATCTTTGACACCCGCCCAGTATCTGAAATCACCTAAGTTCACCTGCATGTCAGGTGGCGGCAGCACGTCCAGCGCAAAGCGAAAATCGAACCCGCCACAAGCGTCACCCTCGCAGGTGAAAATTTCTGTATACCCGTCGGCCAACAATTGATCGCGAAGCGGCTGCAAGATTTGCAACGTGGTCAGTCCCGCCACCGAGATTTTCCAAGCGCCCTGCGCAACTGTGCCTTCTGCAATGGCATTGGGGACCGCCCCATCTGTCCATGGCCCCGTCGCAATCATCAACGTGTTCGGCGCACCTGCTTCCTGATAGGTGGCAACGGCGTTCCCCGGTAGCCGCAAATCTTGCGCTGCCGCGAGGCAAGGCAAGCATAACGCAGCAAGAAGGGGAACAGCAGGGATCATCGTGACTGGCTGTGATACCCGTCATTCGGGCGCATATCGGTGGCCGACGCCACGCGGTTGGTCATGTTGAAAAAGCCAGCGACATTGGCAATGTCCCAAATGTCACGATCCGTAAAACCGACATTGCGCAACGCGTCGCGGTCTTCTTCGACGATCGTCGCGCTCGCCATAGTGATCTTTTCCGCAAACAGGCACATGGCCGTTTGGCGGGCGTCCAGATCAGCAACGCGCCAGTTCATCACCAGCATCTCGCCCAATTTGGGATCACCGGACAATTCGCGCACAGCGGCCCCATGGGCGGTCAGGCAATAGAAACACTTGTTGATCGACGACACGACCACGGCGATCATCTCGCGTTCCAGCTTGGTCAATCCGCTGTCTGCAAGCATCAGGTCATTATAAAGCGTCGTAAAGGCGTTCAGTTTGTCGATGTCGAACGCATAGGCCTGCAACACATTCGGGATCATGCCCAGTTTGTCTTGGCAGATGTCGAAATATTTCTGGGTGTCTGCGGGCAACGGGTCAACCATCGGAAGATCAAGGGCAGTCACTTTGTCGGTCATGTATTCAGTCCGGTTTGATACGATAGTGGTACTGTCCCACAACCTGCATCCCGAGGGAAGTGTAGAGCGCATTTGCACCGGCGTTCGCCGCCACAGCGGCCAAAGTGAACCACTTTGCACCCTGCGATTGTCCCCAAATGGCACTGGCACGGGTCAAATTCGCGGCAAGCCCCTGTCGACGGTCGTTTTGCAGCACCTCAAGCGAATGCAGCATCGTGCAATCATTCGCGACACCCGCAAAGGCGGTGCCTGCGGGGCGATCATTCACGCGCCCAAGAAACGTCGCCTTCGGACAATCCGCGCGGTCCATCACGGCTAATCTGGCTGGACCCGTCCCGCCTTCCGCCCAAATCTCGCGTTGGGTGGCAAGCGGCGGCCAGACCTGAAAACTGGTCACGGGCGGGGGCTTCACATCCGTGATGTCGGCCGATGGAATCGCGTACAAAAGCGTGGTGTCTTTTTCGACGTAGCCCGCGTTATCCAGATGGACCGACAAAGCATCATCACCGGATCTGATCATGAACAACGGGACCTGACCAAGCGCACGCATCGCGTCCTCTGCACCCGCGATCTGTGTGGGATCGAATGCACCAACCGTTGTCGCAGCACTGACCCGTTGGCCGCCGCCCTTGCCTTCGCGAATGGTGAAGCCCGGCACAGCGGATTTCGCAGCAGCTGGCCATGTTACATCAAGTGCATCGCAAACGGTCTGGGCATCGGGCAGGTTCATGCGGGAAATATCTTCGCCAGCTCTGCCATCGCGCCATCTAAACGCGTTGCATCAGCGCCACGAACAACAACGTTTGACCCGTATTTCCCGTCTTTCTGGAACGGATAGGACCCGACAGAAAGATCAATATAGGTCTGTGCAAATTGCCCCAACGGGCCTGCAATATCGCCTTCACCACGATCAACGCGCAACGTGCGGGACAATAGTGGCGCACCGCCAGTCAGGGTCGGCAAAACGCTCGCCACCATGGCCTGAAAGACCGACGGCACGCCCGCCATGACATGCACGTTCTGGACGGTAAAACCGGGCGCGGTACTGACAGGGTTGTCGATCAGCGTAGCGCTGTCGGGGATGCGGGCCATACGCAGGCGGGCATCATTCAATTCCTGTCCGCTGCGGTCATAGTGTGCTTGTAGCAAAGCACGAGCATCGTCGCGAACGTCGATGTGATCGTCAAACGCAGCGGCGATGCAATCCGCCGTAATATCGTCATGGGTCGGGCCGATCCCGCCACTGGTAAAGACGGTATCATAGGCGGCAGACAACGCCTTCAGAGCCGCGACAATTGCAGGGGCATCGTCGCTGACCACGCGGACTTCTTTCAGGTCGATACCTGCCTCGGTCAGCTGACCTGCCAGATAATGCATATTGGCGTCGCGTGTGCGGCCCGACAGGATTTCGTCACCAATGACGAGCATTGCGGCTGTGGGATTGGGCATTGGTGGTCTCCTTGGTTACGACCATGTTATAGGGCTGTCCATGCAGTTTGCCACACCCCTTATCCCCGCCCGATTGATCAAACGTTACAAACGGTTCCTGTCCGATATGACATTGGAGGACGGAACGCAGGTTGTGGCGCATTGTGCGAACCCCGGATCCATGATGGGGCTGGCGGAACCGGGGATGAAAGTGTGGCTGGAACCAAACGACGACCCTAAGAAAAAGCTGAAATACGGCTGGCGGCTGGTGGATCACGAAAACGGGCATTTCACTGGCGTGGACACGTCCGTGCCAAACCGTGCGCTGAAAGCCGCGTTTATGGCGCATGAGGTGCCGGGGTTCGACTACGATCTTGTGCGACCCGAAGTGAAATACGGTGAAAATTCGCGGATCGATTTTCTGCTAACGGGGCAGGGGCCGGATACGTACGTCGAGGTGAAAAGCGTGACGCTTTCGCGGACCAAAGGGCTCGCTGAGTTTCCAGATTCGGTGACCAAACGCGGTGCGAAACATCTGGCCGAATTGTCTGAAATGGTCCGGCAGAGCCACCGCGCTGTGATGTTGTATTTGGTGCAACGTACGGATTGCGCGGGCTTCACCCTCGCCGCAGACATCGACGCCGCCTATGCGCGGGCCTTTCGCGAAGCGCAGGCCGCAGGTGTTGAGGTGATGGTGTTTGATTGCGCGATTTCGCAGGATGGTGTGGACATTCGCAATCCGTTGGATTTTGTTGATCTGTAAGGATGCCTCCGGCGGGGATATTTAAGACCAAAAGAATTGGGGCGGTTGCCCTACTGGTTTTGTTGGGCATGATCGCTTATGTCGCGGGAAACGTGTTGAGGACGAGATGATGACGAATAACGGCCGCGTGACCAAAGATGGTATTCGGATTTACGAGCCAAGCGATTTTGCGGGCATGAACAAGGCTGGCCGCTTGGCTGCCCAAATTCTGGATGATGTGGCGGCTTTGGTCGCCCCCGGTGTGTCGACCGCTGCTTTGGATCAGTTTATCACGGACCAGGTTGAGCTGGCTGGCGCGACATCGGCGACGATTGGCTACAAGGGCTATCAGCACGCAAGCTGCATTTCCGTGAACCACGTCGTGTGTCACGGAATTCCCGGTGAAAAGACGCTGAAAGACGGTGATATTCTCAACATCGACGTCACGGTCATCGTTGACGGATGGTTCGGCGATACGTCGCGGATGTATGTCGCCGGTAAAATGTCGCGCAAGGCGGAACGTCTGGTGCAGGTCACGCATGATGCGCTGATGAAGGGCATTGAGGCTGCGAAGCCCGGCAATACGTTTGGCGATATTGGTCATGCCATTCAGGTTTACGCCGAAAGCAATCGCATGTCTGTGGTCCGCGATTTTTGCGGTCATGGCCTGGGCCGCGTATTCCACGCCCCGCCAAATGTGCTGCATTATGGTCGCGCGGGCACCGGTCCTGTGCTGGAAGAAGGCATGTTCTTTACCATCGAGCCGATGATCAATCTGGGCCGTCCAGAAACCAAGGTTCTCGCTGATGACTGGACCGCCGTGACCCGCGACAAAAGCCTGTCTGCGCAGTTCGAGCATTCCATCGGGATCACCGCACAGGGCGCCGAGATTTTCACGTTGTCCCCTGCCGGTAAATTTCACCCGACCTACGAGATCTAAGCAGGCGGCATCGTGACGCCGATCAAGCCAGCGATGTCGCGCATCGATCTGACCTTTTCGACATCCACACGTGCGAGGTGGGCAAAACTGCCGCTTGGGTCAAATCCGAAGGTGCGCACACCTGCGGCGATGCCTGCACTCGCCCCCGTAGGGCTGTCGTCGATGAACACCGTTTCTGCAGGCGTTACACCCGCAATCTTCATCGCATGATGGATCATCGCCGGATCGGGTTTCGGAACATAGTCATGGCCGGAATAAATCCGGTCCCCGAAACGGTCAATCAACCCTGACGGCGTCAACGATATCGCCATTTTCTTGGGCGGGCCGTTCGATGCGATTGCGGTGGCGATGCCTGCAGCCTCTAACTGATTGAGGAACACATGCACGTCATCGAAAACCTCCACGCCTTTCGAAAGGGCCGCGAACATTTCGCTGTAGATTTCGTCTAGCCATCTGTCCGGCAACGCTGCCCCCATGCCGCGCGCCGTTGTCATGACACCCGCCATGGTGCCGCCGACAAACAGAGTATCCACGTCTTTAACTGAAATCTCCAATCCGTAGCGCGACAGGTTTTCCGCGATCACGATATTCGTCGTCGGTTCGGTATCCACCAAGACGCCATCGCAATCGAAGATTACAAGTTTTACGGTCATCAGTTCAGCTCCAGCAGGGTGATCCACGTGTCGCCATAGCGCCGTTGGTCCAGTTTCCGAAACCCCGGTGGGGCAGGCAGGGCGGTGTTGTCTTCCAGTACAATCAGCGCGTCATCGGCGATCCAGCCTGATGCGCGCGCGGATCGGAGTGCAGCCGGACCAAGGCCCTGACCGTAAGGGGGGTCCGCAAAGATCAGGTCGCAGGGTTCATCCGCGTCTGGCAATTGGGTCACGTCACATGCCAGCATCTTGGTGTCTGCGGCCCGTCTACATTTGTCGATGTTTGTCGCGATCAGTTTTTGTGCCACGCGCCCGCTGTCCACAAAGGTCGTGAACGCGGCCCCGCGCGACAACGCTTCAAGCCCTAGCGCACCTGTCCCCGCGAATAGGTCCAGCACACGTGCCCCGTCTATCGGGTTGCCGTATTTGCCGCCCTGCAACACGTTGAACAGGCTTTCGCGCACGCGGTCCGATGTGGGGCGCAAGTGGGCCGCAGCATCACCTTTCCCGACATCTGCAAGGGTCAATCCGCGATGCTGCCCGCCGATGATCCTCATGCTTTCAGCAACGCTTTCATATCCGTATCGGGGTCAATGATCAGGTCAGGCGCGGGACTTTTGCCCGCTTCAATCAGGCGCTTGCCGATCATGTAGTTGCGCGGATCGTTCATCGCATCCACGGCAATCAATTGGTCACCCTTGTAGTACCAATGCGACTGGGCATCGCCGGTTTTACGCACGTAAACGGCGTCATAGCCGATATTCAAACCCGCAATCTGAAGTTTGCAATTGTATTGATCGGACCAGAACCAAGGCTTCGGCACATAGGGCGTTTCGATCCCGGCGATATTCTTTGCCACGACTTCGGCCTGGTCAATCGCGTTGCCGACACTTTCGATGCGGATCTGATGACCGTCCAGCGGGGCAGAGGCACAGTCGCCAGCAGCCCAAATCGCAGGGTCGGATGTTTGCCCAAAGCTATTCGTCGCGATCCCGTTGTCGATGGTTAGACCAGCACCTTCAGCAAGGATTGTGGCGGGCGCAATGCCGACGCCGACAACTGCAAAATCAATATCAAGCGTCGTGCCGTCGGTCAGGACAGCGCCGGTCACCACGTCATCGCCGATCAAACGCTCTAGGCCGACGCCTTCAACGATGTTCACGCCATGCGACGCATGCAGGTCGCGGAAGTAGTCAGCGGTTTCAGGGGCCGCGACACGTTGCAGAATTCGGTCTGCCATCTCGACCAAGGTCACGGAAACCCCGCGTTTGGCCGCCACGGCTGCCGCTTCCAGCCCGATATACCCACCGCCGATGATCAGGGCCTTTTTCCCGTCAGAAAACGCAGGCGCCATTGCATCAGCATCCGCCAGATCGCGGACGCTGAATACATTCCCCAGATCGCCGCCAATCGCGCTGGGCAATGTGCGGGGATGCGATCCGGTCGTTAGAACAAGATGATCGTAGGTCAAAACGTCGGTATTCTCCAACGTCACAGTTTTACCCACCGGATCAATCGCCGTCGCGCGCGTAGACAAACGCAGATCGATGGTGTTGTCGGCATAGAAACTGGCAGGGCGCAGGTACAAACGTTCTTCGGCCATATCGCCGAGCAGATACGCCTTGGACAAGGGTGGGCGTTGATAGGGGGGCACTGGTTCACCACCGACAAGCGTGATGTCGCCATCGAATCCTTCCGCGCGCAGCTTTGCCACACATGATGATCCGGCTTGGCCCGCACCGATAACGACGACATGTGGCATATGTTTGGTCCTTGAACTGGTCTTGATTACCCCTCAAACCTATATTGTTGGCAACAACAGGTGCAATCGAAACAAGGATACAAACATGACGATTTCAATTGGGGCCACTTTGCCCGACGCGACTTTGCTTTACATGGGCGACGAAGGCCCGACTGGCGTACAAATGGCTGACAAATTGAAAGACCGGAAGGTCGTCATTTTTGGTCTTCCGGGTGCCTACACCGGCGTTTGCACCACGTCGCACGTGCCTAGCTTTATGCGGACCAAAGACGATTTCGCAGCCAAAGGTGTGGACGAAATCATCTGCGTATCTGTCAACGATCCGTTTGTCATGGACGCGTGGGGCAAAAGCACGGGTGCGGCCGACGCTGGTATCACGATGCTAGGCGACGCCGAAGGCGCGTTCACCAAGGCCATCGGCATGGATTTCACAGCACCACCTGCGGGCCTGATCGGACGATCCAAACGGTATGCGATGGTTGTCGAAAACGGCGTCGTCACAGCGCTGGGCGAAGAAGCAAGCCCCGGCGAATGCGATATCTCAGGTGGGGAAGCGCTGCTCGCCAGCATCTAACTGGTTGCTCAGAAACGATTCTAACGGCCCCTTGCGACATTGTCGCAGGGGGCCTTTTTTGTGTGTCTAGCGCTACTGGTCAATTTAACCGGCGTACCGTCGAAGACATGTGACGTGACGTATCGTCCGGTGTGCCAATACGCCTTTCGCATATGTTTTTACCTGAAATAGCAAAACGTTATACGTTCAGCGCCTAGATAATCGGGGCAAATTAAGGGGAAATAGGAGGTGCAGTTCCCATCGAACTCCATCCTCAGGGAAACGATTGAACGCGGTAAGCGAAACAAGGCAACGCCATGAATGATTTTATCAGTTCTTCGATCGATCCTCAGGCAAGAAACATCTTCGCGGGTACAGTCCCGGCCTCAGAACAACAACGACTGATCCGCGAAGAGCTTCGCAAGCAATTTGAAGACGACCTAGATGTTTTTACCAAAGGGTCGCCTGTTAGAATACATAAACGGAGCATCGATCATGACACCGATGATGATTAAGATATTAAACCAGTCAATCGAAGCCGTCGCTCAGGGCACAGCGGGTCACGAAATCGACCGCAGCCACTATGACCGTTATCGCGGCATGCAGAAGATCGTGAACCGTCTGGCCGCAATGGATCTCGTCATATTGGCCGAAACCGTTGCAGCTGACAAAATCATCTTAACGCCGACGACGCGCGCTTATGACGTCATGCAAAACGACGCATCCAAAGCGGCCATTTACAAAGCCGCTTAAGATTCGCTTTGCACAATTGTCCGCGTTGGGAACGGGATATCGACATCAGCTGCATCAAGCGCTTCTTTCACCTTACGTTTCATGTCGGCCTGATACTGAAAATAATCCGCTGAAGAACACCAGACGCGCACCAGAAAATCCACAGAACTGGAATTCAGCGTATTCACCTGAATGAACGGTTCGGGATCGTGATGCGACCGTGGATCGGACATGATCGTATCGCGGATCACATCTTCGGCTGTTTTCAGATTGGCACCATACCCAACACCAAATTCCCATTCCGCGCGGCGGGTATCGTAGATGGAATAGTTGTCAATCGTATTTCCCCACACGTCAGAATTGGGAATGATGATCTGCACATTCCCAAGTGACGCAATTTCCGTGAAGTTTAGGGTAATGTCTTTCACGGTCCCCATCTTACCGTCGACTTCAACGAAATCGCCGATCTTGATGGGACGGAAAAAGATAATCATCACGCCAGCAGCGATGTTGGACAGCGTGCCTTGCAATGCCAGACCAATGGCCAAAGATGCGGCACCGATGATGGCGACGACGGACGTGGTTTCAACGCCAAAGGTGTTGAGAACAAACAGGAACGCAAAGCCGATGACGACGTAGCGGACGATATTGCCAAGGAAATTGAACAGCGTTTCATCAAGATGCTGATGGCGTTCGCCCAAATGAACAAGCCGCCGACGTGCCCAGCCACCGATGACGAAACCGATAAACAGAATTGCGATAGCTGCCAGAACGGACCCCACGATAGAGGCCAGAAAATCAATGGTTAAGACATCGGCGACCGTCTTGTCGTTCATGATTTCGGTGTTCAGTAGCTCTTCCATCGTTATTCCTTTGCGAGCGCGTCCATCTTAGCGCCCAATTTTGCGTCTAGCGCACTGATCCCGTCGCAATCATGGGTCGTCAGCGTCACGTCGACGGTCTTGTATACATTTGACCACTCTGGGTGGTGGTTCAGCTTTTCCGCCCAGATAGCGGCTTTTGTCATAAACCCGAAAGCGTCAATAAAGTTCCGGAAAACAAACGACTTTTGGATTGCATCGCGTCCATCGGTCATCGCCCAGCCGTTTGCAAGAAGCGGCGCAAGTTGCGTTTCGCGTTCCGCGTCGGTCAATTTCTCGGTCATTGCTGTTCCTCTCGGTTTTCCTTTTTGAACGGGCCATAGCTCGTCAGGATTTCGATCTCGTTGTCCACCGCGTCACGTTCCGCATCAAGGTAATTGGCAACGGCTTCGCGAAACCCCGGATCGGTGAAATAATGCAGCGAATGGGTCGCCACGGGCAGATAACCACGGGCGAGTTTGTGTTCGCCTTGCGCGCCCGCTTCGACGCGGCGCATGCCGTGTTCGATCGCGTATTCAATCGCGCGGTAATAGCACAATTCAAAGTGCAGGCAGGCGTGGTGTTCGACACATCCCCAATACCGCCCGTATAGCGTTTCGCGCCCGATGAAATTCAGCGCTCCGGCAATGTACTGCCCGTCGCGGACAGCCAGCGACAGCAGCATATCGTCGCGCAGGGTGTCCTGCGCATGATCAAAAAACGCCCGCGTCAGATAGGGCGTACCCCATTTGCGATTGCCGGTGTCTTGATAGAAGCGCCAGAACGCGTCCCAATGTTCAGGCTGAATATCGTCGCCCGTCAACATCAGGATATCGCCACCAAAATCATTGGCCTGCGCGCGTTCCTTGCGGATATTTTTGCGTTTGCGGCTGGCAAGGCTGTTCAGGAAACCATCAAAATCGGCATAGCCGTCGTTTTCCCAATGAAACTGCTGACCGATGCGGGGCAACAGGCCCATTTCTTCGCCCGCGATTGCTTCTGCCTCTGTGCAAAACGTCACATGGACGGACGATAGCTGGTTGTCGGCAGCAATCTGGATCGCGCCTTGAACGATTGCGGACATACCAATGACCTCAAACCCCGGACGGGTCAGAAAACGGCGTCCCGTGGCTGGGGTAAACGGCACCGCCATTTGTAGTTTCGGGTAATAGCGTCCGCCTGCGTTCTCGAACGCATGAGCCCAGTTGTGGTCGAAGATATATTCGCCCTGCGAATGTCCCTTGGCGTACAGCGGCGCAACGGCAATCACCTGATCGCCTTGCTTTGCTGTCAAATAGCGGGGCTGCCATCCGGTGCCCGGCCCGACTGATCCACTGTCTTCCATGGCCTTCAAAAACCGATATGTCGTAAAGGGATCATAGGGTCTGCCGTCCCGCGTTTCCGGACAGGCGCAAGCGTCCCAATCGGCCTGCGCAATGGTGCTCAGGTCGGGGTGGGCGGCGATCTCTATGGCGTCATCAGTCATGAAGGTTGATGTGTGCGCAAAATGCGGTGGGTCAAGCGAGGTAGCCTTCAAAAGTCACGTTATCGACTATTTTGCGCGCTTGCGTTTCCTCTTCAGCAGATTTGATCGTCCAGCATAATATATTGGCACCCGCGGCTTTCAATTCGGCGACGCGAGGGCGGTCCAGATCATGTGCTTCGTGACTGATGAATGATGCGCCCGTGCGGTCATAATCAGGGATTTCACGCAGCCGTTCACACAGATCGACAGCTAACGGTTCCCAATCGGCGGGGTCATAACTGCTGGTCACCAAACCACGTGGGATCTGCGGGGCAGCTTCGCCAAACGCAGTCACAGCGTGCGGGTTAAACGACATCACAGCGACGTCGCCGGCGTAGCCCGCCAAGACATCGGCTGTCGCTTGCTGCAATGATCCAACATTCGGTCCCATGTTCAGGTCTTGATCTTTGATCTCGATCAGCAGCGGAACACGGCCATCAACAAGGGCCAAAACCTCTGCCAACGTAGGGATGCCAGCCTTGCCACCACTCAACGGGATTTGCCCAAGCTCTGCCGCCGTCCGCATCGTGATCGGGCCCTGTCCGGCAGTCAAACGCGCAAGGTGATAGTCGTGAAACACCATCGGCACACCGTCCTTGGACAGTTGTAGATCGATCTCGATTGCGTAACCTGCATCAATCGCAGCGGTGATCGCCTCGATAGAATTTTCGGGGCGACCGACCGTTTTGTCATGCAACGCCCGATGTGTGATAGGGCGCGTTAGGAATGCTGCGGGAAGTTTCATTTGATCTGAAACACACCATCAATTTCGACAGCAACACCCAGCGGCAGGCTTGGTGCGCTGACTGCAGCACGTGCATGACGGCCGATGTCGCCCAATGCTTCGACCAGAAAATCAGATGCGCCGTTGATAACCTTTGGCTGATCCGTGAAATCAGGGGTCGAATTCACAAAACCACCCAGCTTCACAACGCGAACAAGCCGATCCAGATCGCCGTCACATGCGGCTTTCAACTGGGTTAGCAGGTTGATCGCGCAGGTTTTGGCCGCAGCCATGCCTTGATCAACCGTGTAGTCATCCCCCAACTTGCCCGTCAGTGGACCAGTCACATCCATCGAAATCTGGCCGGATACAAACACCATGTCGCCCGCAATCACGTAGGGCACATAATTGCCCGCCGCAGCAGGGGCTTCGGGCAACGTCACACCGAGTTCGGCAAGTTTGGTTTCAATCGCAGATGTCATTGCGTGCTCCTTTAATGAACTTAAAGGAACGCTATCCTTGGCCGTGATCAGGCGCAATGCACTCCGCGATCACGTCTCGCGGAATGCCTTGGCAAAGTAGTCAGCCAGCGGTTTGATCAGGTAATCCATCGGGCTGCGATCTGCGGTCCGAACGAAGGATTCCACCGGCATACCGGGGATCAACGTCATGTCCTCGGGCAAGCGATTGATTTCACCGTCGTTCAGCCGCAATTCAACACGGTAGAAAGAAGCCGATGTGTTTTCGTCCTGAAACGCATCCGCCGAAATCAGCGTCACAGTGCCAAATAATTCCGGCGTGCGGCGTTGATCAAACGCGGAAAAGCGCATCGTCGCTTCTTGGCCCACATAAATCTGGTCCACATCGGTCAGTTGCACTTGGGCGGCGATCACCAGCGGGCGGTCTTGCGGGACAAGAAACATCACCGGATCAGCAGCGCGAATAACGGATCGTTCGGCAAACACGGTCAGGCCGTACACGATGCCGGACAAAGGCGCACGAATATCCAACCGGTCAAGCTGTTCGGTCAACGTGCGCTGACGTTCGGACAGTTCCAGTTCGTTGAACTGCAGATCGCGCAGACGCGTGATGGCTTCCTCGCGACGGGTGGTATCAAGGCTTAGCACCTCGATTTCGATCTCGGTGATCTGCTCTGCGGCTTGGGCTTCAAGCGCTGCCAATTCGCCAACGCGTCCCAGCATATCAGCCTGTTCACGCTGCAACGCCGACACGCGGCTGGCTTGGGCAAGACCACGGTCCAGCAGGCTTTGCTGGTCGGCCAGTTCCTGAACGATCAGCGACTTCTGACTTTCCAACGCTTCTTGTTGGGCCTTGATGCCTGCGATCTGGCTGACGATTTGGGCACGCCGTTGGCCTAACTGTTCCTTGGTCTTGGCCGCCGATTCCAGCCGCGCCTGAAACAAGCGTTCCTGACCTGCGATCAGGCTATCAATTTCGGGGCGATCAAAGGCGAGCAGTTTTTCGGGGAACGTAATCGTGTCACTTCCATCGCGTTCGGCTTCCAATCGGCCACGGCGCGCAAGGATTTCGAACAACTGACCTTCGACGATCACCAATTCGGATTTCAACGCATTCGAATCCAGCTGGATCAACAGATCGCCCGCTTCAACAACGTCGCCTTCATCCACGAGGATCGCCTCAACGACACCGCCGTCAGGATGCTGGATCACTTGGCGATTGCGGTCGACTTCGATCTGACCGGATGCAATCACAGCCCCTGTGATCTGCGCCATGACAGCCCAGGTACCAAAACCGCCGACAAGCACCAGCATCGCCAGCAGTCCAATGATCATCGGCTTGGCGACAGACCACCGTTTATTCGGGTTTTGCTCGCTCATGATACGCCCCCGCCTTGACCGGTCGTCTTTTTGATTTGATCGGCATTCTTGACCATCTCCTGCAGCACCTGATCCTTCGGGCCAAACGCACGCCGCGCCCCGTTTTCAATCACCAACAACAGATCGCATTCCTGAATAGCAGCAGGACGATGCGCCATGATAAACACGATCTTGCCTTCCTCTTTGGTCAGTTTGATCGCGTTGTTCAGCGCATTTGACCCTTCGTTATCAAGGTTTGAATTTGGTTCATCCAGCACCAGCACAACAGGGTTGCCATACATCGCACGCGCCAGCCCGATCCGCTGGATTTGACCGCCTGAAAGACGACCGCCATTGGACGCCACGCGGGTATCGTAGCCATCGGGTAGCTTGAGGATCATCTCATGCGCCGCCGCCTTCTTCGCGGCCTCGACTACGGCGGCATCATTCGGCTGCATCGACATGCGGGCGATGTTTTCTTTGATGGTGCCGTCAAACAACTGCACGCGCTGTGGCAGATACCCAATATGTTGACCCAGAACGTCAGGGTTATACTGGTCCAACGCAGCGCCATCGAGCCGGATTTTCCCGCCTGCAGGACGCCAGATACCGGTCAATGCACGTGCCAATGTCGTCTTGCCCGCACCCGATGTGCCGATCACCCCAACCGCTTGTCCGGGCTGGACGGCAAAGCTGATCATACGCAGTGACGCGGTCTGTTCCCCCGGCGGGATCACAGTGACCTGATCCGCGACAATGCGGGCAGCGGGTTGCGGCAGGGTTGTCCTAGCATCATCGGCAGGCACATTACCCAAAAGCGTTGACAGATTGCGCCAGCCTTCACGGCCCTTTTGGAACGTCGCAAACTGTCCGACGATCAATTCAATCGGTGCCAAAGCGCGGCCCAGCAGGATGGAACCGGCAATCATAGCACCCGGCGTCAGTTCGCCTTGTAGCACCAGATATGCACCAAGCCCCAGCATCGCGGATTGCAAAAACAGCCGGAATGTCTTGGTCATCGCGCTAAAGGTGCCCGCGCCATCAGCGGCCGCAATCGTCGCATCAAGACTTTCGCCACGGGCGATCTGCCATCTGCTAAACGCGGCATCGCGCATGCCAAGTGCATGCACCATTTCGGATTCCTGCCGGATCTGTGCGCCCATCGTTTCGGACTGGAAGGTCGCGGCATTCGCCTTTTGCAGCGGTTTGCGGGTGGTCAGTTGGTTTGTGATCGCAACGCCAATCAAGATCACGCCTCCAACAAGGCCAAGCAGGCCCATCAACGGGTGAAAGATAAAGATGCCAAGAAAGAATAGCGGCGTCCAAGGCAGATCAAACACAGCCATCAAGGCAGGCGATGTAATCAAACGCTGGACGCTTTCGAGATCACGTAAACCTGTGGCCGCCTGTTTCGTGGCTTTGTTTATCGTCGACGCTTTCAACACAGCCGCAAAAACGCGGCGGTCCATTGTTGCCTGAAAACGGGCCCCGACGCGGCCCATGATCCGACCACGCACGTAATCCATGATCCCCATCATCCCGTAAAGGAAGGCGACCAAAACAGACAAGGCGATCAACGTCTCTAAGCTACGCGACCCCAAAACCCGATCATATACATTCAACATGTAAAGCGGGCCGGTCAGCATCAGCATGTTCACGAAGAAACTGAACACGGCGACCATCCAATACAGGCTCCGGCTTTGTTTGCGCGCATTGATTAATTCAGCGCGACCTTGTGCTGTCAATTCGTCTGCCATTGGCGGTTCATCGCTCTATTTATTTTTTGTTACTACTTGGGGTATCAATTACCCGATAAAGACAACAACGCCACTGCAAACTAAGGTTGTTGCAATTTTTACGGACAAGCGTCACATCACAATCACCTCTTTTAAAGATCGAAACTGTTGAATTCATGAAGTCACTTTTTGCCATTTGCTTGACCCTATCCTTGCTTGGCGCATGTAGCGTCGCCCCCGAAGGGGTATCGGTCCACGATCCATACGAGGCCCGCAATCGGTCTGTCCACGAATTCAACAAAAACCTCACAGGTGGCTTGGGCAGTGGCGAAAGCAGCGGCCCGCGCATTCCCGCGCCAATCTCTGAACGGGTGATTGATTTCGCCGATAACGTCGCTTTGCCGGGTGTGATCCTGAATAACACATTGCAGGGCGATCTGGGCGCTGCGGGCTCCAATTCCCTGCGGTTCCTGATCAATTCGGTTTTCGGTCTTTTTGGTGTGTTTGATCCGTCCGATATTATTGGGCTTGAAGAAATTGATGCCGATTTTGGTCAAACCCTATCGGTTTGGGGCGCACCTGAAGGCGCGTATCTCGAATTACCGCTCATTGGCCCGTCAACCGAACGCGACACTGCGGGGATGATTGTGGATGTCCTCATTGATCCGCTGGGCACTTTCCTGAACGAAGACCAATTGCTTGTCGCTTCAGTAGGGTCGCTGGCTGGCCGCGTCGCAAAAATTGACCAAGTGGGCGATACCATTGGTGACGTTCTGAACGAAAGCGCGGACAGCTACACGCAGGCACAGCTGATCTACCTACAGAACCGCCGTTTTGAAATCGGGGCCGAAGCGGCTGAAGTCGCTGACCCCTACGCCGACCTATACGGAGACCCGTAATGATCCTGAACCGTCGTCAAATGATCGCAGCCACGAGCGCCGCAGTTCTCATCCCGCAATCTGCAGCCGCCTTGTCCGTGCAGCAGTCGCAGGCCATCGTCACGGCCCTTGTGACCGAAGTGAACGCGGTCATCGCATCCGGCAAATCCGAAGCCGCCATGATCCGCGATTTCGAGGTTCTGTTTGATCGCTATTCCGATGTGCCGACAATTGCACGGTACTGCCTTGGCGCAGACGCCCGCAGCGCAAGCGCGGCCCAGATGCAGGCCTACACTGTAGCCTTCCGCAGCTACATCGCCAGCAAATATGGCCGTCGTTTCCGTGAATTCGTGGGCGGTGAAATCGTCGTCGAAGGCGCGGCACCCGTCAAAAGCTGGATCGAGGTTGAGACAACCGTGAAATTGCGGGGACGTTCCCCGCTCCGCATGGATTTCCACGTGTCTGATCGGTCCGGATCGCACAAATTCTTCAACTTCATCATCGAAGGCGTGAATATGCTGTTGACCGAACGGGCGGAAATCGGGGCGCTTCTTGATCGGCAAGGTCGTAACCTTGATGCACTTACCGCCGAAATCGGGGCAGCCTGATGCGTAGGCTCGCCGCGATATTGGCTCTGATGCCGACGCTTGCTGCGGCGGGGCCTTACGATGGGACGTACAAACAGGTCGCCAACGCGGATTGCGCGAACGTCGGCGTTGATGGTGGTGCGCTGAAAATCGAAGATGGCATTTTCTTTGGCGTAGACGTGCAATGCCGCATGACGCGTCCGGTGGACGTGCTGCAAATGGATGCGACGCTCTACACGATGCAATGCTCCAACGACGACGAAGTCTGGACAGAACGCGCGATGCTCATGGACGCAGCGGACGACGACGGGATCATCATGATTTGGAACGGTTACGCGTTTGCCTATTCGGCCTGCGAACCTGAATAAACCCGACTGCTAGTTTGCGTTGTTCAGGATGTTATTCAACACATCCAGAATGGCACCGTCATTTGGCGATTCCGGTGCAGCGGGTGCGGGCGCCTGTGGTGCGGCGACACCCGGCTGGAAATTCGGATCACTGCGACGTAACTGATTGCCCGGACCTTGCATCGGCAGCGGCACAGGCTGCTGACCGTCAAGCACACGCGTCATCGTCTCGCGCCAGATATCAGCGGGCAGACCCCCACCAGTCACACCGGACAGTGGACTGTTGTCGTCATAGCCCATCCAAACGCCAGTCACGTAATCGCCGGTAAAGCCGATAAACCACGCATCCCGCGCGGATTGCGTCGTGCCTGTCTTGCCCGCAATTTGCCAGCCATCAATCTTCGCACGCGCACCAGTGCCGCGTTCGACCACTTGGCTCATCATCCATGTCAGTTCGCGAGCGGACCGTTCACGGATCACACGTTCCTTGATCCCGCCAGCAAGGGCCGGAAAAATCTCGTTCGTGGCGGCGACTTCAAGTTCAACAAAACCGTAAGGATCAACAGCGGAGCCACCGTTCAGGATACCCGCATAAGCACCGGTCATTTCGATCAATGTGCTTTCGGATACACCCAGCGCCAGCGCCGGACCATCGGCCAGATCGCTTTCGATCCCGAACCCTTCTGCGACAAGCCGCACAATATCGCGGCCCACGTTTTCTGACAGGATCACCGCTGGAATGTTCCGGCTTTCGACAAGCGATTCCGTCAGCGTCACCGGCCCTTTGAACTGGCGGTCATAGTTTTGCGGACACCAATCGCCAGATCCGGGCGTGGACCAGCACATGTCAGTATCGTTGACGTAATCGTTGGGCGAGAAATCCATTTCCAAAGCAGCCGCAAAGATGAACGGCTTAAACGCCGATCCGGGTTGGCGGCGGGCCTGAATAGCGCGGTTGAAATCACCTGGGTTCGGGGCAGACCGCCCACCAACCATCGCCCGTACAGCGCCGTCTGCAGACATCACAACAATCGCGGCTTCGGCTTCCGATCCGGCTTTCACCTTGTTTTCAAAGACCCATGTCAGGGCGTCTTCGGCGCTGGCCTGAATGTCTTGATCGAAGGTCGTGTGAATGTTCACGTCTTCTGTTGTGTTGCGCGTGAAGAATTCGGGGCCGGACGCCATCACCCAATCGGCGAAATATCCGCCGGTGTCTTGTTTCGCAGCAGACGACAACGTCGCTGGGTTCGCGCGGGCATCAGCGGCCAGTTCGGGCGACAGACGTTCTTGCACCTCCATCAAGCCAATGACGACGTTCGCGCGTTGTTGGGCAGCTTCCAGATTGCGGGTCGGCGCGCGCGAAGATGGGGCGGGTAGCAAGCTCGACAGCATCGCGGCTTCGGCAGGGCGCAGGTCGCTGGCTGATTTCCCAAAGTAGCGTTCAGATGCAGCTGCAAACCCACGCGACCCCGCACCCAAATAGGCACGGTTCAGGTAGATCGTCAGAATTTCATCCTTTGTGTACGCGACTTCCATGCCCATCGCGTAAACGGCTTCTTTCACCTTCCGCCACAAAGTGGTGCGGCGACAATCGGCCTCATAGGCGGCTTCTGACTCCCATTGGTTCGGATCAAACGGGGTGCCAAGGCACAGCAGCTTCGCCACCTGTTGCGTGATCGTAGACCCGCCGTTGCCGGACAACGGCCCGCGACCAGCCCGCAGGTTGATCCGCACAGCAGACGCGACACCGCGCGGCGAAAGGCCAATGTGACGGTAGAACCGTTTGTCTTCGGATGCGACGACGGCGTTGACCAAATGGGGGCTTACCGTTTCGGTCGTTATCATCCCGCCAAACTGATCGCCACGCCAAGCAAACGTATCGCCAAAACGGTCCTGCAATGTAACCGAACCACGCGCGCGGCCATCAATGACGCTATTTGCAGGCGGCATTTGCGAAGCGAAGTAGAACACGCCGAGACCAACCATAATGCAGACAATTGCGGTGCCGCCCCAGATCAGCCGCCAGACGGCGCGGAAAATGCCGCCAATGAACGCGGTTAACAGCCCGATAGGGCCGCGACGTTTGGCTGGCGCACGTTTTGCGGCCTTGCGCGCACGCGCGGATTTCTTGGGTGCGGGCTTTTTCGGTGCGTCCGCAGCATACCGTTTTTCAGCAACCAATGGGCTGCGTTTCTTACCATTTCCGCTCATGTCTCGCCTGCACCGTTCCGGTATCTTTGGGGCATCATACGCGCTGCAAGTACGAATGTAGAGAACCCAGATGGCCCAGCGGCGCTTTTATGTTTCGTCTAATTTTTGGGCGAAACGATTAATTTGTGCAAAAAATGTGCAAATTGCGTCGGATGTGCCCCAAAAGGGCCTCCAGAATCGTTGTTCCCCTCGGCGAGATACCGCCACTTAGGCCCACAGCCGCACGGTCGCGGCATTTGGGCAGAACGACAAGGGGACCCCTCGTGAAACTGATCATTGCAACAATCAAACCATTCAAGCTGGAAGAGGTCCGCGAAGCGCTGACCGGCATCGGTGTGCGTGGGATGATGGTATCTGAAATTAAAGGCTTCGGCGCACAATCCGGGCACACAGAAATCTACCGTGGCGCAGAATACGCCGTGAATTTCGTGCCGAAAGTGAAGCTTGAGATCGTCGTGCAGGACAGCATGGCAGAACAAGTGGTTTCCACAATCGCCACTACAGCCAAGACCGATAAAATCGGCGACGGCAAAATCTTTACGCTTGATGTGGAAGGCGCGATGCGCGTCCGCACCGGCGAACTAAACGACGACGCTATCTAAGGGACCGGGACAGATGAAACTCACCAATACACTTTTTGCGGGGGCAGCACTGGTAGCATTGCCAAGCTTCGCCTTTGCCCAAGAGGCAGCCGCACCGGGGTTCGATGAAATCGGCCCTTACATCATGACAACCTTCTTGTTCTTGGTTGCAGGCTTCCTCGTGTTTTTCATGGCCGCAGGCTTTGCAATGCTCGAAGCTGGCCTTGTGCGCGGCAAAAACGTTGCCATGCAGCTGACCAAAAACATCGCGTTGTTCTCTATTGCGTCCATCATGTACTGGCTGGTTGGCTTCAACCTGATGTACCCGGGCGAATTCAACGGCTACCTCGGCCCAATCTTCGGCACAACAACATGGCTCGAACCAGTTGGTCTGGACGCATCTGAGGCTGCACTGGATTACGCATCCGTTGCATCCGATTTCTTCTTCCAGCTGATGTTTGTTGCGGCAACTGCGTCCATCGTTTCTGGTGCACTTGCTGAGCGCATCAAACTGTGGCCGTTCCTGATCTTCGTCGCAATCCTGACAGGCCTGATGTACCCAATCTCGGGTTCTTGGCAGTGGGGCGGCGGTTGGTTGTCCGAAATGGGCTTCTCTGACTTCGCCGGTTCTACAATCGTACACTCTGTCGGTGGCTGGGCTGCTTTGGCTGGTGCGATCATCCTTGGGCCACGTCTGGGCAAATACAAAGATGGCCGTACTGTTCCAATGCCGGGTTCAAACCTCGCACTTGCAACACTGGGTACATTCATCCTGTGGCTCGGTTGGTTTGGCTTTAACGGTGGTTCACAGCTTGCTGCGGGTACTGTTGGCGACATCACTGACATCGGCCGCATCTTTGCGAACACAAACATGGCAGCAGCATCCGGCGCAGTAGCCGCGCTGATCCTGACGCAAATCATGTACAAAAAGGTCGACCTGACGATGGTTCTGAACGGCGCGCTCGCTGGTCTGGTTTCCATCACAGCTGAACCGCTTGCTCCAACACTGCTCGGCGCATTGCTGACAGGTGCTGTAGGTGGTGTGATCGTGGTCTTCGCAGTTCCGCTTCTCGACAAGCTGAAAATCGACGACGTTGTTGGTGCGATCCCTGTTCACCTGCTGGCAGGTATCTGGGGTACACTCGCAGTGGCCTTCTACACAGGCAACTGGGGCGCACAGATCACTGGTATCGTAGCTTACGGTGTCTTTACATTTGTCATCGCTGGTGTGATCTGGTTCATCCTGAAAGCAACAGTAGGTATCCGCGTCAGCGAAGAAGCCGAGATCAACGGTCTCGACATGGCTGAGCTGGGCATGGAAGCTTACCCAGAGTTTAACAAAGGCTAAGCCCCTCCTCCTTCCTTCCTAGGGGACTAGCAAACTTAAACCCGGCCGCATCATGTGGCCGGGTTTTTTCGTTCCAGCAGGAGGAATTTCAACAGTCCTTGCTGCGGAGCGGGATAATATTGCTTGTATTACGAAAAATGCGGGTAATTCTTCTAATCACGGTTCGATTGGAGCCAATAAACGTAAAACCTTGCGCAATTTCTGGGCCATTCTCCCATCAACCACGAATCCTTCTATCTGCGGAGTGCCACCGATGATCCAGACACCATACCTTCTGTTCTTAGGCGACGCGCCTGACCAACTTGCCGCCAAAGTTGCCATCGGCATCAAAGACTGGCGTCCAGAGAATGCCGTCGGTCAATTCCGCATGGCGGGTTGCGGGGCAGACCTTGGGATCACTGAGATGACGCTGGAAGAAGGCCTTGCCGCTGGTGCCAAGACATTGGTCATCGGCGTGGCCAACCGGGGCGGCGTGATTTCCGATGCGTGGAAAGAGGTGCTCGTTCAGGCGCTGAACATGGGCTACGACATTGCGTCCGGTTTGCATAACCTGCTGCGCGACGAAAACGAACTGATGGCAGCGGCCCGTGTGAATGGCCGGACATTGTTCGACGTGCGTATCCCGTCTGTAGCGTATCCAATCGCGAACGGTGTGAAGCGGACAGGTAAACGGTGCTTGGCCGTCGGGACCGATTGTTCCGTAGGCAAGATGTACACCGGCCTGTGCATGGACGCCGAAATGCAGAAACGCGGGATGAAGACGACATTCCGGCCAACCGGGCAGACCGGCATCCTGATCACCGGTGGCGGTGTGCCTTTGGATGCGGTCATCGCCGATTTCATGGCAGGTGCGGTCGAATATCTGACACCTGACAACGATGCGGATCATTGGGACCACATCGAAGGGCAGGGCAGCCTGTTCCACGTGTCTTATTCTGGCGTGACAATGGCCTTGATCCACGGCGGCCAGCCCGATGCGATCGTTCTGGCGCACGAACCAACACGGACCCATATGCGCGGTTTGCCGACCTACGACCTGCCATCGCTCGAGGCGTTGCGCGACATGGTCCTGCCAATCGCGCGGGTCGCGAACCCTGATTGCCAGATCGTCGGTATTTCCGTGAACACACAGCATCTTTCGGATGAAGAGGCGAAAGCCTGTGTTGCGGAAATCGAAGACCGCATGGGCCTGCCAACCACCGATCCGTTCCGTTATGGCGCGGCAAAGCTGGTGGATGCTCTCGAAGCGATCTAAACATCTGCAAACGGGGGCGAATTTTCTGGAAAATTCGGCGGGGGCCAGCCCCCGTACCCCCGGAATATAGAGAAACCCAAAGAAGGTGGGCCGTATGGGCATCCAAGTAACGCGCGACGTCTTTCAGCTGGCACAGGTGTTTACCATCAGCCGTGGGTCGCGGACGCAGGCCGAGGTATTGACGGTGCAGGTTGCGGACGGCGATCACGTCGGTATGGGTGAATGTGTGCCCTATGCCCGCTATGGCGAGAGCCTTGATAGCGTCACGGCCGAGATTATGGGTCTGCCTGCGGATTTGACACGTCAAGCGCTGCAGGATTTGTTGCCGGCGGGTGCCGCGCGCAATGCCGTTGATTGCGCGTTGTGGGATTTGGAAGCCAAGCAAGCGGGCGAACGCGTTTGGGATATGGTGGGTGTTCCTGCGCCAAAGCCGGAAATCACCGCATATACCCTGTCGCTTGATACCCCAGAAAAGATGCAAGAGCAGGCGGCGTTGAATGCCCATCGTCCGCTGTTGAAGATCAAACTCGGCACGCCTGACGATATGGCCCGGTTAGAAGCTGTGCGGCGCGGTGCGCCTGCGTCTCGGATCATTGTCGACGCTAACGAAGGCTGGACTGCTGAGGTTTACGCCGAACTCGCCCCGCATTTGCTGCGCCTTGGCGTGCAGATGGTAGAACAGCCGTTGCCTGCGGGTGACGACGATATGCTTTCCGAAATTGAACGCCCGCTGCCTGTTTGCGCCGATGAGGCCTGCCATGATCGCACGTCGTTGCCCAAACTGAAGGGCAAATACGATATGGTGAACATCAAGCTGGATAAAACCGGCGGCCTGACCGAGGCGCTGTTGCTTAAGCAAGACGCAATCGCCCAAGGCTACGATGTCATGGTCGGCTGCATGGTCGGATCATCGCTTGCCATGGCCCCAGCGGTACTTTTAGCTCAAGATGTGGCGTTCACGGACCTTGACGGCCCGCTTCTGTTGGCCGAAGACCGCGATGAACCTTTGATATTTGACGAGGCGGGCGTGCATGCACCTACCGCCGGACTATGGGGATAACGCGATGCGCACAGTCTATTTGAACGGCAACTATGTACCTGAAAACGAAGCGCAGGTGTCGATCTTTGATCGCGGCTTCCTGATGGCGGATGGCGTGTATGAAGTGACGTCAGTCTTGGACGGCAAGTTGATCGACTTTGACGGCCACGCGAAACGTCTGGAACGGTCCTTGAACGAACTGGGCATGCAAAAGCCTGATTGCTTTGACGATCTTCTGGAAATCCACCGCGAGCTGGTGAAGGTGAACAACATCAACGAAGGCATGATCTATCTGCAAATCACGCGTGGCGCACCCGATGACCGTGATTTTGTCTACCCTGATCCCGAAACGGTAAAGCCAACCGTCGTTCTATTCACGCAGAACAAGCCAGGTCTGGCCGATAGCCCCGCTGCCAAAAAGGGGATGAAAGTGATCTCCATCGAAGATCAGCGCTGGGCCCGACGCGACATCAAGACCGTTCAGCTGCTGTACCCGTCCATGGCGAAGATGGCTGCGAAAGCTGCTGGCGCTGATGATGCATGGATGGTCGAAGATGGCATGGTGACCGAAGGGTCATCCAACAACGCCTATATCGTCAAAGGCAACACGATCATCACGCGTCACCTTGGCAACGAAATCCTGCACGGGATCACCCGCGCGGCCGTTCTGCGATTTGCCCGCGAAGCCCAGATGCAAGTCGAAGAGCGCAGCTTTACCATCGCAGAAGCCCAAGAGGCGGACGAGGCGTTTATCACCTCTGCGTCGACTTTCGTGATGCCCGTGGTCGAGATTGATGAAAAGCCAATCGGTGACGGCACACCGGGGTCCATCGCGCCGCGTCTGCGTGAAATCTACCTCGAAGAAAGCCGTAAAATGGCGATCTAAGCCAGATCACCACGCACAAGAAAGGGGCGTCCTTTGTGAAAAGGACGCCCCTTTTGTTTGATATATTAGGATGTGGCTTCGGGGATCAATGCCACGACGTTGACGTTCACCGCTGTGGTCAGGCTGATCCGTGCGAGGATCGCAACCTCTTGCCCGTCAACCGTCACCAAAGTGTCCGCGCCATTGTTCACAGGGCCAAGCGTGATCGTGCCAGTCCCATCACCGATCGCAATATTCAGGATATCCTCGGCAGGGTCGAAATCTTTGATTGTCACGGGATCATCGATCACGTCTTCGACGCTGACGACGGCCAGATCATTACCTGCACCCAATTTCACAAGATCACCGTCGTCGGCCAAAACAGCGTCATCGCCAGAGCCGAGCGTCACCTCGTCTGCGCCATCGCTGGCCAGATCGCGGACATCGACGATATCGTTCTCGGACCCACCGCGCACAGTGTCATTGCCGTCGCGATCAACGACAATATCGTTGCCCGCGCCTGCCTTGATCAGATCATCGCCGGTGCCGCCACGGATTAGGTCGTCACCGCTATTGCCCGCAATCACGTCATCGCCGGACCCGCCATACAGCACATCCGTCTCGCGCCCGCCGTCGATCGTGTCGTCGCCCGCGCCGCCATAAGCGATGTCCTGACCCCGACCCGTATCAATCGTTTCATCGCCATCGGTACCCGCAATAAGATCAGAGTCTTCGTCGGCGGTTTGCACGATTTCCCGACCGAACAGGCTGATGTTCACGGTTTCGGGGTCGGTTACGCCTTCAAGGATAATCGCGGTTTGGTCGCCTACGTTGATCAACGTATTTTCACCCGCTTCATCAGGCGTGATCGTCAGTTCGCTGCCGTCAAAGATTGCAGGAATTTCCAGTTCGATCCGTTCGCGGGCTTCATAATCGGTGATGGTTGTGGGTTCGCCTTCGTTATCCCACCGCACGGCAAAGGCGTCGTTGCCACCCCCGCCCGAAATTTCGTCGCCTTCATCACCAATCAGGATGTCATTGCCAAAGCCGCCGAACAGCGTGTCGGCTTCATCGTCACCGGTGCCCGCATCAAGCGCCATGATCAGGTCTGCGCCAAGATCGCCATAGATCGTGTCCGCACCGGCGTCGTCCATGATTGCATCGTCGCCATCACCACCACGTGTCAGGTCATCGCCTTCGTTATTTCCGGCAGAGAAATCATTCCCCTCCCCCAGAAACACGCGATCATCGCCCGCGCCGCCTGTGACTGTATCATCGCCGTCGAATGCACGGATCAGGTCGTCGCCTTCGGTGCCTTCTTCCGTGTCATCGCCTGCGGTCAGATCCAGAAAGTTTGTGACTGGGGCCGTGGCCGCGGTTGGTGTGTCCGGCTGATCTGCGTCATCACTAGAGCCGCTATCGCCTGCAACGTCACCGGCAGATGAACTGCCGCTGTCGCTAAACAAAAGGCCCGATAAGCCAAGCAAAATCAGTACTGGTAAAACAAATTCCATATTCGACCCCCATCGAAATGACTTTTACGCTGCACCCGTTGATCGGCGTGCAGCGCTATAATGACCCCAATAGGACCCGTTCAGGCTGTATGGTCAAGCAGTTAGGTTGAGGGTGTTTCTTGTTGCGGATCAATGTGATGTCATGGCTCGCATTGTTTCCGTTTCGGATTACTTCTCTGGATGACTTTCCGCGAATGCGGCTTTGGCCGCATCGGACGCGTCTGTCTGGTGTTTGTCGCGCCATTTGACAAACGGCATCCCATAGAACGCCTCACGCCCTGCGTCTTTGTCCATCTCAATACCGCGTTCATTGGCGGCTTCTTGGTACCAGCGGCTCAGGCAATTCCGGCAAAACCCTGCAAGGTTCATCATATCGATGTTTTGGGCGTCGGGCCGATCTTCCATCAAATGCTTTTGCAGGCGGCGGAAAGCGGCGGCTTCGATCTCGATGCGGGTTTGGTCGTCCATGGTTTTATCCTTTCACAGGCCGGTATCGGCCAGAACTTTGTCTAATATCGGGGCGAGCCTGCTAGCCCACAAGGCCTGTCCGGCGGCATCTGCGATCAAATCATTGCGCAATTCGATCAGCACGTTCGGGCGGTTGTGGGCTGTTGCATGACGATCAATCGCATCGTCGGGGAAATAGCCAACATAGGGGGCGTTGTCGCCGACGCACCACCCCATGGCTTCACAGGCGGCAATCAGCGGACGCGCCAGACGGTCATCATCCGCATAAAGCACACCGATCTCCCATGGGCGCGGCGGGCGTCCTCGCATTTGTGGCGTAAACGAATGAACAGAACAAATCACAGTGTCGTCGCGCCGAGCAGCCAGATCAGCAAGTGCGGCGTGATAGGGGCGGTGCAACCGGTCAAGCCGACGTTCCTTTTCAGCCGCATCCGCATGATGGTTGGCGGGAATGATTGTGCCATCGGAAAGACGCATCAGCAGGGTCGGGTCACGCTCACCACGGTTCGGATCAATCACCAACCGCGAGAAGTTGGATAGAATCGCAGTTGCCCCTAGGGCAGTTGCAAGCGCGTGGGTCACGCCCGCGGCGCCAATATCATAGGCAATGTGGCGTTCCATGTCCGCCGCAGGCAGGCCAAGATCGCCCCCATTCACCCATTTTGGAACGTGATTTGACGCGTGATCGCTCGTAATTAACCAGCGTGACGGGTTTTTGGGCTCAAGAGTGGTGAAATATTCAACAGTCATACGTGTTTCATCAAAATAGAGTTGAGTGCAGTTGTGACGTCCGGGGTTATAAGCAATAAGGGCGCCAAAAGGTGTTATCGCTAACGAAGGCACCTCACGCAGTTGAAGTATAAGGATCACCCGTATGAGACGTCACCGCAATGTCAAAATCGTCGCAACACTAGGACCAGCATCTAACGACTACGACATGATCCGTAAGTTGGTTGAAGCCGGTGCTGACGTGTTCCGTCTGAATATGTCCCACGGTGATCACTCCGAAATCAAAGTGCGTCACGAAATCATTCGCCAAGTTGAAAAAGACCTCAACAGCCCGATCGGTATTCTGGCCGACCTTCAGGGACCAAAACTGCGTGTTGGTGTGTTTGCAAACGACGATGGTGAAGAACTGGTGCCGGGCGCAGATTTCCGTCTCGACCTTGATGACGCGCCGGGTGATCTGACCCGCGTACAGTTGCCGCACACTGAAATTTTTGACGCACTTGAACCTGGCGCGCACCTGCTGGTGAACGACGGTAAGATTAAGCTGCGTGTCAAAGACTGCGGCGCGACTTTCGCGAACTGCGAAGTCATCGTTGGCGGCGTGATTTCCAACCGTAAAGGCGTGAACGTGCCTGACGTGACACTGCCGTTGGCCGCGCTGTCCCCGAAAGATCTGAAAGACCTCGAATTCGTGTGCGAATTGGGCGTGGACTGGCTGGCGCTGTCCTTCGTGCAGCGTGCCGCTGACGTCGAACAAGCCCGCAAACTGTGCAACGGTCGTGCGGCGATCTTGTCCAAAATTGAAAAGCCAAACGCTGTGAAGGCGTTCGAAGAAATCCTCGCGGTGTCCGACGGTATCATGGTTGCGCGTGGCGATCTGGGTGTTGAACTGCCTGTGCAGAACGTCCCACCAATCCAGAAAAGCCTGATCCGTAAATGTCGTGCAGCAGCCAAGCCGGTGATCGTGGCGACGCAGATGCTCGAATCCATGATCGACAGCCCGATGCCGACACGTGCCGAAGTCTCTGACGTCGCAACCGCGATCTACGAAGGCACAGACGCGATCATGCTGTCTGCAGAATCTGCGGCGGGGTCTTATCCGGTTGAAGCCGTGACAACGATGTCCAACGTGGCCGCCGAAGTCGAAGCTGACCCAACCTACACCGACATCATCGAAGCATCCCGCAATTCCACGGGTAAAACCGTGGCCGATGGGATCGTTTCTGCGGCGCGTGAAATTGCGGAAACCACAGACGTCAAAGCAATCTGCTGTTTCTCCCAATCTGGGACAACAGCATCCTTGGTTGCACGCGAACGCCCGCGGGTGCCAATCGTTGCGATGACCAGCTCACCTGAAATCGCGCGGCGCTTGTGCCTGACGTGGGGCACCAACTGCGTGGTCACGGGCGATGTTCACCGGTTTAAGGATGCGGTGATCGCGGCTGTGCGTGCAGCAAAGGCAGAAGACTTGGTCGACGAATCCGACATGATCGTTGTGACAGCTGGTGTGCCCTTCAACACACCGGGTACGACGAACATCCTGCGGGTTGCCCCATGTGCAGAAAAGTTGATTTTCACAGCAGATGCTGATTAAGGTTTCCTAACGCGAAACAATCGCAGGAAACGGGCATGGATTCAGACGTCTTATTTGTTGTGGGCTTCATCATTGCGGTGCTGTCCATTCCGGCAATCGTGTCTGCGTTCTCCGACAATCGGTCGCCTCGGGTGCCTGCAATTGTTGTCCTGATCGGGGCCTTGATGATCGGTTATGCGATCAACGAACGGCCCGGCGCCTATAACTTTGATACTTTGCCGGACGTCTTCGTTCGGGTGATCGGCAAAGTCCTGAACTAAAAGGCCTCAGGTGGGCATGTTTTGCCCACTTATCGCTTGCTTTCCAAAGGACTCAGACCTAAAGAAGCGCTTCCACCCGCGCGACCGGCCTATCTGGCATGCCGAGTCGTGCGTTCAACCGAACTCAAGAGGAGACGGAAATGCCTAAGATGAAGACAAAATCGAGCTGCAAAAAGCGGTTCAAGACGACGGCGTCAGGCCGTGTCGTCGCAGCCCAAGCGGGCAAGCAGCACGGCATGATCAAGCGCACAAACAAATTCCTTCGTAACGCTCGTGGCACAACCACTTTGAGCAAAGCAGACGAAGGTATCGTTAAATCAATGATGCCTTACGCACGTTAATTAGAGGGATTTAGGATATGCGCGTTAAAGGTGGTACAGTCACTCATCGTCGTCACAAAAAAGTTCTCGACGCTGCCAAAGGTTATTACGACCGTCGTTCCAAGACTTTCAAAGTCGCGAAACAGGCCGTCGACAAAGCGAACCAATACGCTACTCGCGACCGTCACAACCGCAAGCGGAACTTCCGCGCGTTGTGGATCCAGCGGATCAACGCTGGTGTACGTTCGGTAGACGAAACATTGAACTACTCCAAGTTCATCAACGGTCTCGTTCTGGCTGGCATCGAAGTCGACCGTAAGGTTCTGGCTGACCTGGCCGTAAACGAACCAGACGCATTTGCGACAATCGTCGGCAAAGCAAAAGACGCACTGGCTGCCTAAGCCAAACGTCGATCAGAATACGAAAGGGCCGTCCACCATTGGGCGGCCCTTTTGCGTTAGTGACCAGCGGCGAAAACGCCAGTTTGCTGCCCCGTTGTTGTAATGCTAGCGTTGTTCTGCGCGCGAGTCGTAACAAATGATCGGGTGACGGTCCCTACAAGTTCGGCGCCTTCCGCCGTCGAACCGCCTAGCACACCAGAGTAATCAGTTGTCTCGATAGTCTCTCTACCGTCTTCTTCATTAACGGTGGTCTGCTCATCAATTGTACCAAAGGTCCCGTCTGCGAGAATGGTGCTTTCAGGAAAGCTAATTCGAGCGTCTTCATCTAGCACGAATGGCAAACCAAGCTCGAACAAATCCGTTGTCGCCTCTGTCACCTCACCACTGATCGTCATCGCGTCCAGGTCCACGTCAAACACGGCAGTGCCTGTGATATAGCTTCTGAACGTGTCATTTTCGGAATTCTCAAAAACCCCGACGTAGCTGCCTTCTAATGTTGCGCGCCCCGTTGGCAGAGCACCCAACTGAGCGGTGCGACCAAAGAACGTTTCTGCCACGACGCCTTCATTGCGGGTCAATAAGATTGCAGCAAATGTCTCATCGCCTTCGCTCAGCGCGAGGATTTGACCTTCGCCGTCCTCCAATTCCGCAGCGCCTAGGAACGACCCGGCGTCAAATCTTTCGCTAAGTGGGAGCACAAGGTCATTATTTTTTGTTTGAAACGCAATGGTTTGACTATCTACCGTGAAAGACGGGACGTCTGTTGTCGAACCACAAGCGGCCAAAGTAAGACATCCCAGTGGGGTAAGTGAACGAATTAAAGAATGCACGTCGGGTCCAATCAAAGCTTTATGTAGGCCAACTGTGATCACCTATGCATCGAACTTCAAACAAAAATTGACGTTTCTGGCCTGAACGGCTTTCTTTGGGGCGACTCGGAACGCAAGGATTTCACACCATGGCACAAAACGACTACGACGCCGGTCGTTTGAACCTTCCCTTCGTTGGCATCTCGACCTTCGGCAAGCGGCCTTACGTTTCAAATTGGTCTACCATCGACGCGGATGTGGCTATCCTCGGCGCCCCTTTCGATTTCGGCACACAGTTCCGCCCGGGCGCTCGCTTTGGTCCGCGTGCGGTGCGCGAGGCATCGACCCTGTTCAGCTTTGGTCACGGCGGGGCGTTTGACCACGAAGACGACGCCACCTATCTCGGGTCCGACGTCCGTATCGTCGATATCGGCGACGCGGATATCGTCCACACAGACACCGACAAAAGCCATGCAAATATCAAACAGGGGGTCGCGGCGATCCTAAAAGCGGGGGCGTTGCCGGTCACCATCGGCGGCGATCATTCGATTAACATTCCCTGCATTGATGCCTTCGCGGATCAAGGCGACATCCACATTCTGCAAATTGACGCACACCTCGATTTTGTCGACGTGCGGCATGGCGTACGCAACGGGCATGGCAATCCAATGCGCCGCGCGGCGGAAAAGTCATATGTCACTGGCTTGACCCAAGTCGGCATCCGCAATGTGTCGTCCACCGCGAAAGAAGGCTACGACGACGCGCGCAAAATGGGGTCCGACATCATCTCGGTCCGGCAAATGCGCAAACTCGGGGCTGATGAGGTGATAAACCGTATCCCCAAGGACGTCCGCGTCTACGTCACCATCGACATCGACGGGTTTTGCCCGTCCATCGCCCCCGGCACAGGCACGCCCAGTCACGGCGGGTTCCTCTACTACGAAGTCCTCGAAATGCTACAAGCCCTCGCCAACCGGTACGATGTTGTCGGTATTGATCTGGTCGAAGTCGCCCCGGCCTACGATCAAACCGACAGCACCGCGATCCTCGCAGCACAGGTCCTGTTGAATTTCCTCGGCTTCATCTTCCACGCACGGGGCTAGTGACCGACGATAATCTCAGGGGCGTCGATCGATGCCCCGCTGACCAGGCCAGCGTAGTTAACCGTGTCTTCGAACACGGCATCGCGTGTATTTTCACCCGAGATTGACGCGCCCCCCACGCTTGCAACCCATCCCCCCATTCACTAACACCACATCAACCCATTCAAGAGGCGCGCCATGGACGATCTCAAATCCAAATACCTGACCCTGATTGCCGATGCTGGCGATGAAAACACCCTCGAAGACCTTCGCGTGCAGGCGCTTGGCAAAAAGGGCGAGATTTCCTTGCAGATGCGCGAGCTGGGCAAAATGACGCCAGAGGAACGCCAAACAGCGGGCCCCGCGTTGAATGCGCTGAAGAACGAAATCAACTCCGCGCTCGCCGCCAAGAAATCCGGCCTGCAAGACGCGGCCTTGGACGAACGCCTGCGCTCCGAATGGCTCGACGTCACGCTGCCATCGCGTCAGCGCCCCGCGGGCACCATTCACCCGATTTCGCAGGTCACCGACGAGGTCACCGCGATCTTCGCCGACATGGGCTTTTCCGTCGCCGAAGGGCCGCAGATCGAATCCGATTGGTATAACTTCGACGCGCTGAACATTCCGGGTCACCACCCTGCACGCGCCGAGATGGACACGTTCTACACGCACCGCAAGGAAGGCGATAACCGCCCGCCGCACGTCCTGCGCACGCACACATCGCCCGTGCAAATCCGGTCGCTCGAAGCCAACGGCGCACCCATCCGCATCATCTGCCCGGGCCGCGTTTACCGCGCCGACTACGACCAAACCCACACGCCAATGTTCAACCAAGTCGAAGGTCTCGCCATCGACAAAGACATCTCCATGGCCAACCTGAAATGGGTGCTCGAAGAATTCGTCAAAGCGTTCTTCGAAGTCGACGACGTTGAACTCCGCTTCCGCGCCTCCCACTTCCCGTTCACCGAACCATCCGCAGAGGTCGACATCCGCTGCTCATGGGAAGGCGGGACACTGAAAGTCGGCGAAGGCGACGACTGGCTCGAAATCCTAGGCTCCGGCATGGTGCACCCGAAAGTGCTGACAGCAGCAGGCGTCGATCCAAACGAATACCAAGGCTTCGCCTTCGGCGTCGGCATCGACCGCATCGCCATGCTGAAATACGGAGTCCCCGACCTACGCGCCTTCTTCGATAGCGACCTGCGCTGGCTGCGGCACTACGGTTTCCGGTCATTGGACGTGCCAACGTTGGATGGTGGTTTGTCGCGGTGACGCTGAGAGAAATATGGTCATCTGTAGCGTTCGCTGTGGATGACTATATGTTTCATTTTAGCAGCGTCGGACTATTAGATTGGCCCCTGTACTATCTAGTTCCAACAGGTATTTTCGCTTGTTTCTTCGTACTTTTGGCAATGGCTATATGCGAATCTTTGCTAAGGTCGGTTTGCAAATATGTCATGGATGGCTTTGCGGGAAAATTGCTGTCGTTTCTCCAGCGGCAATTTGGCACCGCTGCTGGGTGGATTATCTTTGTGTTCGTTGCTGCCGTCAGCTTTATGGTGTTGCTTAAGCTGTTTTCAGTATACTTAGTTTGGCTTGAAGCCATATGAAGTTTTTAGTGTCCTGAATTGGAGGGCAACTGACATAACATCACGGCTCTTGCCTCACGATAACCTCCCCTAGGTCCCCGCGCTCCCCTCTGACGGAAAGCTCCACAAATGCTCTTCGACAACACCCACCACAAACACCCCGACCAACGCCGCCGCTACGCGCTCTACGAACTCGCTTACACCTTCGTCGATTTCTCGGCGGCCATCCTGTTTATCATCGGCTCCGTCATGTTCTTTTCCGACGAATGGACCTACACAGGCACATGGCTGTTCGTCATCGGCTCGATCTGTTTCGCGCTGAAACCGACCATTCGGATCACGCGCGAAATCCACATGATCGCAAAAGGGCGGGCCGACGCGGTCGCTGACAACCTGAACAAGGACGAAAACAATGGCTGACACCGAAGACCTGAACGACACATATCCGGGTGCGGGCACGTTCCAGTTCGGCGATAGCAAGGAAATGTGCCAGCGTTTGATCGACCTCGTCCGCAAGGGCAAGAAAACGGCAACCTGCGGTGCGGCCCGCGATTTCGAAGACGAACCCGAAGCCATGCCTGTCGTCGGCCGCTGCGACATCGCAGCGAACTGGGACACCACGCCCGCGCTGGTGATCCGCACAACAGCCGTCCACAAAATCCGCTTCTGCGATGTCCCCGAAGAACTGGCGCTCAAAGAAGGCGAAAACGAAGCCCTCGTCGGCTGGCGCAAAGACCACAAAGCCTTCTTCAAACGCAACGGTGGCTACGACCCCGAAATGATGCTGATCTTTGAAGAATTCGAACTCGTCGAAGACCTAGACGGACGCGCACTCTAACCCCATCGTCCCGCGCAACGGCAATCATCGCGCGGGACCTCGGCTTCTTTGGGTCCTTCCAAATCCCCGCCGGAGGCTCCCGCACGTCCAACATGCGCCGCGCACAAAATCGTCATGTGACATCAGCCACGACACAGCTACAAAAGTGACATGATACGCATCCTGATTTTCCTCGCCCTGTTCTCCACCCAAGCGAACGCCCAAACCAACCCCGACTCAATCCTGCCGGACAACCCGTGCCATGGCCAAACGGCCTGCGAACTCGACGGGCGGGAATACCACGTCAAAGAACCGGACGGATGGGACGGCGTGTCACCGCTGCCCGTCTTGCTCCATTTCCACGGTTGGGCGCGGACAGGGGCGGGACCAGTCTACAACGGGCGTATTTCCGGCGCGACACGCAGGCGCGGCGTCCTGCTGATCGCCCCAACAGGCGTCAACAAAACATGGAACTTTCGCCAATCCGGCAGTCCCGATATCGCCTTCGCCAATGCAGCCCTTGAAGACGCCGCAAAACGTTACCCCATCGACACGTCACAAATCTACGTATCGGGTTATTCCTACGGCGGCCTGATGGCATGGCGCTACGCCTGCGAAAGCGGTGACCGGGCGTTAGCGGTGATGAGCATCAGCGCAACACTCGCGTCCTCCGGTCACTGCGACCAGCAACCAACCGAATTTCGCGAGGTCTACGGCCTGCGCGACACCGTCCTCGATTTCCCCTACGGCCCAGACGGGGACACCACATTCCCTGTCATCTTTTGGCGCGACCAATACGGCTGCGGGGACGCGACCGACGAAACGGACTACGCGATCACCCAGCGGCGCGCCTACACGCGCACAACATGGGATTGCGGCCCGAACAAAGTCACGCTCGACATCCACCCCGGCGGCCACCTTATCCCGCGCGGCTGGATCGGGCGCCAGCTTGACGAACTGCTGGACCGGACGCCCACCTATCCGTGACCCGCACTTTCCCCCAGCACAGCTTTGGGTTAGGACAGCATCAACACATCTGATGCACGGACGACGTTCATGAAATTCACGCTATCTTGGCTAAAATCCCACCTCGACACCGACGCTTCTGTGGCGGACATTGCAGAGGCGCTGACCGACCTCGGGCTCGAAGTCGAAGGCATCGAAAACCCGATTGAAAAGCTGTCAGCCTTTACCATCGGCTACGTTGAAAGCGCGGAAAAACACCCCGACGCGGACAAGCTGAAAATCTGTCAGGTCGCAACCAAAGACGGGCCAACACAGATCATCTGCGGCGCGCCAAACGCGCGCGAAGGGATTACCGTCGTGATCGCATCGCCGGGGACTTACGTTCCGGGTCTTGATATCACCATCGGCGTCGGCAAAATCCGTGGCGTCGAAAGCTTCGGCATGATGTGTTCCGAAAAAGAGATGGAGCTGTCCGACGAACACGATGGCATCATTGAACTGCCATCAGGCGACGTCGGCCAGTCTTACACCGACTGGCTCGCGGCAAACGATCCATCTAAAGTCGATCCCGTGATCGAAATCGCCATCACGCCAAACCGTCCCGACGCACTTGGCGTACGCGGAATCGCACGTGACTTGGCGGCGCGTGGTCTTGGTGTGATGAAACCGCGCGAAGTTGATGTTGTGCCCGCGACAATCACATCCGATCTGTCCGTCACCATCGCGGACGACACGCTGGACGGTTGCCCCGTCTTCACGGGCCGCCTGATCAAAGGCGTGAAAAACGGACCGTCGCCTGCGTGGCTGCAAGACCTGTTGCGGGCGATTGGCCTGCGTCCGATTTCCTTCCTCGTAGATGTGACCAACTTCTTCACCTACGACCTGAACCGCCCTTTGCATGTCTTCGACGCGGACAAGGTCGCGGGCAACCTGCGTGTGCACCGTGCGGCTGGCGGTGAAACGATCACTGCGCTGGATGAAAAAGAATACACGTTGCAAGCGGGTCAGATGATCATTTCCGATGACAATGGCGCGGAAAGCATCGCGGGCATCATGGGTGGCTTTGACACGGGCTGCACCGAAGAAACAACCAACGTCTTTGTCGAATCCGCGTACTGGGATCCAGTGCAGATCGCCTACGCAGGCCGCGCGCTGAAGATCAATTCAGACGCGCGCTACCGCTTTGAACGCGGCGTTGATCCGGCCTTCACGCCCGAAGGTCTGGAACACGCCGTACGCATGATCGTTGATCACGCAGGCGGCGAAGCGTCCGAGATGATCGTCGCAGGTGCCGTGCCGGACGTGTCGCGTGCGTATAAACTGGACGCGAAACGGGTGATCTCACTCGTTGGCATGGACATCCCTGAAAGCACACAGCGCCAGACGCTGACTGCCCTTGGGTTCCGTCTTGAAGGTGACATGGCGCATGTGCCGTCATGGCGGCCTGACGTGCAGGGCGAAGCTGATCTGGTCGAAGAAGTCGCACGGATTGCGTCGCTGACCAAACTAGAAGGCAAGCCATTGCCGCGTATGGCTGGTGTGCCCAAACCTGTGCTGACACCGATGCAGCTGCGGTCTTCTGCAGCACGCCGGACAGCTGCGGCTTTGGGCTACAACGAATGCATCAGCTATTCTTTCATCGATAAAAAAGCAGCGAGCCTTTTTGGCGGCGGTGACGACGCAACGATGCTGGAAAACCCGATTTCCAGCGACATGTCGCACATGCGTCCGGGCCTTCTTCCGGGCCTTTTGCGGGCAGCATCGCGCAACCAAGCGCGCGGTTTTGCAGACATGGCGCTGTTCGAAGTCGGGACAGCCTTCCAAGGCGGCGAACCGGGCGAACAACACACTCAAGTGGCTGGCATCCTGATTGGACGGACTGGTCCGAAGGACGTGCTGGGCGAAGCGCGTGACGTTGACGTGTACGACGCGAAAGCAGATGCAGAGGCGATCCTATCGGCCATTGGTGCGCCCGCAAAGGTGCAAATCCTGCGCGGCGGTGAAGCGTGGTGGCATCCAGGTCGTCACGGCCGGATTTGTCTGGGGCCAAAGAAAGTGCTCGGCGTCTTCGGTGAAATCCACCCGAAAATCCTGCGCGAAATGGACATCAAAGGTCCAGCCGTTGGCTTCGTGATTTACCCTGAACAAGTGCCTGTGCCGAAAAAGAAATCACCGGCGCGAGCTGCTTTGAAGGCAACCGATCTGCAAGCGGTTGAACGGGACTTTGCCTTTGTGGTGGACGCGGACGTTGAGGCACTGACGCTGGTCAATGCAGCAACTGGTGCAGACAAGGCGCTGATCACTGACGTGCGTATCTTTGACGAATTCATCGGTGGGTCCTTGGGCGAAGGTAAGAAATCGCTTGCGATGACCGTACGTTTGCAGCCCGTTGATACGACGCTGAAAGACAAAGAGATCGAAGCAGTTGCTGCCAAGATCGTCGAAAAAGTGACGAAAGCCACGGGCGGTACGTTGCGCGGCTAATGCCGCGCCAGATTGGGGGCCAGCCCCCAAACCCCCGGGATATTTGAGGCCAAAAGAAAGGGAACGTCCCGATGAAAGTCTATCTGTCCGGTGAAATTCACACTGATTGGCGTGATGAAATTATTGCGGGTGCAGGCGCGCTTGACGTGACCTTCGCAGCCCCCGTGACCGATCACGCCGCATCTGATGATTGTGGTGTGGCGATCATGGGCGAAGAGCCTGATAAATTCTGGCATGACCACAAGGGTGCAAAGCTCAACGCGATCCGCACGCGGCACGGGATTGAAACCGCTGATATTGTGGTTGTCCGGTTTGGTGAGAAATACAAACAGTGGAATGCCGCGTTTGATGCGGGCATGGCGGCAGCGCTTGGTAAATCATTGATCGTGGTGCATGGCGCGGATCATCAACATGCGCTGAAGGAAGTGGATGCTGCGGCATTGGCCGTTGTGGAAACGCCGCAGCAAGTGGTTCAGATTCTGGAATACGTCCTGTCAGGATCGCTTCCGGGTTAAACGGGCCGCGCCGGAATGTTCATAGCTTTGCCCACGGCAGGGCGCGTCATGAAACGTTCCAGATAGGCGGGCACGTTTTTCAGGTCGTCAAAACCGACAGCGTCCCGCGTTCCGTAGAAATTCAACGCGTTTAGCCAAGGCGCGATCGCCATGTCTGCGATGGAATAGTCACCGGCGATCCAGTCTTTGCCTTCCAGCGCGCCATCCAACACGGCCAATAACCGTTTGGCTTCGTCACGGTAGCGTTCGCGCGGGCGGGGATCTTCGATTTCTTTACCTGCGAATTTGTAGAAAAATCCCATTTGACCAAACATCGGCCCAAGGCCACCCATCTGGAACATCACCCATTTCGTGATCTCTGCTTTTTCGGCAGCGTTGGTCCCAATGAACTTGCCGGATTTTTCACCCAAATACAGCAGGATCGCGCCGCTTTCCCACAACCCGATCGGGCCTGTCGGGCCATTCGGATCAATGATCGCAGGGATTTTGTTGTTTGGGTTCAGCGACAGGAATTCGGGGCTTTTGACGTCGCTGTCAGATAGCGTCACCAAATGTGGTTCATAGGCAAGACCCATTTCTTCAAGCGCAATGGATACTTTGACGCCGTTTGGTGTTGGAAAGGAATACAGTTGGATGACGCTTGAATCTTTGGGGGCCCAACGTGTCGTGATTGGGAAGTTAGCGAGAGATGTCATGTGACATAGCCTTAAATAAGAAAACGTTATTCCCAACTTAGGGGGAATGGCCCTGAATAAAACCCATGGAAATCTATCACGACTGCAGTAAAGATGTGCGTATTCGCGCAGCTGGCATCAGATCAGACGCGTTTGGAACTGAAATGTGGGGACTACAATGATCAACGAATTCAAAGATTTTATCGCCAAAGGCAATGTCATGGACATGGCTGTTGGTATCATCATCGGTGCGGCGTTCACGGCAATCGTGGGCAGCCTTGTGGCCGACCTTATCAATCCAATCATCAGCCTCTTCATGGGCGGTCTGGACTTTAGCGGCATGTTCGCAATTCTGGGCGACGGCGAGTTTGCAAACATCACAGCCGCTGAAGAAGCAGGCGCTGCGGTCTTCGCATACGGTCGTTTCATCATGGCCATCATCAACTTCCTGATCATCGCGTTTGTGGTGTTCATGCTGGTGAAAGCAGTGAACAAAGCCAAAGGTCCTGAAGAAGAAGCAGCACCAGAAGAGCCAAAAGGCCCAACACAAGAAGAACTGTTGGCCGACATTCTGGTACAGTTGAAGAAGTAACTCGCGTTCTTTGCGAAGTGAGAAAGGCCCGCACATATTGTGCGGGCCTTTTGCGTTTTAGGCTTTCAAAGCAAGCTGCGGCGACAACACGTCAATCCCCAACGCCTTGCCGACTGCGAAATACGTCAACTTGCCTGCGTGAACGTTCAGCCCGTTCAACAAATGCGGATCATCCTCGCAGGCCTGACGCCACCCCTTGTCGGCCAAAGCCAGCATAAATGGCATCGTCGCGTTCCCAAGCGCGATGGTAGACGTGCGGGCCACGGCCCCCGGCATGTTGGCGACGCAATAATGCATGATCCCGTCGACGTCGTAGATTGGATCTTGGTGGGTCGTGGCTTTTGAGGTCTCAAAACACCCACCCTGATCAATCGCCACGTCGACAAGCGCCGCACCCGGTTTCATCTCGGACAGCTGCGCGCGTGAAATCAATTTGGGCGCAGCCGCACCGGGGATCAGGACAGCCCCCACAACCAGATCAGCCTCGCGGACCAATTCAATCGTATTGCCAGCACTGGCATAAGACGTCTTGAACTGGCCGCCAAACACATCGTCGAGATACCGCAAACGGGGCAGGGACCGATCCAGCACAGTCACATCCGACCCCATGCCTGCCGCGATTTTCGCGGCATGTGTCCCAACAACGCCGCCACCGATCACAACCACTTTCGCAGGACCAACGCCCGGCACACCACCCATCAAAACACCGCGTCCACCGTTTGCCTTTTGTAGTGTCCACGCACCAACTTGCGGCGCAAGACGGCCAGCAACTTCAGACATCGGGGCCAGCAAAGGCAGGCCGCCGCGATCGTCAGTGACGGTCTCATAAGCAATGCACGTCGCACCAGAGGCGATCAGGTCATGGGTCTGTTCGGGATCAGGGGCGAGGTGTAGATACGTGAACAGGATTTGCCCTTCGCGCAGCATTTTACGCTCAATCGCTTGGGGTTCTTTGACCTTTACGATCATGTCGGCGGCGGCAAATACTTCGGCGGCTGTGCCTACCATCTGGGCACCTGCGTCCGCGTAGTCGGCGTCAGTAAATCCAGCGCCGACACCTGCGCCAGCTTCCATCGTAACGGTATGGCCGTGGGCGACGGCTTCGCGGGCGGCGTTTGGTGTCAGGCCAACGCGGAATTCCTGTGGCTTAATCTCTTTGGGGCAACCGATGTGCATGGTGATTCTCCTTCTCCCTATCGCCCGATAGTCTGCCGCTCTGGTTGCAAATGCTTGTGGAATACCGTTGCTTGTTAGCGAAACCATTCGTAGGTTCGTGCAAGTCTGCAGTGAATATTCGAAGGATCGTGCGCCAAATGGAAATAGACCACATCGACCGCCGCATTCTAGAGGTGCTGCAAAAATCGGGCCGGATGTCGAATGCGGACCTGTCGGAAATGGTGAACCTGTCGGCCTCTGCCTGTCATCGTCGGGTACAGCGTTTGGAAAAAGACGGCTTCATTCGGGACTACGTGGCGCTGCTAAACCCGCGCAAGGTCGGGCGACCGACAACCGTGTTTGTCGAAATCACGTTGTCAGGGCAGGCCGATGAAGTGCTAGACGCTTTTGAGAAAGCCATCGCGCGCATCCCCGATGTTTTGGAATGTCACCTGATGGCGGGGACGGCGGACTATCTGCTCAAGGTCGTGGCTGGCGACACCGAAGATTTCGCCCGCATACACCGCCGCTACCTCGCAACGCTCCCCGGGGTGGCACAAATGCAATCGTCATTCGCGCTGCGAACAGTGCGAAACACAACAGCGATGCCGGTTTGATTGTGAATAGCTGGATTGCGGGACGAAGAGGCCATATCGTCGCGTTGCTCGAATGGCCGCTTCCTCAATTTATACTGGGATAAAACTCTCAGAGGTTACGCATCTGCGGCTTGATCACGTGTCATTATGATTTCGCGCGTGATCTGCCACCGGCCATCTTCAAACACGAAGTCGATACTAAGCGAGATAAGCTGATAGCGCCCTGTCGCCTTGTTCTTTCGGCTGACGACGATGTGGCCGTGCGTGTCGTCAGCTTCGACGAGGTGATATTTCACCCATGGATTATCGTCTTTCAAAGCACCCATATTCTCTTTGATGAACGCCATGAACCCGCTCTTGTCGTTGCGCATCAACGTGCCGTCGTTCAACAGAACATAGGTCTGCATGTCACGGTGATAGAGGTTGTTTAGAACCTCGAACGAGTGCCCGGAGACGCCATGGATCAATCCATCCAACGTTTCTTGGACGGAGGCTGCATTCGCGTGATTTTCGGTCATGGCCATTGGTGGCTTCCTTTCGGATGTTTGCTTTTCAGGAGGCAGGATTTGCTGGGTCATTCCGTGGCGTAGTTGCTGAACATATCCAGTACGATCCGCCAAGGGGCATCTTCGTTTTCACGTTCAAGGACGTAGATGTACGACCCTTCGAGCTGAAAATCGTGGGCTTCGACTGAAGCTCGTGTCACGCCTTTCATGACGGCTTGTGTGCCGTCGTCAGAGATGAAGAGGTCTTCGACCGTATGCGACAAGTCGCCTTGGTTCTCGCTCATGAAGACGATGGTTTGCAAAGGAACGCCATCACGACCCTGTGCTGGAGGTGTCGCAGGTGCGATCCAAAACGTATTTTCATCGTAGAGAGCGACCAACCCGTCGGCGTCATGTGATGCGGCCAGTTCATTGAACCGGTTGTTGAATGCGATCAGGCTTTCGCGCGTGTCGGCTTGGGCCTGAGTTTCAGCAAAGGCGGGCAGTGCCAGAGAGGCAAAGATGGCAATAGTAGTGAGGGCGGATGTCAAGCGCATGTGCTTGTCCTTTCAAGTTCGTATAGAGATTTTTGGGAGTTAAAAGAGAACTTGCCTTATGCGGCGCGTGTCCCTCGGATTGGGTAGTTGTTCTCAGGGTTGCGAATGAACCGAAGACCCCCAAGTAGGGTTTTCAAATCGGGACGGGCAAATGGTGCATTCGAAATATCTGTGACCTGCACCTGACCATCAGCATTTACAACGAATATACCGGGTTCTGCGAAGGGGCGATCTGTTTCATTCGCAGACCGAGGGTCAGAAACGTAAAGGCCAAGGGCGTGCATTTGATCCAGGCTCAACCCGAAGCCGACAGGGTAGCTTGGCCGCACCAGAGCAATCTGATCAGTCGCTTTGGCTTCAGGATCAGCGGAAACCGCCACAACATCTACGCCAAGAGCATGCAACTCGGGCAGCAGTGTTTCCAGTTCCTTTAGGTAGCTGGTGCACACAGGGCAATGCTTGCCGCGATAGACAACCACCATCTGCCAATCATATCCCTCTTGAGGAACGCCAATCGTCAATTCGCCCCCACCCAACTTGGCGACTTCGATTGCTGGAAACTGTGATCCAGCAGGTATTTTATGTGATGACATTTTGTAGTCCTTGCGTTTTGTTATGATCGTTATAAAAAAAACTCAAAGCGAAACGTCAAGGAATTTTGTGGTGATCGTTACAAAAAGAGTGGGGCGACCTAAAGCATTCGACCGCGACGAGGCCCTTACCAAGGCAATCGGCGTGTTCTGGAAGCAGGGATATGAAGGGGCATCAATGAAGCTGCTGACAGACGAGATGGGGATCAATAGCCCCAGTCTCTATGCAGAGTTTGGCGACAAGCTTGGCCTCTACCTTGAAGCCATTAACAGCTATGCGACGAATGATGCCTGTACGCCGTTGGTTGCTCTGGAAACAGTGCCCGACATTCGTGAAGCGGTCCGAGCATTCTTCGACGCAGTAGTCGACTACTCGACGCACCATGCTAGCGGAGCGAAGGGGTGCTTTCTTGTCTCGTGCGTTGCGACAAGCGCTGGACATGTTGACGGTACCGCAGAAATGCTGCGTGACGCGATCACCGCCACAGACGAACGCATCAAAACGCGCTTCGATCAAGAAATAGAGAAGGGATCACTTCCAAAGGATTTCCCAAGCGCCGAACGCGCCAAACTGATGTTTGATTTGCGTCAAGGCATGGTGTTTCGAGCGCGAGCTGGTTTCTCTGATGATAGACTAGAGAGTGACGTAGATAAGTACGTTCGCGCAGTTTTGTCAGCACCCGAAAGCTGACTTTCACAAGCGCTGCAACATCGGTCGAATTGGGCTCAAAGCAGACGCAAGGGTCCTGTCCTAACGTTCAAGCCTTTGAGCCCCCGAAATCACCCATCCTCCAATATCAAATCAGACGCCTTTTCTCCGATCATAATCGCGGGCGCGTTGGTATTGCCTGACACGATCTCTGGCATGATCGAACAATCCGCGACGCGCAGCCCGCTGATCCCGTGTACCCGCAACCGCGAATCGACGACCGCGTTATCGCCTTCACCCATCCGGCAGGTGCCCGTCGGGTGGTAGATCGAAGCCGTGTTGTTGCGTGCCCAATCCAACGTTTGATCGTAGTCATCCATCGGCATGTCTTTGTTCGGACGGTATTCTTCCGAAATTTTTTCAGTCAGGGGCGCATTGCGGGCAATTTTGCGGGCGATATTCACACCTGCAACAACCGTATCGCAGTCGGTTTTCGTCGACAGGTAGTTCGGAATGATCGCCGGATAAGCGCGGGGATCGGATGATTTCAGGCGAATCTCTCCCTTTGATTCGGGACGCAATTGGCAGACTGACATCGTGAACGCCGAAAATTTGTCAGCCCCTTTACCTGGATTTTCAGCCGATAAAGGCTGGACGTGGAATTGCACGTCAGGCGTTTCGACCTCTGGCCGTGTCTTCATAAAACCGGTGGCAAGGGACGCGGCCATGGCCATCGGACCGGTGCGGGTGGTGATGTATTTCAACCCGATTTTGGCCTGACCGAACAGCGATGACACCTCGTCGTTCAGTGTCGGTTCGTGGGTCTTGTAAACCAGCCGCGCTTGCAGGTGATCTTGCATGTTTTTGCCAACGGCCCGCAGGTCCTGCTTCACCTCAATCCCGTTTTCGATCAACTGCTCTGCGTCGCCGACGCCTGACAGCATCAATATCTGTGGAGAGTTGATCGCCCCCCCCGACAACACGATTTCTTTGCCCGCTTTGACGATCTGCTTTTTGCCAGCACGGTCTGTATATTCGACACCCACAGCACGCCTGCCTTCGATGATCACGCGGTCCACTTGGGCATGTGTCCGAATCTCGAGGTTCGGACGTCCCTTGATAGGATTCAGATATGCGACAGCCGCAGAACACCGACGACCATTTCGGGCGGTTAGTTGAAAAAAGCCAACGCCTTCTTGGGTTTCGCCATTGTAATCGGGATTGAACGGATAACCGGCGGCTCCGGCGGCGGCGACCCATGCATCGGTGATCGGGCGCTGAATACGCATGTTGGAAACGGACAGCGGCCCTTGGTCGCCATGGAAATCATCCGCACCGCGTTCGTTGTTTTCCGCGCGTTTGAACAGCGGCAAAACATCGTCCCACGACCAGCCGGTATTCCCCATCTGGGCCCAGCGGTCATAGTCCTGCGCTTGACCGCGCACATATAGCAAACCGTTCAGGGACGACGATCCACCTAGAACCTTGCCGCGCGGCCATTCAATCGACCGGCCATTCAGGCCGGGATCGGGTTCCGTCTTATAACACCAATCGACTTTGGGGTTATGGATCGTTTTGAAATAGCCAACGGGGATATGAATCCACGGGTTGATATCACGCCCACCTGCTTCAAGCAGGATGACCTTGTTCGTTGGATCGGCGCTCAACCTATTGGCAAGCACGCAGCCAGCTGACCCGGCTCCGACGACGATGTAATCTGCGTGCATTTCGACCCCTTCCTGCGATTGTTGAAAAAAAGTCTATGCAGAACGCTCATCCCATACTAGTCTTTTTTTGAAACTAAAAGTCTCAATAATACGAGACGCCAAAGGGAGGAACTACAATGAGTGTTGGAAACAAGCTAAGTCAGATCTCGCGTCGTGATCTGTTTAAGCTCGCGGGCCAGTACGGGATGAGCAGCACGCTCATGGCGGCTGGTACGTTTGGTGGCGCGATGTCACTGGGCAATCTGGCGTCCGCTGCTGAATCGACATACGAACGCCGCTTCGCGAAAGAAGCAAAGCACACGCTAAAATTTGGCGCTGCGGGCTTTAACGCACGCAACTTGCTGATCGAGCGCGCTGGCGCACTTGAATTTGCACGTGATCTGGAGGCCCGTACTGACGGTGAGATCCGTGTCGAATTTATCGGCGACAACCAAATCTGCGGTCAGACATCCTGCGTTGAGAAAACACAGCAGGGTATCGTAGACATCTACGCTGCATCCACACAGAACTCTGCGGGTGGTGCGCCATACCTCAACGTTCTGGATTACGCGTATATGTTCCGTAACCGTGCGGATCAATACCATTTCTTGTACTCTCCGAAATCTCAGGCATTGCTGCGTGATCCATATGAAAAGCGCCACGGCCTGAAATTCTTGTTCTCACACGCTGAATTGCGCGGCATCCAGCTGGGTCTGGCATGGGAAGACAAGGACACAGTCACAAGCATCGACCAGCTTGCAGGCACAAAGAACCGCGTTACAGGGACACAGCTTGGCCGTATCGCCATGGAAGCGTTGAACCTGAACCCAGTTCCAGTGGCTTGGGAAGAAACACTTGATGGTCTGAAGCAGGGCCTGATCGATGGTGCTGAAACTTGGGCGTCTGCGGTTGCATATGCGAACATGTCACCTGTTGTATCCCAGTCCGTTCACCTGAACTTCTTCTGCGGGACAGAGCACACAGCAATGTCAGCATCCATCTTTGATGGCATGACAGGCGAATTGCAGGATGCGATCATGGAATCGTCTTACTGGGCACAGACACACGTGCAGGCCGCAAACGAAGCCGCACTTGTGAAAACTGTTGGTCAGTCTGATCCACAGCTTCCAAACACAATCTTCGCGCAAAACAACGTCCGCAACGCGTTCTTGTCAGCCGAAGAAATTCGCAAAGCCGAAGAAATGTGTTCACCAGAATTCCAACCGCAGCTGTGGGAAGAATGGCGTGAGCGGCTTAACGGCTGGTCCGGTGGTCTGGATACGTATCAGGAAATCTATGACGAAGTACGCACAATCGATGCGGACACGCTTCCTGAAAATGTTGAACCACGCCGCTGGTGGAAGGGCTAATTTAGCGCCTTACGCATTGCGAGGGCCGGCCGAGGGAGGAACTGTTCGGCCGGCCCTTTCACATAGAACGCATTCCGCGCAGGCGCGGTTTATCAAGTTGGGGGAGACCTTCGGATGTCACTTATCACCGAAGCATTGGCAGTCGTGCCAGCCATCTTTTCAGGTTCTGCCTGGGAGATGCGGGACGCTTTTTATACAGATGGAATGTGGCTCTTCTGTTTCTTTTTAACGATTGCCGCAGGATTTCTGGGGCATTATTTTTTCCGGTTCCTGCCGTTTATGGATCGCCACCTTGAACGCGGTATCGCAGTTGCGACTTATATCATGATCGCAGCGATCATCTGCTGGGGCGTTATCGACCGGTTCGTATTTTCCAGCCAATGGTCTGGGTCAACGACAGTGCCGCCGTTCCTGTTCATGATCATGGCATGGTTCGGGTGTTCGTATAACGTCCGCCTGCGGACCCACCTCTCCTTCAACGAATTTCGTAACAAGATGTCGCGCAACGGCCAGATGGCTGCGCTGACAATGGACACTGTGCTTTGGTTCGGCTTCTGCTGGATCGCGATCACAACGTCACTGAAATTCACCGCGTATTCCGCCGACAACTTCCAGTTGGTTGATGGCGTCGACAACACAATGAAGTGGTGGTTCTACATCACCGTCCCTGTGGCCTTTGGACTGATGTCCGGCCGCGTATTTGGAAACTGGATCGAGGATTGGAAGAACTACAAATCCGGTGATCCAATCTTGAAACAAGCTGTTATTGGGGGGGACGTCTGATGACTGATGGTACTTTGATTACGCTCATATCTGTTGGTGTGACGATCCTTTTCATGCTCGGCGCGCCCGTGCTTCTGGTCATTTTCTATTGGGTAATCGGCTGTAGCTTTGTCATCGACCTGCCCATCGACAACACAGGCAATGAACTGCTGAACGTGTTTAACAAAGGCTTCGCGCTTCTGGCGATGCCGCTGTTCATCTTGACAGGGGACTTGATTAACCAATCAGGGATCGCCCGACGATTATCGGATTTCGCCTATTCCTGTCTTGGCTGGTTGCGCGGCGGTCTGGCAATGGCGTCATTGGCAGCATGTGGTCTGTTCGCAGCGATCTCTGGGTCGAACTCAGCGACGACAGCAACCATCGGGTCCATGTTGCACCCTGAAATGGTCAAAGGCGGCTACGACGAACGGTTCTCGGCGGCGACAGCTGCTGCGGGCGGTACGGTCGGGATCATCATTCCGCCGTCCATCATCTTCATCGTTTACGGCTTCTTGCTGAACCTGCCGATCTCTGACCTGTTTGTCGCCGGGATCATTCCGGGTGCGTTGATGGTCTTGGCCATGATGACCGCGTGTTTCATCATCTGCACGCTGAACGGTTGGGGCTACCTGATCCGTTTGTCCGTAAGCCGCATCTTCAAAACGGCCATCGGGGCTTGGCTTGGCTTCTTTGCCATCGGTCTGGTGCTTTGGGGTATCTACACCGGCAAGTTCTCTCCGACTGAAGCCGCAGGCGTAACCGTTGGGTTCTGTATGCTTGTGGGTCTTCTGTGCTTCCCGTTGAACAAAATCATGGGCAGCAGCGCGGATTTGCCAGCCGAAGAAAAAAGCGTTCTGTCCATGTTCGTGGTCGAAGGGTTCACCTTGCTACAACTGCCATCCATCGTGTCGCGCTCTGCGCAGATCACAGGCATCCTTGTGCCACTGATCGCGGTTTCTGTGGCGATGCAGCAGGTGATGTCATCACTTGGGGCGAAAGAATACATCGGTGACTTTGTGACGGGGATGGGCGGCTACTATGCAGTTCTGTTCACTTCCATGGCCATCGTGTTCGTGACTGGGATGATCCTTGAATCCCTGCCAGTGACGATCATTCTTGCACCAATTTTGGCGCCGATCGCAGCCTCTGTGGGCGTCGATCCAATCCACTTCTCGGTGATTTTCCTTGTTGGGGCATCTATCGGGTTCATTACACCGCCGTACGGGTTGAATTTGTACGTCGCGTCAGGTGTGACAGGCGTTCCATACTTTAGATTGTTACGTTACACGGTCCCATACCTCGTCGCGCTGATCTCAGTCTGGTTCCTTGTAGCACTGACACCGGAGTTGGCGTTGATGTTGCTCCCTGAGTAAGTGGAAATAAAAATGGCACGCGACGATCTAAACGAGAAACAGAACATCCCAACCAATATGCGGTTGCTCTTGTTGCTCGAAGAGGTCGCAGCGACCGGTGTGCCTGTCACACCCACCGAAGTGAACAGTCGGCTTGGCCTGCCCAAGCCGACGATCCACCGCCTATTTGCTACCCTCGAAGAGGCAGGTTTCCTGCAACGTGATATCGACGGACGATCCTACAGTCCGGGCCGCAGGCTGCGGCAAATGTCGGTCGATATTCTATCAAGCTTACGAATCAGAACCGCGCGGCTTGCCGTGCTGAACGCACTTGCGTCAGAGGTCGGCGAAACCTGTAACGTCGCCACTCCTGACCGCGATGCGATGATCTATTTGGATCGCGTCGAAACCAAATGGCCACTGCGTATTCAGTTGCCTGTCGGGACGTCGGTCCCGCTGCATTGCACAGCGTCCGGTAAGATGTACCTGTCGTCGCTACAGCCCAGCCATCTGGAACAATACCTTGGGGCGGCGCATCTGGAAGAAATGACGCATCAGACGATCACCGATCCAGTTAAGCTGGCAGAACGGCTGTCGCAAATCAAAGAACAGGGTTATTCGACCGACAACGCCGAATTCATGGAAGACATGGTGGCATGCGCCGTCCCGATCTTGGATGGGCGCGGGCGTCTGGTGTCCACACTGTCGATCCACGCACCGACACAACGCATGAGCCTTGACGACGTCAAAGCACATGTTCCGTTGATGCATGAAACAGCAGCGAAGCTAACGCATCTGGTTCTGGACGACTAAAGCTCTGGGCGTTTAAAGACCGGCCAACTGAACGACGGCTTCTGCATTGCTCAGCGCGGCAAAACATGCGGCCAATACAACCATGACAGCAGCGACCAGCTTCAGGTTCAGACCGCGAGACCGCTTTGTCTGCTCAGGGCCTTCCTCATGACATTCCGGCATCGGTTGCGGAACAATCGTTGGATCCAGCGACATCGGCTTGAACGGCGGGATCGTCTTTTGACGACCAAAGCGGCCAGCAAATTTCGGCCTTTCGTCCAGTTCAATTGCACCATCATCAACGCCGTTGCGGGTTTCTTCGTTGAATTCTTTCACCCAGTCAGCAACGTCAGTTGACGTGTTTTCCTGCAGCAATTCCAACGGGGTTTTCTTTAGTGGGGTCGGTGGAATTGTCAGCAATTCCTTGTTTGTCTCGGACACCAGACTGGTCAGCGTCATTCCAAGACTTTCGTTCACAACAGGGCGGACATAATCGTCGACATGCGTGTTGTGCGGATCAACCATTTCAAACCACGCACGGGCGGACTGGAGACGGTCTTTCGGGGCGATCTGCATCGCTTTGTCGATCGCGGCCAAGAACAATTCGTCATATTCAGGGAATGAACCGACCAGCGGACGGCAAGGATCAGGGTTCTTTACCGCAATTTCGGCAACGCGGGTCTGACTGTTCACGGGGGCTTCACCCGAAATCAGATGATAGAACGTGGCGGCCAACGCATAAAGGTCGCTGCTTTCGTTCTGATTGCTGCCAGCGAAATAGAATTCCTGCGGAGAATATCCGTCTTTCACAACCATCAGCGTCGATACGGTGCGGGTCTTCTTGCTTGCCTCTTCACGAGCAGCACCAAAGTCGATCAGGAACGGATTGCCCCATTTATCCAGCAGGATATTGTCAGGCGAAATGTCACGGTGCAGCAAATCGTGTGCATGCACCAGTTCAATGGCGTCTAGGACCTTGAACAACATGTCGCGGATTTGGGTAGGTGTTAGATCGCGATTGTCATCTTCAATGATCTCTTTCAGATCACGCCCTTCGATCAGATCAAGCGCCATATAGGCGGTGTGATTGTCTTCGAACACACGGTGCACGCCAACGATATTGGGGTGGCGCATCTTCGCGATACTGCGGGCTTCGCGCATGAACATGTGCACGATGGATTTGTACTGGTCTTGATGTGTGGAAGACCGAACGATGACGCTACAATTGTCGCGGCGGTTACAGAATGCCTCTGGGAAGCATTCCTTGATCACAACGGTCCGGTTCAGGCTGTTGTCGCGGGCGAGATAGGTAATCCCGAAACCACCACGGCTAATCTGGCCTGTGATGGTAAATTCGCCGTCCATCAGCAACGTACCGTCAGGAAGACCTACGTCGTCAGAAGAGACATCATCAATCAACTTTGGTATCGCGGTCATACGGTCACCGGTCATCGCGCGGGAAATAGCGCGTCCTTCACATTATAAAACTGTTGGCACATCTGACGACGCGAATGTGTTGGATTTGAGACGAATTTGAGGAATCCTGCTACACAGCAGCTGCGCGCGCGACCTCGGCACTGGTCAAACCGTATTTCGGGGCGAAGCGTTGGCGGGCCGAAACAAGGCGCGGATCATCAGGCCGCAATCCCAAAGTGCGAATAAATTCAATGCGCTGTTGTGATCGCAGCGTGTCGCGATCAATGGCCGTGCCCATCGCCCGATCAATGACCTCACCTCCGGGCGACACGTGAAACCATTTCGAAAAGTCGCGGAAATGATGCTGGTTGTGCAGCGTCGTGACATACCGCTCAACCCGCGTTTTCGGAATATTCAGGTGCGACGTCATGTGGAACCACTCGTACCCCAAGAACGTCAAAACCTCACCCACGACAACAATCGCAACCGCAATTTCAAAGGCAAACGGCAGTCCGATTATCGCAGCAACGCCCCAAACCAGACCAAAGTTGAACGCTAAAACGGGTAAGGCGACCCAGACCGGTACAAAGAACAACCCGTGGTTCGTCGGGAAATCGTGATGTCCGTAATGCGCCTGATACAGCAGATCAAAGACCCACTGTCGCTTCGGCGGCGGCAAGTGAAACACATAGCGATGCAGGTTGTATTCGTTCAGCATTTGGGCACCGATCCCAAGCGGGACAAGCAGCCAAACCCACCACGGGGCACTGACGAGCACGACAATGCCAACAGCGGCGGCAAGTGCCATAAGAACGACGCTCAAATGCGAAAACATGATCTTTAGTCGCGCCATACTAGCCTCCCGCGTGGGGGAAGCATTGGCGCGACCACCAGACCTGTCAAACGCGACGCTACGACAGCGTTAAATCGCGACAGGCTGACCCGTTTCGCAGCTTTGCGTCGCGGCATCGGCTAGCATCTGTGCCTGCAACCCATCGTGGATCGTCGGGGTGACGGGGGAACCTTCGTTCAGGCACGCCACAAAATGCTCCATCTCGCGACGGTACGCGCTCTCGTACCGCTCAAGGAAGAAATTCAGCGTGGGCGCACGGCGATAACCAGCCTCTGTCGCGACCTCGACTGTATTTTCAAGATGGTTCTCGGCGCGCAGCATCCCCTTCGCACCATGCACTTCGATCCGCTGGTCATAGCCATAGGTGGCACGACGCGAATTGCTGATCTGACAAATCTTGCCGGACGCCGTTTTCAGCATCACACCAGCAGTATCCACATCACCGGCTTTCCCGATCTCGGGATCAACCAAGGCAGACCCGTAGGCAACAACCTCAATCGGGTCTTCACCTAACAGGAAACGCGCCATATCCAGATCGTGGATCATCATGTCGCGGAAAATGCCGCCTGACGATTTTACATAAGACAGTGGGGGCGGAGACGGGTCGCGGGAGAGGATCGTCACCATCTCGACGTCCCCCACTTCACCAGCTTTGATCCGCGCCTGCACATTGGCAAAGCTCGGATCAAAGCGGCGATTGAAAGCGGTCATAAACTGAACGCCGGTTTCCTCGACGATCTTAATCAGGTCGCGAATGCGATCCGCAGACATATCGACGGGCTTTTCGCAGAAGATATCTTTGCCCGCTTTTGCGGCGGCGGCGATCAGGTCAAAATGCGTGTCGGTTGGGGTGCCAATCACGACGGCATCGACGTCTTCGGACAGCATAATCGTGTCGTTATCCCGCACTTCGGCGCCAAGCGTATCAGCCAGCGCTTTCGCAGTTTCGGGAAAGAAATCTGAAACGGCCGTCACCGTTGCATTGTCCATGCCACGGATCGTACGGGCATGCACTTGGCCAATGCGGCCAGCGCCTAACAAAGCGAGTTTGATCATCGTTTTAGCCTTTCATCATAGGGGCCGCAAAAGCGCGCAGAACAGTCTCTGCAGCGGCTTGAACGGGGGCATGGGTGTCTTTGAGGATCGTGTTGCGATCAAAACGATCAGGGTCTGCATTCACGGCGTCGCGCAAGGCGGAACCAAATGCCATGCGTAATTCAGTACCAATGTTAAATTTGCACACGTTTGATGTCTTAGCCAGCAACGTGCGTTGATCCATCGGAACACCGGACCCACCGTGAATAACCAGCGGCACGGTTGTCACAGCCTCAATCGCTTTGATCCGGTCCATGTCCAAACCGCCGGATTTATCTTGCTGCAAATGGACGTTGCCGACGGACACAGCCATCGCATCGACGCCGGTCTCTGCTGCAAAAATCGCAGCCTCTTCCGGATCAGTGCCGGCAGATGCCTCGCCATTATCATACCCCACGAAACCAATCTCGCCTTCGCAGGAAATACCAGCGGCATGGGCCATGTCCGCGATCTTTTTCGTCTCGGCGATATTGTCGCGCAACGCCTTTCTCGACGCATCAAACATCAAAGACGTGAAACCGCTGTCCAGCGCCTCAGAACAATCATCATAGGTGTAACCGTGGTCCAGATGAGCGACGACAGGGACCGACGCATGCTCTGCCAAATGGCGGAACATCTTCCCCAAAATCGGCAGCGGGGTATGTTCGCGACAACCGGGTCCGGCCTGTAAGATCACAGGACACCCCACGGCTTCGGCAGCGGCGACATAGGCGCGCATATCTTCCCAGCCAAGGGTCACAAGACCCCCAACGGCATAACCGTCTTTCAGGGCTGGTTGCAGAACGTCTTTCAGTGTGACAAGAGGCATGCGTATTCCTTCAGCATAGCGCTTGTGGAGAGTGCGGACCCTCCGGGGGGGGTATTTAAGACCAAAAGAAGCGGGGCGCGGTGCCCTACTTGAACTTCGCGATCATATCTTTGATGCCTGGAATCGTTTCCAACTGATCCGCGTGGGATGGCTGGAAAAACTGCACGAGGCTGCGTTGCGACAGACCACCAAGGATCGTGAAATAATACATCTCGTAGCCCGGAAGAACGGCACAAGGATGATAGCCGCTGTCGAGACAGATCGTTGATCCATCGACGAGATGATAGGCATCACCCGCTTTGCCGTCTTCGCGTTGCAGCATCTGCACGCCAGATCCGTGGTTCGGTTTGAAACGGAAATTGTAGGTCTCATCATGGCGCGTCTCAAGCGGCAGGCGGTCGGTGTCATGTTTATGCGACGGGAAACCGGACCATCCACCAGCGCCCACCGTAAATAGTTCCGACACCAGCAAACGGCCGACTTTATCGTGGTATTTCGTGCCCAAGATATGTTTGATCTTGCGGTGCGTTTTCGTGTCGTCGGACCCGTACTGCACCTTGTCCAGCTCATCAGAGCGGACAGCGAAGGCGTCCAGCACCTTGTCGTAACGCGCACCCGCGACGAACACTTCGGCCTCGTCGGACATGCAGGCCATCGTAGCCTTAGCCGCTGTCGGGACATAAACACCTTCAGGTTCACCGTCCCAAACGTCAACAACACGGTGGCCCAATCCGGCGACCTTGAACCCTTCGATATCGACGTCAATTGTACCGGTCGCAGGCACGATGCAGGTCTCGTAACCGGGCACGCTGTATTCAAATGCCTGACCCTTTTTCAGCTTTACGATGTTGAAATAGTTCAGCGGCACAGTGGCGTCATCGACATCGACGATTGGATTGTTCTGGTTATCAAACGGGGCAATATGCATGGTTTATCCTTCGTCGCGCGGCACAGATGCGCCGGAGTGAGTGTTCAAAAATTCTGTAAGATCAGCAGGGTAGGGCATCGCAGGCGCGCAGCCCGGTTTGCCGACGACGATGGCCGCACAAGCAGAACCGCGCAAAACGGCCTCTTCCAGATCGTAACCATCGGCGATGGACGACAGCATGCCCGCCATAAAACTATCGCCGGCCCCTGTCGGTTTCAGGGCCGTGACGTTGTAGATGCCGGTGCGCAGTTCACCGTCTTTGGTAATCGTCACGGCGCCATGTTCGCCCATCTTGTAGACAACAATGCTGGCCGTGGTGGCCGCTAGTTCGCGAGCCTTATCGAGCCCTTTTTCAATGCCGCCAGCCATAAACCCGAATTCTTCGTCATTGCCGACGATCACGTCCGATAGGGCACCAGCACGAGACAGCACATCGGCCGCGACCTGTGGCGATGGCCAGCTATAGGGGCGGTAATCCACGTCAAAGATAATCGGCAATCCGGCCTTTCGGGCCAGATCAAACGCGGTAAAGGCCGCCGTGCGCGACGGTTCCGCGGCAAACACAGTGCCCGCCGTCACCAAAGCGCCAAAGCGTTGGTAATCAACCGCGCGAACATCATCCTCTGTCATTTCAAAGTCAGCCGCGCCATTGCGGTAGATCACCGACTGATGCCCCGCGATCCGACTTTCGTATAGGGCCAGCGAATTGCGTGCTTCCCCGCCGACGGTTTTCACGTAGGTATCATCAACGCCGTATTTGTCGCGCAGCATCTTTTGGCAGGTGCGCCCGACTGCGTCATCAGACACAGATGTGACCAACGCAGCTTTGCCGCCCAGCTTCACGATCCCAGCGGCGATATTGGCGGACGATCCACCCATGTCTTTGGTAAACGACGTGGCCTCTTCGATCCCGATCCCAACCTCGGTCGGAAACAGATCAAGCCCCACGCGGCCTACAACGACAAAGTCGTTTTTCCGAATGCCTTCAATCACATCGTTCACTTGCGACCTTCCGCATTCCCGCCTGCATCGGCGTCCAAAATCTTAGGGTATGGGTAATTCATGCCAAGCAGTTGGCGCATATCCGGGCTGGCTGCATCGAGGAACTCTTGCGGCAAAGCAGCGGGCATATCCTCCAGCGGTTTGACCCATTTCGGCAGATAGTTGATCAGCACAGCATTGCGATCATGGTCGGCGTTATTGGGCATCGCACAATGCCACATCACACCGTAAAACAGCACCACATCACCGACATCGCCGGTCATCTGTTCGCATTTATCGTAGAAATTGTCGGCCTCTGTCGGATATCGCAGTTCCTTTTGCGATCCGGGCACATAGCCGGTCGCGCCGCTTTCCACTGTAAATGGATCAAGAATAATCGACACCTGCGCGTTCATCGGGAAAGACCCGTTTAGCCCAATCGGATGGCTGTCCGCGTTGTAAAAATCCCAGTAGGGGTAATCGACATGCGGTTCCTGTCCCGGTCCACCGGGTAGGATGCGGTTCGCAGCGATAGAGCCCATGATGAACTCTGTCCCCAGAAACTTGCGCAGGATATCCATCAACACAGGATGGGCGGCCATCCGTGAAAACACCTCACCTTTCGCCAGCAAATTCCAAACCCTACGTTGCAGGTTCAGTTTGCCATCATCGGCCGCAGCCGCTTGAAAATGCGTGGTCTTGTCGGCGTCATTTTCGGAATGCGCCATAATGATCCGGCGGGCTTCCGCAATATCCGCATCGTCAAACAGATCAGAGATCGCAACGACCCCATCGCCATTCAGCAGGGCGTCGACAATCGTATCAGGATCGGCAGTTTCGGCTGTAAAGCGCAGCATCAGACACCCTTCCGCTGTTTCGGACGCGAGGATTCCCAATCGACATGGGCTTCACGCACTTTGTCAGACGTGGTGATATGTGGCGTGCCAACTTCCCACCACGCGTGGCCCTCAGTCGTCCAACCTTCGTACGGATCGACGTTCATCACGATGACGCTGGTGTTTGTCGCCTCTTTCGCGCGTCTGAATGCTTCGCCCAATTCGGCTGCGTTAGACACGGTTTCCGCATTGGCGCCCATCGCGCGGGCGTGCGCTTCAAAATCCACCCCAACTTGGTTCACAGCCGTTGGCGTATCCGCGATCAGGTTGTTGAAGCTCTCGTTGCCAGTGTTGTTTTGCAGCTTGTTGATGACCGCAAAACCACCGTTATCCAGCACGCAGATGATCAACTTCTTGCCCGTCAGTACGGCGGAATAGATGTCTGAATTCATCAACATATATGATCCGTCACCTGTGAAGACGACCGTATCCGCATCTGGTTCATTCTCTGCCTGCGCGATCCGCGCACCCCAGCCGCCTGCGATCTCGTAGCCCATACAGGAAAAGCCAAATTCAACATCGACAGTCCCGATATCCAGCGTTTTCCAGTTCGCCGTGACTTCCGCAGGAAGCCCACCAGCCGCCGCAACAACGCGGTCACGCGGGTCCATCAGATCGTTCACGACGCCAATGGCTTGGGCGTAAGAATTCGGGCGGTTCCCCGGTTTGCAGTTCTCCGCGACATAAGCGTCCCACTTTTTGAGCTCGTCTTGGGCAAAAGCGGTCCAATCCGCAGGGGCCTTATAATCGGTGTCCATCGACGCGAGGCAAATCGCGGCATCGCCAACCACAGTCAGCGACATATGTTTCGCGGCGTCATGGCGACCAACGTTGATCCCCACAATCTTTGCGTTATGGGCAAACGCCGTCCACGATCCGGTGGTGAAATCTTGTAAACGAGTCCCAACGGCGAGGATCACATCAGCCTTTTCAGCAATACTATTCGCCGAATCCGACCCCGTGACCCCAATCGGGCCGCAGTTCAGCGGATGATCGTTGGTCATATTCGCACGACCCGCGATGGTCTCAACCACAGGAATGCCTGTGGCCTCTGCGAAAGCGGTCAGCTCTGCCACAGCTCCAGAATACTGGACACCACCGCCTGCAATAATCATCGGACGTTTAGCCGATTTCAGCAGGGCCATCGCGTCGACAACCTCTTCCATATCAGGGGCTTGGCGGCGAATGCGGTGCACGCGTTTGTCAAAGAACGACAGCGGATAATCATACGTCCAGCCCTGCACGTCTTGCGGCAGGCCGATGAACGCAGGACCGCAATCGGCAGGGTCCAGCATCGTGTTCAACGCGGCAGGCAGGGAATTGATCACCTGCGCAGGATGTGTGATGCGGTCCCAGAACCGCGATACGGCCTTGAAAGCATCATTCACACCCAACGTCGGGTTCCCGAAATGCTCTAACTGCTGGAGAACCGGATCGGGCAGGCGGGTCAAAAACGCATCGCCGCACAACATCAACATCGGCAGACGGTTCGCATGGGCCAACGCAGCAGAGGTCAACAGGTTCGCGGTACCTGGCCCAGCCGAAGCTGACGCAAACATAAACCGACGCCGCAAATGATACTTCGCATAGGCGGCCGCCGCGAACCCCATCCCCTGTTCGTTCTGACCACGATAAACGGGCAGTTCATCGCGATGATTATACAACGCCTCGCCCAAACAGGTGACGTTGCCGTGGCCAAAAATGCCAAAGCCCCCGCCGCAGACACGGGTCTCGACCCCGTCGATTTCGATATATTGGTTGGCAAGCCAGCGGATGATGGCTTGGGCCGTGGTCAGGGTCACGGTGTGGTTTTCAGTGGTCATTGCGTTTCGCCCATTGACGGTCATTCGATTCCTAGGTTACTCATTTTGCAACCGGTTGCAAACCGTAAATTGATTGGACAAGCAATGAAGCAGATTGGCATTGGGATCGTGGGCGGCGGCTACATGGGCAAAGCGCATGCTGTGGCGCATTCTGCCGTTGGCGCTTTATTCGATACGGCACTGCGACCGCGGCTCGAAATGGTCTGCGCGACCAATGATGCATCCGCAGATAAATACAGAAATGCCTATGGATTTCAGCGGGCTACGTCCGATTGGAAAACGCTAGTGCTGGACGAAAAGGTAGAGGCAATCGTGATCGCCTCCCCCCAGTCCACGCACCGCGACATCGCTGAACTGGCCTTTAGTGTCGGCAAGCCCGTGTTCTGCGAAAAGCCGCTGGGCCGCGACGTCGCAGATAGCCGCGCGATGGTGGCCGCTGCCGAAAAGGCAGGGGCGATTAACATGAGCGGTTTCAACTACATCCGCACCCCCGCCAGCCAATTCGCAAAGCAATTGCTGGACGAAGGTGTCATCGGCGACATCACCAGTTTTCGGGGTGAGCATACCGAAGATTTCATGGCCGACCCGCAGGAACCCGCGACATGGCGGACGGACGGCATCGCAAACGGTTGTATGGGGGATCTATCCCCGCATCCGATCAATTGCGCACTGCGCCTGATGGGCCCGATCGAAAAACTGATAGCAGAGGTCGAAACCGTGATCCCAACCCGTCCCGGGGGCACGGTGACCAACGACGACCACGCGCAAATCATGTGCCGATTCGCATCCGGTGTGCTTGGCAATATCTACGTCAGCCGCACGGCGACGGGCCGCAAGATGGGGTACAAGTACGAAATCACAGGGACCAAAGGCGCGATTTATTTCGACGGCGAAGACCAGAATGCGATCCATCTCTACAAAATGGACGGACCTGACGCACAACGCGGCTTTACCAAAATCCTGACAGGTCCCGCGCACCCCGATTACAAACCCTTCTGCCTCGGCCCCGGTCACGGGACGGGCTATCAAGATCAAATCATTATCGAAGCCAAGGATTTCCTGACAGCAATCCACACCGGCGACAACATCTGGCCCACATTCCGCGACGGGATGGAGGTCAATCAAATCGTAGCTGCGTCGCTTGCATCCTCGCAGGCCAAGACATGGCTCAACGTCAACGACTTCTGAAGAAAGCACCTGTCATGACAATCACCATCGGCAACGCGCCCTGTTCTTGGGGCATCGAATTTCCGTCTGATCCAGCATACCCCACATGGGAATCGGTTTTGGACCAATGCGCTGCAGCGGGCTACACAGGCATCGAACTCGGGCCAATCGGCTACATGCCGGAAGACCCGGCAGTCTTGGCACCAGCCCTCGCAAAACGGGGCCTCAGCATTATCGGTGGCGTGGTTTTCCAGCCGTTCCATGACGCGGACAAATGGGACGTGGTCATGGATGCAGCGCGCCGGACCTGCGAAGCGTTGAAAGCACACGGCGCAAAACACCTCGTTCTGATCGACAGCATCTCACCACGTCGCGCACCAACAGCAGGCCGTGCTGACGAAGCTGAACAAATGGACGATGCCGAATGGGCAGCTTTCCGTGACCGGATCGTGGCCGTGGCGAAAATGGGGGCCGAGGAATACGGCCTGACCGTCGGCATCCACGCACACGCGGGCGGCTTCATCGACTTTGAACCAGAACTGGAACGTCTGCTGTCCGAAGTGGACGAAAGCATCCTCAAAATCTGCTTCGACACGGGCCACCATTCCTATGCTGGTTTTGATCCGGTTGCGTTCATGAAGAAACACATCAACCGCATCAGCTACATGCACTTCAAAGACATTGATCCCGTGGTGAAAGCCGACGTGGTCAAAAACCGCACCGATTTTTACAAAGCCTGCGGTCAGGGCATTTTCTGCAACTTGGGCGAAGGCGACGTCGATTTCCCAGCCGTGCGTCAGGTGCTTCTCGACAACGGCTTCACCGGCTGGTGCACGGTCGAACAAGACTGCGATCCCTCCATGCCCGGCACCCCGCTAGAGGACGCCGAATCCAACCGCAAATATCTCGAATCCATCGGCTTCTAGGGCTGCAACGGCAGTGCACGTGTTGTGCACGCAAGTCACAAGCTGATTTTTGGTAAGGAATACACAGATGACAAAACTCAAATGGGGCATGATCGGCGGCGGCGAAGGGTCGCAAATCGGACCAGCACACCGGCTCGGCGCGGGGCTCGACGGGCTGTTCGACTTTACGGCTGGCGCACTTGATCACCGGCCTGACGAAGGCATCGATTACGGGAAACGCCTAGGTCTGGGTGATCGCGCCTACGGGTCGTGGCAGGACATGTTAGAAGGCGAGAAAAAGCGCGGCGATGATCGCGTTGATCTTGTGACAGTGGCAACGCCAAATGCGACTCATTACGAGATTACAAAGGCTTACCTCGAAGGCGGGTTTCACGTTCTTTGCGAAAAGCCAATGACAATGACGGTCGAAGAAGGCGAAGCTATTGTCGAAATCGCCAGCAAAACTGGTAACATCTGCGCGGTGAATTACGGCTACTCCGGCTATTCACTCGTGCGGCACATGAAAGCCATGATCGCACGCGGCGACATCGGCGCGGTGCGGGTCGTTAACGCAGAATTCGCACATGGGCACCATGCTGATGCGACGGACGCCGATAACCCCCGCGTGCGCTGGCGGTATGATCCGGCACAAGCAGGCGTTTCGGCGCAATTCGCAGACTGCGGCATCCACGCTATGCACATGGCGTCGTTTGTCACAGGGCAGGAGGTCACGAAACTCTCGGCAGATATCGTATCCGCAATTCCTGTGCGGACTCTCGAAGACGACGCGATGGTCAATTTCCGCATGGATGGGGGTGCAGTAGGCCGTCTTTGGACCAGCTCCATCGCGATTGGTCGGCAGCACGGTCTCGGCATCCAAGTCTTTGGCGAAACAGGCGGGCTTCGCTGGTCACAAGAACAGCCGAACCAACTGTACTACATGCCGCTGGGCGAACGCTTGCAAGTCATCGAACGGGGTGAAGCAAACCTGTCGCCCGAGGCAGATCGCACAACCCGCGTCACCATCGGCCACGCCGAAGGTATGCCTCTTGCTTTCGCCAATATTTACAAAGACTTGGCCGAAGCAATCAGCGCCCGCAAAGAAGGGCGTGTCATGGATGCAGCGGCAAATCTGTACCCCCGCGCTGAAGACGGCCTGCGGTCGATGGCAGCCGTTGTCGCAGTCGCGGAATCAGGCAAAGCAGACGGCCAATGGCGCGACGCACGCCCGCCAATGTTCCGCTAAACAAAAGGGCCCGTGCAAATGACGGGCCCTCTTTCTTTTGGTCTCAAATACCTCGGGGGTTTGGGGGCTGGCCCCCAATCGACAGCGGCAAAGCGCGTTAACCCGCAGCTTCCGCCGTCAGCCGATCCATCATTTCGCATACGGCGGCTTCATCCCCAGCCGCTGCTGCGGCTTCCAGTTCTGTTTGCATTTGCGCGACAAGCGCTTGGGCCTTGCCCCGATCCACCGCCATCAACGTTTGCACAGCAGCAATCAGATCGCCCTGCTTGGCCTGAACGTCCTCAGGTGTGCATGCCAACGCTTGGTTTGCAGAGATTACGACAACGGCGACAGTCGCAAGGATACGTGTTTTCAACATCTTAAAGCCTATCAAATTGTTCGGACCTGTTAGACCCAACTGATAGGGCCAAATCAACCACGGATCGGGGCGATCGGCGCGGTTTCGCCTTATGGCAAAGGACGCAGGGTCCCACGTTCGATCACAGAGCAGTCAAACAAATGGGCCTTTGGCGTCATCGTCGTGTCGTCCACTATGGCGGCGACAAGTTCGATTGACTTGGCGATGATGTCTTTCAACGGGTTGTGGATCGTCGTCAGGTTAATGTTTTCCCAACTGGCCATTTCCATGTCATTCAGGCCGATGATGCCGATATCTTCTGGCACCCGTAATCCAGCGTCTTCGATTGCGGATAGGGCGCCAATCGACAGCACGTCATCGCCGCAGAAATACGCCTCGGCCGGGGCGCCTTCTGCCAGCAAACGCTGCATTTCGGCCCGACCTGCGTCAAAAGAATAAGCTGTTGCCGCACTTGTTGTGACAGCCACATCGGACGCGGTGGCCAGTTCGGTGACAAAGCCTTTTTCGCGGTCTTGCGTCGATGTGGCGGACCGTGGGCCGCCTAAGAAACCAACACGTTTGTAGCCGCGTGCGACCAACGTCTTTGCCGCCAATCGGCCCGCAGAGATGTTGTTGATTCCAATGACATTAACCTTCGGGCTGACCGCGTGGCGACCAAAGGAATGAACGACAGGCACCCCCGCCGCACGGAACGCTTCAGCAAAGGACGCGGGCAGAGTGGAAGACGCGACGATTACACCGTCCACCGAATACTGGCGCAGCATCCGCACGGAATTTTCCGGGTCCGTTTCATCGGTCAGGTTCACCAGCAAAGGCCGCAATCCGCGATCTTGCAGGCCGCGGGTGAACAGGTCGAAAACTTCTAGAAAGATGGGGTTGTGAAAGTTGTTGGACACCAGACCGATCATCTTGGTCCGTCCGGTGGTCAACGAAGAGGCCAGCGCATTGGGGCTATATCCCAAATCGGCGGCGGCCTTTTCGATCTTTTTGCGGGTCTTGGGGGAAACCGACGCGCCTTCGGTATAGGCCCGCGACACGGCAGAGCGTGAAACACCGGCGCGTTCTGCGACGTCTTTCAGCGTGACTGCCATCTTGAAATCCCCTTAACCACTTAATCGTTCTGACGAGGTTCTTTAGCGGGGTCTGCGATGGCCGCATAGTCGATTGTTGCAAATCGCTGGCCGCAGATCACCGAAAGTCCGATAAAGAATATCGCCCAAAAGGTATTCCCGCCCGCGATTTCGACCAGTCCCCAGACAAAACAAACGATGACCACGGCCACCCGTATCCAAACAGGTTTGAAAAACGGGTGGGCGAGATCAAAAAGTTTCATCAGGCGACGCCTTCGTATTCGGCGCCGGTCTTAGCACCCGTGATATAGGACACCACATCATTGCCGTCCGTCTCTTTGACGTTCAGGTTGGCGCAGATGCGGCCACGGCGGAATACGATGATCCGGTCCACAAGGTCAAACACCTGCCGCATGTTGTGCGATACAAGGATCAGGCTTTCACCCTGTTCCTTCAGCGTGCGAACTATGTTTTCCACTTGCGCGGTCTCTTGCACACCCAAGGCAGCCGTTGGTTCGTCCATGATCGTCAGCTTGGATGCGAACGTCGCTGTGCGGGCAATCGCCACACATTGACGCTGACCACCAGACATGTTGGCGATGGTGTTTTTGATGTTGGGGATTTTTACGCCAGTTTTCACCAGCCCCTTCATCGTGTCTTCTTTCATCGCTTTGTAGTCCAGCAGACGGAACGGGCCGAGCCAGTCGAACTTCGTCTTTTCACGGCCAAGGAACAGGTTGTCCGGCACGTTTAGGTCATCGGCCAAAGCCAATGTTTGGAACACGGTTTCGATCCCTGCTTCACGGGCATCAAGAGGTCCCGCAAAACTGACGGGTTGGCCGTCAAAGATGACTTCCCCGCGGGTGCGTTGTTCAACCCCAGTGATCTGACGCACGAAGGTGGATTTACCCGCCCCGTTATCGCCCATGATCGCTACGTGTTCACCGCGCTTGAGCTGAAAATCGGCGTCTTCCAGAGCGTGCACACCACCGTAGTGTTTGGTCAGCCCTTTGGTTTCCAGAATGTAATCTGACATTGTTCAGGTCCTCCCGTCTTATGCCCGCGACGCGGCGCGTTGTTGTTGCCATTGGTCCAGTGCTACGGCACTGACGATGATCATGCCCAGTACCATTTCTTGGTAGAAGGCCCCGAGTTTCAGGAACGTAAAGCCGGATGTAATCACACCGATAATCAGCGCACCAATCACTGTACCGATGATCGACCCACGCCCCCCGAATAGAGACACGCCGCCGATCACGGCCATCGCAATGGCTTCGAGTTCATAAGTCAGACCCATGCCGGATTGCGCTGTCAGGTTCTTGGACGTCAGGATGACAGCCGCCAATCCAGCCAGCATACCAGCGATGATATAGACCAGCACCAGATGGCGTGGGACGTTGATACCGGACATGCGTGCGGCTTGTTCGTTTGATCCAATCGCGTAGGTGTGTTTGCCGTAGACGGTGTAGTTCATGATGAAGTGGAACAGCACAGCCAGCGATAGGAAGATGATCACGGGCATCATGCCTGCGCCGATCTTCGCATAGCTTTCTGTCGGGAAAGACACAGGGTTGCCGCGTGACCACCACTGCGCCACGCCGCGTGCGAACAGCATCATGCCAAGCGTTGCGATGAATGGGGGGATGCGGGCAAAGGCCACGAGAAGGCCGTTGATGCACCCCGCAATCAGCCCGACACCAAGCCCCACGATGACGGGGATCAGCCATGGCAGATCAAGCGCCCATTCGCCAAAAATCGCCTTTGGGTTTGGCGCACCGTTGACTTCGGCGACCTGTGCGAAGCTCATCGCGATCATGGCCGTTGCACCAACGACAGATCCGGAAGACAGGTCGATCCCAGCCGTGATGATCACTTGGGTCACGCCAAGGGCGATAATACCGATGATGGCCACTTGAACGATGATGATCCGCAAGCGTTGTTCGTTGAAAATGGTGTCAAAACGGTCACGTGTATCAAACAACAGGCTCTGACCGTTCATATAAGGGAGCACCTGGCCCAGCACTTCGAAGATAATGATAATGAGGATCAACGCGCCAAAGACGTTCAGTTCGTTAGGCCATTGCCGTTTGGATTTGTCGAAGGTCAGGCCGCCTGTCCCGTCGCTATTGTCTGACATCTGTCAGCTCCCCTTAAAAATGTAGGTGGGTGGTCGTTTGATGTGGGGCAGCGCTGGGCCGCCCCGCATGGTCATTTTGGCCGTTGTAAGTCGATTAGACTTACTGGAAGTCAGCCAGGTTTTCAGGTGTCACCAGTTTGAATGGGATGAAGACTGTTTTGTCGACGTCTTCGCCATTGGCCAGCGCCATAGCTGTTTCGATGGACCCAGCGCCTTGACCTGCAAGGTCTTGGAAAACTGTCACGTCCATGTCGCCAGCGGACATTGCGAGCAGCGCGTCGGAAGTCGCGTCAACGCCACCAACAACAACGTCGTCCATGGAAATGCCAGCGGCTTTCATCGCTTGGATCGCACCAAGTGCCATTTCATCGTTGTTGCCGAAGACAGCGTCAAACTCATCACCGGATGAGATCCAGTTTGTCATCAGGTCGTTCGCTTCGTCGCGGGACCAGTTTGCTGTCTGCTCATCCACGATTGTGATGAAGTTACACATGTCCATGCCGATCACGTCATGGAAATCTTTGGTCCGCTGAACAGCAGCTTGGTTGGACAGCTGACCAACCAGAACATATGCAGCTGCACCGCCTGCTTTGCCTTCAGCGCGCAGTTGGCGACACATCTGGAACGCAGCCAGTGTACCGGATTCGATTTCGTTAGATGCAACGAACGCCTGACCGTCTGGCAGTGTGTCCATGTTAATTGGTTGGCGGTTCACATAAACCAGTGGAACGCCCGCAGACGCCGCTGCGTTGGACATCGCTTCAGTTGCGTTTGTGTCAACTGCGTTCACGATGATCGCATCAACGCCGGACGCGATGAAGTTGTTGATCTGGTCAAGCTGCTTGGCCACATCATCAGTCGCGTCTTCAACCTGCAATGCAACGTCGTCGCTTGCTTCGTCAAATGCTGTCATGCCGTTCCGCATCACGGTCAGACCGTTGTCGTCGAAACGTGCAACGGACACACCGATTTGCATTTCAGCAAATGCTGTCGTGCCCATCAGGGTTGTCAGGCCAGCGGCCAAAAGTACTTTTTTCATTGTTTTCCTCCCAAGGAATGTGCCCGGCGCACATGATTCAAAAACCGGGGCCCTGTAGTTCAGGGCGTTGAGTTCATCCCCCCTCATGCGGCTTGCGCCGGAAGGTTTGAGGTGATGAATGCGATAGACTTTGCCAGCGCTGTGGCGGGGTCTGTCATGGCGTGAATGTCCGGGGCGAAGCATTCGAATGATGCGGGCCCTGCGTAGCCTTGTGACTGTAAGGCTTTCAATTGAATGACGTTGCCAAGCCGATCTTCGGCATCAACCAAAACGCGGTGGGCATCCGTCATGTCTTGCGTTTTCGGCGCAGGATCAGTGATGCCCGAAATATGAACCAATCCGGTGAGGTTAGCGTGAAACGCGGTATCACCTGACAAATGATGGTGGAACGTATCATGGACGATCTTGAAACAGGTCGGATTCCCCATTTCAGCCAGAACAAGCGCCACATCATCCTTGTGCCGTAACGTGCTGGTCTCAAAGCCAAGCGGTTCGATGAACCCGATCAGGTTCATATCGGTCAGCATCGGCTGAAAGATGTGTAGCGCGTTCCGCAACGCGTCCCGCTGCTGAGTGCGATCAACGATGCCGCTAGCTACGGCTGGGATGAATGCCACACCATGTGCGCCACACGCCTGCGCCGTTTTCGTAAGGTTTTTTGCGGCGGCTACCTTGGTTTCGGGCGCGTCGTTGAACGCTTTTACTTCAGCCAAAGCAAGAATGTCGATCTGTAGATCAGTCGCCAAATCCTTGATGTAGTGCGCTGATGTGCCTTCAAAGAGTGGACGGTTCAAATCATTGCGAAATTCGACGCCCACGCAGCCCAATGCGGCCGCCAGTCCAAGCACGTCCTGCGCCGACAATGTCGGAACCGTCATGTGATTGAGCGCCATTGGCAACATCTGAAAAGGACTCCCCCGGATTTCGTATCACCACTGTAGGCATGGGGTTTTCATTTTGCAACCGGTTGCATTAATGGGTGCAATAATTCGATCAAAGCTTTGAAAATGCTAAGTTAAAATTGATATTTTTGTTTCAAATAAGCGGAGAAACGTCTCTTGAGGGATTCGCAAATCATTCTGTGCGGGGTGTGTGTGCGACTCGGTTCCCATTTTAGGGCGTTGTCATCATTTTTCGTCGTCGGACTGCGTCAGGCCATATTTCGTGGCAAGCTTCCATACGTGGTCGGGGACCATGTTCTTCATTTTGGCTGGCTCTTCGCGACGCAAATGCAGGATCGTTTCAACAGCTTTCATGTCCAAACGTGCTTTGGCAAATTCGAGCCCCTTTGGCCCCAGCAAAGGCATCAAGACCCCCATAATGGGGCGCAACCAATTGGGCATGCGTCGCAACGGCAATCCACCTGCCGCTAATTTGGTGTTCTCTAAAAAACCTTTGACGGATGATGTGCGATTGCCTTTGGAACTGGGCGTCGTCAGCGATACCTCGTCGCCCAATCCGGCAAGCATTTCCGCGCCACGATCGTTGCGGACGATCACCCATTGGTCGGCCATTCCGGCCATATATCCCACCGTGATATCAGACAGCCGGTTTGTATAATCGACACAGGTCTTGCAGGTCAGCGGGAAAAAGTCGCGCGGCAGATCGGACAGGGGCAGCTGTAGGAAAGGAATGTTGCGGATGGTGCCATCGGTAAAACGCAATTCAACATGGTAGTCTGCTTTGAATTCCAGATATGTGACGGTGTCGGGTTGATCCGTTAGCCTGCCAAGAAAGTCATGGAAATTCGCGGTTGTTGTGTTGTCCGAACAGGGGGTGCCAATGACATAAATGCGGTCGAACCCCAGCTTCGCCTCAAGCGCACGCAACGCATAGATCTGACAGGGTATTCCGATCACGGCGATCCGTGTGTGCCCTGCTGCAATTGCCGGTTCGAGCAGCGCAAGAAGCGGCGCGTAGCCCATACGCATCCCGCGCGCTTGTGCGATGTCCGCGGCTTGCGTGATCAACGCGGGTTGCGGTTTCCAGCGATCGTCAGGATCGGGCACCATGCAAAGCACCGCATCAACTGTTCCGGTTTCAAGCAACCGTTCGGCGAGCCGCGTTGTCAGGCCGGTCCATTGTGCGCCTTGGCGCGGGTTCTTCAGGGCGGCGCGATACATTTTCTGAGTTACCCCAAAGAAAACCTCGTCCCCTGACGACATCGCAGATCGTCCGTGTGTCTGTGTTTCAGCCAACGGATATGTGGGTTTGATGAATTGGCAGGCGGTGCCACACGCGCTTGGGTCCTTCATGCGGGACACGCCACAGTCGGTGCATAAGTTGCGTGGGGCAGGGTCAGCGAAGGGCGGAGTTTCGATCATGCTGTCAACTTACCCTGATAGAAACACGTGTCCAGCGTTTCCGCCTCTTGTTGCCCATCGCGCTGCATGTCAGACATCACCTGCCTGAGGGAGGGTCACCAAAATGCGTATTGCTTGTCTTCACACCGCGCAGGTTCATGTCGCTACATTTACAGATTTTTTTGATGACAAAGCGCCTGATGCTCAGGTCATTCATGTGGTCCGCGACGATCTTTTGGCGCTGGCCCAAGTCGGCGGCATTGCGATGGTCGAAGAACCGTTCATGAACGCGGTCGCGGCACTGGATGAAGCGGACGCGATCCTGTGCACCTGCTCGACGCTGGGTCCGCTGGTGGATCAGCTCGGCAATCCGAAAGTGGTGCGGATTGATCGGCCTGTTATGAACGTGGCTACGGGCGTTGGTCCAAAGCCGCTATTGGCGCTTTGTCTGGAAAGCACACGTGCCGCATCGCTTGACCTGTTGATGCAGGCGGGCGCAAATCTAACCCCGACCGTCCACCTTTGCGATGGCGCGTGGGCCTTTTTCGAAGCGGGCGATATGGCGGGGTTCGCCGATGCGATTGCAAGCTCTATTCGCACCGTTGCTGATGGTCACGATTGCGTTGTCTTGGGGCAAGCGTCGATGCGTGTTGCGGAACCTGCATTGCGCGATCTTGGCATACCGGTTCTTTCATCACCTGCGCTGGCCGTGGATCACACTATCGGAGTTGCGTTGTCATGAAATTAGGCATTGCCGTGTTGGTGCTGGCTTACGGCCTGTCCCAGTTTTACCGCGCGTTTTTGGCGGTTCTGGCACCTGATCTGCAGGTCGATATTGGCGCGATGCCAGATGATCTTGCCGCCGCATCCGGTGTTTGGTTCCTGGTCTTTGCGGCGATGCAGATTCCGATCGGGATTGCGCTGGATCGTGTTGGGCCAAAATTGACGGCAGTTGTGATGTTCGCGCTGGGCGCGGGCGGGGGTGCGTTTGTTTTTGCGATGGCCCAAAGCCCGATCCATGTGATCATTGCGATGGGTCTGATCGGCCTTGGCTGTGCGCCTGTTTTGATGGCCAGCTATTTCATTTTTGCACGCACCTATTCGCCAGCTGTCTTCGCGACATTGGCGGGTGCGACAATCGGGATCGGGTCGCTTGGCAATCTGGCGGGCGCGTCGCCGATGGCGTGGGCCGTCACGACATACGGCTGGCGTGAAACGATGCAGGGGCTTGGCATCGTGTCGCTATTGGTCGCTGCGCTGATCTGGGTCACGGTCAAGAACCCGCCGAAGGTCGAGACAGAGCATCGTGGATCGGTGTTTGATCTTCTGAAGATGCCGCAGCTTTGGCCGCTTTTCGCGCTGATGTTCGTGAACTATGCGCCTGCGGCTGGTCTGCGCGGTCTATGGGCGGGGCCGTATTTGCGTGATGTGTATGGGGCAGATGTCAGTCTGATCGGGCAGGTGACCTTTGTGATGGGCCTTGCCATGATCGCGGCGAGTTTCGCCTACGGTCCGTTAGAACGGCTATTTCGGACCCGCAAATGGGTCATCATTGCGGGCAATACGCTGAGCGTTGTGTCGCTTTTGATCCTGTCAATCGTCCCCGATCCCGGTGTTTGGGTATCCGCGGCGCTGTTGGCAGCTATCGGGTTTGGCGGCAGCACGTTCCCGCTGTTGGTTGCCCATTCCAAGGCGTTCTTTCCAGCCCACCTGACTGGACGCGGTGTGACACTGGTCAACCTGTTTAGCATCGGCGGTGTTGGCGTTGCGCAATTCGCGACTGCACCGCTGCATACTTATGGTGTCGGCATGGCAGGCGGGTTTACCACTGCATACGGCCTGATCTTTGCGTTCTTCCTTGTGACAGTCTTGTGTGGCTTGATCGCTTATTTCTTTGTGACCGATCGCACGGATTAGTGATCCCCCTTTCTTTTGCTGGACCTGCGCGGTAAAGGGGCGTCGGTTTAACCAAGGATAGGATCAATGGGTTACAAAATCGTCATCGTTGGCGCCACAGGCAATGTGGGTCACGAAATGCTCAATATCCTCGCGGAACGTCAGTTCCCTGTGGATGCAATTGAAGTACTGGCCAGCCGTAAATCGCTGGGCACGGAAGTGTCATTTGGCGACAAAACCCTGAAGACGAAAGACCTTGATACGTTTGACTTCACGGGCTGGGATATGGCGTTGTTCGCTGTCGGTTCTGAAGCGACAAAGAAATACGCACCAGTGGCTGCGAAAGCGGGCTGCGTGGTCATCGATAACTCATCTCTGTACCGCTACGATCCGGACATTCCGCTGATCGTGCCAGAGGTGAACCCAGAGGCCGTGCACGACTACAAAAACAAGAACATCATCGCGAACCCGAACTGTTCGACTGCACAGATGGTTGTGGCGCTGAAGCCTTTGCATGACCGTGCAAAGATCAAACGCGTTGTTGTGTCGACGTACCAGTCCGTATCTGGCGGCGGTAAAGCTGCGATTGATGCGCTGTGGGACGAGACAAAGTCGATCTACAACCCGACTGACAACAAGACACAAGACGTGTTCACCAAGCAGATCGCGTTCAACGTGATCCCGCACATCGACGTGTTCATGGAAGACGGCACCACGAAAGAAGAGTGGAAGATGGTCGTTGAGACGAAGAAAATCGTCGACAAGAACATCAAGGTGACGGCTACCTGCGTGCGCGTTCCTGTGTTCGTTGGCCATTCAGAATCGATCAACATCGAATTCGAAGAATTCCTCGACGAAGACGAAGCCCGCGACATCCTGCGCGAAGCACCGGGCATTATGGTGATCGATAAACGTGAAGACGGCGGCTACGTGACGCCAATCGAATGCGTCGGCGATTTCGCGACGTTCATTTCGCGCATCCGTCAGGACAGCACAATCGACAACGGCCTGAACCTGTGGTGCGTATCTGACAACCTGCGCAAGGGTGCCGCGTTGAACGCAGTACAGATCGCAGAGTTGCTGGGACGTGAGTGCCTGAAGAAGGGCTGAATTGCCTGAGAGATTGTAGAAAAGGCCTCGCAGTAATGCGGGGCCTTTTTTGTTTGATTAGCTGCTGTGTGTACCGCGGACGGGGTAGTCTTTTTCGCGGATAAATTTCAGTCCGCTCAAAATACCTTCCAGTGCGGGTCGCGAGAATGGCGCATTTGAAACGTCGACAATGTGCAGATTGCCATCGCCGCGAATGACGAATGTTGCGGGCTCCGCGAACGGTCGGTCCGTTTCTTCAGGGCTGCGCGGGTCTGAGATATAGACGCCCAATTCTTGCATTTGCGCAATGCTGAGGTCGTAAGCCAGTTTGCCCTTGTACCCGATGTCGGCTGCTGATGCCTCGGCTTTTTCTTTTGGGTCGGCGGAAACGGCGATGACGTCCACGTTGATAGCTGCGAAATCATCCAGCATTCCGTTGAGCTCTGTCAGGTAATTCTTGCAAATTGGACAGTGCTTGCCGCGATAGACAACCACAAGTTTCCAGTCTCCGTTATCGGGGTTTGGCTTGCCCAATGTTACATCGTCGCCGTCAAGCGTTGCGACTGTCATATCGGGGAATGTCGTATTGGGTGTCAGTGTCTTTACCATGCTTCGTCACCTTTTTATCTGCGGTTCGGACGAAGAACCGTGGCATGGCACATAGGTTCCGCACCTGCCGCTCACATAAATGTGCGGCTGCTGTTCAGCGCGAAACGCCGCTTGGAACCCGATGGCGAACCGCCTAGGGTCCGGCTGAATTTTGTTGGAAAGCCCCTGCACCATGTTCGCCTTTGACCAGTTCGCTTTTCTGATCGCTATCGTCTTTATCTTTGCGGGGTCTGTTAAGGGGCTGGTCGGGATCGGGATGCCGACGGTGTCGATTGGCATCATGAGCCAATTCAGCCCGCCCCATTTCGCCATTGCCGTCGTCGTGTTCCCCATGCTGGTCGCGAACATCTGGCAGGTGTACCGCACCGGCGTCGGGCTAGATACGTTGCGCCGGTACAAGGTGCTGGTCGCATTTATGGTCGTATCCCTAATGATCACGACCTCTTTCACGGCCAAGGTGCCCCCTGATTTTCTGATCGGTGTGATTGGCATCGCGATTGTGATTTTTGCAGTCACCAGCCTTGCCCGTACCCCGCCCGCGTTGCCGGATCATCGTGATGGTGTCGGTCAGGTGATCACGGGGATCGCTGCTGGTGTGCTGGGTGGCTTCACGAGCATTTGGTCGCCACCATTGGTGACGTATCTGATTGCCCGCCGCGTGGAGGCCGAGGAATTTGTGCGTGCCGCTGGCGTTTTGATCCTGATCGGGACAGTTCCGTTGATCGTGGGCTTTTGGCAAACCGGATTGCTGAACGGGGAAACTGCCCCGATGTCGATTATGATGATTGTGCCCACGCTGATTGGTTTCACAATAGGCGAGGCGATCCGCAGACGCATGGACCCCGCAAAGTTCCGGCAGGTCATTTTGTGGGTGTTCCTGCTGATGGGGATCAACCTGCTACGGCGCGCCTTTTTCTAACGCTTGTCAGGCAAAAATTTTGTGACTACCCATTTTTGAAACGTTTGGGAGAACAAGATGCAAAAGACAGTCGTCAATAGCTGGAACGAATGGGACCCACTGAAGCACGTGATCGTTGGCCGCGCTGATGATTGCCATATTCCTCCCGAAGAACCAGCCCTTGATGCGAAGGTGCCCGAGGACAGCGATATGCGCGGTCAGTGGGGGCGACGTCCGCAGGAAACGATTGATCGGGCGAATGAATTGCTCGACAATTTTGCGGCTCAATTGCAGGCCCGTGGTATTCGTGTGGATCGCCCGACGAGCATTGATCATTCGCTTCCCGCGACGACGCCTGACTTCCACACCGAAAGCCAGTTTGGCTGTATGCCGCCGCGTGACGTGCTGCTGACGGTCGGATCTGAAATGCTGGAGGCGACGATGTCGTATCGCTGCCGCTGGTTCGAATACCTGAACTATCGCCCGCTGATGCAGCAGTATTTCAATGAAGACCCGAATTTCCGTCATGAAAGCGCGCCAAAGCCGCGTTTGACGGATGCGGATTACCATCCCGATTATCTGAGCGATAAGATTGGTGACGCAAAGCGCCTGCAATGGGCAGCTGAGAAGTTCTTTGTCACCACCGAGGAAGAACCGTTGTTCGACGCTGCTGACGTGCTGCGATTTGGACGCGATCTGGTTGTGCAGCATGGGTTCACAACGAACCTGAAAGGCATCGAATGGCTGCGGCGTCATTTCCCTGATCATCGCGTGCATACAGTTAATTTCCCCGGTGATCCCTATCCGATCCATATCGACGCGACTTTTACGCCGCTGCGCCCAGGATTGATCCTGAACAACCCGCAGCGTCGTTTGCCAGACGATCAGCGGGCCATGTTTGAAAAGAATGGTTGGGAAATCCACGATGCGGCACAGCCCGCGCATAATACGCCGCCGCCGCTATGCTATTCATCGACGTGGCTTTCTATGAACGTGTTGGTGCTCGATCCGAAAACGGTCTGTGTTGAGAAATCAGAGGTCTACCAAGCTGAACAAATGGACAAGCTGGGTATGGAAGTTGTCGAAGTCGAATTGCGCGATGCCTACGCTTTTGGGGGCGGTCTGCACTGCTGTACGGCGGATGTGTATCGCGAAGGGAATTGCGAAGACTATTTTCCGAATATGTGAAGCCTGTTATGAATTTAAAAGCGAAGAGGCGGTGTGCAATTAAGCAGCCGCCTTTTCGTAGGCTGTATCAATTGATTTAGTTAATTTCATGTTAATAAAATATTAACGAATTAGTGGAAATGTATCATACATCGAAATGTGTTAACTATTGTGGCGAAATATTGTCATTGTTTCCAATTCGGCAACAGCCCAGCTTTGTTAACTTTTTGCATTAAGCAAGAAAGATAAACAGTATCGGGAATCTAATCGATTCTGTTTCGATTCGATGCAATTTTGAGGCCGATGTGCGCTCATTTTGCGGGCAAAAGTTAACGAAAATTGGGCGATTCTGACAAAAAATGTCTATTTTTGCATTTTTTTCAAAATTGCCTTCTTATTGATTTTACGGTTTTTTTCTCATTTTTACGTTACGTCCGGGGAAATAGAAAAGTCACTTCCCATGAAATTCACTTTCGTTTTGCGAGATTAATTAATCAATCCGCAACTGGGGGCGATGAAATGAAACTGACGATAAGCAAAGGAGCTGCCACTCCTTTTCCTGAGATTGAAGGCGACTTTTTAGATCGTTTGACACGTAGCACTGATGACATCTTGAAAGGTCGTTCTAACGACGACGACGAGAATTCAGAGAAGAAAGCGCACAATGTTAACGGGCCTGTGTCCCGTACAATCCGCGCCTTGAAACGTGTTGTGTCTCATACAGAGTACCAAATCACACCGACGTTGCGGTTGATTGTTTCCCACCGTGTCCCGATGGGCGCACGGTCTGCCTAAACCTATCTATCAAACTTTTACTCAAACCAGACGTTTACCGAGAAGGAAGAACCATGTTTAAAATTACTTTTGCCGCAATCGCTCTTTTGTCCACAACAGCCTGCATGGGCACAAGCAGTCAGACTGTTTCGACCAAAATGACAAGCCTCGTGGACGGCTGTCCACATTACACCGGCGTTAGTCGTGAATATTCCCGTACCGCACCGGGCTTGCCTGTACGCTGTGGTCCGCAAACCGAACTTCCGGTTACGTACCTCGATTAATTCTGATCGTGTTGCTGGCCTTGTTTTGGGCCAGTGACGGTTTGCTGCACACCATGCCCTTGGCGGGGGCCTGCTTCGCTAGACGCTTATGTGATCTGCGTCGATGTGAGGGGCGGTGTGAAGTAGAAAAGGGTAGTTCCCGATGGGAGCTACCCTTTTTCTTTTGGTTTCGAAATGCGCACAATGATATTAAAATTGCGCCATTGTTTCGACAAATTGATTTGGTCTTCTGATCTTGTAAACGCCGTTTTTTTCCACGGCGCGTTAAGTTCTAGAGGTTCCAAATGAATAATTTTATAAAAGGCGCAGTTGTCTGCGCAATTACTTTGCCACCTTCGATTTCGACCGCCACCCAAAGCAACGCAATCGATATCGCATGTGGCCAGACCTATACAGTTGTCAGTGGTGATACCCTAAGCGGTATTAGTCTGCGGGCCTACGGGTCGCTGTTGTATCAACCAATCTACACCGCAAACGTCGATACCATCGGTGCAAACCCTGATATGATCTATATTGGTCAGAATTTCATGGTGCCGTGTCTGTCTGATGATGGAACCGTTGTGGCGGCTGTCGAAGATCAGTTGATCTTTACCTTTAACAAAGCATCCGCCCCGCCATTCATCATTAACAGCGGGATCGTTGATGCCTATCTCGCCGAAATTGCAGAAGTGACCGAAGGGCGCGTGACCTTCGTTGATCCAGAAGTCATGAACCGCGATCACGCTGCCCAGCTTGATCTGGTTACAAGCGGTGCGGTGGATGCGACATACGCCCTGAATTCACATTTGGCAGGCAGCCACCCGTTGCTGCAATTGTCGATGGAGCCGATGTTCGGTGGCTCTGCCGAACAGACCGCCGTTTCCATGTGGCGGTTGCACGAGGACTATTTGGCGAAAGCTGACTATTTCCCTGAAGCAGAGCTGCTTGGTTTCATCGCTTCGCCGGCCGCTCATATCTGGCGTGACGAAAGCATGCCGGTTGTCGCAGGTGAAGGCATAGCTGCGAAAAACGATTATGCGATCCCGTATTTCGACGGGCTTGATACACGTGGTCCTGCCGCGATGCGGGCCGAAGTCGCGGATTGGACCGCGACCTATGAAGCGACCCACGACAACGATCCGACGTTTTTCTTGGCTCATGGCGCTGCGATTGCGCTTGGCATCTGGAACGAAGAATCGACCGTTTCTGTGATGGAAGTTGATAACGGCCTGTATACGCCAACGTTTTCGGTTGTGATGTCAAACGACGCATGGGCGCAAATTTCGGATGAAGATCAGGCTGCGATCCGCGAAGTATCTGGCGAAGCGCTGGCCCATCGGTCTGCCGCATGGGACGATTTCGACAACTCTTTCCGGTCGCGGATGTTGGACCTTGGTCTGAACTTTGCAAAAGCCGATAAAGCTTTACTTGATGACCTTTGGTTGAGTTCTTTGACGGATTTGAATGCTTGGACCCAAGCCGCGACAGATTTGGGTATCCCAGCGAACGAAGCGGTTAATGCCTACCTTGCCGATCTACGGTCGTTGGAAAACCGTCTGATGTACCGGTCTGACGAAACCTACGTGGACCAGCACCCGTTTGTGACTGGCGGTCTATAGTCGCCTAAGAATGTAACCTAACGATTTAGAAAATAGCGAACGGGCCGTGCATATTGCGCGGCCCGATTGCGTATCAGAACCGTTCTGCGCGTAGCACTTGCGCGTCGGTCACGGACACCACGCCGATATGGGGTTCAACCACTGCGAATGCGGCTTCTAGTAGGCCGTCGAGCCGTTCTGGTTTTATCAGGCACACCACGTTCACCATGCCCGATCTGCCGACTTGGCCGTCGCGGGTCCATTGTCCGGATCGGCCTGATCCACCGATCACTGGCATGATCGTGTAGCCCGTCACCCCTGCGGTGTTCAAAGCGTCGGTTAGGCGGCTTTCCAGTGGGGCTTCGATGACGATAGACACCCGTTTTGCGTCGTGCATTTCCATATCAGGCTCCAGTCATGGCTTGGGCAATCGCGAGGTAGATCGGAATGCCGAGTGTCAGGTTGAACGGGAACGTTACCCCGAGCGACAATGTCAGGTACACTGCCGGATTCGCTTGTGGCAACGCCACCCGCATCGCGGCAGGCACGGCGATGTAGCTGGCAGAGGCGGCAAGCACCATCATCAGAACGATCCCACCCAGCGACAGGCCAATCAACATTCCCAGTGCCAGTCCGATGATGCTACCGACAAGCGGCATAGCGATGCCGAAGGCGACCATTGGCAGCGTCACGACCCCTTTGGCTTGGCGCAGTCCGCGTCCCGCGATCAGGCCCATGTCGAGCAAGAACAGGCACAACACGCCTTTGAATGGGTTCACGATAAAGGATTCAATTTCAGCCAAGCCTTTTTCGCCCGTCACCGCGCCGATTGCGAACGCACCGACAAGCAAGACGATGGACCCGTTCAGCATGATTTCTCGCATCAATCCGGGCGCCATTTTGCCGCCTGATCCGGAACGGGCGACCAACCATAAGGCGGACAGGATCGCCGGGGCTTCCATCGCGGCGGCGACGGCGACCATGTAACCTTCGGCGTCGATCATTTTGCCTTCAAGGACAGATGTAGCGGCCACAAAGGTCACGATCGAAATCGACCCGTAGTGCGCGGCGACGGCGGCCGCGTCAGTCGCATCCAGTTTGGTCAGAATTTTCAGCAGGGCGAAGGCGATGAATGGCAAGCCGAACGACAGAACGATACCTGCCGCGACTGCCGACAACAGCGTGCCATCCACACCGTGGGCCGCAACCGATGCGCCACCTTTGAAGCCGATGGCGAACAAAAGGTAGATCGACATGCCCTTGGCCACGGCTTCGGGGATCGTCAGGTCGGATCGGGCAAGTGCTGCAGCAAGACCAAGCGCAAAGCTAAGAATAATTGGCGAAATCAGGTTCGCGGCGGCAAGATCGAAAATGTCGGTCATGTCGGTCCTTATGCAGTTTTAGCTTACTTAGCGTTACGTCGAGATGCTGCAAGTGCAGAATTCCGAGAAAAGCGAAGCCAGTCTGCGGGATTCCGCAGTCCGGCAGGCAATTGGTGCGCGGATTTCTTCATGAATACGATGGTGGCGCTGCTGTAGCCTCTTTTTTGAGCAGAAAATAGATAATGCCGGGAGGAGATACAATATGACCAGAAGCCTAATCGCGACAGCCGCCACGATCCTTTGCGTGAGTACACAAATCGCAGGAGCCGCCGAATGGGACGTTTCGCTGTGGGGGGAACGTCGTGCCTTTACTGAACACGTCGAAAAGTTGGCTGAACTGGTTGCCGAGAAGACGAACAACGAATTTAGGCTGAATATTTCCTACGGTGGCTTGGCGCCTAGTCGCGAAAATTTGGACGGAATTTCAAAGGGTAGCTTTGAGATGGCGCAGTTCTGCGCAGGATATCATCCGGAAAAGAACCCAACGATCACAGTTCTTGAACTGCCGTTTTTGGGGGTGACATCGCTTGAACAGGAGATCGCGCTTTCGTTGGCCGTTTATCGTGACCCGATCACCCAAATCGACATGTCACGCTGGAACGCGACCCTTTTGATGCCGTCGCCGTTGCCACAATACAATATCATGGGCGCTGGAAACCTGCCGTCTTCCCTGTCCGATTTCACTGGATTAACCGTCCGCGCAACAGGCGGTGTCGGCAAAGCGATCGAGGCGCTGGGGGGTGAATTGGTGTCCATTCCGGCGCCGGAAGTTCAAGCGGCTATGGCATCCGGTGAAGTCCGCGCCGTCAGTTTTGCACCGCATGCTCATATGGCATTTGGCACCGTAGATCAGGGATCGTGGTGGACCAGCAATTTGAACCCCGGAACTGTGAATTGCCCGGTTGTGGTGAACACGAAGGCGTTGAGCGCCCTGAACGAAGCGCACCGTGATGCGCTGATGTCATCTGTCGACGAGGCGCTTGATCATTATGTTGCGTATTACGAAGGGGCCACAATGGACGCGTGGGGTCCGGCATTGGCGGAAAACGAAATTGCGGTGCTGACATTGCGCGACGATATCATCGCGTCAATCAAAGACGAGGTTGCCACACCTGCGGCGCAGGCGTGGATCGAAGAATACTCAGCCCGCGGTTTGCCTGCTCAACAGCTTTACGAAAAGGTCATTGCGATCATTGAGGGCACTGAAAACTAAAGCACCGTTTGCCACCCGCCCCAAACTTCCGCAAAGCGTTTGGAGCGGGTGCATATCGTGTAAAGTCGGCTGACTATTGGTCAGATCGCGTGATAGCCGTTTTCGAGATCGAATTCTTCTAGCGTGCCTTCGCCGATGTCGTTCCACAGCCCATGAAGTGAAAGGCGTTCGCCTTCTACCGCGTCTTTGACGAACGGGAAGGTCATCAGGTTTTCAAGCGACACTAACACGGATTCTTTTTCCAGTGCTGTGAGCCGTTCTTCGTCAGTCCCATTCGGCAAACGGTCATAGCCGGGGCGCAAAATGTCCATCCAGCGGCCAACAAAGCTGGTCTTTTCTTCCAGCTCCGGCGCGTTGCCTGAACACATGTGGTAGCAGCCAGCGACCCCGCCACAGGTCGAATGTCCCATGACGATCAGGTGCGACACCTTGAGAGAATTCACTGCATATTCGATTGCCGCAGACGTCCCGTGATAGTCACCGTCTGGGTTGTAGGGCGGCACAAGGTTGGCCACGTTCCGGTGAATAAAGAATTCGCCTGAATCCGCCCCGAAGATTGACGTCACATGGACCCGACTATCGCAGCAGGAAATGACCATCGCACGTGGATGCTGCCCATCTTCCGCCAGATGCTTGTACCAGCTTTTGTTCTCTGCGTAGGTCGTGGCTTTCCAGCCTTGGTAGCGTTTGGCCAGATAGGCGGGTAGGGGGCGGCGGTATGGCATTGTGGTACTCCCGAAAAGTTCCTTGGCTGATATGTCGAATTTGCTCGGATTTCGAGAGGTTTTTGAACCTTTTCAATTGTCCGGATCAACACTTCGGATACCAACGTACGCTATAACAAGGGTATGACTTATCACAGCCCCCTTCTGGCACCGCCGCCAGCCCGCCCCGCTGCCCGCATCGCTGTCTTGCGATGTGAGGAACAATTTACAATGGATACTGCCCCTTTACGCACGTTGTTCGCCGCTTTGCCTGATCACGAGGCCGAAGATATCGTTTGCCGCGCTTTGGAAGATATCGCCGCCAAACTGGACTATCTGCAGAATGGCCGCACAACGGGTGCGTTTTCGGAAATTTCCGCCCCTGCCAAGCGTCTCGCTGCCGTTGCCGAACAGATTGGCCTGACCGAAGTCGCCTTGGTTGCACGACACACATCTAACGCGGCTGAAATGCAGTGCGGTGTGGCGCTTGGGGCAACTTTGGCCCGTCTTGAACGCGCGTTTGATGCGGCAGTCAGCCATGTTTGGGATTTCCGCCACTATTCCCACTGATCCGGTCCAGAGGTTCCCTGCGGTTCCGTCACGATCATCCTTGCAGCCCTGACCTGTGTTGCTAGTCTGGCGCAAAATGCCCGAAATAGGATGAGATATGTCGCTGACGTTTGCCCCGGACGATGCAGAAAGCATCCCTCTTTACGTAATTTCTTCTGAAAATTTGGACGCTATTCCCGCCGAAGCACGCGCTTGGGCGGATACCAACGCTTTTGTCGGCAGCTTGGGGCAGACCTTAGTCGTGCCTAGTGCGGATGGTGCGATTGCCTGTGCGCTGGTTGGATTTGGGACAGCGAAAGCGCGCGCGCGTGGTCGGTTCCAAATTGCGGAAGCCGCGACAAAGCTGCCAACCTCAACCTACCACATTGCGGCTGGTCTGGATGGATTGGCGTTGGAAGAAGCCGCACTTGGTTGGCTTTTGGCGGGCTATTCGTTTGACCGGTACGTCAAGCCGTCGAAATCAATTGCTCAGTTGAAAGCACCCGAGGGCGTTGATGCGGCGCGGCTGGAAATTATTGCAGCGGGCGAGGCATTGACCCGCGATCTGATCAACACGCCAACTGCCGACATGGGGCCCGGTGATCTAGAGGCCGCGACCCGTGCTTTGGCTGACGAGCATGGTGCGTTGCTGCATGTGACCTCGGGTGATGATCTGCTCGAACAGAACTTTCCCATGATCCACACCGTTGGCCGTGCCGTTGGTCCCGACCCACATCGCGCCCCGCGCTTGATGGACATGACATGGGGTGATGATGGTCCGACCCTGACATTGGTCGGGAAGGGCGTGTGTTTTGACACTGGCGGTCTGAACATCAAACCGGGCGCGTCTATGGGACTGATGAAAAAGGACATGGGCGGGTCCGCGACTGTGCTTGGTCTCGCGCATATGATCATGGCGCTTAAACTGCCACTGCGGTTGCGGGTACTGATCCCTGCCGTTGAAAACAGCATTGATGGCACAGCGTTCCGGCCGCAGGACATTCTGACTTCCCGCAAAGGTTTGACTGTCGAGATCAACAACACCGACGCCGAAGGGCGGCTTGTACTGGCCGACGCGCTTGCGCTCGCGGATGAAGCGACACCTGATCTGGTGATTTCCATGGCGACGTTGACCGGTGCCGCGCGTGTGGCGGTTGGCCCTGACATTTCGCCGTACTTCACCAACGAGATGAAATGCGTCCAAGCGCTTGAAACTGCTGCGATTGATGTGGCTGATCCGGTTTGGCGGTTACCGTTCCATGAGCCTTACGAAGCCATGATTGAACCGGGGATTGCTGATCTGGACAACGCGCCTAAAGGCGGATTTGCGGGAACGATCACGGCGGCGCTTTTCTTGCGCCGTTTCGTTGAAGCGCCTTACATGCATTTTGATGTCTACGGCTGGCAGCCTGTTGCGCAACCGGCCCGTCCAAAAGGCGGCGTCGGTATGGGCGCGCGCGCGATCCTTGCGGCGTTGCCTGCGATGCTTGACCTGTGACGGACCGCCGGATCACACCTGCAAACGGACGCGTCGCGGCGCGCCATTTGCAGGGCATCGTCACCGCTGAAAAATACGTGGACGGCACGCCAATGCGGGTCACGCGCCCTATCGTTGATCTTTGCGCAAAGCCTGCGGGAAAACGGGATCGCCAGCTGTTGCTGGGGACGGGCGTGACTGTGTTTGAAACCCACGACGGTTGGTCATTCATTCAATCAGATGCGGATGGCTATGTAGGCTACGTGCCCAGCGATACGCTTGCCGAGACCAAAGCGCCCACATTCCGGGTCGCGACGGCGGCGACCCATGCTTACGAGACCGAAAGCTTCAAATCAGCAGACCTGATGCGCCTGACTTTCGGGGCGCAGGTCACGGTCATTGATGAGCGGCCCAAGATGTACGAAACACCGCAGGGTTTCATCCCGAAGATGCATTTGCGCCCGCTTGATCGGCCATTCGCCGATCCTGTCACAGTCGCACAGCTATATTTTGGAACGCCCTACCTGTGGGGTGGCAATAGCACCGCGGGTGTCGATTGTTCGGGGTTGGTGCAAGCCGGTCTACAGGCATGTGGTCAATTCTGCCCGGGCGATAGTGATATGCAGCAAGCGGAACTTGGGCAAGATATCGCGCCCGACGCGCCGCTACAGCGCGGTGATCTGATCTTCTGGAAAGGTCATGTTGGTATCATGGTTGATGCGGATGTGTTGTTGCATGCCAATGCGCACCACATGGCGACGGCCTATGAACCCATCACAGCCGCAACCATCCGGATCAAGGCGCAAGGCGATGGAGAGACCACCGCGCGGAAACGGATCGTTTAGGCGCCATCGTTGCTACGCTGACCGCTCAATCGACGATGCGGATCAATTTCCGTTCAAGCACCCGCAGCACGGATTTTAGGTCGTTGCCGCGCTTCAGCACCTGACCGTCGATGCCGATCAGCACATATTGACCCTGCTTCATCCGCAATTTGGGGCGCTTTTCAATCCGGTAGATCGGGTTTTCGGCGGTCCGTTTGAAAACAGAGAAAACGGCAAAATCCCGAAGGGATGATATCCCGTAATCCCGCCATTCACCTGCGGCCACCATCCGACCGTAAAGCGACATGATCACGGATAATTCGGTGCGGTGAAAAGCGACCTGTTCGGGCAGCGGGCGGTGGAGTGATGTCAAAGTCATAGGGATCATTTTGGGGCAATAGGGCAAGGAATCAAGGCTTTTACCCACAACGCCCCAATCTTGCCCCAAAATGAACGGTACAATGCCTTGGACCGAACCACATGCTGCCACTTGCAAACGTCAAACCAGTACTCAGCAAAGTGCTACTCCGGTGCTGCATTCGATAGCCCCCACCCAGTGTGCGGCACCGGAGACTTTGTGAACCTTCCCACACATCAAACCACATGCTGCCGCACTAGGCTGCTGGCTTTTAGCCGCAGATGATCCGACGGATCGTGTTGTTGGCACCGATCTCGAATCCAAGCCGGTCGGGGTGGTATTCTTGGCTTGCCACAGTGCCGGGGCGGATGATCCGGATTTCACCAGGCCGGAAACCGCGTTCCAAAACAAAAGCATCTTGCCCGATGATCCCGCTATACCGCGCGGCCCCGCAAGTGTCGTCAATACCGGTTGGGATCGGATTGGCAACCGGTGGTTCGATGATCGGGGTCGCTGGGATGCAAGCTGTGCAAAGGGTGCCAAACAAGGCCAAAATAGTTAACCGCATGTGATTGTCCGGATGCTTTCATCCGCTCCAATATAAAAGTTGATACGTTCAGGTCGCAGATCTTCGGTCAGGGCGTCACCCGGTCTGATGACGCGGACTTGGCGCAGGATCAGGACGCGTTCAAGCGCCGTTGCGTCTTGGCCGACCAAATAGCCGTAAGGTGTGGCCCTGCAGGTATCCGCTGCCCCGATGGGGACCGGATCAACCGCAGGTGCGACAATGGCTGGGGGGCGGGTGCTACATGCGGCGAGGGCGCAAAGTGCTGCAATGCCAACCGTTACCCGCATGACAGACCGATAATCATGCCATCCGCGTTGGTTTCGATATTCAACCGATCGGGCACGTAATCTGTGGTGACAACAGTGTCAGGCCCTACGACCCTGTCATTCAGATCGGCAGGCAGTGTCACAGCTGCGATGTTCGATCCAAGCAGTGCGGTATGGCCTTGCGCCCCACACGGGTCGGTTTCGTCGACAGGCGCGTTGCCTGATGTACCTGCGCAACCGCCGAGAACAACAGCGGTAAAAGCGGAAAGAAGAACATAATTTTTCATGAATGCACTTTGCCGCGTCGTGGTTTGTCTTGGCAAGCCCTGAACGCTGTCTGATTGCACCCTTGAAAGAGGATGTTTTTGACCGCAAGACTGACATGAGACACATTATAGAAAGGTCACGCCCATGCGTACTCGTGCAGCTGTCGCCGTAGCGGCCGGAAAACCTCTTGAGATTATGGAGGTTAATCTTGAAGGCCCGCGTGCGGGTGAAGTTTTGGTCGAGATCAAAGCAACGGGTCTATGTCACACGGATGAATTCACCCGTTCTGGCGACGACCCCGAAGGTATTTTCCCTGCGATCCTAGGCCATGAAGGCGCAGGCGTTGTGATCGAAGTTGGTGAAGGTGTGACATCGCTGGAAGTCGGCGATCACGTGATCCCGCTGTACACGCCTGAATGTCGCGAATGTGAATATTGCCTGAATCCGAAAACGAACCTGTGCCAGAAAATCCGGTCTACGCAGGGCGCTGGGCTTCTACCCGACGGATCAACACGCTTTTCCATGCTCGATGGCACGCCGATCCATCACTACATGGGTTGTTCCACTTTCGCGAACCACACCGTTGTGCCTGAAATTGCGCTCGCGAAGGTTCGTAAAGACGCACCGTTTGATAAGATTTGTTACATCGGTTGCGGCGTGACGACGGGGATCGGCGCTGTGATCAACACAGCGAAGGTCGAGATCGGATCGACCGGTATCGTCTTTGGTTTGGGTGGCATTGGTCTGAACGTGATCCAAGGTCTACGCCTTGCGGGCGCGGATCAGATTGTTGGTGTTGATCTGAATGATGGCAAGGTCGAGATGGCGACGCATTTCGGCATGACCGACTTTGTGAACCCTTCGAAAGTCGAAGGTGATCTGGTTGCCCATTTGGTCGAACTAACTGGCGGTGGTGCGGATTATACCTTTGATGCCACGGGCAATGTCGGTGTGATGCGCACAGCATTGGAAGCGGCCCACAAAGGCTGGGGCGAAAGCATCATCATCGGCGTGGCCCCTGCAGGTGCGGAAATTTCCACACGGCCATTCCAGTTGGTCACAGGTCGCAGCTGGCGCGGGACCGCGTTTGGTGGCGCATCTGGCCGGACGGACGTGCCGAAGATCGTGGATTGGTACATGGACGGCAAGATCGAGATTGACCCGATGATCACCCACAAGCTGTCATTGGATGAAATCAATCACGGCTTTGATTTGATGCACGAAGGCAAATCTATTCGGGCCGTTGTTGAGTTCTAAGCAACCCAAATGAACACAAAAGGGGTCGCGCTTTGCGGCCCCTTTTACGTTTTTGCGGGGTTTGTCCCGTAGCAGGCCATGAACATGGCCACAGCGCCATCGACGACACGGTCAATCTCGGCCTGTGAAAACGTCCGGTCCATGTTGAAGACAATGCGCGGGAACAGGTCTGCTTTGCAAAGCTCCGCGAATTGGTCTGCCGCCAAAGGCACATCTGCGATGTGTAGATCGCCCCGCAGGGTCGCATCGGTCAAATAATCGACGATCCGCGAGCGCACCATCATGGGGCCGCTTTCGTAGAATTCTTGCCCAAGCTCAGGAAAACGGTCACTTTCACCAACACAAATCCGAAAGATGCGCAGTCCGAAATCCGACGTGAGAAAATGGACCATTTGCAGCGCTATGTCGTGCAGAACGTCCCGAACAGGGCCGTCCATGTCGATGGTCGCGATCGCGCCTTCGGCTTGGCGTTGGCATTCGGCTCGCGCGACTTCCATGAACAAAAGACGTTTGTCTGGAAAGTAGCTGTACAGCGTCGCCTTAGACACCTGAGCCGTTTTGGCGATGTCATCGACGCTGGCCCCTTCAAAGCCGTCAGCCATAAAGACTTTGCGTGCGCCTTCTAGAACTTGCGCAAATTTGCGACCTTTTTTGACTGTGGGTAGGGTGCCGTCGGGCATGGTGTATTGCTTTCATAGGGGGGTAGGAGGAATATAAACTATTCAGTTCACTTTGGGCAAGTGTGCGCGCCTTGCCCCCGCGGAACTTTGCCTATATTAGAATTATTCTAAATTGAGGTCTGCCATGATTCCCGGATTTGCCCATCGTCGTCAGTTCAAAGATTTGTCTGAGCAGGAAATACTGGCGCTTGCCATATCATCTGAAGAAGATGATGCCCGCATTTACCGCCAATATGCGCAGGCATTGCGCGAGGACTATCCGGCGTCTGCTGCGGTATTTGATGGCATGGCTGTCGAGGAAGACGGTCACCGTCAGCGTTTGATTGATCTGCACCAAACGCGGTTTGTCGATATGATCCCGTTGATCCGCCGCGAACATGTGGCGGGTTACTATGCCCGTCGCCCCGTTTGGTTGATCGAGAACCTGTCGCTGGACCGTGTCCGCAGTGAAGCGTCACAAATGGAAAGCGATGCCCAACGGTTTTATGAAACGGCTGCCGCCCGTGTGACTGATGCCGCCACCCGCAAATTGTTAGGCGATCTGGCAGCCGCCGAAGCGGGACATGCCGATTTGGCCGGTGATCTGGCCGAAACCCATCTGGGTGCTGATGCCAAAAGCCAAGAAGATGATGCCGCCCACCGCCAGTTTGTGCTGACATGGGTTCAACCTGGTCTTGCAGGTCTGATGGATGGATCCGTTTCGACCCTGGCCCCGATTTTTGCCGTGGCATTTGCGACGCAGGATACATGGACGACTTTTCTCGTCGGGCTGGCCGCATCTGTTGGTGCGGGTATTTCGATGGGTTTCACCGAAGCCGCATCTGATGATGGTCAAATTTCTGGCCGAGGATCGCCGTACAAGCGCGGCGTCGCAGCTGGAGTCATGACCACCATTGGCGGGTTAGGCCATGCATTGCCGTATCTGATCGCAGATTTCTGGACCGCGACGATCATCGCCTTGATTGTGGTGTTCGTAGAGCTTTGGGCGATTGCATGGATTCAGAACAAATACATGCAGACGCCGTTTGTGAAAGCCGTCTTTCAGGTCGTTCTGGGCGGTGCGTTGGTCTTTGCAGCAGGTGCTTTGATCGGGTCGGGCTAGGTATTTTTCTGCGAAAAATGTGAGGGCGCTGCCCTCACACTCCCGAGATATTTAGGACCAAAAGAAGATCAGAGCGCTTTGATCATCGTCGTGGCGCTGCGGAATTTGAAGATGTGACGTAATGGGCCGAGGTGGCTGGTTTTCAGTTTTGTAAAACCGTGGCGTTCGTAAAGCGATTTGGCGCGGGGGTTGGTGTCGATGACATCAAGGCGCAATTCCGGATATCCGCGATCGCGTCCTTCTTGCATAATGGTGTGCAGCAGGGCGCTACCGATCCCTTGGCCGCGGGCAGCGGCGTCCACGAAAATACCGTCCATAAGGAAGCGTTTGTTTTCGACATCGCGGTCAAGCAGTGCAAGCAAGCCTGCCCGCCAGATCGCCCCGATGTGGCCATAGATCGCGACCAGATCGCTGTAATCGCCGCCGACGAAGGCACCATCATAGGTTTTGAATCCAACGACCCCTAACAATTGTCCATCATCATTGGTTGCACAGATCGCGTGGTTCGGATCCATGACGCGCTGAATGAACCGGAGCGCCTTGTCGCGTGGCCCCATCGTCATCCCGAGCTTGTGTCCGAAGGCGTCCCAATAGAGCGCCGCTGCGTGTGCTTCGGTCCCATTGGGGATGCCTGACTGAATGCGCATTTTGATGCCCTACAAACCCATTTCAGTAAAAGGCATGTAGGTAACAGGCGTGCCTGGTTCAATGGACATGGCATGATCGGGCAGGGCCACAAGGCCGGTCGCCCAGCTTAGCCCAGAGACACGGCCCGATCCTTCGGACCCGAAGATTTCAACCTCGCCTTGGCGGGTCAGGCGCGCGCGGAGATATTCCTGACGCCCTGCTTTTTTAGTTTTGGTGAATGCAGCTGGCAATTTGTAGCAGATCGGTTCTGCCCAGCCCGCGCCCGCCAAGACTGACAATGCAGGTCGTGCAAAGATCATTGCGCATACGGCGGCTGCAACGGGATTACCCGGTAGGCCAAAAACAGGGGTTTTGTCCCAAATGCCAAGCGCCAAGGGGCGACCTGGTTTGATAGCCATCCGCCACAGTGCCAATGATCCGGTATTGGCCAGAAGTGCGGAAATGTGGTCTTCGTCACCGGCTGATGCGCCGCCGGATGTCAGAATGACGTCGCAATCTTGTGCGGCTTGATCCAGCGTATTCTTGATCGTGTCGCGGTCATCACCGGCGATGCCAAGGTCGACCAGATCGTACCCCCACGCCTTGATAGCAGCGCATAGCATCGGGCGATTGGCATCATAAATCTTACCCGGCCGCGCCATTGTGCCGGGTTCGATCAATTCGTCACCCGTCGATAAAACGCCCACACGCAGCCGTTTGCGCACATTCAGTCGACCAACACCCGCAGAAGCGAGGGTCGCCAAATCGCATGGCGACAGCTTGCGGCGCCCTTGAAAAATGGTGGCGCCCTTTGCCATGTCTTCGCCCGCCTGCCGCGCATTCGCGCCGGTTTTCAAAGGCCCGTGAAAGGCTATGGCGTCTGCGCTGCTGGTAACGTCTTCTTGCAAGATGATGGTGTCGGTTCCTGCAGGTACATCCGCGCCCGTCAGAATGCGAACGGCGTGGCCGGACGGGACCGTGCCTGCGAATGGAGCGCCAGCGGCGGCGCGTCCTGCGACGAGCGGAAGTTCATGCGCCCCGTAGGAAATTGGCCCCTTGAACGCATACCCATCAACAGCGGCGTTTGTGACTGGCGGATGGGCACGTAGCGCAATCGCAGGTCCGGCCAAAATACGATCTGTACCTTCGGCCAGCGGAATACCCTCTGCCCCGCACACAGGGTGCAATTTTGCGCGCAAATGGGCCAGCGCATCAGACACAGGTGTCCAATGTGCGCCTTGCGGCATTGCGAAACAATCGTTCCGCAGAGGAGGAGGTATCAGGCCCATGGTCATAAGTGTGGGTCTCTCACGCCAAGAATCCAACCCTCGACAGGGGCGCTGATGTGCAAGTCTGCGTGAAGTTGTGTAACAGTTCTTTGTGCAAGATGGTGCGCGGTTGCCATGACCTGATGGGCGTCTTTGATGATATGATCGGGGCCTTGGCCTGCAAAAAGCGTTGGCCAGATTTCGACAAAACTGACTGGAGCGGTGAGATTTTCAAACGGCCAGACGTTGATTTGATCAGGAAATGCCAGCCTTAGCTTTTGCAAGACAGGCAGGCCCATAATGATTTGAGACCCGACAGCACCTGCCCCTGACAGCTGCCAACAGGTGAACGCGCCCTTCGCAAGGTGTTCGACTGCACGCCGTTCGGGGAACGGATTTTGCGTGCGCGCCAGACCTTTGCGGGGGAGATGATCAATGTCGCGTCCCAGACCGTTCCCCCAGAACGGACCAATACCGGGCAGGGTCGCGTTGACCTGTCCTGCCAAATCGAAGCGATTGTTGGCTTTTGGGGTGTCTTCCACGCGGTCGGCGAACCAGTCCCAGATCGCAAGCGGATCATTGGTGCCTGTCAGGTGTTGGCCAAATCCCGCGGGATACCCGAACGGAAAATCAAACCCGATCATGGCAGTGCGGCCAGCAGTCAGTTCTGTTTCGATAAAGTCCTGCGCCCAGATCGCAAAAACCTGTCGATTGCGAAAATACATCGGATTTTCGGACGTATCGCCCCGACTGACGCCTACCCAAATTGCATCACTGGTCGGTTTTGCCCCCCGATCATTGCCGCCGGACCAATCGACCATGACAAAGCTATCGTAGGTCATAGGCCTGTCTCTGACAGGATAAAGTCTGCGATGGTTGTCGTGTCGTTCAGATCAAAAACCGGACGATCAAGGTCAAGCTGGGTGTCCGAAGCAACAGCCTTGATCGTCGGATCATTCGTGGCGATGAGCGGGTTGTTTGTGGCAGAGCGGAAGGCTTCGATCTTAGGGTGGTTGTCGCGCTTCCACCCTTCAACCAAAATCAAATCGACAGGCGCCATTTGTGCGAGCAGATCGGCAAGCGGTGGTTCAGGCGTGTCGCGCAGTTCGGTCATCATCGCCCAACGATTGCCAGACGACAGCACAACCTGATGCGCCCCCGCCGCGCGATGTCGGTAGCTGTCTTTGCCGGGGTGGTCGATGTCAAAACTGTGGTGTGCATGTTTAAGGGTCGAAACGGTGAATCCGCGCCCCGTGATTTCCGTGACCAGACGTTCCATCAAACCGGTTTTGCCTGCGTTCTTGTAACCTGTGACGCCAAATATTTTCATAGCATCGCCTCTGCTGTCTTTAGGTCTTCGGGCGTGTTCACGTTGAAGAACGCTTGATCATCAGGGAATTCAGCGGTGCCAGCGTTGTGCTTTTGCGTCCACATCACGACTTTGCGCAGGCCATCGTTTAATGCAGCGCGCAGATCGTCGCGCAACGCAACCGGCCACAGACCAAATGTGGGTTGCCTGCCGGACGGGGACGCGGCGAGCGCGAGACCAGTTGTTTCGCCTGCAAGCAAAAGCTGGGGCGTCAGGTCACACGGGAAAAACGGGGTATCGGCGGCCGCTGTGATGATATGGCTGTGCCCCAAGTCGGCCGCGTGATCTAGCCCCGCAAGGACGCCAGACAGGGGGCCAGCGAAACCGGTGATGCTGTCCGCGACAACCTTGATATCGTAGTCGATAAATCGGGTGGCGTCGCCATTGGCGTTCAGGATGACGCCGTCCGTCTGCGGGTCTAGTCTGTCAATCACGCGCTTGAGCAGGGTTTGCCCGCCAAGGGGCAGCAGACATTTGTCACCGCCGCCCATACGCGTGGCCTGTCCGCCCGCAAGGATCACACCGAGTGGTTGTTTCATTGGGTCGGCCTTGTGCTGGGTGTTGTTCCGGACAGGTAAAATGGCAGGCAGTAATTCGTCATCCTGCTTTCCGCCCTGATTTGCGTGGTTCATCGGCGATTTGCGATGGGTCGGCGTCGCGGATGAGCCGGTGTTCGCCGGACAGGCAGACGAAGCGCTGCCCTTTCATGCGCCCGATCAGGGTCAGCCCGCATTGCTGCGCAATTTCAGCGCCCCAAGCAGTGAAGCCCGACCGTGATGCGAGAACCGGAATGCCCATGAGCGCGGTTTTGATGACCATCTCGGACGTCAGTCGTCCAGTTGTGTAAAGGATTTTGTCAGCGGCGGGCACTTTTTCAGACAGCATCCAGCCTGCGATTTTATCGACGGCGTTATGGCGGCCGACGTCCTCCATATACACCAGTGGCTGGTTGCCTTGGCACAGCACGGTCCCGTGGATCGCCCCCGCGCTCAGGTAAAGCGATGGTGTTCGGTTGATGTGGGCCGCCAGCGCATAAAGGTCGGATGTCTTTACCGTCGTTTCGGGCAGCGTGACGTTTTCCAGCCCTTCCATCATATCGCCAAAGACGGTCCCAACCGCACAGCCGCTGGTGCGTGTTTTCTTTTGCAGCTTTTCCTCAAAGGTGGTCGCAGATGCGGTGCGCACAACTACGGTTTCCAGTTCTTCATCGTAGTCGACGCCCGTCACGTCTTCGCCATCGGCCAGCATGCCTTGGTTCTTCAAGAACCCTAGGGCGAGGAATTCCGGATAGTCCCCGATTGTCATCGCTGTGACAATTTCGCGGCTGTTGAGAAAAATGGTCAGCGGGCGTTCTTCGACGACATTCAGGTGCGTCGGTTGCCCGTGCTGATCTGTTCCTTGAACGGCTCGCGTCAGCCGTCCTGCGGAAGGATCGGGCGCAATGATATAGCCGGAAATATCGTCAAGCTGAGCCAATTGTCATTCCTTTGGGTCGGCGCTAAGCGTTAGGGGCCGCACAACAACTTAGGCCGAACCCATGTTATCTGCTACTGAGAAATCCGCCTATCTTGCAGGCATTCGCGACGGTTGGCCGTTTGTGTTTGTCGCAGCCCCGTTTTCGATGCTGTTTGGTGTTGTCGCAATTGAAGCTGGGCTTAGTCTATCGCAGGCGATGGGGTTTTCTGTCGTCGTGATTGCAGGTGCGGCCCAATTCGCCGCGATGCAAATGATGGTGGACGGCGCATCTATTGCGCTGGTCCTGTTGGCCGCGTTGGCTGTGAACCTGCGCATGGCGATGTATTCCGCGTCATTGGTGCCGTGGTTGGGAACGGCCCCGCTTTGGCGGCGCGCTGCGGTGGCGTATTTCCTTTTTGATCAATGCTACATGGCGTCAATGTCTGAATATGAATCTACACCGATGTCAGTTTCGGACAGGTTCTGGTTCTTTATGGGGACAGCGACGCCATTGGTCCCAGTGTGGATCATGTTTACGGCCATTGGCGCGATTGTCGGAACGTCGATCCCGCCGGAATACGCGTTGGATTTCGCTTTGCCGATTACGTTTTTGGCGATGATCGGGCCGATGATGCGAACTTTGGCGCATGTAGTTGCTGCATTTGTGTCGATGTGTGTCGGGCTTGCGTTGATCTGGTTGCCATCCGGATCAGGCCTGCTGATTGCGGCTGGTTGCGCGATGGTGACAGGCGTGATCGTTGAAAGCTGGATGGAGAAGCGGACATGACCTTTTCAGATGCAGAAATTTGGCTGATCATCGTGGCGCTTGGGATCGGGACGTACCTAATCCGGTTCTCGTTCTTGGGTCTAATCGGTGATCGCCCAATGCCGCCGATTGTGCTGCGTCTGTTGCGCTATACGCCAGTCGCCGTGCTGCCTGCGATGGTGGCACCTTTGGTCGTTTGGCCGGATGCAACTGGCGGTGATCTAGACCCCGCGAGGATGGCAGCCGCTATTGCAACGCTTGCTGTCGGTATTTGGAAGAAGAACCTTTTGTGGGCTATCGGGGCAGGGGCGGTCACGCTTTATGCGGGGCTATACCTGACAGGGCAGTTTTAGTCCTGTTCGCGCACTTCACGGGTGGTCACGCCAGCTACGGCTGCAAAATCGTCCGACAGATTATTCGGAAACCACGAACTACCAACCGCATCAAAGCCGGGGAGCTGCGTCAGCAATCCAGAAATGGAGCGGCTGCAATGTGCTTTGGGTTCTGCGCCATTGGCGAGCGCAAGCCGCAATGACTGATTAGCAACGGCTGGTGATACTGTCACTTTTTGGATGACGACGAAAAATTCGCTACGGGCATGGAAAGAGATATAGGCCCGTTCCGCCGCAGGGCTAAAGCCGAACAAAACGTCGTTGCGTTCCGGTGTGCTGGTCGCTTTGAAGCTTCCGGCTGGATCAAACAGAACACGCTGTTCTGCATCGATCAGCAGCCCCGAATGGGCCCCATTGCCAGAGCTAGTATTCTTGACAGTAAACAGGGTCAGCGCGCTTGGGCCATTGCTGCGATATACTGCGGCGTTGATCGCGCTATCGGGTGCCCAAACCGGTTCAGCCGAACAGGCCGCAAGCGCCAAAGGTGCGCCCACCACAAACGCGCGTCGGGTGAGCGTCGCAGTCATTAGCCGCCGACGAGCGCCAAGAAAATCAGAAAGACGATGATTGCGATCGTGCCGCGTGTCACCATCTTGATAAAGCCGTCAAACGTCTTTTCTTGAACTGTGATGTCCATTTCGCCGTGCTTGTGGTCTGCCATGATCGTGGCCCTTCTTGATAGATTTTGCGCTGTCCTAGCTGATTCAGTGTGCACTGTCACGTGTGTAGCGCGGGTTAAGTTGCCGCATCTTCCGCATCACGTTCCAATGCTGATGCAAGCTGGAACCCGATCCGGTTCGGTTCGGCCTGATCAACACGCTTTGGACTGGACACCAACATGACATTCAACTGGCTGACGTGTTGCACCAGTTGCGTTTTCGCACCAGCGCCGTTGGTCCCGTAATAGGTGACGATGTCGGGGTCAAAATATCCCAGACCTTCGATTTTCATCACACCTGCGTCGCCGCCGACGAAGCCAAGCCCAACTTCGTGATCGCTGTCGAGCTGTTTCTCGAAATTCTGGATATAGAGGATGATCCGCTCGTAGGCCCATTGCGCCGGGCTTTTCTTGGCGGCGGGTTCCTTCATCGCTTTGGGTAGATCACCTGTCGACGGGCAGTCCTGATCTGTGGTGTGCACTTCTTTGATTTTCGGCAAGATGTCATTTTCAAGCGCTTCGGCTGAAGTTACGATTTCGTCGTTCATGAGAGGGGCACCGCCGTTGTTTCTTTGATCTCCTCCATAACAAAGCTGGCCGAGATGTCCGATACAGAAATTCGTGATGTTAGTCGTTTGTAGAAGGCGTCATATGCAGGCACATCCGCGACCCGCACGCGCAAAACGTAATCCAGATCCCCTGTCATCCGGTAAGCCCCGACAATTTCGGGCATCCCTGCTAATGCTTTGCGGAAGGTATCGATCCAACCGGCTTCGTGTTGGTTCGTCTTGATCAGAACCATCGCGGTCAATGGGCAGCCGGCGCGTTTGGGATCAACCAATGCGACGCGGCCCGTGATCACGCCGTGCTGTTCCAATTGTTTCACGCGCCGCCATGTGGCGTTGCGGGATAGATTCACGCGTTCGGACAGGTCGTCGACGGACAAAGTGGCATCCTGTTGCAGGTGCGCCAAGATCGACTTGTCGATTGTGTCTAATTTTTCCATCATGTTGGGATTATGTCCCATTGCTTGACGAAGTGGAAGGGATGTTTGGGACGTTTTTTGCTGGATGCGGTGTTAATGTTGCAGCAACGCACGCACAGGAGCCACCCCAATGTCTGATTTGTCTTCCCCGACCCAATCTGGTGTCATCGCACGCCTTTTCACTGACCATCCGGCAACTGTGAACGAAACCTACTTTGGGCACATGAAATTCGCGTTCAGCTTTGCGTTTTGGTTAGGTGTTGCGGCGTTTGCCGCTTTGCTTCACGCAATTATCCCTGCCTTATGCGAAACGACAGCCAGCCGTATCTTAATGCGCTTGCACGGTCGGATCACGGCCCGTCACTGATGTGTCGGATCGCGTCCTATATCGGGCCGGAAATCCCGCTTGAGAATATCATCGTCCGTCCGAACCATTCGTTGCTGGCTCAAAGCCAGAAAGCGAACGAAGCCAAGCTGGCCGTGAATGGTGACGGGTTTGGGGTCAGTTGGTATAATGACACGTCGGATTTGCCCGGTTTGTATCGCGACGTCCTACCCGCGTGGGCGGACGACAATCTGACGAACCTGTGCCGCATGGTGCGGTCGCCGTTATTTATCGCGCACGTGCGTGCGTCGACGATGGGCGAAACCAGCCGTGTGAATTGCCATCCGTTTAGCCACGGGCGTTGGTCCTTTTGCCATAACGGTCAGATCCCGCACTTCCCTGCGATCCGGCGTCAGATGGAGGCGGCTTTGCCCGACAATCTGTATGCCGCGCGTCGTGGCACGACAGATAGCGAGATGATCTTTCTAACGCTGCTTGCCAACGGGTTGGATCATGACCCGGCAGAGGCGATGCGCAAAACGGTTGCCGCCGTCACAGCACAAGACGTCATGAGCCCTGTGAAAATGACATGCGTGCTGAGCGACGGTGAAAGCCTGTACGGGTTTCGCTACGGGTCCGACGGGATTGCGCCGACGCTTTATGTGTCAGGTACGCTCGATAATGGTGGCCGTGCGATTGCGTCAGAACCGTTGACTGGCATGGCGACCGGGTGGGACGCGATCGACCAACATACGTTGTGTCGTTTAGGTCCAGAACAAAACGAGATGCGATCGCTTGTCGCTTAAGTCTGCCATCGCCATGCGCCATCGTCCCCCATGGTGCGCGTGGCGATGCCTGTCTGGTGCAGGTGGTTGAGGTGTGCCAGCGCCTCGACCAGCGCCAGACCATATGCACTGCGCCCGATCTTGCGTTTGAACAGTGGCACAAAGCATTCGCCACCCGTGCGCGGTTCTTTCAGGTGTTCGATCAACCGTTCCAGCGCCCCGTGATGGTTTTCGATCATCTGACGCAGGCGTAGCGGCAGACCTGTGAACGGCAGTTTGTGACCCGGCAAGACCAACTGGTCATCCGTCGCAAAGGGCTGAAAGCTTTCGCAGGCCGTTAGCCATTCTTGGACCGGATCAGCGTCTGGTTCGGTTGGATACACACCAAGGTTCGCGCTGATAGAGGGCAGTAATTGATCGCCACCGACGACCAGATTGTCATCACGAGACCAGAAGGTCGCATGTTCAGGGGCGTGGCCGTCGCCCATGCGGATGTCCCATGTGCGGCCACCGAACTGGACAGTGTCACCATCGACCAGTCGCGTGTACCCCATCGGCAGGGGTTCAACGCAATCGGCGAAGTTAAACGGACGTTCGGTTTTGCGATGCGCGAATTCTTCGGCAGACATGCCCGCGCGGCGATAGAAATCAAGCGCTTCGTCTGTGTAGCTGGGTTGTTCATCCAGCGTCAGCATCCGTGTCATCAGCCAGCCGGTGCGCGGCATCAGCAATTCGGCACCTTTGGCGATGAACCAGCCAGCAAGACCGACATGATCAGGGTGGTGATGGGTGACAATCAGGCGGGACACGGGTTTACCTTGCAGTGGGCCCGCCAGCAGGGTTTCCCAGATTGCCTTACCTTTTCGCGACGAAAAGCCGGTATCGATGATTGTCCAGCTGTCACCTTCATCGAATGCAAAGATGTTCACGTGGTCCAGCGCCATAGGCAGCGGTAGGCGCATCCAAAGGACGCCGTCGGCGACCGTGATCGCCTCACCCTCGGGTGGTGGTGTGTCCCAAGGGTAGGTAATCAACGGCGTTGTCATTGCATGTCCTGTCGGCGTTGGCCGCTTAGGCTGCGAAATCGTCTGGTGTGATGGCCATCAGATCAGCGCTGCCGGTGCGGGTATGCGCCAAAAGGCTGGCGTGCTCAGGCAGTAACCGATTGATATAGAACCGTGCAAGGCGTTCGCGCGAAGCGTCACCCGCGACAGCAGCTTGCAGATGTGCGTGACCACCCAAGACGCGCGCGAATGCACGCAGGTAAGGAACAGCGCCTGCGAAACGGTCGGTCAGGTCATCCTGCGCGACCAACCATTCTGTCGTTTCACGCAGGTTTTCGATGGCCTGCCAAACAGCTTCGGCGAGGTTCGGGAATTTCTTCTTCGTGGCGTCTGTGATGTCTTGAATTTCTTCAAGCAAAGCGAATGCAGCATCACCGCCGTCCATCAGTTTACGCGCAACGAGGTCCATAGCTTGGATGCCGTTGGTGCCTTCGTAGATCGCGGTCACGCGGACATCGCGGGAATATTGCGCGGCCCCTGTTTCTTCGATGAAGCCCATGCCGCCGTGCACTTGCACGCCCATTGAGGCCACATCGATACCTGTGTCTGTTCCGAATGCTTTGCAGATCGGCGTCAGGAACGCAGCGCGTGCTTTCCATTTCGGATCGTCAGTCGCTGTTGTCATGTCGATGGCGACAGCGTTCATCAAAGCGATAGCGCGGGCGGCAAAAACCTCTGCCTTCATCGTCGCCAGCATGCGGCGCACATCAGCGTGTTCGATAATGGCACCCGTGCCCGGTGCTTTGCCTTGTTTGCGTTCGTTTGCATAAGCAATCGCGTGCTGCAATGCGCCTTCGGCAACACCAAGACCCTGCACACCCACACCTAAACGGGCATTGTTCATCATCGTGAACATAGCAGCCATACCGCCGTTTTCAGGGCCGACGAGCCAGCCTTTCGCACCGGAATATTCCATCACAGCGGTCGGGGACCCGTGTAGACCCATTTTGTGTTCCAGTGACACAACGCGCAGATCATTGCGTTCACCGAGGTCGCCGTCGGCGTCTGGAATGAACTTTGGCACCATGAACAAGCTGATGCCTTTTGTGCCAGGAACGCTATCCGGCAGGCGGGCCAGCACAAGGTGGCAGACGTTTTCGGTAAAGTCATTGTCGCCCCAGGAGATATAGATCTTCTGGCCGGAAATTGCATAGCTGCCGTCGCCGTTCGGTTCGGCCTTTGACCGCAGCGCACCCACGTCAGAACCGGCCTGCGGTTCGGTCAGGTTCATTGTGCCGCACCATTCGCCGGAAATGAGTTTCGGCAGATACAGATATTTGATTTCGTCTGACGCGTGATGCTCCAGCGCTTCGATCTGGCCCTGCGACATCAGCGGGTTCAACTGCAACGACAGGCAAGCAGACGACATCATATCGTTCACAGCCGTTGTCAGCGTCATCGGCAGGCCCATGCCGCCAAAGTCAGGCGCGGCTGAAATCCCGATCCAGCCGCCTTCTGCGATTGCTTTGTAGCCGTCAGCGAAACCCGGGGATGTGCGCACAACGCCGTTTTCCAGAACAGCCGGATGTAGGTCACCGGGTCGTTGCAATGGCGCGAGTACGTTTTCGCACATCTTGGCGGCTTCTGTCAGGATGGCCTCTACCGTGTCAGACGTCGCATCCGCGAAGCGATCGGTGTCCGCAACGGCGCCAAAGCCTGCGATGGTGTCCATGAGAAAACGAATGTCTTGGACCGGTGCACGATATGGCATGAGGACCTCCTGAGGGCGGCTGCGGCTTGGCAAGAACGCAAGCCGCGCTTATGGGTAAAAGTTACCCGCAAAATGTGCCATGTCCGGCACCCCATCAACTGAAACGCCACGTCATGACTTTTGCCCCCTTACGTCGACTGACCGCAGATCCGCGCGGAATCGCACAAGCGGCGCAGATTTGGGCGGACGGTGGGCTGGTCGCGGTCCCGACTGAAACTGTGTACGGTCTTGGCGCCGATGCGCGCGATGATATCGCCGTTGCGCGTATCTACGAAGCGAAGGGGCGTCCGTCATTCAATCCGCTGATTGTGCATGTCCCTGACTTGGCTGCGGCAGAGTTATATTGTGTTTTCAATGATGATGCGCAGCGTTTGGCGCAGGCATTTTGGCCGGGTGCATTGACGCTGGTGTTGCCGATCAAGCCTGACGCGGGCATCAGCAAGCTGGTCACGGCAGGATTGGATACATTGGCTGTGCGTGTGCCTGATCACCGGCTCGCACGTGATGTCCTAACTGCGTTCGGTGGGCCGATCGCGGCCCCGTCAGCCAATCCGTCAGGGCGGATTAGTCCGACGACGGCCGATCATGTTTTAGCGGGATTGGATGGCCGGATTGATGCCGTGCTGGATGGCGGTGCTTGCCCCGTCGGCGTCGAATCGACGATTATAGCCTGTGTGGGTGCGCCTGCATTGTTGCGGACAGGGGGCGTTCCAGTCGAAGCATTGTCGGCCTGTCTTGGTCAGCCGCTTTTGCAGCCCGATGATCCGGAGACGCCGCAAGCACCGGGACAATTGGCATCGCATTATGCGCCGAAAGGAACGATCCGCTTGAACGCGAAGGAACTGCACGACGGTGAGGTGCTGTTGGGGTTTGGTCCGGTAGACGCGGACGTCAATCTGTCGCTAAGTGGTGATCTGATAGAGGCCGCATCGCAGTTGTTTGCCTGCCTGCATCAGTTGGACGAGATGGGTGCTGCGCATATTGCGGTATCGCCAATTCCGCAAACTGGATTGGGTGCCGCAATCAATGACCGCTTGAAAAGGGCCGCTGCCCCGCGCGATTAAGGTCGAATTTTCTGGAAGAATCGAAGCCTTATCCGGCGTTTTGCCGTTCGATATAGCTGCGCAGTTCTTCCGCCTCGCGCCGTGCTTCGCGCAGGCCATCCATGGCGGCCCGCAATTCGGCTTCGGTTTGGGCGTGTTGGTTGGTCATTTCAGCTTCACGCTGCTGCAGATAAGTAATCGCCTGATCGCGCGTTTCTTCGGCGTCGTGCAGGGATTGGGCCATCTTATCCAATTCACCGATTTCGGCTTTGGTCACACGGGTAAACCGGTTGATCAGCCAGCTCGCAAACCATCCAAGGGCAAAGGCCACAAAAAGGATAATTGCGGTGGCAATGATAAATTCGGTTCTATTCACGTCAGGTCCGTTCTTATTCTTGTGCTGGTGCTTCGGCTTCTTCTAGCGCCGTTGGTACTTCGGGTGTTGTTTCGGGCACAATAAGCCGGAATTCAATACGCCTGTTCGCTTCACGACCTTCGGCTGTGTCATTATCCGCAATTGGATCAGCCTCACCATAGCCTTTTGCTTCAAAACTGGAAACCGGAACACGGCGGGCGCGCAGCGCATCGAGCACGGCGCTGGCCCTTTCTTGCGACAGTTGCGCATTCATTTCTTCGCGGCCTTGGCTGTCTGTATAGCCCGCAATTTCGATCCGCAGATCAGGGCAGCGTTTCAGAATATCCGCGATTTCATCGACAACAGCTGTTGTGTCGGACGTGATCGACGATGCACCGGGATCGAATGTAATTTTCCGGACAGCCGTAACTTCGGTGATCTTGGCGACGCATTCTTCCGGCGTTGGCAGACCTGCAATCGGATCAAGTTCTTTGACATATTCAACTTCGATATCGAATTCCGCCGATTGTCCCAGTTTATCAATCAGCAGGCGAGAGATATCAGCCTGCGCTGTCTCTGATCCGGTTTTGCCGCGCACAGTGACGGAAGCTGGTTCGACGACGACGGACCCGTTAGACAATTCAGACATCGCTTCGATGCCGGCCAGCACGCGAATGACCCATCCGGAGGGAAGATCGTCAACAACGCGCGTGCCAATCGTTACGTTGCTTTGCCCAAACTTGGCGGAAGCATAGTTGCCCGCTGTTGTATTGGTCAGTTCGTCCGGCACGCGTCCGCGCAGCTGCACAGCACCTTCAGGGCTACGTGTAATCGTGAATTGCGGTGGGCCTGCGGATGGATCGGTCGGTGCGCGTGGTAGATCGGACGCAAGCGCGTAGACGTCTGGCAACGCATTTTCCAACTGACCGACAACGCGGTCGAATGTCGTTTGCGCGGTGCCTTGCTGCGCGACAAGCGCGATATCGGTGTCAGAGATCGTGACAGTGCCGCCGCCAAGATCTTTGACCGCTGTGACCGACAAAGCGACCGCTTCGCCCCACGTCCGTGATGGCACGCCAAGCGCCTCGATACAGCCGGGGTCGCCTGTAAATCCTGCATCTTCTGCGGCAGCAACGATGGCGGACAATGCTTCGGTGCTATCAACGGCACAGGCATCGAAACGCGCGCCTTCTTCATCGATTGCAAAGCGTGTGGTGAATGGAGAAATGACAGGTCGCGGTGCCGTTAGATCGACCGTAACCCAGACATTTGTCGGTTTATTGCGGGACAGGTTGCTTTCCAGTTCCGCTTTTTCCAGTTCGGAATCGGTGATTGCATTCACAAGCACACGTTTCGACGAAACAGAGATTTTCGAGCGCGGCAAATCAGACAAAGCGCGCAGCGCATAGTTCAGGGCGGGTTGCCACGTTTCGGGAACAGGATAATCCGCAACTTCGAGCAGATCAGTAACGTCTTGGCCGTCGGCAATGTCTGCGATCCGTTCAGCCAGCGCTTCGCGGTCGGTATCGGCGGGGATTAGCCCAATCAAGGATACGCCGCTGTCGTTGCGCAGAATTTCAATCGCAAATTCGGGCGGCGCGATGGACTGCGAATCAATCACGTCCATGTTGTCGATGACGCGGCTGGCGTCCACGATGCTCCCTGCGGCGGAAATGGCGCGGAACCGAACAGCTTCGGATGGGGCTTGGCCTTCCAGCACAACTTGCAGTCCATCACTGACCACAGAAGCCCAGTCATGCCCTTGATCTATTAGGACTTCACGCACGCCCACGACGGACCGTTCTTCGATGAATGTAACCGCTGCCCGCGCAGAGACGACGCAGACGCCAGCGGCGGCTGCAAAAACGACGAGACGGGTGAATAAGGCAGATAGACGCATTACTTTTGAAATTTTCTCATATTTGCATCAACTGCATAGGCCCCAAATGCCTAAGGTTCAATCAAAGGAAAAACGCGACGGCGAAAAAGACCAGCGGGATTAAGCCTGCGTTCCGGTTTGACCGGAATAGCATCAGCAACCTGTCGTTGTCGTCAGGGTCAAACCGGCCCAATTGCCACATCAGGTGCCAACCCATCGCCCAAGGCCCGCCAAGAGCTACGACAAGCGACAAGAACGACCGATCAATGGTCGCCATGACAACAGCAAGTCCCAGCAAAAGGACTGTCCCGATCAGGAAATACCGTAGCCAAGTGCTGGTGTTGTCGCCAAACAGACGGGCCGTTGATTTAACTCCGATCAGCGCGTCGTCTTCAGTGTCTTGATGGGCATAGATTGTGTCGTAGAACAGCGTCCACGATATCCCTGCAACATATAAGACGACCGCGGTCCAGCCTAAGCTGCCTGTTGACGCGGCCCATGCCAGCAATGCGCCCCAGTTGAACGCAAGACCCAGAAACACCTGCGGCCACCATGTGAACCGTTTTGCGAATGGATAAATGGCGACAGGTATGATCGACAGGAATCCCAGTCCGATTGCGGTCATCGGGAAGCTCAGCAAGATCGCTAGCGAAACCAGCGCCTGCGCGGCCATCCAGATATAGGCGCCTTTCACAGACACCTGTCCCGATGGAATTGGTCGTGACCGCGTTCTTGCGACCTTTGCGTCAAATTCGCGATCAGTGATGTCGTTCCACGTGCATCCCGCGCCACGCATCAGGAATGCCCCAATGCCGCATCCTGCGATGATCCAAACGCTAAACGTCGTGAAACTGCCTGTCATGAGGCTCGCCAATGCGACCGCCCACAGACAGGGAACATACAACAGCCATGTCCCAATAGGCCGATCAGCACGCGATAAACGTAGATACCCACGTGTTGGGGAAGGCGCGAAATGGTCGACCCAATTGTCAGCGCTGTCCGCAACGGTCCCGAATTGGGCTTCGCCCTCTGGCGTCTTGTCGATCTCGGTCATAAAGTCCGCCTATGGCATCGAAAGTTCGTCTTTATGTAGATCATCCCCTTGGTGAAGGGCAATTGGTTCCGTTGTCGCGGGATCAAGCCCATTATCTATTTGGGGTGATGCGTATGTCCGCAGGCACAGTCCTGTCGTTGATCAACGGGCGTGATGGTGAATGGGACGCAGAAGTCGCCGAAGCAGGCAAACGCGGCGGCGTGCTGGCCTGTAAGGCGCAGACCAAGCCGATGCAGTATCCCCCTGACCTTTGGCTCTTGTTTGCGCCAATACGAAAAGAACGCATGTCGTTCATCGTGGAAAAAGCAACCGAACTCGGGGCGGCAAAGATTATGCCGGTGCAGACTGCCTATACGAATAACGGGGACCGCGTGCGGCTTGAGAAACTGCAAGCGCAGGTGGTCGAGGCGACCGAACAATGCGGCGGAACTTTCGTGCCCGAAATGACCGCGCCTGCGAAGTTGAAACAAGTGCTGGCCGGATGGGATGCGTCACGCACACTTTATTTCTGCGACGAGGCTATGATTGGCGAGGCGGCTGGTTTTGCCGGACCGCCACCGGAAAATGGTGCCGCAATCCTGATTGGGCCAGAGGGTGGTTATTCCCCCGAAGAACGCGAAATGCTGCGAAATCTGCCATATTCACAGATAATTAGTCTTGGCCCGCGTATATTGCGGGCAGAAACAGCCGCTGTGGCTGCTTTGACGCTTTGGCAGAACGCGATGGGCGATTGGCAATGATCCGTGTAGAAGACGGGGATCGGGAAGCCTTGGTCGATTTCATGCTCGCCCACGCGCCAATCCTGATGTTCCCACTGACAAACCTGACCCGCTACGGCATGGGCAGCAGCCATCCGCGCGCGATCAGCGCTTGGGTGGCCAAAGATGGCGATAAGATCACCGATGTGTTGACGATCAGCGCAGATGGGATCGTATTTCCATGTTGCCCGAACGGCGATTGGGCCAGCGTCGCGTCTGTGATCAAAGGACGCCAGATCAAAGGGTTCATTGGCGAAGGCCAACAGGTCGCGGCGGTGCGCCATGCGACGGGCCTGACCCGCAAGGCAAACCTTGACGCCACTGAACCGTCGTTTGTTCTGAACATTGCGGATATGGGAATGCCGGATGTTGATGGTTTTTCGCTCCACCCGCTGTCTGCAGCATCACGCGCTTTATTGATCGACTGGCGGGCCCATTATCAAATGGACACGCTAGAGGCTCCAAAAGACGTGGCGCATGACCGGGCGATCAGGGAAATCGACGCGTACCTCGCGGCAGATTCGCACCGCGTTTTGTTCAAAGATGGGGTGCCTGTTTCAATGACAGGCTTCAACGCGCCACTGCCAGAGATCGTGCAAATCGGCGGTGTTTATACGCCACCAGAATTCCGGTCACGCGGTTTTGCGCGGGTGGCTCTTGCGATGCACCTCATGGAAGCGTCTATTGATGGGGTCACAACAGCTGTGTTGTCGGCGGCGAATGATGCCGCGGCGCGCGCTTATGTGGCGATTGGATTTGAACGCACCGGCAGTTTTGCCATCGCGATATACGAGGATGCACAGGTCGCCCATGGCTGATTTCTTTCGACCCGAAGCGAAAGCCACGATCTGGCGGTTTCGCGATGTTTGGGGTGCCTTGCTGGTGTTGGCGCTTGGCGTTTGGTGGTCCATCACCGGCCTCGGGTTTGTGACGTGGCTGGGATATATCATTGCGGCGATTGGTGTGATGCTGCTGGTGGCGGGCATCCAGCGCGGGCGGTTTCGCCAAGGCAGTGATGGCCCGGGGATTGTGCAGATCACCGAACGTAGGTTGGCCTATTTCGGTCCGCTTGATGGCGGTGTCATGGACATCAACGATATGTCGCGGCTAAGCTTCGACCCCACAGGACATCCCGCCCCTTATTGGGTGCTAACCGGACCAGAAGCCCGCGACATCGCGATTCCGACAACCGCCACAGGGGCCGAAGCCTTGTTTGATGTGTTCTCGGCCTTACCTGATTTGAAGACTGAAAAGCTGTTGGGCGTCCTATCTGATCCACCAGCACAACGTGTTGTGATCTGGCAGAGACCAGTTCATCTCTTGCATTAACCCGAGACTGGGTTCACCAGATAAATCCAGAATATTCCAAGTTGAGAAAGACCAGCAGATGTCCATTCCCCAAACCGGCGGCGGCCTGATCGAAGATCATTCTCAACTGGCAGAAATGCTGTCGAAGGGCTGCAAGCCAAAAGAAGACTGGCGTATCGGCACCGAGCACGAAAAGTTCGGGTATTGCCAAGACAGCCTGATGCCGTTGCCATACGAAGGCGATCGGTCGATCAAGGCGGTGCTGAACGGCTTGAAAAACCGTTACAACTGGGCACCTGTCGAAGAAGGCGGCAACATCATCGGCTTGACCAAAGACGGGGCAAATGTGTCGCTCGAACCGGGTGGCCAGTTGGAACTGTCTGGTGCTCCGCTCGAGACGATTCACCAGACCTGTGACGAAGTGAATACCCACCTTGAAGAAGTGAAATCTGTCGCGGACGAAATTGGCGTGAAGTTCATCGGTCTGGGCGCTGCCCCCGAATGGACGCACGACCAAATGCCGCTGATGCCCAAGGGCCGCTATAAGCTGATGAACGCTTATATGGAAAAGGTCGGCACGCACGGGACACAGATGATGCGTCGGACCTGTACGGTTCAGGTCAACCTCGATTTCGGGTCTGAAGCCGACATGGTGCAAAAGCTGCGCACGTCGCTGGCGTTGCAGCCTGTGGCGACTGCGCTTTTTGCGAATTCACCCTTCTTTGAAGGCAAGCCAAACGGTCACAAGTCGTGGCGTTCGCGCATCTGGCGTAGCTTGGATGACAGCCGTACTGGCATGCTGCCTTGGGTGTTTGAAGACGGCATGGGGTTTGAACGCTGGGTCGATTGGGTTCTCGATGTGCCGATGTATTTTGTTTACCGCGACGGAAAATACATCGACGCGCTGGGCATGTCGTTCCGCGATTTCCTGAAGGGTGAATTGCCTGCGTTGCCCGGTGAAAAACCGTTGTTGTCGGATTGGGCAGATCACCTGACAACCGTTTTCCCTGAAGCGCGGATCAAACAGTTCATCGAGATGCGTGGCGCGGATGGCGGCCCTTGGCGGCGGTTGTGTGCCTTGCCCGCGTTTTGGGTTGGCATGATGTATGACCAGACGGCTTTGGATGCCGCGTGGGATTTGTGTAAAGACTGGACCGCTGAACAGCGCGAAGCGCTGCGCGTGGCGGCATCCATTGATGGGTTGCAGGCCAAGGTCGACGGCATCAACATGCACGATCTGGCACGTGAAGTGGTGGCGATTTCACACGCCGGCCTGAAAGCACGGGCGAAACCCGGTGCGGGCGGCATGGTCGCGGACGAAACCCATTTCCTCAACGCGCTGCATGAAACCATCGAGACAGGCAAAACACCTGCGGATGAATTGTTGGATCACTACAATGGCGACTGGAACGGTGATCTGAAAAAGATCTACGGTGATTTTTCCTACTAAGCGCTGATTTAAAGACAAACGTTGATCATTTGCGATCCTGTCCGGCTTTGCCAGACATATTCATCCGCCACTTCAGGCGGCCAATGGATGCTAAGCCACGCGTTCGGCGCGGCGCATGGTCAACGTTTGTCTTACGTCACATTTGAACGATTCGCCCTAACACGTGGTTAACGCGAACCGTCGTTCACTTACGCAAGCGGGTCAGCGCCGAACCGGTTTGGTCCTTCGGTGCCCTTGAGGCAGAAAATGATGATCAAGGCGATGGCGCCGACCGCAGGAATAAAGGCGATCAGGTACCACCAGCCGACCATGTCGCGGTCATGCAGGCGACGCACGCCAACCGCGATGCTTGGTAAAAGGATCGCAAGCGAACCGATTGCATTCAAAATCCCAAACGTGCCCAACATCGCATCCAGGGCGGTTGTGACCAGCCCAAGGATGAAGGCGAACAGCGCGAACCACCACAGTTCTGAACGCCGGGCGCGACCCGTAAAGTCGGCGTATTTATTGAAGCACGTTTTGACGGAAGTTTGGAAATCCATGAGAAATGGCCTTTGTCGGTGGGAAATGAAATGTTTAATGATGTGTGAAGATTAACGAGACCTGCATGCTTGACGCAAGGTCCGGTTTTCCGCACCGTGTGCTGCCGCCGCCACCGGTTTCAGTCCTAAGAAAGGGGCACTTTGTCGTTTCTACTGAACCCCCGCTGGATCATGATCATTCTGCTGGCTTTGCCGGTGACTGGGATCACGGCCTTACACCCCCAGGCGGGAAGTGCCTTTGTTATGGGAGCGTGGGCTGGTGTGCTTTTCGCCGGACCGCCGATCTTTTTTATCGCTTGGGTGCTGCGCATTCAAAGCCTTGCAGACACGCTGCGCCCGTTAACGCACCTGCCAATCCTGATCGCTTTGACGATCGCGCTCTTATATTACGCGGGCGTCGATTTTGGGCCGCTTGGTGTTTTTGGCGGTGTCGGGGCGGCTGCGTGGTGGATCAGACGCAAGGTGTCATTCGGCCTTCTTTGATCCGATCTTGGTTTCTGTCCCCGCCCGAAGACGGCCAATGTTGGCGCTGTGGCGGAGGTAGACCAGCACGGCGAGGACCAGCAGCAATACAATCAATGGACCATATCCAAAGAAAATTGCGAAGGCGGGTGCGAACCCGGCGGCCAGCAACGCAGCCAGCGACGAAAACCGGAACACGGCTGCGACGACTAGCCAAGTCAGACAGCATGCCAGCCCAATCGGCCATGCCAGTGCCCACATCATACCCAGATGGGTTGCGACACCTTTGCCGCCTTTAAAGCCTAACCAGACAGGAAAACAATGGCCTAGAAATGCCGCCAATGCTGCGATTTGTACTGCGTCTTCGCCTGCGAATGCGCGCGCTAGCAAAACGGCGACGGCCCCTTTGCCTGCATCAAAGATCAGCGTCAGCGCGGCTGCTTTTTTGTTGCCAGTCCGCAGAACATTGGTCGCCCCAATGTTGCCGGACCCGATTTCGCGCAGATTGCCAAGGTTCAAGGCTTTCGCGATGATCATGCCGTAAGGCACCGACCCCAGCAGATATCCGATCGCAGCCCAAAGCAGCAAACCGCCCATTCCTGTCGTCAATTCTGGCATGATTATTCCCCCGCCACGCGATTGCCTGCGACCCACGTTCCCAAAACGCGGCCTTGCATACGTGCGCCATCAAACGGCGTATTTTTGGATTTTGACTGTAGCGTTTCGCGGTTCAGCACGAACGGCGCATCTGCATCGAACAAGACCAGATCGGCAGGCGCACCTTCCATCATGCGTCCGCTTTCCAGACCCAGCAGACGTGACGGGTTCAGAGAAAGTGCTCTGAACAAGCGCGGCAGGTCGATCTGGTCTTCATGATAGAGACGCAATGCGGCTGGGAGTAGCGTTTCTAGCCCAACCGCCCCGCTTGCCGCTTCTTCATAGGGCAAGCGTTTGCTTTCTTCGTCTTGTGGTGTGTGCATCGAACTGATGATGTCGATCAGGCCATCCGCGACCGCTTGGACCACCGCGACCCGATCTTCTTCGGACCGCAACGGCGGTTTGACCTTAAAGAACGTCCGGTAGTCCGCGACATCCAATTCGTTCAGGGTCAAATGGTGGATGCCAATGCCTGCGGTCACTTGCAAACCGTTCCGCTTGGCCCGTTCTAGCGCAGGCAGCGCACGTGCCGTGGTGATTTGGTCAGCGTGGTAGCGCGCGCCAGTCATCTCGATCAGGCTGATGTCACGATCCAGCCCCATGCGTTCGGCCATTGGTGACACGCCGGGCAGGCCACGCAGGGATGCGAATTTGCCCGATGTGACGGCGGCGCCGTGCGACAGACCCGGATCTTGGACATGGGCAATCACAAGCGCATCAAGCGATTTGGCGTAAGTCAGAGCCCGCGAAAAAACCTTTGTATTCGTCACGACACGGTCGCAATCGGTGAACGCGACGGCACCGGCATCGGTCAGCAGCCCGATTTCGGTCATTTCACGCCCGTCGCGCCCTTTGGTCAGGGCCGCCATCGGCAATACACGCACGGGCGCATCCAACGCGGCGCGGCGTGCGACGAATTCGAGCGTTTCAGGTGTATCAATCGCGGGCGTCGTGTCTGGACGCGTCACAATCGTGGTGACACCACCAGCAGCGGCGGCACGTCCGGCAGACCGAAAACTCTCCTTATGCCGTTCACCCGGTTCAGAGACCTTAACGCCAATATCAACGATACCAGGCGCCAGACATTTACCGCCGCAATCCACGACCGTGGGGCCTGTCATATCGGGGTGGGTTTCATCGAAAACGCGGGTGATCGCGCCATCTTCGACCAGTATCGCGCCAGCCTTGTCGGTCAACGCCACTGGGTCGATCAAACGTGCGTTTATGAACAAGAGCTTAGTCATTGCATGTCTTTCTAAAGGGCTGAACCGTTGATGTGAGACGTGTCATAAATCGGTGTCTCCGGCAAGTTTGCGCATCTGGATGAACACTTCGCGGGCATCCGCGATACGTTCGAAACCGATGTCTGTTGAGGTCCGCCCGTTGACCTGCGTTGCGAAGTAGATCGAAGGCGGCGTGCCATTGCGATAGATCAGGTCATCGAGCGGCGGGATTGGATAGCTGGCGTATCGCACACCAATCGGTTTGCTGATCAGCATACGTTGATTGGTCAGGCGATAGCGTGTGTTGTAGCGGGCCAGACTGTCGATTACCGGACCAGCGAAAACGATCACCACACCTACGACGATGCCGGGTGCCAGGATCGCCCAGTAGCTGCCGGTGTTTGCCCGATCAATCACCGTCGCAAGGCCAAGACAGGCTAGTACCAAAGCAACCGCAAAAATGCCTGTGGCCATTGTCGCCATGCCAAACCGCAGTTTGGTGTCAGGGCGACCTTCCCACAGGATTTCTTCGTCGGGCTGAAGGGCTGGAAAGTCGGACATTAACCGCCGACCCAAATCATCAGCCAAACCAATAGCCCCATGACGATCAAAGCGGCGGTTGCCACCATCCCACCAATACGGGCGTCGGACTTTGGTTTCTTCGCGGGGGCATCCGGTGGGATGATTGTGCCTTGCGAACTATCGGATGTGAGCGGTGTCATCGGTGGTGGCGCTGCACCTTCTTCCGTAAATGTCGCGACCAACTTTGCTGCACCATCTGTGCGCAGCACTGCGCCTGCTTCCCCGAACGCGCCAGAGCGGACGATGGCAAAGTCCCTGTTGAGACTATTCAGCCGGTCCATTTCTGGCGTCATGTCCGCCTGCGATATCCCGTAACCAAGCATCAGAAATTGCGCCAAACCGATGTCATTAAGGGTTTCCGCAGATACGATCTGAACGTCATCAGGTGCCGTGATCGATGCATTCAGTGCATCAGCAAGGGCGTCATAAGTGTCGCCCAGCTGCCCGGACAAGATCGGATCAAGTTGAAACACGCGAACACGACCGTGTTCATGGGGTAGGATCACATTTGTCACGCCATGACACCTTCGATTGCAGCACCACGTCGCGCCCGTAGGTTTCGCGCGAGCAAATCCATTGCGGCCATGCGTACAGCTACACCCATTTCGACCTGCGTCTGGATCACTGACCGGTTGATGTCGTCGGCGATCGTGCCGTCGATTTCGACACCGCGGTTCATCGGGCCGGGGTGCATGACAATGGCGTCAGGTTTGGCGTGCGCCAGTTTGGCCGCATCCAGCCCATAGCGGTGGTAATATTCACGTTCGGACGGGATGAAACCGCCATCCATCCGTTCCTTTTGAAGTCGTAGCATCATGACGACATCGACGTCTTTCAGGCCTTCTTCCATGTTGTGGAAAACTTCGCAGCCGAATTCCGCAACGCCTGATGGCATCAATGTCGGCGGGGCGATCAGGCGGATACGGTTTTCCATTTTACCAAGCAGCATGATGTTCGACCGCGCAACGCGCGAATGGGCGATGTCACCACAAATAGCGACGGAAAGTCTGTGCAAACGACCTTTTGCGCGTCGAATTGTCAGCGCATCCAGCAGGGCCTGCGTCGGGTGTTCATGTTTGCCGTCGCCAGCGTTCAGAACGGCGCCGTTGACCTTCTGGGCCAGCAAATCGACCGCACCGGAATGTGGATGACGCACGACCAACAGATCGGGGTGCATCGCATTCAGGGTCAACGCCGTATCAATCAACGTTTCCCCTTTTTTCAGCGATGACGCCTGCATCGCCATGTTCATCACATCAGCGCCTAGCCGTTTGCCCGCCAGTTCGAAACTCGCCTGTGTGCGGGTCGAATTTTCAAAGAACATGTTGATTTGCGTCATGCCTGCCAATGTGCTGCGATGCCGCGCAGAATTGGGATTGTCGGCATATTGATCAGCCAAATCGAGCAGGGCTGTGATTTCTGTGGGGTGGAGCGGCTCTATCCCCAAAAGATGCTGGGCGCGAAACGACATGGGACGGCTCCTTATGCGTGGTTTGCGCCGTTATATGAAGCAGGCTGCGATCACGCAACGGGGTGCGCGCAATCAGCGCTACCGTAGGTCCGATTTGAAGGATATGAATGGGGTCATGGATTCTGTGGACACATATTGGGACGACCGCGCGCTGCTGGAATGGCAGGTCGAACTGGGCGCTGATGAAGCGATCAGTGAAGCGCCCGTGAACCGTTATGATCTGGAGCCAGCCAAACCTAAAACGCCGCCGAATCCAAATGCGGGTGGCAAACCGCCGATTCCCGTGGCGGTGAAGGAACTGGATACAGTAGCTCTCGCGCAATCTGCGGCAGCCGGTGCTGGTGATATCGAAGGGCTTCAAGCGGCGCTTGATGGATTCGAACATTGCCATCTGAAAAAAGGTGCCCGCAAAATGGTGTTCGCGGCTGGCCAGCCCGCGGCGCGCGTGATGATCGTAGGCGACGCACCGTCCCGCGAAGAAGACGTTGCGGGCATGCCATTTGCGGGTGTCCAAGGTGATTTGCTGGCCAAGATGATGGATGCAATTTCGTTGCGTGCGGATGCAGAAGACGCGGCCCGGTCCGTTTATCTGACGACCGCGATGCCGTGGCGGGTGCCGGGCGATGCACTGCCCAATGCCAAAGACCTCGCAATGATGCGTCCGTTTCTGGAACGCCACATCGCGCTGGCAAACCCTGATGTGGTGATTTTGATGGGCAATACGCCTTGCCAGATGTTGTTGGGGCGCGGCGGGATCAGGGGGCTGCGCGGTAAATGGACCGATGTCGTTGGACGTCCTGCGATGCCGATGGCGCATCCTGTGTCGCTGCTGAAGAACCCGCTTGCGAAACGCGATGCTTGGGCTGATTTGTTGTCGGTGCAAGCCAAACTCAGGGATCTCGCCACATGACCGACCGCGCCTTCTTGACAACACGTATCGCTGTGCTGACGGTTAGCGACACGCGGACGCTGGACGATGATAAATCGGGAAACACGCTTGTGGCACGATTGGAAGATGCGGGGCATCTGCTTGCGGATCGGATGATCCTGCCGGACGAACGTGATCAGATCGCGGATCAACTGCGTAAATGGTGTGCGGATGACGCGGTGGACGTTGTCATCTCGACCGGCGGGACAGGCCTGACAGGCCGTGACGTGACCGTCGAAGCGCACCGCGATGTCTACGAAAAAGAGATCGACGCATTCGGGACCGTTTTCACCATCGTATCCATGCAAAAGATCGGAACGTCCGCAATCCAAAGCCGTGCGACGGGCGGTGTTGCGAACGGGACGTACCTGTTTGCACTGCCCGGCAGTCCTGGGGCGTGCAAAGACGCGTGGGATGAAATTCTTGTGAAGCAGCTCGACTATCGGCACATGCCCTGCAATTTTGTAGAAATAATGCCACGTTTAGACGAACATCAGCGACGGAAATGATTTCTCGCGTCGTTTGATACAGTGAATGATCCGTCTGCGGGGCGCGGGCGTATTGATTTCAGGAGTATACAAACATGCGATTTTTACGTCGAAGCCTTGTTGGCATCTTCCTGTTGTCTGTCACCTTGGCGTTGATGGCGTGGGCCGGGAACATGGTGCGTGGGGCTGTCACGGAACGGATGGCACAGGAACCGCGTAGTTTTCCGCAACGCGAACGGGTCTTTGCAGTCAATGTGGTGACGTTAGAACCGCAGACAATCGCGCCCATTATGACTGTCTTCGGTGAACTGCAAAGCCAGCGTAGTCTTGATCTGCGCAGCCCTGTTGGGGGGACCGTGCTGGAAGCAGACGTAAACTTAACCGAAGGCGCACTGGTGAAGGCAGGGCAGGTCATTGCCCAGATCGATCCGTTTGAAGCCCAGTCCGCCTTGGACCGTGTGCGCGCGGATTTGCAGGACGCGCAGGCCGAATTGCGCGATGCAGAACGCGGGCTTGCACTGAACGAAGACGAACTTGTCGCGGCGCAATCACAGGCGACATTGCGTGCGGCAGCCCTGACGCGTGCGCGTGATTTGCAGACACGTGGTGTCGGTACGGCAGCCGCAGTCGAAACGGCGGAACTTGCGGCATCAGCATCAGACGCGGCGGTACTGTCGCGCAGGCAATCTGTTGCGCAGGCCGAGGCACGATTGGACCAAGCGACGACCAGACTTGCACGTGCTGAAATTACCCTTAGCGAAGCAGAACGTACGCTCGCCAATACACGCGTCACGGCTGATTTCGACGGTGCTCTGTCCGACGTTGGCGTTATTCCCGGCGGTCGGATTACCGCAAATGAACGAATTGCCCAACTGATCGACCCTAATGCGCTTGAGGTGTCGTTCAGGGTATCGACGTCACAATATGCCCGTTTGTTAGATGGGGCAGGTGATCTGCTAAACGCGCCGATTTCCGTCGGTCTTGATGTGTCAGGTGTTGATCTGATCGCGACAGGTCAGATCACCCGCGAAAGTGCCGCTGTTGGCGAAGGTCAAACAGGGCGACTTTTGTTTGCGCGTCTTGAAGGATCTGGTGGTTTCCGACCCGGTGATTTCGTGACGGTCCGGATCGAAGAACCTGTGTTGAACCGCGTCGCACAGGTGCCCGCGACTGCCGTGGCCGCCGACGGCACGGTTCTGGTTGTCGGCGAAGAAGATCGTTTGTCGTTAGAGCAGGTCGAACTATTGCGCAGGCAGGGTGACGACGTGATCATCACGGTGCGCGGCCTTGCAGGTGAAACAATTGTTGCGGAACGGTCGCCTTTGTTGGGGGCGGGGATCAAGGTCGACCCGATCCGGCCCGGTCAAGCGGATGAAGCTCCGGCAGAACCTGAAATGGTCACGCTTGATCCTGAACGCAAAGCAAAGATTGTCGCTTTTGTCGAAGCATCTCGTATGCCCGACGACGCGAAGGCCCGCATTCTGTCCCAGTTAGACGCCGACGAAATTCCGGTCGCGACAGTCAACCGGATCGAAGGCCGGATGGGGGGCTAGATCATGGCAACGGGTGGCGCGATCTTGACGAAGGGGGCAGGCGGCATCCTGTCATATTTTACGCGGCACCGCACGGCGGCGAATTTGCTGCTGGTGTTGATGTTGTCTGCGGGTTTGTTCGCATTCCCCAATATGCGGGCGCAGTTCTTTCCTGACGTTGTCGTCGACGATCTGTCGGTCAATGTCGCGTGGTCGGGCGCAGGCGCAGAAGACGTCGACGCGGCCATCGTGCAGGTTTTGGAACCTGTGTTGTTGGCGGTTGAAGGCGTGTCATCATCGGCGGCCACATCGCAAGAAGGCCGCGCAAGCATCCGGTTAGAGTTTGAACCCGGCTATGACATTGATCGCGCGGCCGAAGATGTGCAGCTCGCTGTCGATAGTACAAATAACCTGCCCACAGATGCGGAAGACCCAGAGATCAGGCGCGGCGGGTGGCGTGATCGTGTGACCAACGTCATGCTCACGGGTCCGGTTGGCGTCGAACAATTGGGCCGTTTTGCCGATGAAATGGTTGTGCGCCTGTTTGCGGAAGGGGTCACAAAGGTCAATATTCGCGGCGTTGCGGCGCCTTCGACGATCGTCGAAGTGCCGTCACTGTCGCTAATCGAATATGACATCGGGTTGTCTGACATCGCAGACCGGATCGGCGAAGAAGCCGCCGCTGATCCTGCGGGTGATGTGTCCAATGCGGCCCGTGTGCGCACAGGTGTTGCAAAACGATCTGCCGATGAAATTGAAGCCATTGTTCTGCGGGCTAATCCTGACGGGTCTAGTCTGACGATCGGCGACGTGGCCAATGTGCGCGTTGAAGGTGTGGACCGTGAACGCGCCTATTACGTGGGTGGCAATCCAGCGATCCAGATCGAAGTCCAGCGTACCGCGCAAGGCGATGCGATTGGCATCCAAGACACTGTTCAAGAAGTCGCGGACGAACTGAAGGCGTCACTGCCACAAGGTGTCGAGATTGATCTCGTGTCCGCGCGGGCAGAGGTGATTCAGGCGCGTCTGGATATCCTGCTGGAGAACGGCCTGATGGGTTTGGCATTAGTCGTCGGATTGTTGTTCTTGTTCCTGAATGCGCGCACCGCGTTTTGGGTCGCGGCGGGTTTTCCGGTCGCGATGCTCGCGGCGATTGCGCTGATGTATGTCTCGGGCCTGACCATCAATATGATCTCGCTTTTTGCGCTGATCATCACGCTCGGGATTGTGGTCGATGATGCCATCGTTGTCGGTGAACACGCAGATTTCAGGGCGCGTAATCTGCGCGAACACCCTGTCGAAGCAGCCGAAAATGCAGCGCGGCGCATGTTCAGTCCTGTCTTTTCTTCGACGATCACGACCATCATCGCGTTTTTTGGTCTGGTTGTGATCGGTGGACGGTTCGGTGATTTGATCGCAGACATTCCGTTTACCGTAATCGTTGTTTTGGCGGCATCTTTGGTCGAATGTTTTCTCATTCTACCGAACCACTTGTCGCACGCGATTGCCACGACATCGAAAGAACATTGGTATGATATGCCGTCGCGGATCGTGAACCGCGGGTTTGATGCGGTGAAAGAAAACCTGTTCCGGCCCTTCATGGCGGGTGTCATCTGGGCGCGGTATCCGGTTTTTGCGGGCGCGTTGGTATTGCTAGCGTCGCAGGTAGCTTTGGTCATCACGGGTGACGTGCAATGGCGCTTCTTCTCCGCGCCTGAACAGGGGCAGGTGACAGGTAACTTTGCCATGCTACCCGGTGCGACGCGCGATGATACCTTCGAGATGATGCAGGAGATGCAACGCGCGACCGAAGCGCTGGGCGCGAAATATGAAGATGAACATGGGATCAATCCGCTTGTTTATGTCTTCGCGCAAATCGGTGGTAATTCTGGGCGAGGGTTATCTGGCGCAGATAGTAAAAGCGCGGATCAACTGGGCGCAATTACGATTGAATTGGTTGACGCGGATAGCCGTCCATACACGAGCGGGACGTTTGTATCAGAACTGCAAGACAGCGTGCGCCAACATCCTATGGCCGAAACAGTAAGCTTCCGGTCTTGGGGTAGTGGTCCGGGGGGGGATAGCCTTGATATCCAGATGTTCGGGGCAGATGCCGAAACGCTGAAAGCAGCGGCCGAAGCGTTGAAAACCGAACTGCTCCAATTCCCAGAGATTTCGGGTCTCGAAGACACGCTGGCCTACGACAAAGAAGAACTGATCCTTGATCTAACACCACAGGGACAAGCCTTGGGGCTTAACATTGACGGGCTTGGCCGTGTTCTGCGTGAAAAACTGGGTGGCATCGAAGCGGCGTCTTATCCTGATGGCACCCGCTCTGCGACGATCCGTGTGGAGCTTCCGGCAGGTGAATTGTCCGCTGATTTTCTGGATAGGACGCAAATTCGGACGCCGAGCGGCGTTTATGTGCCATTGGCTGACGTAGTGACTGTCGAAAGCCGGACGGGGTTTTCCACGGTGCGGCGTGAAAACGGGATATTGCTGATTTCTGTATTGGGCGACTTGGATGACGAAGACGCCGACCGTGCCGTCCAAGTTCAGCTTTCGATTAACGAAGATATCTTGCCGGGAATAGAGACGCGGTTTGGTGTCGATACCGCGTTGTCGGGGCAAAGCGAACAGGAACGCGCTTTTGTCGAAGATGCGCGTAATGGGCTGATTTTGGTTCTGGTGGGCATCTATCTTGTGCTTGCTTGGATATTCTCAAGCTGGTCGCGTCCAATTGTCGTGATGTCGGTGATCCCATTCGCATTGATCGGGACGATCTACGGACACAACGCATGGGGCATCCCGATGAGCTTGTTCACGGTCGTCGGCATGCTGGGCATGGTTGGGATCATCATCAACGACAGTATCGTGCTGGTCACGACGATTGATGAATACGCTGCCGATCGCGGTATCTTTCCTGCGATTATCGACGGGACAGCGGACAGGCTACGTCCTGTGCTGCTGACAACATTGACGACAGTTCTTGGGCTGGCACCACTGCTTTACGAAGGATCGAACCAAGCTGAATTTCTGAAGCCAACCGTCGTGACCTTGGTCTTTGGGCTTGGGTTCGGGATGGTGCTGGTGATGTTCATCATTCCTGCGCTGATGGCTATTCAGGCTGATGTCGGCAAACAAATACGGGCCGCGAAACGTGCGCTGCGTGTCCGGAAATTCGGGGCAACATGGCCTGCGATGTTGGGTGCAGGCGTGGCGGTTGGTTTGTTTGCAGTCACGTTAGGGCCTGTGATCGTCACAGGTGCCGCGTTGCCACAAGCCGTCGCGATCTTGCCAGCACTGTCGGGCGGGTTCGGGGCTGCGTTCGGGATATTCGCAGGCGGCTTGGCTGTCGCGTTGATGGGGATTTACATGATCGCAGGCATCGGGTTGGCGTTGCGGTGGCGCAAGGCCTAACCTTTTGGGCAGCCACGCACATCAACGGCGTAATCACTGCCGAGCACTGTGATCCGGATTGCTGAACGATCAAGGGCAAAGCTGCTGGATGACGCGTGGATCATATCCACGGTCGCCTGCAATGTATCGCCGTTGCGCGTTATGTCTGCCTGCGAAACCCAAACTTCCGGATTGCCTGCTTCGACAATGACGGCCTCTGTTTGACCTGCCGGCGGCATCGTCAACGTGGCAGTCACCATCAAGCCGCGTTCCCCCGGGGACACATCACAGGTTGCGGTCTGCACACCAGCATCGCGCGCAGAAACCGGCTGGTTCAGCAACGACGCTGTGATAGCGCCGTCGCGGCGTCCATCAGCAGGAAGCAGGGCATCGAATGGCAGTGAAACGGGCACGCAAATGTCTTCGCACACGCCAATGGTGATTTCGCCAGACATGTGAATGGGTGCATTCGGGTCGACTTGTGTCAATTCGATCGGCAGCACGAGCGTATCGTGATATCCGATTGACTGCATGGCACCTTGTTCAAAGACCTGTGGGACGGGCCAATGAAATTGGGCTGCAGTGATGTTCTGCGATCCTGTCCATGAAAACTGCGGCGGGATGCCTGCATCACCGGGTGCACGCCAATAGGTTTTCCAGCCGGGCCGCAATGTCACGCGGACCCCAGCCATGTGTGTACCTGAGGGCGTTTGCCATCCGGGGATGACGTCGATTCGGGCAAGATCATCAAAAGGACCGGCCATCGCAGGTGAGGCCAGCGTCGCAGCCATCAAACAAGTCGTCTTAAGAATCGCGGTTAGTGTTTTCATAACCTCTACATAGTCAGGAACGGCTGTAATTGAACTCACGTCTTGGCGAGCAAAATTTTGTGTGACTTGTACTACCGGCATAAGCTTGCAAGAATTGGAATATGACTATGCAGCCAACAAATCTCACCGGTAAGCTTTTGATCGCCATGCCCATCATGGGCGATGATCGTTTTGCGAAAAGCGTCGTCTACATTTGTGCTCATTCCGAAGACGGCGCGATGGGCATCATCGTGAATAAACCATCCACTGAAGTCCGGTTTGCGAACCTTCTGGAGCAGCTTGAAATCGAAATGGCTCCGAGGGCACGAAAGATACGGATCCATCTTGGTGGGCCTGTCGAACAGTCGCGCGGGTTTGTTTTGCATTCCACCGATTACGCGTCTGAAGGCGGCACTATCGAAGTTGACGGCAATATCTCGATGACCGCTACCATGGACGTTATCGAAGAAATCGCGCGCGGCGCGGGCCCGACAAGCGCGATGATGGCGCTTGGTTACGCGGGATGGGGACCCGGCCAGCTGGAAGGTGAAATCGGACAGAATGGGTGGCTGACCTGCGACGCGGATGATGACATCGTGTTCGGTCGCGCCAATGATCACAAATGGACCGCCGCCCTAAAAGGTATGGGCGTCGATCCCTTGATGTTGTCTGAAACGGCTGGGCGGGCCTAGTTTTTCTTCTTTGCCAACGCTTTGAGAAGTACGAACGCGCCAAGCACCAGTGTAAACGCATCAATCGCACCCGGTCCGGACATGCCCGGCGCACCACCTTGCGGCAGGAACGGTTTGGCTTGTTGAATGGTTGCTTGTGTGTTGGTCGGGGCTGCGGTGCCGATGATACCTGTTTCGGAATGCTTTGCCGTCTTTGACCAGTTCTTCAGGGCGGATGAAATGCCTTTCAACGCGCGTGTTTCGGCGTTGTCGCCGCCGTAGAACTGCTTGGACAATTCGTCCAGTTCCGCGATGACTTTATCCAGAGCATTGGAAATCTGTTTGACGTTGTTCTGCCCGCTTTGCAGACGCTGGTTGGCCTGATGGTCTTTGGGACCACCCGGATTGTGCCGATGAACCATATGGTTAAAGTGGCTTTGCGATTTCATGTCGCGCTGCACAAGCTTGATGGCCTGTTCCCAACCTTCGATCTTGCTGGCCAGCTGGGTATGCGCCAGTTTTCTTGGGTCAGGCGCACCGGGCAGAATTTTGATCGTTTCAGCCCGAATCGTCATGGCTAATTGTTCGAGGCGGATCACTTTTGCTTGGTGCGACATGTAACAAGTCCTTGGTTTAACCGGATTCGGTGGACCGTATCATGCTGATAATGACAGTAAAGCGACAATCAGGGATTGTTACTCTTGCGCCATGATCGCCTCGAGGATGGCAATTGCGCTGTCGCTATTCCAGTGCGCGTCGCCTTGAAGTCGCGCGATTTCGCGGCCTTCGGGATCAAGGATAAGGGTCACTGGCAGGCCTAAAACCCCCATGTCGCGGGCCAATGTCGATCTGGGATCTGCGTGCAGTGGCAAGTTGTCGACTTCAATTTCGTCAAAGAACCGTTCCATCGCGGGGCGTGGGTTGCGGCCGGTCGCAATAGTGACAACAGAAAATTCGTCGCTGCCAAGCTGGTCTTGCAGGTCTGCAAGTTGCGGCATTTCGGCCCGACAAGGGGCACACCATGTGGCCCAAAAGTTGACCACCGCGAATTGGCCTTCGTATGCGTCAAAGGTCATTTCGCTTCCGTCTTCACCGACAAATGTTTCATCAGATGCTGGTTTCGGCTCGGAATGAAAGTTCAGCTTGCGCATATCGCCCTCGCGCAGCGCTTCAAATGTGCTGACATCCGCCATGGCGGTATTTGCAAGCAGACCAAGGGCCGTATAAAGCAAGGCAGATTTCAAATTCAGCACGGGGCTTCCTTTCTCATGACCAAATCCGCGAACACAATGTGGGGTGGCCGTTTCGCCGCTGGACCGGACGCCATTATGGAAGCGATCAACGCATCCATCGGGTTCGATCAACGTCTAGCTGCCCAAGACATTGCTGGTTCACGTGCCCATGCCGCCATGTTGGCCGCCACAGGCATCATTACGGATAACGACGCCGATGCGATCCGTGAAGGCCTGCTCACGGTGTTGTCAGAGATTGAAACCGGAGAATTTCCGTTTTCCACCGCGCTCGAAGATATTCACATGAATGTCGAAGCGCGGCTGAAAGATTTGATCGGCGAACCGGCTGGTCGTTTGCACACGGGTCGGTCGCGGAACGATCAGGTTGCCGTCGATTTCCGTCTATGGGTCCGTGACCAATGTGACGCGGCTGATGCAGCACTTGAAACGTTGATGAAGTCGTTGTTGGGCCAAGCCGAAGCTGGTGCCGACTGGGTCATGCCTGGTTTCACGCACCTGCAGGTCGCGCAGCCTGTCACGTGGGGCCACCACATGCTGGCCTATGTCGAAATGTTCGCCCGTGACCGGTCCCGTTTTGCGGATGCACGCAAGCGGATGAATACATCGCCATTGGGGGCTGCTGCTTTGGCCGGAACGTCGTTCCCGATTGATCGTGACATGACGGCGCAGGCGCTTGGGTTTGATCGGCCTATGTCCAATTCGCTGGATGCAACGTCTGATCGTGATTTCGCATTGGAATTCCTTGCTGCGTCTTCGATCACTGCGATGCACTTGTCCCGCTTGGCCGAAGAACTGGTGATCTGGTCCTCTGCCCAGTTCCGGTTCGTGAAAATGTCCGACAAATGGTCCACCGGATCGTCGATCATGCCGCAAAAGCGTAACCCTGACGCCGCTGAACTGATCCGTGCCAAGATCGGCCGGATTTTCGGGGCGAATGTTGCGCTGATGACCGTGATGAAGGGACTGCCGCTGACCTATTCTAAGGACATGCAGGAAGACAAAGAGCAAGTGTTCGACGCCGCTGACAATTTGTTCCTCGCGCTGGCCGCAATGGCAGGTATGGTTGCCGATATGGAAGCCAACGTTCCGTCATTGGAAGCCGCCGCCGCGACGGGGTTCTCCACCGCGACGGATTTGGCCGATTGGCTGGTCCGCGAATTGGGCCTGCCGTTCCGCGATGCACATCACGTCACCGGATCACTGGTTGCGATGGCAGAGGCGAAATCTTGCGACCTGCCGGAATTGTCCCTAGCCGACATGCAGTCGGTCCACCAAGATATCACACAATCGGTGTTTGACGTGCTGGGTGTGAAGAACTCTGTCGCGTCGCGCACCAGCTTTGGCGGCACAGCCCCTGCAAACGTGCGGGCGCAGGCCGCACGGTGGAAGGACGAATTGGGATGAAAATTGTTGTGCTGATGGTTGTTGCTGTGGGTCTTGCGGGATGCGGGGCCAACGGCGCACCGTTGCGCCCGTCAGGTAGCACAAGCCTTTCGGTCGGGTCTGGCGGCGTGTCTGTCGGCAATAGCCTAGGCCTGTCGAACGGGACATTTTCGCTTGGGGTGAGCCAAAACTCGTCTTTGAACTAGGTCATGATCCGCGTCGTCGCCATGTGCTTGTTGTTAGCAGGATGTGACGATGCAGCCCTTGTTTTTGACGTCGATAGCGACAGTTTACGACCTGAACAGCTGCGCGAACCATTTGGCGGCGATGACCTAAGGCTGGAGTTGTGACGATGCGAATGATTTGGCTGGCACTGGCGATCTGGGGTGCAATCCACCCGATGTATTATTTCGTCCAATGGTTTCAGACGAACGGCTGGGACATCATGGCGATGGTTGATGCATGGCACGCGAACGCGGCCAGTTCGGGGCTTGTTTGGGATCTGACCATTGCGGCGGTGACGCTGACAATCTGGATTGTCGTTGAGGTCATGCAAACCCGTGAGTGGATCAGACTTCTGGCGATCCCTGCAACATTCTGTATCGGTGTCAGCTGCGGTTTGCCGCTTTACCTTTATTTCCGGTCCGCACACAAAACTTAACTGTAGCCTAGCGCCTTGATGGCATTGCCGTGGTCGCGGGCCACTGTCTTGATTTGATCGGCCGTCAGGATATCGCGCCAAGCCCCTGCAATTCCTTTGCGGAAAAAGCGTGGCTGGTGTTCCGTGTTTTCGGTGAATCCGTCCGCTTTTTCCTGACGTTTCAGTTCCTCGAAACGCGAGTTATTGATCGCACGTGCTAACTTCGCCTTATCCACGGCCACACCGATATGGCGCAGGACGCGGCCGAAAGTTTCGACTGGTGTATCATGCATGTCTTCATAACGAATGACGCGCACGTTGTGGGTCTTGGCACCCGCCCAGCTTTGCACGTGAGACGACCAATCGGATGTGAACTGCAGTGCCGTGCCTTGGGACCCGCCGACGACGGCGTTATGTTCGCGCATCCGCTCAATTGCTTCGTCGATGCTTAATCCGTAGTGGCTGGCGAATGAAATCGCCACATCGCCGGGGTGGCGCGCAACGTAGATGGCACCGCGCGTGTACGGGGCGGGGATCAAAGGCGTACCGTTAATTGTACTGTTGTAATTGTGGGTTTTGACAAGCGCCACCTTCGGTCCGGTGATCGCAGTTCTCAGCAGGAACCTATTGCGCAAAGCGACCGTCTTGGCCGCATCAGCCAGATCGTAATCTCCGCCGTTGGCGCGTTCATAGTGGCGGGCGTCCGCGTCTGCATAGCCAAGCTTGCCGACCGAATTGATCGGCAAGGGATCTTCGCCGCCAAGCAAATAGTTGGCGAGAAAAACGCGAAGCCATGTGTTGCCAGATTTCGGATATGACGCAATCCAAAATAGGGACTGACGGGGCGGCTGTTCCATCGTGGAAACCTTCGGGGCGAAAAATGGGACTCACGAAACATTACGTCGAATATAGCCTCCACTTAATCCTCTCATTTCTGAATGCACCCCCAAGTCGTAAAAATGTGATCAGAACGGCGAATTTTCTCTGACGCGATGAAAGAATAGGCGCTTGGGCTTCACACGGAATCTGGTAATAGACGCGGAATCTGTTTGAAAGGTCGGGCCCATGGATCATTTTCTGTATCGCGATGGACAATTGTTCGCTGAAGACGTTCCTGTCGCTGAAATCGCGGCAAGCGTCGGCACGCCGTTTTATGTTTATTCGACCGCGACCCTGACCCGTCACTTCAAATTATTCGATGATGCGCTGGATGGTTTGGATCATCTGGTATGCTTTGCCATGAAATCCCTGTCCAATCAGGCGATCATCAAAGTTTTAGCCGATGCTGGCGCTGGCATGGACGTGGTGTCTGGCGGTGAATATTTCCGCGCAAAGGCGGCCGGCGTTCCGGGCGACAAGATCGTTTTTTCCGGTGTTGGCAAAACCGTTGATGAAATGCGCATGGCTTTGGAAGGTGGTATTCGCCAGTTCAACGTCGAAAGCGAACCGGAAATGATCGTGCTCGACCGTGTGGCACAGGATTTGGGTGTTGTGGCCCCGATTACCGTCCGCGTGAACCCTGATGTTGATGCAAAGACCCACGCCAAGATCGCGACCGGCAAGTCCGAGAACAAATTCGGTATTCCGATCAGCCGCGCCCGCGAAGTTTACGCGATGGCCGCGAAACTGAAGGGCCTGAAGGTCATCGGGATCGACGTGCATATCGGGTCGCAGTTGACTGACTTGGCTCCGTTCGAAGCCGCCTATCTGAAGGTTGCTGAACTGACCGAAACGCTGCGCGCGGATGGTCACGAAATCACGCGTCTTGATCTGGGCGGCGGTCTTGGTATCCCTTACGCGCGGTCCAACGAGGCCCCGCCGTTGCCGTCCGAATATGGTGAGCTGATCAAACGGACCGTTGGGCACCTTGGTTGCGAGATCGAGATTGAACCGGGTCGTCTGATTTCAGGCAACGCTGGACTGCTCGTGTCCAAAGTCATCTACATCAAAGAAGGCGAAGACCGTCAGTTTATGATCATCGACGGCGCGATGAACGATCTGATCCGTCCTGCAATGTACGAAGCCTACCACGACATCGACCCAATCATCGAATCGGTGCCGGGCGCGGAGCCTGCGAAATACGATATCGTCGGCCCTGTTTGTGAAAGCGGTGACACCTTTGCCAAAGGTCGCGTCATGACCGAAGTCAAAGCCGACGATCTGATCGCGTTTCGGTCAGCTGGTGCTTACGGCGCTGTGATGGCGTCCGAATATAACTCGCGTCCGTTGATCCCCGAAGTTCTGGTGAATGGCGATCAATTTGCGGTTATTCGCGCACGCCCTACCTATGAAGAGATGATTGCACGCGATACGCTTCCAACATGGCTCTGATCCGTTAAGGTAAGGGTCAGATAAAAGGACCCGATACCCTGACACAGCGCCCGACAGCCCCTGACCAAATGCGCCACTTGGCGTTTCCAATCGCCGTGACCCGTTTGGGTATGGTTGCCGAAGGCGTGACGCGGGCGTTCTGGCCGTTCTGGTCGGTGCTGTTTGTGTTGATCGCACCGCTGATGTTTGGCTGGCACGATCTTCTGACGCGTCCTTGGCTTTGGGGTTTGGGCACCGTCGGTGTCGCATTCCTGATTGTGGCGTTTATCTGGGGCCTGCGTCGGTTCAAAATGCCAGCGCGGGAAGCCGCCGTTGCGCGCGTTGATGCAGCGTTGCCCGGACGGCCCATCGCCGCGATTGCCGATACCCAAGCCATTGGCGCTGGCGATCCCGAATCCGAAGCCGTGTGGAAAGCCCACGTCGCCCGCATGGAAGACCGCACCAAACAGGCGACCTTTGTCGAACCTGATCTGCGCATTTCCGACCGCGACCCATACGGGCTGCGCTTTATCGCGCTGCTGTTCTTTGTTGTTGCATTGCTTTTCGGGTCGGTGCTCCGGGTTGGCACATTGGTTGAACCAACGGGCCAAACGCTTGCCACTGGCCCTGTCTGGGAAGGGTGGGTCGAGCCACCTGCATATACGGGCAAGCCTTCAATCTACCTGAACGACATTCCCGAAGGCGTGCTGCGCGTGCCGGAAGGGTCGCAAATCACGATCCGGCTTTACGGGGAAGTAGGCGCTTTGACCGTTGCGGAAACCGTTTCTGGCACGGTGGCTAACCCAGATGAAGAACCCGAAACACAGCAGCAATTCGTTGCCGTGCAAGATGGTACGCTTGCAGTTGAGGGTGACAATGGCATCGTTTGGAACCTGCTTGTGGTTGCCGATCAGCCGCCGTTGGTTGAACTAACCGGACCGATTGAATCAGACGCGATGGGCGAAATGTCCCAACCGTTCTTGGGGATGGATGATTACGGTGTCGTATCCGGCACAGCTACCATCGCGCTTGATCTTGATGCTGTTGATCGGCGTCATGGTTTGGCCGTCGATCCTGATGGATTCGAAACGCTGGTGTTGGACCTGCCGATGCCGTTCACGGGCGACCGAACTGATTTCGAAGAATTCCTCGTTGATGATTTGTCCGAACACCCGCTCGCGAATTTGCCTGTGACCATGACCTTGGAAGTCACAGACGCCGCTGGTCAAACGGCGCAAAGCCCGTCCGAGCCGTTGATCCTGCCCGGTCGCCGGTTTTTCCAGCCGTTCGCGAAATCTATCATCGAACAGCGCCGCGACCTGATGTGGTCACGTGATAACGTGTCGCGGATTACGGATGTGATGAAAGCGATTTCGCACCGCCCCGAAGGGTTGTTTTCGAACGAGACAACATATTTGCGGATGCGCGCGATCATTCGCCAGCTTGATGGATTCGTGGACGACGGGATCACCGAGGAAGGTCAGACAGAAGTCGTGACCGCACTTTGGGATCTCGCCATTCAGCTGGAGGATGGCACACTTGCCGATGCCCGCGAACGGCTCGCCCGCGCCCAAGAACGGCTGGCCGAGGCGATGCGCGATGGTGCGTCGGACGAAGAAATTGCAGAGCTGATGCAGGAATTGCGCGAAGCGACTGATCAATACATGCAACTGCTTGCCGAAGAAATGGACCCGAATGAAGACGGGACAGATCAGGCGGATAATTCGGAAAACACTCAAGAACTGTCTGGCGACGAACTGCAGGCAATGATGGACCGCATCCAAGAACTAATGGAAGAAGGCCGCATGGCCGAAGCTGCCGAACTGATGGAACAGCTGAACCAGATGCTTGAAAATATGCGCATCACCCAAGGTGACGGCAGCGGCAATGGCCCACGCACGCCGGGTCAGCAGGCGATGGAAGACCTCGAAGATACGCTGCGCGAGCAGGAAGAACTGTCCGATGATGCGTTCCGCGAATTGCAGGAACGGTCTAATCCAGAACGCCAGCAAGCCGAAAACGGCCAGCAGCAAGGTCAGCAACCTGGTCAACAGCAACCGCAAGGTGGTGAGCAGGGACAGCAACAGGGCCAACAAGGTCAGTCGCAGAACCAGCCGGGTCAAGATGGTCAGCAAGGATCAGGTCAAGGTGTTGGCGAGGACAGCCAAGGTGGCGGTCAAGATGATCAGGGGTCTGGTGGCGAAGGTTCAGGTGCCGAAGACGGGCGGTCGCTGGCCGAACGGCAGCAGGCCCTGCGCGATGAACTGGAACGTCAGCGTGGTGCGCTGCCGTCGCTTGATGGTGAGGCCGGCGAAATCGCAGAGAATTCGTTGAACCGCGCTGAACGGGCAATGGAAGGTGCGGAAGAAGCATTGGGTCAAGGCAACCTTGCCGAAGCGATTGACCGCCAAGCTGAAGCGCTGGACGCATTGCGCAACGGGATGCGGTCACTCAGCCGTGCATTGGCCGAAAACCAATCCGAAGAACCCGGTCAAGGCGAACAAGACGGTGGGGCGACCCAACGTGCCGAACAATCCCAGCGCGACCCGTTAGGCCGCGAAATGGGATCAGAGGGCGGTCAGTTCGGAACAGACGAAGGCATGTTGCAAGGCGGTGATGTTTATCGCCGCGCCGAAGAACTGCTTGATGAATTGCGTCGTCGCAGTGCCGATCAGGAACGACCGGAAATCGAACGCGATTACCTGCGCCGCCTTCTCGACCGTTTCTGATAGAGGCCGCTATTCGGTGGCGATTGCTGTCAACATGGCCTGCACGTTGTCGTCCAACCAAATGCGGGCAACATCGACAGCATCCACGTAGCTTTGCAATGCGCCAGCAAGTGCTGGAACTGCCGCGGCGATCCGGTTCGCCTGCACGTAGATCAGCACAAGCACCATGATAATCAGCAAAACCGAGATGAAACCGCGCCGGAAACTTTTGCGGTTGGCTTCTGCGGCTACGGCTGGAACGGCTGTTCCGTCTTCTGCGCGTTCTGCATCCGAACGCAGGCTCGAATTGATTTCTTCGATGTCTGGCAGCAAATCACGACGGGATGCATGGGCAGCAGCAGCGGCACTTGCAGCTGTGCTTGCCGTTTTTGCGGTGGCTGTCGCATCATGATCTTCGGCCGTTGGTGCGACGTCCGGCGTCGGTTCTGGGGCTTTGATCGGCGCAGGTACAGGATCGCTGAGGCCAAGATCAGACTGGCTTTCCATGCTCACCGTGGATTCGGATTTACGTTGTGCGGCTTCAAGTGCAGCTTCTTCACGCAAGATATCCGCAACCGACGGATCCACAGGTTTGCGGTTCTTTGGTGGTTGCGGTGCAGGTGCGAGATTGTCGTCGTCAGACACATTTTTGAAAGCATCATCAATGGATCCACTGAACTTGTCAGCATCTGCCGCAGGGCGTTCTGCCGCTGGGCGTTCTGGCGCGGGTGGTGGCGTGATCTTCCGTGGTTCCGGTGGCGTGTCATTCGCCGACGCACCTGGTGTTTCAAACCACGTGTGCTGACAATTCGAACATTGCACGTCCCGGCCACCGCTGGGAATTGCGTCATCGGCAACCGCGTATTGGGCGCCACAATTTGGGCAAATTAGCCGCATGGATGTTTTCCTTCTGCCAACAAACGGCAGTTAGACTTGTGAGTGTTAACCAACAATTATCAATCACAGCGCGAAAGGCCAATGATTTGCAACGAAGTTGGACGCGAATTGATTGAAACCTGTTGCAGTTTTGGGCAATACACATCCCAACCGGGAAAAGGAAAGTTCGTGTGATTGCACTTGATAACGTCGCCTACCACTATGGCGGGGCAAAACTTTTCTCTCAATTGACCCTGACGTTGGAACCCGGTTCTTTTCATTTTCTGACCGGACCGTCTGGGGCTGGGAAGACCACTTTGCTCAAACTGTGCTACGGCGCACTGCAAGCCACAGAAGGCGAAGTTCGGGTTTTTGACACGCCAGCTACTGCGTTGGATCGCGATCAGGTTGCAATGATCCGTCGGCGTATCGGGGTGGTTCATCAGAACTGCGAATTCTTGGATCACCTGTCGATTGCAGAAAACATCGCCTTGCCGCTGACCGTATCCGACAGGTTTGATCTGATGGAAAACCTGACGGATCTGCTTGGCTGGGTTGGTTTGACAAAGCAAATGGATCAGTTGCCGCCGGAACTGTCCGGGGGCGAACGTCAGCGGGCTGCTTTGGCGCGCGCCGTCATTATGTCACCGGATGTGATTATCGCAGATGAACCCACAGGCAACGTGGATTGGGAAATGTCGCAGCGGTTGCTGACGTTGTTGGTTGAACTGAACCGGATGGGCAAAACAGTTCTGATTGCGACCCACGACCTGAACCTGATCCGGACGGCTAAGTCGCAGGTTGCCGCACGCGTGTTACGTTTAAAGGATGGCCAGTTGCTGCAGGCGGGGGCGGAACTATGAACAAGTTGCGCAAGATTTTCGATCTGCTCGTTGGTGACGCCCAAGCGGACCGGACGGTGCCCCCCACAGGGTTCACCGCGCGTCTAACTGTCTTCACGGCAGGCGCGATGGCGTTTCTGGCCGTATTCGCGTTGGCGTTGTCCTTGGCCACAGGTCGTCTGGCGGATCGGTGGGGGGCGGAACTGGCCCGTACATCGACATTGCGTATTTCCGCACCAGAAGATCAGGCTGCCGCCCAGCTGCAAGCCGCGATTACCGTGCTTGAAACCACCCCCGGCGTGGGGTCCGCGCGCGCATTGACGCCCGAAGAACAAGAAGCGTTGCTAGAGCCATGGTTCGGCCCCGGCTTGCCGCTGGACACATTGCCGATCCCGCAACTGGTCGAGATCGTCGAAGACGGCGACGGATATGACGCGGCCGGGCTACGGGCACGTTTGCAGGCCGAAGTACCGGGTGCCGTATTGGATGACCACACGCGCTGGCGCGAGCCACTGATCGAAGCCGCATCGCGTCTACGCAGTCTCGGTTGGGTCGCGATCCTGCTGATCGGGGCATCTATGGTCGCTTTGATCACCTTGGCTGCGCAAGCGGCCTTGGCCGCCAACGCGCAAGTGATCCGCGTGATGCGGCTGGTAGGCGCAAAAGATACCTATATCGCCCGTGCGTTTGTGCGGCGTTTCACCCTACGCGGGCTTGGTGGGGCTGCGATTGGCACGCTATTGGGTCTTGGTGCAGTCTTGTTGTTGCCAAGCGCGGATGCCGCTGGCGGTTTTCTGACCGGTCTTGGCTTTCAGGGCATCCAGTGGGTATTTCCGCTGGTGATCCCACTCATCGGCGGCATATCCGCCTTTATTGCGACGCGCATGGCCGCCTTGCGCATGTTGAAGGAACAATCATGAGTTACGCTATCCAATGGGTCCGTTCCCTTGTGTTTAACCTCAGCATGTATGTGGTGATGGCTGTCATCGGTATCTTGTGGGCACCGTTTGTTTTGTTTTCGTCGCGGGCAGCGGTTTATGCCTGCCACCTGTACTGCCACACAATTATCTGGATGGCGCGCTGGATGATCGGCCTAAAGATCGAATACCGCGGCACGCCGCCAACGCATGAAACGATGATCGCAGCGAAGCATCAGTCGTTTCTGGATGTTCTGGCGATCTACGGGGCGGTGCCGCGCGGCAAATTCATCATGAAACGCATCCTGATGTATGCGCCGATCTTGGGTTGGTTCGGCCTGCGTGTCGGCTGTATTCCGGTTGATCGCGGCAAACGGGGCGCTGCAATCATCAAAATGCTCGCTGATGTAAAAGCAGGTGCCGCACAGCCCGGTCAGTTGATCATTTACCCGCAAGGCACGCGCGTCGCACCCGGTGTGGATGCGAAATACAAGACAGGGACGGGCGCGTTGTACCGCCAGCTTGGTCAGTCTTGCGTGCCAGTTGCGCTGAATATCGGTGTGTTCTGGCCAAAGCGTGGCGTTTACCGCAAACCGGGGACAGCAGTGGTCGAATTTCTTGAGGAAATCAAACCGGGTCTGCCACAAAAGGAATTCATGGAGCTGATTGAGACGCGGATCGAAGCGGCATCTAATCGCCTGAACGCTGAAGCGGGATTTGTTCCAATTGAAAAAGCCTGATCAAATCACCGATATTGCATCGCTCGAAGCGTTGTATGGCGCGCCGGGCAAGGCGTCAGTGATCAAGGTCACGGACCATCTGATCTCGACCTATGCAGCTTGGATCGAACGATCTCGGTTCTGTATTCTCAGCACTGTGGGGGATGCGGGTACCGATGCATCGCCGCGTGGGGATGATGGCCCTGTCGCTCGGATTGCAGATGCGAAGACGCTGTTGATGCCGGATTGGCGCGGCAACAACCGGATGGATAGCCTGCGCAACATTGTTAGTGACGGACGTGTCAGCCTGATGTTCATGGTGCCGGGATCAAACAATGTGATCCGCGTGAACGGAACGGCGATTGTGACGGCTGATCCTGATGTTTTGGACGGTTTTTCAGACAAGGGGCGCAAACCGCGGTCCGTAATCGTGATCACCATTGCCGAAGTGTATAGCCAATGCGCCCGCGCCCTGATGCGGGCCAAGACATGGACATCGGGCGATGAAAGCGCGGGTTTACCAACGGTAGGCGACATGTTGGCAGAGGTTGAAGCGGGCTTTGATGGCGCTGCCTATGATGCGGAATGGGCACCGCGTGCCGCAAAGACGATGTGGTAATCTAGCTGGTCTTGCCGAATGTGATGTTCGACGCAGGACCAAGGCCGCGCCACAGGCTAACCCCGATCACGACAAGACTGATCACCAACCAAATACCGCCCCACACCACCGTTGCTCCGCCAAATTCCTCGGCGAGCATCCGTGCGTCTGACCGCAGATTGGACCGTTGGATCGTGTCGCTGAAAATGTCGTAGGGCACGTAGATCATACTCGTCAGGCCGATCACCCGCAGGATCAGATCATTGACGTCATGGGGTAGGAACCGCGCAGTGGCGAGCATGGCCGCCCCAGTACCGACGCAAAACAGGATCGCGAAACCGTCGCGGATATAAAGCGCGGTCACCAGCAACATCAATGCACCAAACAGGCCCATGATGATCCGGTCTGCGTGTGAACGCGTGGCCGCGATCAGCAGGGCCAGCCCGATCAGTAACGACCCCAGATAGCCCGCTGTCAGCGTGAGGAAACGGTTGCCGCCGCGTGACCAAACAGCCCCGCCTTGATCAGCGGAAATGGTAAGGCTCAGCACATCACCGCCAGTGAAAACAGTCATCGCCGCATGGGAAAGTTCATGCAGGAACACGATCAGAATCTTCAACGGTATGATGACAGGCGTGGGCCACAACGCGAACACAAGGCCGATCAGGACGATCAGCTGCCAATGTCCGCGCAGGGCATGCATGATTTAGGCAGCCAACCCTTTAGAGCCGAGATTAAGGTATTTCTGACGGCGCGCTTTACGTACTTCATCGGCTGGAAGCTTCGCCAGATCATCGACCATTGCGATCAACGCGGATTGAACGGATGCGATCGCATCTTTGCTGGCACGATGCGCGCCACCTTTGGGTTCGGCGATGATCATATCGCAGACGCCCATTTCGTGCAGGTTTTGTGCGGTTAGGCGTAATGCTTCTGCCGCTTCATTCGCTTTGCCCGCGTCTTTCCATAGAATGGATGCACAGCCTTCGGGGCTGATCACGGAATAGATCGAATGCTCCAACATCGCGACTTTGTTCGCTGTGGCAAAAGCAACAGCGCCACCTGACCCGCCTTCACCAATCACAACGGAAATCAGCGGAACGGACAGGTCGAGGCATTTCTCGGTAGACCGCGCAATTGCTTCGGATTGACCACGTTCTTCGGCGCCTTTGCCCGGATATGCACCGGGTGTGTCGACAAGGGTGATGACAGGAAGACCAAAACGGTCGGCCATATCCATCAAACGGATCGCTTTGCGATACCCTTCGGGGCGGGCCATACCGAAGTTACGTTCAATGCGGGATTTGGTGTCGTTGCCTTTTTCATGGCCAATTACCATTACGGGACGCCCATCCAGACGAGCAATGCCGCCCATGACGGCGTGATCGTCGGCAAAGTTCCGGTCACCAGCCAGCGGCGTGTATTCGGTGAAAATGGCGTCGATGTAGTCTTGGCAATGCGGGCGTTGAGGATGACGCGCCACTTGGCATTTCCGCCAAGGTGTCAGGTTTGCATAAAGCTGGTCCAGCAGATCAACGGCTTTTTGATCAAGCTGTGCCGCTTCTTTTTCAACATCGGCTTCCGGATTCTCGCGTGCCATGGCGCGCAGCTCGTTAGCTTTGCCTTCGATCTCGGCCAGTGGTTTTTCAAACTCAAGATATTGGGTCATGACGCGCCTTATGTTTCGTTGCGTCAGATATAGGGTGTGATGTGGGGGAGTTGCAATGGTTTGAGCACGGGTTGGCAGGGAGACGTGCGGCTGCGCCGACACCCCTCCCGCCATCCCGTAGGTATTAGCCTGCAATCAGTTCGGATTGCGCGACGATCACTTCGGCCTGTTTGATGGATGCGATGTCGACAAGACGACCTTTGTAGACGGTTGCACCTTCGCCCCTTGCTGTTGCGTCCTTCATTGCCGCGAGGATTTCGCGGGCTTCGGCGACGGCTTCATCTGATGGTGTGAAGATTTCGTTCGCCAACGCGATTTGCTTCGGATGGATGGCCCATTTGCCGACCATGCCGAGCGTGGCTGACCGTTTTGCCTGCGCGCGGAACCCTTCGTCGTCCGAGAAATCCCCGAATGGTCCATCCACAGGCAGGATGCCATGGGTCCGGCAGGCTGCTACAATAGCGGCTTGTGCCCAGTGCCAAGGGTCCGAGAAGTGGCGGTTTTCACCGTGCTGCATGTAGTAGTTTTCTTGCGTTCCGCCGATTCCGGTTGTTTGCATGCCCATAGACGCCGCAAAATCTGCGGCACCGAGGCTCATCGCTTGCAAGCGCGGGGAAGACGCCGCGATTTCTTCGACGTGTGCAATGCCGGCGGCAGATTCGATGATGACCTCAAGGGACACTTGTTTCGTCCGGCCTTTCGCGCGTTCAATTGCAGTGATCAGGGCGTCGACGGCATAGACATCGGCCGCGCACCCGACCTTTGGGATCATGATCTGGTCGATGCGGTCGCCAGCCTGTTCGAGCAGGTCTACCACGTCGCGATACCAATACGGTGTGTCGAGTGAATTGATCCGCACGGACAGGTATTTCGTGTTCCATTCGATCGTGTTGATCGCTTCGATGATATTGGCGCGCGCGGCGTCTTTGTCAGATGGGGACACGGAATCTTCGAGGTCGAGGTTGATGACGTCTGCGTCGGACGCCGCCATTTTCGGGAATAGTTTCGTATTCGATCCCGGCCCGAAGAGCTGGCAGCGGTTCGGGCGTGCAGGGGCCGTTGGTTGCAGGCGGAATGACATGCATGATCCTTTGAGCAGCAAAGTTTCGTTTTGAGGTGCTCAATGGGTAGAATGTTGCGCGATGGTTGGCAAGACGCATTTTGCGAGCGCAGCATTTTGACGCTGCGATGCAGTGTCATTTCATCCTTAGATGCCTCCGGCGGGGATATTTGCGGCCAAAAGAAAAGGGGCGGTACCGTTATGGCCCGCCCCGCTTGTTTTAGATGCCCGCGTCGACAATCGCTTTGGCGAGTATCGGGACCGTTTTTTCGTTCAGACCCGCGATGTTCATGCGGCTATCGCCAACCATGTAGATGCCGTGGTCGGCCCGCAGTTTTTCAACCAGCTCTGGTGTGGTGCCAAGACGCGAGAACATGCCACGGTGATCGGCAAGAAAACTGAAACGGTCTGAATTTGTCAGGCGTTTCAGTTCATCGGCCAGCTGTTGACGCAGAGCCAGCATGCCATTGCGTGTTTCTTCCAGTTCCGCTTCCCAATCGGCCCGCAGTTCTGGGTCGTTCAGGATAGTTGTCACAACGCGTGCGCCGTGATCTGGCGGGAAGGAATAGTTCTGGCGGTTCAAGAACTGCAATGTTTGCTGGGTCAGCGGCTGCGCGTCGGCAGTCGCAGAAATCGCCATCAGGATGCCGGTCCGTTCGCGGTAGATGCCAAAGTTCTTGGAACAAGACGCCGCGATCAGAACCTCATCAAAGGAAGACGCAATTTTGCGTGTCGCTGCCGCGTCGTCGTCCAGACCGTCGCCGAAACCTTGGTAGGCGATATCCACCATTGGGATCGCACCGCGAGATTTCAGCAGGGTGATGACCTCTGCCAATTGATCCGCTGTCAGGTTTGCGCCTGTTGGGTTGTGGCAGCAGCCGTGGATCAGAACCACGTCGCCTGCTGGCACAGTGCCGAGGTCTTCCATGAGGCCCGCGAAATCGACGCCGCGTGTATCGTTGTCGAAATACCGGTACTCAGCCATTTTCATGCCGAGGTATTTGATGATCGACGGGTGGTTTGGCCATGTCGGGTTCGACAACCACACGGTTGCATCAGGGGCTGCCATTTTGATCAGCTCTAGCGCCTGACGAATGGCACCTGTGCCACCCGGTGTGGCGACGGCAGCGATCCGGTCACGCGCAACGGCGTCGCCCAGCACGAGGTCGATCATCGCGTTGCCAAAGGCAGGATCACCAGCAAGACCTGTGTAGGCTTTGGATGACTGGTCTTCCAAAATTCGCTTTTCGGCAGCTTTCACGGCCCGCATGACAGGCGTGTTGCCTGATGCGTCTTTGTAAACGCCGACGCCAAGATCAACTTTGGTGTCGCGCGGGTCGGCCTTGTAGGCGGCCATCAAGGCAAGGATTTTATCGGCAGGTTGGGCTTTAAGTGCTTCAAGCATTGTATTTATCCGGTTTGTATCGGGAGATCGGCGTACATGCCCCATTCGGACCATGAGCCGTCGTAAAGTGCGTGATCGGTTTTGCCGATCCGTTCGAGAGCCAGCGCCAGTACGGCGGCTGTCACACCTGAGCCACAAGTGGTGATCACAGGCTTCGTCAGGTCAGCCTCTGCCGTATGAAAGACGGCACGGATGCCGTCAGGGTCTTTCATCGTGCCGTCGGTGTTCAACAGCGTTGTAAAGGGAACGTTCACCGATCCCGGAATATGGCCTTTGCGCATCCCTTCGCGGGGCTCGTCTGCCTCACCACGGAAACGGTCTGCGCTGCGTGCGTCGATGATCGTGTAGTCGCCCAGCTTTGCGGCGCGGGCCACTTGGGTCACGTCCTTCACCATCTCGTTGCGCGGGGTCACGGTCATGTGGCGGTCGCGGATCGTTGGTTTGTCTTTGGTGATCGGGTGTCCTGCTGCCATCCATTGCGGCAGGCCGCCATCAAGCACGGCAATGTTCTTTTGGCCCATCAAGCGGAACAACCACCACACGCGGGCCGCCGAAAATAGACCAAGCGCGTCGTAGACCACAACCTGATGACCGTCACCCACACCCATTGCCCGCATCCGCGACATGAACTTTTCAACCGGCGGGGCCATATGTGGCAATTCAGACCGCAGATCTGCGATTTCGTCGATGTCAAAGAACCGCGCACCGGGAATGTGACCTGCGGCGTATTCGGCTTTTGCGTCGCGTTCCATGCCAGGCAGGAACCACGTGGCGTCGAAAATACGCAGATCGGAATCTTTGAGATGTGCCGCAAGCCAGTCGGCGCTGACAAGAGTTTGTGGGTCGTCGGTCATGATAGGGCCTCCGCAAAGATCGAGGCCGTGATTATAGGGACAGGCGTGTACTGACAAGCAAACATTGGCCCAAAACGAAAAAGGGCGCCCCAATGGGACGCCCGAAATCGAAAGCGGTTAAAGATTAACCAGCCATTTTGTTTTTGATCATACCAACAACGGCAGTCAGGATTGCGCCACCGGCACCACCACCAACGGCAGACCCGATGATGTCGCCAAGACCGCCACCTGGTGCAGCTGCTTCGCCAGCAACCGCAGCGCCACCTGTCAGCATGCCAAGGATCTGACCGCCGCCAAGGCCACCGATCAGGCCGACGATAGAGTTCATTGTTGTGCCCATAGAGGCAGATTTAACGCCTGCGCCTGCAGCGTTACCGCCAACAGCACCCGCGATAAGCTGTGTAATAAGTGTTTCCATAGTCCCCGGTCCTTTATCTATTGCGCGTATTGCACAATTTATGGACGGAACGTTAACACGGATTTGGAATAACGCCAGATGGGAGAATGTATGCGTTATTCCCCGTGCCGCAAAAGACGTTGCTTCTGACGGCCCCAGTCGCGTTTTGCTTCGGTGGCCCGCTTGTCGTGGTTCTTTTTACCCTTGGCGGTGGCGATCTTGAGCTTCACCATGCCTTTGTCGTTGAAATACATCACCAGCGGGACAAGCGTCATGCCCTCGCGGTTGGTCGCATTCGACATCTTGATCAGCTCGCGCCGTTTGCAAAGCAGCTTGCGCTTGCGCCGGACTTCATGCGGGAACATCGCGGCCTCGTAGGGGGCGATATAGGCGTTGGTCAGCCACAATTCGTCATCTTCAACTGACGCATAGCTTTCGGCAATATTCGACTGGCCGATCCGAAGCGATTTCACCTCGGATCCGGTAAGAATGATGCCAACTTCAAGGTCTTCCTCGATTGCATAATCGTATCGGGCACGCCGATTTTCGGCGATGACTTTGTAATTGGTCTTTTCTTTGGGTTTCTTGTTCTTTGCCATGGTCGCATTGAGATAGGCGATAGGGTGTTGTTCTACAAGGCCAGTCTGGGCAGAGTGTCGACTGACGTTGACCTTAAGGCGGACCACCAATGTTCCTACAAATCTTCATCGGCAGCCTGCTTTTGCTGGTGTCCATCGGTGTCGCCAGTCTTGGGTACTGGATCATGGAAATGTTGCTGGGAAGCGCAAAAGAATGGTTGGGCCGCCCACCACACCGACTAAAGATGTTTATGGTGTTGGCTGCCGTATCGACTTGGATTCTCGGTCAGATCACCATCGGCGTTTGGCTCTGGGCCCTGACATTTTTGGGTCTTGGCATCTTCGAGACATTGGAACCGTCCGTCTATTTCGCGCTGGTTGCGTTCACGACCTTGGGCTTTGGTGACATCCTCTTGCCGACGGAATGGCGTATTCTTGGGGGCATGGCCGCGGCTAACGGGCTGTTGAATTTCGGGCTGCTGACGGCTGTCTTGATCGAAGGAATGCGTTTCGCCCGTGTGCAGCAGCGCAACGAACGGGAAAAGAAGCCGTGACCGTAGCCGTTATTCCAAATGCCAAGGCCCGCCATATCTTTTTGGCGAAGCACGGGCTGGTCACAGCCCCCGTTGGCGTCGGCAAAGGGGCGGATTTGCAAGAGGTCGTGAACGATCTAGGGTTTGTTCAGCTCGATTCCGTGAACACATTCGCACGGGCACATGACCTGATCATGTGGTCGCGCAGGCAACAATATCGACCGACGCATCTGTCAAACCTGCTCACCAAAGATCGTGGTGTGTTCGAACATTGGACCCACGATGCGTCCGCGATTTCAATGGATCATTTCATGCACTGGCGGCTCAAATTTGCCCGCGACGCGGCTTGGCTGGAAAGTCGCTGGAAAGAATGGCGGCGCGACGATTTCACCAAGAAGATCGACGAAGTTTTGCGCCACATCGACGGAAATGGCTGCTGTACATCGGGCGACGTTGGGACGGACGAAGAACGGGGCAAAGGTGGCTGGTGGGATTGGCATCCATCAAAGACCGCTTTGGAATACCTGTGGCGATCAGGGCAGGTATCGGTGGTACGCCGCGAAAACTTCACCAAGATTTACGACCTGACGGAGCGGGTTATCCCGCCCGAGCATTTGAATGCCCGCTTGGCAGAACAAGATACGGTCGATTGGGCCTGTGGATTTGCCTTGGATAAGCTTGGATTTGCCACATCCGGTGAAATTGCAGCGTTCTTTGCACTGGTGACACCCGCTGAGGCGCGGGCGTGGTGTAAGGCTGCGTTGGCAGATGGCCGTGTGATCGAGGTGGATGTCGCTGGTGTCGACGGCAAGCTGCGTCGCAGTTTCGCGCGGCCCGATGTACATGACCTAAACCTTCCCGACCTGTCCCAACGCGTGCGGATCATGTCGCCGTTTGATCCTGCTTTGCGTGACCGGAAACGGGCAGAGCGATTGTTCGGCTTTCACTACCGCATCGAAATCTTCGTGCCCGCGCCAAAGCGCCAATACGGGTATTACGTCTTTCCAGTCATGGAAGGTGACCAGCTGATCGGTCGGATCGACATGAAACGCCAAGGGGTGACGCTTGTCGTGACCGCGCTCTGGCCGGAACCATCCGTGCGCCTGGGGGCTGGTCGGATCAAGCGGCTTCAGTCTGAAATCGGACGTGCGGCGCGATTTGGTGGCTGTGACGACGTGGCATACGCCGATGATTGGTTGCGGGGATAAATACAAAAACACCGCCCGCTGGGGAAGCGGACGGTGTTTTGTGGGTAGAAGGTCTGGATCGGCCCGGGGACGAAGGCCGATCCAGAATGTCGCTTCAGCGACGGTCGTAGTCTTTTGTCAGCACTTCTGAACCGTTGACGTTCAGTACTGCGAGGATGTCGCTGTTTGCGCCGAGACCCAGGTCAACTTTGACGTTTGTGTTCACGCCGCCACGGATTTCTTCGGAACCGAGCAGTGCGCCACGTACACCGTTTGAGTAGTCGTAGATTTCAACTGTGCCTGCGCCGTCAGCTTGTACGAAGTCCAGCTGCAATTGGTCAGTCTGTTCAAATGTCTCACCGAATGGGAAGGCGTTGTAAGCAGATGCTGTTGTTGCAGTAGCAGCGATAGTTGCAGCGGCGAGTACGATTGTTTTCAGGTTAGTCATTTTCATATTCCTTTGATGTGTGTGTGACCGAATGGTCGTTATCTGTTGTGAGTGGTGGAAAAGGCGTGATTAGCGACGGTCGTAGTCTTTTGTCAGCACTTCTGAACCGTTGACGTTCAGTACTGCGAGGATGTCGCTGTTTGCGCCGAGACCCAGGTCAACTTTGACGTTTGTGTTCACGCCGCCACGAATTTCTTCAGAACCGAGAAGTGCGCCACGTACACCGTTTGAGTAGTCGTAGATTTCAACTGTGCCAGCGCCGTCAGCTTGTACGAAGTCCAGCTGCAATTGGTCAGTCTGTTCAAATGTCTCACCGAATGGGAAGGCGTTGTATGCTGATGCTGTAGTTGCTGTTGCTGCGATTGTAGCTGCTGCCAGTACGATTGTTTTCAGGTTAGTCATGATCGTGTTCCTTTAATGTGTGTGACCGGGAGGTGGTCGGTTATTTGTTTGAAGCGACAGTAGCTTGCCGCGTTTCGATGAGATGAAGATGGGATCAAAAACGGGGTTCGGGAAGGGGACACCCTGTCACGAAAAAGAGAACGCATTTGATGCTCTGATTCCCTTGATTTTGTTTTTGGCGACCATTTGGCGAGTTCCGTGCAACCCTGCACAACGGCCGTTTCCAAGCCGCACAGAACAGGCCATTTTCGCGCTTTTTGCGGGTAGAATTATTTCAATTCCAAACAGCAATGATCACGAAAAAAAAACCCGCTCCAGAATGTGAAGCGGGGTTGTTTCAATGTCGTCGCTGGCGCGTGATTGTTTGTTGCGCGATTGCTTCAACGGCTCGCGTGGCCGTGAGCAATTGAAGGCGAATCTAGTCGATCAGACCGGCGAATTGCATCGCGGATTTAACCTTTGCTTTGGTTTCGTTCGTCAAACCAACCAAAGGCAGGCGCACTTCGTCGCTGCATAGGCCCAAAAGGGACATGCCATACTTTGCGCCGACCAAACCGGGCTCTGTGAAGATGGCTTCGTGCAGGGGCATCAACCGATCCAGCAATTCTAGCGCCTTTGGATAGTCGCCAGCCAGCGTCGCGGCCTGAAATTCCGCGCAAAGCGCAGGTGCGACGTTCGCCGTGACCGAAATACAGCCCACGCCGCCATGCGCGTTGAAGCCGAGCGCAGTTGCGTCTTCGCCGGACAATTGGACGAAGTCTGTTCCGCATGTCATCCGCGTGCGTGGCACACGTGCCAAATCGCCGGTCGCGTCTTTGACGCCGACGATCATGTCGTGCTTGGCAAGCTCGCCCATCGTCGCTGGTGTGATGTCTACAACGGACCGACCAGGGATGTTGTACAAGATAATCGGCAGACCGCAGTCAGCGGCAGCCGTGAAATGTGCAATCAGACCCGCTTGGGTCGGCTTGTTATAGTACGGGCTGACAACCAGCGCGGCCGCAGCCCCTGCTTCTTTCGCAGCTTTCACAAGGCGCACGGTTTCAATCGTGTTGTTTGACCCTGCGCCGGCGATAACCGGAATGCGGCCGTCTGCCGCTTCGACCACGATCCGCACAACATCGTCGTGTTCTGCATGGGTCAGTGTCGGGCTTTCGCCGGTTGTACCAACAGGGACCAAACCGTTACTGCCCTGATCAATATGCCAATCGACCAGCTTTTTGAGCGCATCACGATCCACCTGGCCGTTCGTAAACGGCGTGACGAGCGCGGGAAGAGACCCTGTGATCATGACGCATTTCCTTATGTGCGAGGGGCAGATTCGCCCCATTTGAAGTCGCGCGGAACCTAGACAGCTTTCCGCCGATGAACAAGTTCAGCATTGTGTATTAGCCTAAGACACTTACTTTGATGATACACCTGTCCAAAGGCCTTTATTCATGCGTTTGATCCTATCTGCTCTTGCTATCGCCATCGGCGCAACGGCGACTGTCGCACAAGACAGCGACGCGGCCTTGGTGGCTGCGATCCAATTGGCAGATGATGGTGACTATCAAGCCGCCTTTGAAAGCGTCGATGACGCCGTGTCGCGGGATGTCCTGACGTGGATGCAATTGCGTGACGGTAACGGATCGTTCGCTGATTACCGCACATTCCTAGACAATCATCCGGATTGGCCCGGACAAACGCGACTATATACAAGAGCAGAACGCGCGATTGAAAAAGGTGGCGATGCCGCCGACATCATCGCGTGGTTCGGTGACCGGACGCCGGAAACGGGAATAGGGGCGGTGCGCCTTGCCGAAGCGCTGATTGTGCAGGGTGATCCTGACGCAGCAGAAGGCGTGATTATCGCGGCGTGGCTGAACCTGCGATTATTGGCTGAGGATCAAACCGCCATTCTTGATGGTTTCGCTGACATGGTTGCACCCCATCACGTGGAACGTGCCGACAATCTGTTGTGGCGCTGGCTGACCGATGAAGCGGCGCGCATGATGCCTTTGTTGGATGATGATCAGGCCGCACTTGTCGCGGCGCGGATCGCCTACATTCGTGAACGCGGGATCAATGACGCCATCGCTGCTGTGCCTGCTGCACTGCGGACCAACGCCGGATTGGCCTATGACCGTTACAACTGGCTTGCCAGCGATGGCGAACGGACAGAGTCGATCGCGATCCTGAAAGGTCGATCGACGTCTGCAGATGCATTGGGCGAACCATTTCGGTGGTCCAGCTGGCGGCGCGTTCTAGCGCGTTGGGAAATGCGCGAAGGTCGTATTCAAAGCGCCTATGATCTCGCGTCCAACCATTTTCTGACCGAAGGCAGTTCTTACGCCGATCTTGAATGGTTGTCGGGCTACATCGCACTGCGCTATTTCGATGATGCGACCTTGGCGTTGTCTCATTTTGACGCAATGGCGGCTGTTGTCGATACGCCGATCTCGCTCGGACGTGCGGGATACTGGCGCGGGCGTGCCTATCAGGCGCTGGGTGATGCAAATGCGGCGGCGCTGGCTTATGCCGAAGCGTCGGATCATCAAACCAGCTTCTACGGATTGCTTGCGGGCGAACAGTTGGGCATGGCACTTGATCCTGCTTTGACGGGGCGGGCGGATGCGCGGGATTGGCAAGGCGCAGATGTCTTAGAGAATGAACTCGTGATTGCCGCCCTTGCATTGCTTGAGGCGGGCGAACGGGGGCTGGCCACGCAGTTCTTCGCGCAACTCGGCCGACAGTTGGACGCGAATGACACGGGGCGTTTGGCGGCCTTGATGGAAGAGATGGAACAGTCATATTACGCAGTCCTGCTTGGCAAAGCGGCAGCGGCGCGGGGGATCATCGTGCCATCCGCCTATTTCCCGATGCACGGTGTCGCTGACATGGACCTACCGGTTGAACCCGCATTGTCCTTGGCGATTGCGCGGCGTGAAAGCGAATTCAACGCAGGTGCAGGCAGCCCTGTTGGGGCGCTGGGCCTGATGCAATTGATGCCGGCGACGGCCCAAGAAGTCGCAGGGTTCTTGGACCTCCCTTATTCCAAGGCGCGATTAACATCCGATTGGTCCTACAACGCCCAGCTTGGATCAAAGTATCTTTCTGTGCTGCAGGACCAGTTCGGCTTTTCACCTGTCCAGATCGCAGCCGGTTACAACGCAGGCCCCAGCAGGCCGTGGTCATGGATGGACCTGCGCGGCGATCCGCGGATCGGTGAAGCGGACGTGGTGGACTGGATCGAACACATCCCGTTCCGCGAAACGCGCAACTACGTCATGCGGGTGACTGAATCGATCCCCGTCTATCGTGCGCGTTTGACCGGACAAACCGGCCCTATCGCATTTACGGCGTTGTTGGTCGGGGACAAGCCATTGGTGCGTCCGCAAACCCGACCGGTGCCGCAGCCCGTCGAAGAGCCGCTTAGCGTTTCAACGTCTGACGCGCCAGCGGTCGCGGCACCCGCCACCATTCCAACACCAAATGGCGTACCGGGGATCAGACCAATATCGCGTCCGGGTAACTAGGTCTTGGCAGCTTGCCTTGCCCGCCAAACGGTAAACAGCCCCGACGCGATGACAAGACCCGCACCCACTGCCACGTGAAGCTCTAACACTTCGCTAAAAACGATGATCCCAATCGTGCTGGCAAAGACCAATTGCAGGTAGGCGAAAGGCTGCACGGCACTGGCCTCGGCCACTTCATAGCATTTGATCAGCAGGAAATGCCCAAGCGCGCCAGTGATACACAGCGCCAACATCCACGCCCAATCAGGGGTGGTCATCGGTTCCCACGATGAAATACCAATGGCGGTCAGTAAAACTGCCCCGACGGTCCCTGTCCAAAAGAAACTGGTGGCGGCGGTGTCTTTCCGCGCCGCATAACGGGTCAGCAGCGAATACAGGGCAAACATCAAAGCGGCGATCAACGGTACAATCGCGGCGGGCGCAAAGACGGTGATACCCGGTTGCAGAATGATCAACACACCGATGAAGCCCACACCAATCGCAGCCCACCTGCGCCACCCGACAGCTTCACCCAAGATCGGACCGGACAGGGCGGCAACGATCAGCGGATAGCTTGCGAAAATCGCGTGGCTTTCGACAAGTCCCAACAGAACAAACCCCGTGACCATGACGCAAATCTCGGCACCCAGCAAAAGGCCACGAAATATCTGCAAAGCGGGCTGTTTGGTCGCCGCCGCTGCCTTGATCGACCCGGCTTGGCGGCGCGCAATGGCGATGACGAAGGCAGCAAAAAACCAATAGCGGATCATCACGATCATCAGGACGTTGTATTCGCCCGCCAAATGGCGCGAAATGCCGTCTTGCAGGGCAAAGACGAATGTCGTCGCAATCATGTACAGAATGCCAAGGCGCGTATTATTGGACTGCATCAGATGTCTTTTACAGCACGGGTCATATGACGTTTGCGGCCGAAGCCCGGTGTACGCGTGACGGTCAAACCAGCCTCTTCCAGCGCCCGCCTGACATGGCCTGCCGCCGTATATGTAGCGATTGTACCATGTGGAGCGGTGTGATTGGCGACGGATTGCATGACGTCTGCCCCCCACATCTCGGGGTTTTTGGCCGGCGAAAATCCGTCCAGAAACCACGCGTCGGCCTGCGCGTCCCACGCGGGCAAGGTTTCACGGACATCGCCAGTGATGACTTCCAGCGTGACGCCCGGCGCGTAAATCGCAGGGCCTTCCATCGCGTCATCCCAAATCGAAAGCAGCTGCGGCGCGAGATCACCCAATTCGGTAAATGCTGCATGGGCGGTGCGGGCTACGTCGGCTGTCAGCGGAAACCCTTCAAAACTTGTGAAATGGAACGTGCCTTTGCGACCCGCGTCGATCCACGCCTGCACTGTCGTCAGGAAATTCAGTCCTGTCCCAAATCCCAACTCTGCAATGTGAATATGCCCACCAAACCGCGCGGGCAGATCGTTGCCATCCAAGAACACATGCCGCGTTTCCGCCAAACCGTTATCCAGCGAATAATACGGGTCATCAAACTGGGTCGAAACAGGCACGTCTCCCAGATCGGTTTTGCGCCAAGTTAGGTCAGTTGTCTGGTCGCGCATGGGGTTTTGCCTTACGTGTCGCATGTGTCTTGGGGTTAAGGCATCTTTGCGGGGATAAGACGACGATGGCAATCGCAGATGTGACGATCATGGGGGCAGGGGTGTTTGGCCTATCGGTCGGTTATGCCTGCGCGGTGCGCGGCGCCGCGGTGCAGATCATTGATCCCAACGGTGTCGCAGCTGGGGCCAGCGGTGGTCTGGTTGGCGCATTGGCCCCACATGTGCCGGAAAACTGGAACAGTAAGAAAGCGTTTCAATTCGAAAGCCTGATGATGGCGGACGCGTTCTGGACCGAAGTAGAGGTGTTGACCGGGCACGATGTCGGCTATGCACGCTCAGGGCGGTTGCAGCCATTGGCGGATGATGCTGCCGTCGATTTGGCGCGTAAGCGGGCCGTCACGGCGGCAGAACTGTGGGAAGGTCGGGCGATCTGGGACGTGGTTTCTGCGGATACACTCGGGGCATGGATTCCGCCGTCGCCGTCCGGTTTTGTCGTGCGGGATACGTTGTCCGGTTTGATCCATCCGCGACGGGCGACCAAAGCGTTGGCCGCAGCAATCACAAAACTTGGCGGGCGGATCGAAACCAGCGGAAAGGCTGAGGGTAAGGTCGTATGGGCCACAGGCTGGCAAGGGTTGGTCGACATGACAAATCGTCATACACGCCAGATCGGTAACGGCGTGAAGGGCCAAGCGCTGTTGTTGAAACACGCAGCAATCGGCGCACCGCAATTGTTCGCCGATGCCTTACATATCGTGCCGCATGCCGACGGCACAGTCGCGGTCGGGTCCACGTCCGAGCGTGAGTTTGATGATCCGACTGCCGTGGATGCACAACTGGATGACATCCACGCCCGCGCCATTGCCGCGTTTCCCGTGCTATCGGGCGCACCGGTGATTGAACGCTGGGCGGGGGTCCGCCCGCGTAGTCGCAGTCGTGCGCCGATGTTGGGGCATCATCCGTTCGAGGACGGTGCTTTTGTTGCTAATGGTGGGTTCAAGATCGGTTTTGGAATGGCGCCATTGGTCGGACAGGTCATGGCCGATCTGATCCTAGACGGCGTCGACCGCATTCCTGATGCGTTTCAGGCGGATCAGAACCTTTAGGCGGTGATTTGACCGCTTGTGCACAACCGACCATCGCCGCCACGCACCCAAAAATGACCGTCATTGGCGCAAAGCGTTGCAGCCTCACCCAAAATCAATGGGGACGATCCGCGATAGCTGAAATCGGTGAAATCGCCGTGCAATTTTACGGCAAGCTGCATCATCAGATGCGCCAACAACGGGCCGTGCACAACAACACCGGCGTAACCTTCTACATCGCGGGCATAGTCAGCATCATAATGAATGCGGTGGCCGTTAAATGTCAGGGCGGAATACCGAAACAACTGGGTCGACGTGAATACCAGCGGTTCGGAATGCGCCGCAACTTTTGGCGCAGGCGTCGGGTCGGCCGGCTTCGCATCTTGCGGGCGATACACCAGTTCCTGCCATTCCGTCACGGCCAAGGCATGACGCTGTTTGATGTCGTGGCGGACGCGGACAAATGCCAACGGGCCTGAACGCCCGTCTTTGCGCGTCACGGCTTCCACTGTGCTTACTTTTTCGGCCTTGATGCCTGCCTTCAAGGGTTGATGTTGCACAATCCGACCCGCGGCCCACATGCGACGCGGCAATCCTAGATCGGGGATAAACCCGCCCGTCGCAGGGTGGCCATCGGGGCCAAGTTCGTCAGGCGTCTGCGCATCCCAAAAGTAGATATGATGGGCAAACGGCGGCAAGGCATCACCGCTTTGGATCGACGGTGTTTGTCCAAGCGTAGCTTCCAAGGCGGCCGCCCGCGCCGGATCAAGTGTGTCGGTGATGGATTGCGTTTGATGGGTTTTCGACTGCATGATGTGGCCTAACCCGAATGGAAGGAGGGTGCAAATGCCCGCAGTCACGTCGCTTGATCATCTGGTTTTGACCGTCGCGGACGTTGATCGCAGCATCGCATTCTACACGCAGATTTTGGGTATGACGGCAGAAGCATTCCAACCCGCAGATGGATCAACGCGCTGGGCGCTGAAGTTCGGGGATCAGAAGATCAACCTGCATCCTGCGGCTTCGCCATTCGCGCCCCATGCCATGACTCCGACGACGGGCAGTGCGGACCTGTGTTTTCTCAGCGAAACCCAGCTTTCGATGTGGCACGCCCATTTCGACAAACATGAGATCAAGGTTCTCGAAGGCTCCATCGCACGCACAGGCGCCACGGGGCCAATCGTTTCTTTGTATATTAATGACCCCGACGGAAACTTGATCGAGGTATCAAACCGCGCTTAAATTGCAGCTTTCAGGCGATCCATCAAATCGTTGAGCGCTTTGAGGTTCACTTCGTTTGTCAGCAAACCGCTTTCGTCGAATTGCTCGTAGTTCGCGCCAACAAGAACCTCTGGCCCAAGGATTAGTTTTGGCCGGAATGGCGCAAGGACCGAAACAAGGTGTGTTTGTGTCCGTTCACCGCCAGACCGACCGGCCGTTGCTGACATAATGGCGACGGGTTTGTCTGCCCATGGCGCGCCTTCTGTCCGGCTGACCCAGTCAAACGCATTCTTCAACACGCCGGGGATATTTTTATTATACTCGGGTGTCGAAATGATAACCGCGTCTGCCTGTGCAATCTGATCAGACAGTTTCTGGACGGCGGCGGGAATGCCTTCATTTTCTTCGAGATCGCCATCGTAAAGCGGAACCCGCAGGTCAGCTTCGATAAACGTATCTGCGCCGAATACTTGTGCTGCGTGGCGCACGAGCATGGTGTTGGTGGATTTTGCGCGTAAAGCGCCTGAAATGCCAAGAAGCGTTGTCATGTGTTCATCCTTCGTAATCTGTTGCCAAAGGACTTAATCCGCCTGTTGGGTTTTCCAACTGAAAAGGCTGTGCAGTGACGCGACCTGATTGAGCGCAGATGCGCACATGATTGTTTGCAGGGCCATCCGGCCCTGCGATTGTGCTTCGCAAAGGATATTGAGGGCCAAAAGATGCGGTTAGGCGTCGCTCTGCTGCCAGTTGTCTTTTTGACTGGGCAAAAACGCCTCGATTGCTGCTGTTGCGATCACGGCCGTGTCGCCGGTTTCCGCGTTCGCCACGTTCTGCCCGCCTTTGGTTGCCGTGACCGTGGCCCGTCCACGCGGCAGCATCTGCGCGAGTGCGGCGGTGTCTAGTTTGTCCGGCTCCTGCACGCCAACCGTGACCTGCACCCGCATCGTGTCGGTTGGCAGGTCTATGCTTTGAAATAAGGGTAGGGTCGAATGGCGAAACGCGTCTTCAATCGCGCGTTTGGCCGCCTTTTGGTAATCCATGCCGTGCAGGTCGTTGCCCATACCCATTTCGATGATCACACGCTGGTCCATTATGTCCGCTCCATCATAAACGACACGTTGATCGCGGCGTTGGCGATGACTGTTGGGTTGCCGTCAGGGCGCGGCACATCAAGCCCGCCATGTTGTACCGTCACACTGGGTTGTCCGTAAGGAAAGATATCGAGCAACGCATCGGTATCGACTTGATCCGGATTTTGCACAGCAATTTCCACGTCAATGATCATGGCTTCTTTCGGGAACCCAAAGAGTTCGGCCATGTTGATGGAATTATGCCATAGCGCGTCTTGCAGCGCCCGTTTGGCCGCTTGGGTGTAATCCTGTCGGCGGAGCGACGTGCCCATGCCAAATTCGGTGAGGACGCGGTGTTTTGGCATCGGGGGCTCCTATCTAGTTCAGACTAAATTGACGTTGTTTGGCGTCCCACCGCAAGCCGGTTTTCGCAGCAAGACGTTTGCAGCTATCGTCAAGACCCAGCGCGTTGCACCAATCATTGATGGATCTGACGGGGATCGCGTGAATATCGCCGAACCCATCCACAAGAACACATTCTCGCGGCCCCTGTTGGCCTGCGTAGTCGCGATGGCCAAACACGAAATTGCGCGCGGTCATATCGCCGGCCCGAATGCCAAACCGGTACAGTCGTGCGATGGTGTCATTGAACAATGCAAGGTCGGTGGCACTCAGATTGTCTTTGGTCGCGTGTAGCGTTTGGCCAAGCCCACCGTCAGTGACGTTTTCCGAAATGCATCCTAACCCCACATCGGTCTGCACAAAGCCGTACATATGCGTAATGGGTGGAATATCGGTGGGGCGGATGTGGAGCATCATCCGCAGGTATTCGCCGTATTCCTTGCGGGTCCAGCGGGTGCGGAGGCTTGGAAAATGGCGTTCCGTAAACGTGGCAAGCTTCGCGCGGCGCTTGGTGTCTGCGATGGGTTTGAGCACCTTGATCAGTCTGGTCGGATCGGTCGGGTGCACGTAGATGATCCGCTGCGATCCTTCGGCAACAGGGGTAAGGTGACTGAGCATCAAAAGCGGTTGAAAGGTCTGCTGCATGGGCCCATCAACAACGGGGGCGGCAGGTTGCTTGGACATGACGTTCCCCTTGCACAAGTTGTACGGCCTCAAGGCATCGGTAAACCCTGTCGCTTTTTTGGGCAAGTGACTGTTGAGTGATCAACTTGACCAAAGGTAAAGGCAAAGCCTGCGAATGGTACATTGCAAACGTCAAAAGCATTTACCATTATCAGGGATCACGCCTCATATTATGAAGGACCGCTCCGTTGTTAGCTGAAAAACATCCCCAACAGGATCAACGTCTTGCAACTTTGGCGTCGTACGACGTTCTCGATTCCGCGAATGAGGCCGATTTCAACGATATCGTTGCCTTGGCATCGGCTATTTGTGACGTACCCGTGTCGCTGATCAGTTTGGTTGATGATGACCGCCAGTGGTTCAAGGCTCGCGTTGGTTTTGATCCGACGGAAACGACATTGGATCAATCGGTTTGCTCGCATGCGATCTTGGAAGATGACTTCTTGGAAGTTTCCGACATGTCCAAGGACCAGCGCACAGCGGATAACCCGCTTCATACCGGTGAGGTCGGTGTGCAGTTCTACGCAGGGGCGAACTTGGTGGCCCCTAACGGCATGCCCATCGGGACGCTTTGTGTGCTGGATCACAAACCGCGGCAACTGACAGAGTTTCAGAAGCAATCACTGAAGACGCTATCGCGCCAAGTGATGGTGCAGCTTGAACTGCGCAAACGGCTCGCTTTGGAAGAAGCGCTGAAGGCCGAGATGGACCACCGCGTGAAGAATTCCTTGCAGACGATTGCGTCCGTTCTGCGCGTCGCGGCCCGAAGTATCGACGACGTCGATGCGCAAGGTGTACTGGATACGGTTGAACGCCGGATTTCCGCCGTAGGGACGCTGCACAGTGAACTGATGGGCAGCAAAGGACACAATTCGGTTGATACCAAGCCGTATCTTGATCGGGTGGTGCGACTGCTTGCCGATGTTGCCCCCGATAACATCGCGTTGACAGTCGATGCGGTCGATGTGGCGCTTGATGCGCGCAAGGCGTCTGCGTTGGGGATGATCGTCAGTGAATTTGTCGCCAATTCAATTAAGCATGCTTTTCCTAACGGCCGCTCAGGGCTTGTGGAAATCGCACTTACGACAGATCAGGCCGAAGGGCGGCTGACCTGTCGTGATAACGGTGTGGGCAAATACGGCGGTCACGATGCAGAGGCAGACGGGCGTAGCGGAATGGGCGCGCGCCTGATGTCTGCCGCTGCGGTGCAAATGAACGGGCACCTTGACTATGAAACGCAAAACGACGGCACAATGCTAAGCGTTGTGTTCGCAATCTAAGGGCTTTCGCGCAGGAAGGGGTTAGTATTCCACCCCGATTTGCGCTTTGATCCCTGACCGGAACGGGTGCTTGACCAGCTCCATTTCGGTCACCAAGTCCGCGATTTCGATCAGGTCGGCGTGGGCGTTGCGGCCTGTTAGCACGACGTGGGTCATGTCTGGCTTTTGGGTGGCGAGAAATTCGACGACTTCGTTAATGTCCACATAATCGTAGCGGATCGCGATGTTGATCTCGTCCAGCAGGACCATTTTGTTGGTCTCGTCCAAGATCAGCTCTTTCGCCTTGGCCCATGCCGCTTGTGCCATTTCGGTGTCACGGCTCTTATCCTGCGTTTCCCACGTGAACCCTTCGCCCATTGTGTGGAACGCACATTCGTCGCTGAATTTCGACAGGATCAGATCGCGTTCGCCCGTTGACATACCGCCTTTGATGAACTGAACCACGCCACACTTCATATCATGCGCAATGCACCGGAAAATCATCCCGAATGCGGCAGACGATTTACCCTTACCTTTACCTGTATGGATGATCACAAGACCCTTTTTGTCAGTCTTCGTCGCCATGATTTTATCGCGTGCGGCCTTCTTCTTGGCCATTTTCATTGCGTGGCGGTCGTCGGGCTGGGGGGTGTCGGTCATCGGGGCATCCTTTGTGGGTGGTCTACCCAGTGTGTTACGTGTTGACCACAATCACAAGACTTGGCGTACGATTGCGTTTTTTCCCCTCACGGTTCTGTGACTATGGCGATATCAAGGCAAAAAACGAGACAAGACATACCGAGGCAGTTCAGATGCGTTTATTTTCTATGGTTCTTTTTGCGAGTTATCTGGGCGTAGCGGTATTGGCTGCTGGCGTTTAAGCCGTCTCACCTTTCCAATCCCAAACAAAAAAACAGGGACCGAAGTCCCTGCAGGTTCACTGTGCGGAGTTGCGCATTCAGTGGGTTACGTACTCTGTGAGCGGTCACTGTGGTTATGGGGCACGTTCATTGGGGGTCGTAATAAAACGGCTGGTTGGTAGCCTGTGGACGTCGTTTGGGTCTAGCGAACCACGGTCAGCGTATTCGTCGTCAGGCATCAAGGCGCGCTTCAAAACGATGGGAAGCGCAAGGCCAAACAAGTAGGCGGCGATGCAGGCGATTGCATTCAGTTCTAATGGCTCGCAAGCCATCTGCACGAGATGTGCACACACAAGCGAAGCGATAAGTGTCGGTATAGACAGGTAGCGCGGGTTGCGTTGCGTTGGCGTTTTGTAAGTCATTTTGTATCCTACCCTTTCGTATCGTTACCTTACGTAACAACTTTCCTCATGGCGACGTGAACATTTGCAGCAGCACGTCTGCAATTCTGCAGCCGGATATCTGTGGGGAATGCGCATATGCGCACTATACTTACGGGCAGGTTAAATGCGCTGTTGGGGCGCTTCTTAGTCTCTTGCACCTGTTCTCTGATCGTTAGGCATGCCCCATACGTCAAATGGTTAGTTTTGGAATTACCATGATGGGGATCAACCGAAATGATGGATTGGAACGACCTGCAATATGTGCTGGCTTTGAAAGAAGGCGGAACAATGAAGCAGGCCGCTATACTATTGAGAACAGACCCTACGACGGTTTCGCGACATATTAAGCGGATCGCGATCCATTTCGAGACAGACCTGTTTAAGATGCAAAAGGGTGGGAAATGGGTTCTCACGACGCAGGGCGAAGAACTGACGACTTTAGCAAAGAATTTCAAAAAGGGTTTGGATCAATTTCAACTTGGTGAAGGCGGTTCTACAGAGTGCGAGACAATTGTCATTACGTCACTTGAATTCTTGTTGACCCATTATCTGTCCCCAAAAATTGAAAGCGGAATGAATTGCTTTCCTGATACGAAATTGTCGCTTGTTGCTGCGGATCGGCGGTTGTCTTTGGCGTATGGCGAAGCAGACATCGCATTGCGTTTTGGTCGGCCGACAGAGGGCCATCTCATTACCAGCAAAATTGCGGACATCTCTTTTGATTTGGTCCAGTTACGCGGAACAAAGCCAAAAGAATGGATCGGTCTTCAAGAAGACCTGGATTGGACGCCGGACATGCGACGCGGGGTTGGGCACTTCGGAAAGCCTCCGATCTTGCGCGTGTCGTCATATGCCGCAGCCCGTGAAGCCGCGATAGCAACGGGCCACGCCACGGTGGGCCCATCGGTGATCATGCGCGAAGGCGGCCAACTGGAAACCATGCCGGATACATCACCGGTTCACCGCGAAGTCTGGAGCGTCATCCACGAAACCCGCCGGTTGAGCCAGCGGTTGGCTGCCGTCCGCACATGGATCAAGAACGCGGTGCTCGAGATGCAGCTACAGCAACACAACATGGCGTAACGGTTACGGAACCGCGGCGATGATTTCTTGAATGCGTGCCGCCGCCGAATTGGATCGCGGCTGCCAAAAATCGCGATCAATCGCTTCTTGCAGCCTTTGTGCAATTTCGATCAATGCGGGCGCGTTGTGTTCGTTGATGAAGTCTCGGACGGTGTCGTCTTCCAAAAATGCGTTCTCGACAAGATCGAAATGGTGATTGCGAACGGCACCGGTCGTTGCCGCGAAGGCGAATAGGTAATCCACGGTCGCGGCCATCTCAAACGCGCCTTTGTAGCCGTGCCGCATGACCCCGTTGATCCATTTGGGGTTCACTACGCGGGACCGCACAACGCGACCGATTTCATCTTCGAGCGTACGAATAACCGGGCGTTCGGGGCGGGAATGGTCGTTGTGGTAGATGGGTCGATCCTGGCCTTGCAACGTGCTGATGGCAGCAGCAGCCCCGCCTTCGAACTGATAATAATCGTCACTGTCGAGGATATCGTGTTCGCGGTTGTCTTGGTTTTGCACGACGGCTTCGGTCTGGGTCAGGCGCTGTTCAAATGCAGCCCGCTTTTCTGCGCCATCATTGCCTGCGCCATAAGCGTACGATCCCCATGTCAGGTAGGCCTCGCCAAGGTCGGATTTGTCGGCCCAAAGGCGTTCGTCGATCATGGCTTGCAGGCCGGCGCCATATGCGCCCGGTTTTGATCCGAAAACACGGGCGGTGTCTTCGCCCTTTTGGGCACGTGCGGCGGCAGGGTTGAGATCAGCCGGCTCATCAAGCTCTTGGACGGCTTTGGCGGCAGAATCGACAAGGGCGATCAGTTGGGGAAACGCATCGCGGAAGAAACCGGAAATGCGCAGGGTCACGTCGACGCGCGGGCGGCCAAGCACGCCTTGTGGAAGGATTTCGAAACCGGTGACACGACGGTTGGCACTGTCCCATTTTGGTTTGACACCCATGAGTGCAAGCGCCTGTGCGATGTCATCGCCGCCCGTGCGCATGTTGGCGGTGCCCCATGCGGTCAGAAGCATGGTGCGGGGCCAGTCGCCGTGGTCTTGCAGATGCTTTTCGATGAGCAGGTTTGCCGATTTCCACCCGAGCGCCCAAGCCGTCGGTGTGGGCACGGCCCGGCTATCGACGCTGTAGAAATTGCGCCCCGTTGGCAGCGTATCAAGCCGTCCGCGGGTGGGCGCGCCGGACGGGCCCGGTGTGACGAAGTGCCCTGCAAGGGCGGTGAGGAGCGCCGCCGACTCTGCCGGGCCACATTGCGTGACTTTGGGCGTAATATTCGCGGCAATTTCGTCGAGGACGGGTTGTGACGCTCGTGGGACTACGCCCACATCGCCCCACCCCCCGTCCCGCAGGAGGTGCTGAGACAGAATTTCAAGGCGTTCGACCGTATCGCCGTTTGTCCGCCATGTGTCAGATGTAAGCCGTTCAAGTAGTTCAGTTTTTTCAAGTGCGGGTGCCGCCAGATCGCAATCAAGCGGGTCGATTGTAAGTTCGAGGTCTGACGCGATCGCACGCAACAGTGAGGCATTCCCATCTTTCCCATCACCGCGCGGTACGCGTGCCAAGGCGATTGTCAGATCACGTGCAAGATCATCGGTGGGTGATTGTCCGAAGATATGCAGCCCGTCCCGAATTTGCGCTTCTTTCAATTCACAGAGGTAGGCGTCAAGCTTTGCCAGATCGCCGTCTTGGTCACCGGTGAAGGCTGCATCTTTGGACAATCCGCTGACTTCTGAAAGCGATAGGATCTCGCGGCGCAGGTGATCGATGCGACGTGGGTCTACGCCTGCAGCCTCATAATATTCGTCTACCAGCGCTTCGAGATCACGCAGCGGGCCGTAGCTTTCCGCCCGCGTCAGCGGTGGCGTCAGGTGATCGATGATCACCGCTGATGTCCGTCGTTTGGCTTGCGTCCCTTCGCCCGGATCGTTGACGATGAACGGGTAGATGTGGGGCGTTGGGCCAAAGACGGCTTCGGGCCAGCAGGTTTCCGACAGCGCCACCGCTTTGCCCGGCAACCATTCGAGGTTGCCGTGTTTACCCATGTGAATAAGGGCGTCAGCGCCCCAGTGGTGCCGCAGGTAGAAGTAGAAAGCGAGGTAGTTGTGCGGCGGTACGAGGTCCGGGGAATGGTAGGTTTCCGTCGGGTCGATGTTGTATCCACGTGCCGGTTGCAGGGCCACGACGGCATTTCCAAAGTGATGGATGCTGAGTTTGAAACCCGCGGATTGCGCATCCGTCTTTTCGCTGATGAAGGGATCGGCATCGGGCGACCCCCATCTGTCTGTGATCTGTTGTTTGACGTCCCAAGGGAGCGCGTTGAAGTGCTGTTCATAGACATCAAGCGGCAGGTACGATCCGCCGTCGGTATCTGCCCGATCTGTGAGCCAGTTTGTCGGCCCTGCCATGATCTGATCCATCAGAGATTTGGCGTCACTTGGTGCGTCGATTTTTTGTCCTGCGTCTTTTAAAAGCCTGAGCGAGTGGATTGTCGCGGCGGGTGTATCTAGGCCTACGCCGTTTGCTAACCGTCCGTCTTTGTTCGGATAATTGGCAAGAATGAGGGCGGTCTTTTTGTCCTGCGCGGGCGTTTCCCGGAGCTTCGCCCAGTTCGCGGTAAGCTGGGTGACGAAATCAATTCTGTCGCCGCGTGCTTGATAGGTGGCAATCGGGCATTCGGTGGCTTCGTCGAAGAAGGCTTCGCCTTTGAAGCTGACCGCGCGGGACAGCACGCGGCCGTCGACTTCGGGCAGGGCCACGTTCATTGCGATGTCGCGTGCGGACAGGCCTTGAGGGCTGTCCGCCCATGCATCTTCGGAAGCGCTGGACAGGATGACTTGGAACACCGGTGCGTTGTTCGCAGAGCCCATGGTTAAAGGGTTTTGCGGGCTATCGTCGCCATCATGCGGCGACCCGACGGCGAAGGCTGTGCAGTTCAATATCACCGATGGTGGTGCGTCTTGAAAAATCTGGTCGAGCGTTGCCACGGACAGTGGATCTTTCAGTGACGCCACGAAAACCGGCATTGGTTGAAGCCCCGCTCGTAGCAGGGATTTCACCAATCTGTTGATCGGATTGAGCCCACCGCCCTGCACCAGAGCACGGTAAAAAATGATTGGCACAACGCGTGCACAAGGCGTGCACAATGCGTGCACCGCCGCGACCGACGAAATGCCGGTTCCAGGCCAGTAAACGCCAGCGCGTAACAGCGGGGACGCGGCCTGCGGTTTGGTCCCGCCATCAATGATGGCCTGCGCATAGCTGAGGAAGTTCGTGCTGTTCTGTGGTCCGCCTTCGACCAAATAGGACCAGAGCGCGTCATAGTCGTCATTTGCGCATGTGCTGAGATCACGCAGTTCTTGGTCCGGCTTGTCGTCACCGGGTAGGGCCACGAAAGTGACGCCTGCTTCGCGCAGGCGTGCGGCATACTGCACAAGACCGTATTTCCAATAACCCGCACCGCCCAGAACACGCGCGATCACGAGCCGCGATTTGGTTGCGCAATTGTCGAGGTGCAGGTCGACAGACATCGGATGCTGAAGGTGCATCATATTGGCGAGCCGCAGGGACGGTGGGGTGTCCATTTCGGCACGCGCCTCAGACAAGGCTGCCAGTTCTGTGTCCGCCGCAGATATCACGATGACGTCCGCAGGGGTTTGCCCGAGGTCGACAGGTTCTTGTCCGTCGTCGATTGCACCGGGGGTGGCGGCTAGCAGGTGCATCTGGTTGGACCTCGTGTTAGGTGCGCCTCAAATGAGAGGTTTGGATTATGGATTATAAAGCTGCGGGTGCCCCCAAGAAGGGTAAAAACCAACCGCGTCATAGTGAACACAACGCGCACGGGTCCGGCAAAAAGCCGTTTGGCGCGTGTGAAACAAAAGCGGAATTGCTGGCGCGGATGAAAGCTGCGGCAGAGGCGAAGAAAGCCAAGTGATATTGGGCGGCGACCCTTGAACGTGATGATCATTGGGGGCCAGCCCCCAAACCCCCGGGATATTTGAGGCCAAAAGAGGGGAAACGGCGGCGCGTCATGTCAGGGGTTTTTCCATGAAGATGGAAGAACCTGCCGCATTGTAGGGCGGGAACGCATCGCAGCGTTTGAAACCGTGGGATTCGTAGAGTTTGTGGGCTGCGTGTAAGACGTCGCCGGTTTCCAATTTCATCATTGTAGCACCCGCGTCCCGCGCTGTGTCTTCGAGTTGGCGCAGGATTGCCCCTGCCACGCCTTTGCCGCGTGCGTCTTCGGACACGAACATTGATTTTACCTCTGCATAGTCGGGTTTCAGCGCGATTGCGCCTGTGCCCAGAACCGTGCCGTTTTCGCGTGCCGTGTAGAATTTGATGTCTGGTGACACGAGGTCATCGACGTCGAGGTAGAAGTTATCTTCTGGCGGAAACAGGGATGCCATTAGCGCGTGGCTTGCTTTGAGCAGCGCTGTGGTTGCGGGTTCACGCGGGTCTGTTTCCGCCACGATGATCATGCTGTCAGCGCTTTTGTGATGGCTGCTTGGTCAAGTCCAGCTTCGCCGATGACAACGAGACGTGTTTCGCGTGGTGCGTCGCCGAAGGGTTGGTCGAAGTAGGTATCGACCCGCGGACCAACTGCCTGCAGCGTTTGCCGCATGGGTTTGCCTGTGACAGCGACGAAGCCTTTGAGGCGCAGGATGTTGTGCGCACGGATTGTGTCGGTGACTTGCGCAGCGAAGGCTGCCGCATCAGCGATTTCGCCGCGTGTGACGATGAAGCTCTCGAAGTCGTCGTGATCGTGGTCATGGTGGTGGTGATCATGATCGTCGTCGTGGTGGTCATCATCATGGTGGTGATGATGGTGATGGACTTCGTGGCGGGCTTCGAGGTCGGCCTCTGATCCGACGCCTTGGCCGAGCAGCACGTCGACGGGCAGGGCGCCCATCGCGGCCTTGACCACCTGCACGCCAGCGCGGCTATCGGTTTTGAGTTTGGTGGTGAGCGTTGTGACCTCGTCGTCGGACAGCAGGTCTGCCTTGTTCACGACGATCATGTCCGCGCAGGCGATCTGGTCTTCGAACAATTCGGACAGCGGTGTTTCGTGGTCGAGGTTTTCATCTTGCGCCCGTTGCGCGTCGACTGCCGCGATGTTGTGTGCGAATTGGCCGTCGGTGACAGCGCGCCCGTCCACGACGGTGACTACGCCATCGACGGTGACTTTGGTGGAAATGCCGGGCCAGTTGAAGGCGCGGACAAGTGGTTGCGGCAGGGCAAGGCCCGAGGTTTCGATCACGATGTGGTCCGGCTTTGGATCGCGGGCCAGAAGCTGTTCCATCGTCGGGATGAAATCATCCGCCACGGTACAGCAGATGCAGCCGTTGGACAATTCCACGATATCGTCTTCTGTGCAGACCTCATCGCCGCACCCTTTGAGGATGTCGCCATCAACGCCGAGATCGCCGAATTCGTTGATGATCAGCGCGATCCGTTTGCCTTCTGCGTTTTGCAGCATGTGCCGGATGAGCGTGGTTTTACCGGCCCCGAGGAAGCCGGTGACGACGGTGGCGGGAATTTTAGCTGCCATGATGTATGTCCAATGTCTGGGTGGCTTGGTATGGGATCATTATGACCAAGCGACTTGTGATTTGTAAAACCTGTGACGGACCAGGTGTGGCGCTTGCAGATGCGTTGCGCGGGCGGGCGACAGGTTGGGAAGTTGTGATGCACGAATGCCTGTCGGCTTGTGCAGAGCCCGTGTCGATGGCCGTCCAAGCGGATGGGAAGGCCACGTATGTGTTTGCTGGATTGACCGACGCGGATGTGGACGATGCGGTGGCGTTTGCGCGGTTGTATGATGACACAGATGATGGATGGGTGGTTGACGCCCGGCCTGCCGGACGGCTCCGGTTTTGTTTGAAGACGCGGGTGCCAGCACTGTAGGTCATGGGGCTGTGATCTCGACGGCCAGCGGTTGCCCGTCTTTGCCCCATTCGGCGTGATTATCGGCGTTGAGGGTGACGCGGATCACTTGGCCTGTCTCGATATGATCGATGTGGAACCAGTTGCTGTAGGTCCGCGCCAGTTTCACCCCGTCGATGTAGATGTGGGCGTGGCCCGTGCCTTGGGTCGGGTCCGTGTTGACCGTTTCTGGCGTGAAGGTGAAACCGTCCGCCATGATATGCAGGTTTGCCGCGTCGCCCATGTCCGGCATCAGCATGATGGACAGGTCGGGTGCTGTGCCTTCCCATTCCAGAAGGTCGGACATGTCGTGGTCCATGTCGCCGTGACCTGCGTGGTCATGTGATGACGGGCCCATGCCGCCACCCACAAGAAACCCGCCGCCAAAGCCGAAGGTGAGGCCGATGATGAAGAGGAGGAGCAGACGCATCACGCCTCCCCTAGGTTTTTGGACCAGACAGCACCGAGTAGCAGACCGAGCAATGCCCAGACAGCAAGCCCTGTGCCGATGGCGCGTGCTGCGAATTCGGCGCCCAGTTCAGGTGGGGCCGGTCCGGTCAGCGTGTCGGGCATGGGTGCGCCGATGATATGCGGTGCAGCTAGCAGGATGATGGCAACGCCCCACATCGCCCAATTGCGCCCAAACGCGATAAACCACAGGCCAAGGCCCGTCGCGGCAACCGTGGCGAACCACCAGATTTGGCGGGCGTCGACATCAGCGGCGTTCATGCCGGGCAGTTCTGGTGCTAGGCCGAAGGCGGGGGCCATTTGTACGGCGATCCAGCCCGCGATGCCCCAGATCAGGCCCGTGCGTGCAGTGATGGGTTGACCGCGTTCTTCGGCGAAGACCATCAGCGCGAGGAGCATAAGCGCGTAGCCCACGTAGATCAGTGCAGAGAACATGATGCTGAGACCATCACGCATGATGTCGATGCCGCCCTCGTGTGCGACATGGGCCGCGGACGGATCAGCACCAAAATGGGTCAAAACCCCAGTTTCAAATAGTTCAGCGTGCAGCAGAATAGGCTGCACGAATGCGAATTGGAGCACGGCTGCGAACAAGCCTGCCCCAAAGCCAGCGATCAATGCGCTGACGACAACTTTGCTAAACATGATGTGTGGTGTGTTTAGTGGCAGGGAAAGCCAGTTGCGTGACGCACGTCGTGTGCTGCGTCATGCAATGTGGATGCCTGTACGTGGCCAGCGACAGCGATGATGCCAAGGCCGATAAATGCGGCGGCAAACAACGACAATGTCGAGGATACGGATTTAGTCTGTGGAGCGGCGATTGCGCGTGCTTCGGTCTTCATGTCTTTTCTCCTTGTCCCGTCACACCCGACGGGGATTGGGTTTTCGTCATGCAAGGCCGGTCTCCTGGCTTGCGGGTCGATGCACTTTGTTGCCTTCCCGGTTTCCCAGTGGCGTCTTAACAAAGCACTCTCCGCATACAGTCGCGGGGGCGGCTGTGGTTTTGGGCCTCCGAATTGGGATCGGCCCTGTCCACATTCCCGTTTGATCCCCTGATGCTTTGCACCGTGCGGGGAACCATGCCTGTGTTTTGTGCGCTGTGCGGGGCTGCGGGTCAAGGATGAAACCGACGCGATTTGTCTGTGATGCGGCGTCAGCAGTGGCTGGGTCACGATTTATCCAGAAAAATTGGATGTCTCTGGCGGGCGGTGTGTTCAGCAGGCGAAAGGCCGATTTGCGCAATATCTTGTGGATAAGTGGCTGGATTTGGCCATATGCGGGGTGGATTTGTTGACTTTGTCCGCTGTCACGGGCGATGGTTTCGGACCGTTAGAATCACTGTAGGCCCTGTATCTGTGCGTTTTAGTAAGCTTCGCTTGAATGGCTTTAAAAGCTTTGTCGATCCGACTGATTTGATTATCGCGGATGGGCTGACTGGCGTTGTGGGCCCGAATGGATGTGGAAAATCCAACCTTCTTGAGGCTTTGCGCTGGGTCATGGGCGAGAATCGCGCCAAGGCGATGCGCGGCGGCGGGATGGAAGACGTGATTTTTGCAGGGACCGCGACGCGGCCTGCAAGGAACTTTGCCGAAGTGTCGTTGCAGATTGATAACTTTGATCGCCTTGCGCCCGCTGCGTTCAACGATTCGGACAATCTGGAAGTTGTGCGCCGGATCACGCGCGATGCGGGGTCTGCGTATAAGGTCAGCACAAAGGATGTCCGCGCGCGTGATGTGCAGATGTTGTTTGCGGATGCATCAACGGGTGCGCATTCCCCTGCCTTGGTCCGTCAGGGTCAGATTTCGGAACTGATCAATGCGAAACCGAAAGCCCGTCGTCGGATTTTGGAAGAAGCGGCCGGGATTTCGGGGCTGTATCAGCGCCGCCATGAGGCGGAACTGAAGCTGAAGGGCGCAGAGACAAACCTCGTGCGCGTTGATGATGTGGTTGAGCAGTTGGCGTCGCAACTGTCGCAGCTTGCGCGGCAGGCGCGCCAAGCGGCCCGTTATCGCGAAATTGGCGATGCGTTGCGTCAGGCTGAAGGCATGTTGCTGTATCGGCGTTGGCGCGAGGCGGATGAGGGTTTGATCGCGGCGGCTGGTCAGTTGCGTGAACGCACGGTTGCTGCGGCCGCTGCGGAAAAAGAGGCGTTACAGGCCACGACTGCACGCCAATTGGCCGAAGAAGCATTGCCTGCGTTGCGTGAAGAAGAAGCGATTGCGGCGGCTGTTCTCCAGCGGTTGATGGTGCAGCGCGATACCTTGTCTGAGCAGGAAAGCCGCGCGGTTGAAACGATTGCGAAGCTCGAATCCCGTATTGAACAGCTGACCAAGGATATGGAACGCGAAGGCGGCTTGAACCGCGATGCGGGCGAGACGATTGAGCGGCTGGAATGGGAAGCCGCCGAGATCGCGAAGGCCGGTGTCGGTCATGAGGATGCGCTTGAGGAAGCGAATGACGGTGCCCGTGAAGGGGCCGCAAAGTTGCAAGAGCGTGAAGATGATCTGCAGACATTGACGGAAGATGTGGCGCGTTTGGCGGCCCGTCACCAGTCCGCGAAACGTCTGTTGGACGATAGCCGCACGACGTTGGAAAAGAACGAAACGGAAGCGGCCCGCGCGAAAGAGGCGATGGAGGCGGCGACGCAGGCCTTGGAAAAGGCCGAAGCGGATTTCGAGATGGCCGAAGCTGCGGAAGAGCAGGCGGTGATGACGGCTGCGAATGCAGATGAGACATTGGTAGAGACCGAAGCCGCCCGTGCTGAATGCCAGACGATGGAAAGCGATGCGCGGTCCCAGCGGTCAGAGGCTGAAGGCGAGGCGAATGCGCTGCGTGCTGAGGTTAATGCGCTGGCGAAATTGGTAGAACGCGATACGGCTGAGGGGGGGCAGGTGCTTGATCTGCTAACCGTCCAATCGGGGTATGAAAAAGCGCTGGGTGCGGCTTTGGCCGATGATTTGCGGGCCCCTGCGATTTCGCCTGATGCGGCGTCGGGTTGGGCGAATTTGCCTGCGTATTTGTCGGTGCAGGCGTTGCCGGATTCGGTGAAACCGTTGACCGAATTTGTTGACGTGCCTGAGGTTCTGGAGCGCCGGATGTCCCAAGTGGGGCTGGTGAAGCAGGAAGAAGGCGCGCAGTTGCAGGCGGTTTTGAAACCGGGGCAGCGGCTTGTGTCTGTTGAGGGCGATGTTTGGCGTTGGGACGGGTTTAGGGCTGCGTCCGAGGATGCCCCGTCTGCGGCTGCATTGCGGTTGCAGCAGTTGAACCGGTTGGTTGAGCTGAAGCGCGATCTGGAAGAGGTCGCGGCGAAGGCCACGGGTGCCGCACAGGCGCATGAAATTTTGACGCGTCGTTTGGCGGATTTGACGGCGGCGGATCAGACCGCGCGGACGGCACGGCGTGATGCGGACCGTTTGGTGGCTGAGGCAAATAGGGCGGCATCCCGTGCTGAGGCGGATCGCGATCTTGCGAGCGGGAAATTGGAAGCGTCCAACCTTGCGATGAAGCGCTATGTCGAAGAGGCGATGATCGCGCGCAAAGCTCTGGCCGAGGCGGAAGCGGCGGCAAAGGGGCTTGAGGATCTGGATGAAGCCCGTGGGCGCGTTGAAGATATCAAGATGACCGTGGAAGCCGCACGGATCATGATGATGACCCGCCGGTCAGCCTATGACGAATTACGCCGTGAGGGTGATGCGCGGTTGAAGCGGTCGCAGGAAATCACGAAGGAAATCTCTGGCTGGAAATACCGGCTAGAGACGGCGAACAAGCGGACGTCGGAATTGGCGGATCGCCGTGCCGCGTCCGAAGCGGAACTGGCAGAGGCAGCAGCGGCACCCGAAGAGATTGCAGAAAAACGCGCCGAATTGGCGGATGCGGTGGACGAGGCCGAAGGGCGGCGTGCGGCGGCGTCTGATGTATTGGTCACGGCAGAAACTGCGCTGCGCAATGCGGCGGTGGCAGAGCGGGATGCGGAACGCACGGCATCCGAGGCACGCGAAGCACGCGCGCGGTCCGAGGCGCGGTCAGATGCGGCGAAAGAAACCGTGGCTTATGCCGAAGAACGGATTTTGGAAGCGCAAGACATGTCACCCGCCGAATTGCTGGAACGGTTGGCCGTTGATGTGGGCAGTATGCCTGCGGTTGATGTGATCGAAGGTCAGGTGAACCAGTATAAACGCCAACGTGATGCGTTGGGCGCTGTGAACCTGCGGGCCGAAGAAGACGCGAAGGAAGTGCAGGAAGAGCATGACCTGTTGGTCAACGAAAAGTCCGATCTTGAAGGTGCAATTGCGACGCTGCGCACGGGGATTGCATCGCTGAACAAGGAAGGTCGTGAACGGCTGCTGACGGCGTTTGAACAGGTGAATGAAAACTTCGGTTTGTTGTTTACGCATCTGTTTGGGGGTGGTGAGGCGCGGCTCGAACTGGTGGAATCGGATGATCCGTTGGATGCGGGGCTTGAGATTTTGTGCCAGCCGCCGGGCAAGAAGCTGTCGACACTGTCGCTGTTGTCGGGTGGGGAACAGACCCTGACCGCGATGGCGCTGATCTTTGCGGTGTTCCTCGCGAATCCTGCGCCGATCTGTGTGCTCGACGAGGTGGATGCGCCGTTGGATGATGCGAACGTGAACCGGTTCTGTGACATGTTGGATGAGATGACACGCCGCACAGATACGCGGTTCTTGATCATCACACACCACGCGGTGACGATGTCGCGCATGGATCGGCTGTTCGGTGTGACGATGGGCGAGCAGGGTGTGTCGCAGCTTGTGTCCGTAGACCTGAAGAAGGCCGAGGCGATGGTTGCTTAAACGGCTGGGAGACGCGCGTGCAAGCACGACGCCCCACCCGCCGTCCCGTTATGTTGGTGCGTGGCCTGGCATACGTTGTTTCCACAAAGCGCGGGCTTCTTCTGGTGCGAGGCGTTCGACCTTCATCTTTTCCGCACGTTCGGCTTTGTGTTTGTCAAAACGGTCGATGTAGACAAGCGTGGCGCCCGCGCTAAGCAAACTGATCGTCCAGAGCCAAAATACCAAACTGAGGCCCAGTACAATTCCGATATCGCGCGACCATTGGAACGGAATTTTTTCATCTGCCATCAAATCGATAATTGTCAAAGTTCCGGATAAGCGATCACCTTGCCCGATCAGAGCTGCGAAGCTTTCAAGAGCAGGCAGGCTAAGTTCGGACATCAGATAAACGATAATCACAAGCTCCAGAAGTGGCACGAACCCTGCACCGAAGCCTGCGAGCGGTGTGTGGGGGTTACCGCTGGGGTCACGACCAATCGCGACAGAGGCCAGCGGCACAAGCAAAGCCGTGTAGAATGCCGTAAAGCCCAACCATGACACTGTACTGAGCTTCACCATCATCGGGATGTCAGTCACAACTTTAGTCAGGACGTAGTCGAGTGTCGCATTTTCCAGCAGAACAACGATGTCGTTAACGCTGAGCGAAACCGATCTCAGGTAAAAGAAAGCAGCAATCATTGCGATTAGCGTAGTCGCAAACCCAACCAGCAATCCGTAGCCTGCTGCTGGAAGGATCAGTTTCCAAAAATTAACCGCAGGCTTATGGCCTCTTGTGGTTAATCCAAGTCGTAGTCCGATCAGCATAGGAAAAGAGTAGATCGCAGACAGCAAGATCGCGAATAGCGCGGACGTAGCAATCAATGCAAAGGTGCCGCGAAAGTCGCCCATCCCGTTACGGGCGTACAAAATGTAGATGTCAAAAGTGACAATGAATGCGAGTAAAGTCAGCCCGATAAGTCCGCACACCATGATCGGAAAGACGATGATGTATTGCCACAGGATGTTGAACGAAAACGGAATTGCGCGGAGTGCTATCATTGGATTTGCTCGAATACTCGTTAGGAATAATTGTCCTAAAGGGTGAACGAGGCCTGTGTCAGGATTTTGACCACAGCGTGGAGTTGTTGTGTGGAGTTTTGACTATCGCGTTAGTTTGGCAGCCTTGCCCGTAGCACCCGCAGCATGTTTTCACCCATGACTTTGCGAATTTGCGTTTCGGGAGTCCCGATGTCGACAAGCGCCTGTGTGATGGCCGCCAGTTCAGATGTGTCGAGCGATGTTGTGACCGACCCGTCGAAATCTGACCCGAGGCTGACGTGGTTTTCGCCGACTAGATCAATCGCTGCCTGAATGCTGCGTGCGATGCCCGCTGGACTGTCGTCACAGACCGCCGTGCGCCAATAGCCAATGGCGATGACGCCGCCTTTGGCTGCGATATCTTGCATCAGTGCGTCGTCGTAGTTGCGTTCGCTTGGGCAGGCCCCAAAAATGCCGGTGTGGCTGACCACGATGGGCATGTCCGTGATCGCAAGCACATCGCGTGCGACTTGGGGCGACGAATGGGCCAGATCGAGGATCAGGTTGCGTTGTTCGACTTGCGTCACAACTTTGCGGCCAAAATCGGTGAGCCCAGCGTTGTTTTCGCCGTGCAGCGATCCGCCGAGTGCGTTGTCGAAGAAATGTTGCAGCGCGATCATGCGGTGGCCCGCGTCGGTGAGTTTTGCGAGGTTTGCGATATCACCTTCGAGCGGATGCGCACCTTCGATGCCAAGAAGACCGCCGATGACGTTTTGACCCGCAGCCCGATCCGCGAGGAGTTGTTCGAGGTCGGATTGCGTTTCGATGACACGCAAATGTTCGCTTTTTTCCGCGAAGTGGTGCAGTTTTTCGGCTTGGTAAAGCGCTCGTTCCAACAGGCTGTTCCATGTGCGGGGCGGCCAAAGCTGTCCGATTGCCAACAGTGTGATGTTGTCCGTGGCGTCGGCCGAATTTTCATGGATGTTTTGGCCTGCCGGACTTTTCGTGACGGCAGTGAACATCTGGATGGCGACATTGCCTTCTAGCAGACGCGGGATGTCGACGTGTCCGATGTCGCTGCGCTTGAGCAGATTGCGGTCCCAAAGCAGCGCGTCTGCGTGCCAATCGCCGATGATCAGACTGTCGTGAAGCGCCTGTGCTTGATCGCTGATCGGGTAGGGCGCGTGTGGTCGCACGGCGTTGCGTTCGGCGGCGACATAAGACGGCGCGAAATAGAAGAACGCAGCAATTGCGATAAGAATGAGAACAGCGAATGCTTTGAAAAACCGTTTCATAGTGCGTTCAAAAGCCCAGTGGTTGGCCATGCGTCCGCGGGTAGGCCCAGCCGTCGTTGTTCCACTTGGATCGCATCGCGAGTTTTCGCGCCGAGGATGCCGTCGATGCCGCCTACGTCGTGCCCGCGTGCCGCAAGTTTGCTTTGTAGCGCTTGCATTTGATCGCCCGACAGGCCCGGTGTCGGGTTGCCTGCATCGTAGACCGGACCACCTGCGAGCCGTGTCGCGAAATAGGCGGCGGTGGTGACGTAAACGAAGCTTTGGTTCCATTCGAAATAGACGTCGAAGTTGTCATAGGCGAAGAACGCTGGCCCGTTGCGCCCCATTGGCAGAACAACGCGGGCCGTCAGGTTCGTGGGTGCAGTCCCGTCGCGGGACGTCACACCAAGTGCGTTCCATTCGGCAACGGTTTTGGGGTGTTTCAGACCGGTTTGTGCCCAATCCAAGGTGTCCGGCACGCGGATTTCTTGCAACCATGGTTGGTTCGGTTTCCATCCCAAACCGGACAATACATTTGCGCCGGACATCAAGGCATCTGCGGCTGATCCTTTCAGATCAATCTTGCCGTCCCCGTCGCCGTCCAATCCGCTTTCGATAATATCGCCGGGCAGCATTTGGACTTGGCCGATTTCACCTGCCCATGCGCCTGTTGTTGTGTCGGGGTTAAAGTTGCCGCGTTCGTTCAATTCAATCGCTGCGATTAACTGCGGGCGGAACAGTTCGGGGCGACGGCAATCATGCGCCAACGTGACCAGCGCGTTGCGTGTGTTAAAATCACCTTGGAAACTGCCGTAGTCGGTTTCAAAGGCCCAAAAGGCCAGAATGACTTCGCGGGGGATGCCGAATTGCGCTTCGATCCGGTCAAAGGTGACGGCGTTCCGTCGCGCTGCTTCAACACCATTGTCGATCCGGTTTTGGCTGATCAGAGCGCGGGAAAACGCGATGAAGTCTTTTTGAAACACGCCTTGGGACCGATCCGCGTTCAGCACACGTTGATCAATTTGCGCCCCGTTTAACACGCGATCAGCGGCGGTGGGGGACAACCCGTTCGCGACGGCTTCGGCTTTGACGCCTGCGAGAAACGCGGGAAGCGGGCCGCCGCAAGTTTGCGCCACAGCGGGACTGGCGAGCATGGATAGAGCGAAAGCGAGACGGCGCATGGCGGTTCCTGTCAGTTAGGTTTTGCGAAAGGTAACAGCCGTGCCACTGCGCGCAACGGTTGTGATTAGATGATGGCGACAAACAGCGCGATGGCGAGCGTCATCCACCACGCCGCCCACAGCGTTTGCGTGGTTTGGGCGATGTCGTCGGGGCCGAGGGTGTGTTTGCCCGCCTCGTTGACATAGGGGAATAGCGTTAGTTTGCCGTCGTAGCTGCGTGGGCCAGCCAGTACGACGTTTTGCTTGTAGGCCATCGCGGCCTCTGGCCAACCTGCGTTGGGGGACCTGTGCAGTTTTGCGTCGGCGGCGATTTTGGCAAATGGTGTTTGGCGATCCGTCGCCCAGATCAGCAGTGCCGTCAGTCGGGCGGGCACCCAGTTCAGCAGATCGTCAAATCGCGCCGCTGCCCAGCCGAATTGAAGGTGGCGAGGTGTTTTGTACCCGATCATGCTGTCGGCGGTATTGGTGATCTTGTATACTAAAAGGGCCGGAAGGCCGCCAATTGCGAACCAGAATATCGGAGCGATGACGCCGTCGCTGAAATTCTCGGACCCGCTTTCGATCGCGCTGCGGGTGACGTCTGATGTGGTCATGTCGCGGGTATCGCGGCTGACGATAATGGCCACAGCACGACGGCCTTGTTGCAAAGACATGCGCAGGCCAGTGCCGACGGCAGCCACATGTTCGACAAGGGATCGCTGTGCGATCAGCATCGCCCCAAGAATAACGTCCGTCCAAATGCCCGGAATGGCGGCGATGATCATGCCCAGGATCAGCGCGGCAATCACCAAGGCCGCGAAACTGATCGTGCCTTTGATTTTGCGGTTTTCGCCTGTGTTGTATGTCGTGTCGATATGGCCGACGGCCTTTCCCATGATAACAGCAGGATGCGGGATGCGCGACCACAGCCATTTGGGTTCGCCAAAGATCCCATCAAGGATCATCGCGAAAAGAACGGTCAAAAGGCACCTTCAAGCTGGTCCCACCGATCCGGTGCGGGCAAGCCAAGGCGCAGCCATGTGTTGTCGTATGGGAATGTCCGGGACCAGATTTTGGATTGCGCAAGTTGGGCTTGGGCGGCTTTTGCGTCATCGACTTCGTACAGGCGGAACAGGCTTGTGCCACCAAGAGTGATCGCGCCTTTGCTTTCCAATAAGTCGTCCAAGCGGTTTGCATCTGCGGACAGGCGGGTGCGGGTTTCATCCGCCCATTGGGGATCGGCCAAAGCCTCTGCGCCGATTTGCAAGGCTGGGCCGGACACCTGCCATGGGCCTAAGGCTTCTTTTAGGGCGGTGATGATCGCCGGATCGCCAATGGCGAAACCAAGACGCAGCCCCGCGAGCCCCCAGAATTTGCCAAAACTTTTCAGGACGACGGTGCCGGGTTTGGCGGCCTCTGCGATGAGGGATTGATCGGGGATCACGTCAGCAAAGCTTTCGTCGATGATCCGTAGGTCACCTATGATGTCCGATGCCTGCCAAATCCGCCCGTCAGGGTTATTGGGATGCACGGCGACGGTTGCATTTGCCCCGTTCGGATCGGCAAACCAGTTCGCGGATTGAAAGGCGGCTGCATGTTCATTGTACGTCGGGCCAGGGATATTCACGCGGCCAGCAGTTGTCAGGCGCGGCAATTGCGCAATGACCGATGATGCGCCTGCCGTTGCGAGACAGGCTGCCCCTTTTGGTACCGACCAATAGGCGCGTGCGCGCGCTGTGATCAGGTCAAATGCGCCGCTGTCAGGCAGGGCTGTCCATGCGTCGGGCGACAACGTCGGGATCGGGTAGGGCACAGGATTTATACCCGTGGATAGGTCCAGCCACCGCGCGCGCGTGCCGCCGTACTGGGCAATTGCCGCATCCAGCCCGCCGCCGTGGTCGCGTTTTGCAGGGGCATCAATCATTCTGCGGTGTCGTCGGTTGGGATCGGCTGGTGGCGCGTGACGAAGTGCCCTTTGATCGCTTGCGGCCATGTGCGGTAGGGCACTTGGCCTGTTTCGGATGCCGCGTGTGATGTCGCGTAGGTCACAATACCTTCGGCAGCGTCCTGTTCTGGTGTGAAGTCGCCCAAGGTGTAGGCCAGTTTCCCGTGGGCTTGGATCGACACATTACAGCCTTGTTTGCAGCCCATCAGGCAGGACACACGCCGCGTTTTGATGTCTGGTACGCCTGCAGCGGCAGCTTCAACGAGGCTGGCGAGCTGTTCTCCGTCGGTGATTGTGTCTTCGCCTTCGGTCCATTCCGGACGCTTACAGGTGTCGCAAACCGTGATCCAAGTTGTCATTCTTGACGTGCCTCATACAATTTTGATGCGTTTCAAGCTGATTTTGGTCGGTTCGGCAAGCGAATTGGCGGGATCGTGCCTGTTTTGAACGCAGGCTGATTGGCAGTTAACCATTCCTTAGGATTTTAGGCACAGAAAGCTTGAGCAGCCGTTAATGATTGTAGTGGTAACCGTTCGATTCCTCGAACCAAAGTTTAGTGAGAAGGTGCCATGCGTGTATTGATCGTACAAAGTAAGACCGAATTGGGGGCCTTGTGGGCCCGCCACTTGGAACGATTGCAGGCAACTGTGACGGTCGTCGAAACGGGTGACGACGCGCTTGTTCTTCTCCAAAAGCAGACCTTCGACGTGATCGTGCTTGATCTGGTCCTGCGCGAAGGCAGTGCGCTGACCGTCGCGGACTTTGCTAATTTTAATCAACCACGCGCAAATGTCGTTTTTGTGACAGATACGACCTTCTTTTCGGATGGATCGATTTTTTCGCACAGCGCCAACGCCCGCGCCTTTGTTGAAACAGGAACGCCGCCAAGTGACTTGGCGGCGATCGTTCATCATTATGGCAATTCCGCTAGCCGGGACGCCCGCGCAGCAAGCGCCTTTTGATCACCCGCGCCCGTGCGGCGCATCAAAATCAATCACAGGATTGGTCGGGATAATCCGGTTCGGGTTAATCGTTTCGTGACTGTAGTGATAGTGACGCACGATGTGGTCCATGTTCACCGTCTCTTTCACGCCCGGCCATTGATATAGTTCGCGCGTGAACCCCCAGATATTCGGATAATCGATGATCCGCTTGCGGTTACATTTGAAGTGCTGGTGATAAACCATGTCGAACCGGATCAGGGTTGTCCAAAGCCGCCAGTCTGCTTCGGTAATTGTGTCGCCGGTCAGGTAGCGGTTTTCGGCCAAAATGCCTTCGATCCAGTCAAGGCTATCGAACAATGGACCAACGGCCGCATCATAAGCGTCTTGCGTGGTCGCGAAGCCGGATTTGTAAACACCGTTGTTTACAGTGTCATAGATTCGCGTGTTGATTTCTTCGATCGCGTCGCGCTGGGCCTCGGGCCAGAAATCAGCGGTGTTACCGGTGATGTCGTTAAACGCGCTGTTGAACATCCGAATGATTTCGGACGATTCGTTAGACACGATTGTGTTCTGCTTTTTGTCCCACAGGATCGGCACCGTCACACGGCCTGAAATTTGCGGGTCAGCTTTCAGGTAAATGTCGCGGGCAAACGGTAGACCGAACAGTTTGTCGCCTGTCGCGCCATTCCCGTCTTTTTCGAACGTCCAGCCATCAGACAACATGTCGGGGTGGACAACGGAAACATCGATGTGGTCGGTCAAGTCTTTCAGGGCGCGAAACACCATTGTCCGGTGCGCCCATGGGCAAGCGTTTGAAATATAGAGATGAAACCGACCGCTTTCGGCTTTGAAACCTGCGTCGCCTGTTGGTCCCGCAGACCCGTCTGCGGTGATCCAATTGCGAAACTTTGCGGTGGACCGCACAAATGCCCCGCCGGATTTCTTTGTGTCGTACCAAACGTCATGCCATTCGCCGTCAACAAGTTGTCCCATTGGGGATGTCCTTTCAAAACTGTGTTGTGATTGATTTAGGCGAGGTCGGACTGCCGACAAACCCCTGTTCAAGCGCAGGTTCTGCGCATTGATGCACACATCTACGCGTCGCATTCGGCGCACGACTGCCGTTTTGTCCCATTGCGGGTCATGCCGTTGGTCCATATACCACCCAAATAGACGAAGCCCGAAAGGGCCAGAGAGGTTGGTGATCCGTCCGGTTGACCCTAGAGGGGACCATGGATCACGTCGTCGGACCTCCCTCATGCGGTTGCGTGGGGTTTCTGGCGTATAGGGCAGAACTTGGAGGATCAGATGCGGATCATTTTGACACTTCTCTTGGCGATTGCCGGATCATCGGTGCAGGCCCATCCGGGGCATTTGGCCGATTTGGCAGGTCACGACCATTGGATTGCGGGGGCTGCAATTGGTCTAGCGATCCTGACCGGCATTTACGGGGCCCTAAAGGGCAAGAAAGAGACCGACGCAGAGGTCGAACCCGAATTGGAAGAAGAAGGGGAACCCGCGTGAAAACAGGTGTCATGATTTGCGGCCACGGGTCGCGCAGCCAATCTGCGGTCGATGAATTTGCGACCTTGGCGGATAAACTGCCTGCGTTGTTGCCCGACGATTGGATGACCGACTACGGCTATCTGGAATTCGCAAACCCTGTGATCCGCGATGGCTTGGACAAGTTGCGTGAAGCAGGTTGCGACCGCGTGCTGGCCGTGCCGGGCATGTTGTTCGCGGCGATGCATGCAAAGAATGACATTCCGACTGTTTTGAATACCTACGCGGCGAAGCACGGCATGACTGTGTCTTACGGGCGTGAATTGGGCGTTGACCCCAAGATGATCGCGGCTGCCGCTGGTCGTATTCGCGAAGCTGTTGATCAAGCGAATGCCGATCTGGGTGATCTGCCGTTGGAAGAGACCTGTTTGGTCGTGATTGGCCGTGGTGCGTCTGATCCGGATGCGAACGGCAACGTCGCGAAGATTGCCCGCATGGTCGCCGAAGGCATGGGTTTTGGCTGGCACGAGGTCGGGTTTTCCGGTGTGACCTTCCCGCTGGTGGAGCCGTGTTTGCAGCATGTGACGCGGCTTGGATACAAGCGCGTGATTGTGTTTCCGTATTTCCTATTCTCCGGCATTTTGATCGACAGGATTTACGGATTTACGGATCAGGTTGCCGCCGAATATCCCGACATTGATTTTGTGAAAGCCGGTTATCTGGGCGATCATCCGCAGGTGCTGGCGACGTTTGCAGAGCGGATCATCGAGCAGGTTGGTGACAACCCGCCGCCCAATTGCGGGACATGCCAGTATCGGACGCAGGTGCTTGAGGTCGGCGGCGGTGACGTGCGCAAGATTACGCCTGAACAACGCGAACAATTGTCGGGTGGTGATCATCCTGCTTTTGCTGCGGTGCCGCCGCCCACCTGCGTGCTGTGCAAGTACCGGACGGGCGTCGTCGGGTTTGAAGGTGAAGTGGGCGCGGTTCAAGAAAGCCACCACCACCATGTTGAGGGCCAAGGGGCAAATGCGCCGGGGTCGAATGTCGCGGATTGTGCGCTGTGTGATACGTTCTGTACGGGGATGTGCCGTCTGGTTCAGGCGGATCACCACCACCATCATCATCACGACCATGGGCATGGCCACGATCATCATCACCATGATCACGACCATCACCACCACGCAGAATACCCCCATGCGAAACATCCGCATGGGCCGGAAAGCGCGCGGAAATCGAAATCCTGATCAGAAGGCCAGCCAGTGCGACCGTATGAAAAAGATCCTAGCGCTATTTATGCGGCCAGCTTTGCGACCGTGCGGCGCGAGGCAAAGCTGGATCGCTTTGCCCCTGCGATGCAGCCTGTTGTCACGCGGTTGATCCATAGCTGCGGCATGGTCGAGATTGCGGATCGGTTGGCGTTTTCGCCTGATGCCGCCGTTCGGGGCCATAAGGCATTGCGGGCAGGTAAACCTGTGTTGTGTGACTGCGAAATGGTTGGTGCGGGGATTATTCGTCGTTATTTGCCTGCGGATAACGACGTGATTGTGACGTTGAATGATCCGTCTGTACCTGATCGTGCGAAGGATATCGGGAATACGCGTTCTGCTGCCGCGGTTGAACTGTGGGCTGATCATCTGGACGGGGCTGTTGTGGCGATTGGCAATGCGCCGACTGCGCTGTTCCATCTGCTTGAGTTGATTGATGCGGGTGCGCCGAAACCTGCTGTGATCCTCGGGTTTCCTGTAGGGTTTATTGGCGCTGCTGAAAGCAAGGCAGAGCTTGCCGCTGATCCGCGTGGTTGTGATTTCATTGCGCTGCGTGGACGAAAGGGTGGATCGGCGATGGCCTCCGCCGCTGTCAATGCGCTGGCTGCTGGTCTTCCGGAGGACAAAGTATGACGACAACGCCTTGGTTGCATGTTGTGGGGATTGGCGAAGACGGACTTGATGGTCTTGTGCCTGCGACCCGTGCGGTTGTGGAAGCGGCTGAGGTGATCCTTGGCGGCGAGCGGCATCACGCGCTGGCCGAGGCAGTGCAGGCCGAACGGATCGCGTGGCCGACGCCCTTTGATGCGATGATCGAAACGATTGAGGGGCTGCGCGGGAAGCGTGCTGTGATCCTCGTCACGGGTGATCCGCTGTGGTTTTCTGTGGGGGCCCGTATCGGTCGCGCGATTGATCCGTCGGAGATCGTGTATCACCCGCAACTTTCCGCATTCCAGCTGGCGTCTGCCCGTATGGGATGGTCGTTGCCGGATGTTGAGACGTTGACCGTACATGGGCGTCCTGTGGAACAGATGATTGCCTTCATCCAGCCGGACGCACGGTTGTTGGTGTTGACGACAGGGGCGCAAACGCCCGCGCAGATCGCGGCATTTTTGACGGAACGTGGCTTTGGACAGTCAAAGCTGACGGTGTTGGCTGCGATGGGCGGTAAAGACGAGTTGCGTTTTGATGGCGTGGCCGAAAGCTGGGATCACGAGGTGCCTGCGTTTAACACGCTCGCTGTTGAATGTATCGCCGCCCCTGATGCGGCGTTGCTGCCGCGTGTGCCGGGATTGGCGGATAGTTTGTTTCAGTCCGATGGGACGATGACCAAACAGGAAATTCGCGCAGCGACTGTTGCAAAGCTGATGCCAATGCGTGGGGCTTTGCTGTGGGATATCGGCTGCGGCTGCGGGTCCGTTGCGATCGAATGGATGCGTGCGGCGCGGTATGCGCGTGCTGTCGGGATTGAACCGCGCGCTGATCGGCGCGCGATGGCGGGGGCGAATGCGCTGGCGCTGGGCACCCCGAAGTTGGAGCTGGTGGACGGGTCCGTGCCTGCCGCGTTGGACGGGCTAGCAGCACCTGATGCGATTTTCATTGGTGGCGGGTTGAGCCGTGCAACGTTTGATGCTGCTTGGGCGGCTTTGCGTCCGTTGGGGCGTCTGGTGGCGAATGCTGTGACCTTGGAGAGCGAGGCGGAATTGATCGCGCTGCATCGTGATTTTGGTGGTGATTTGGTGAAGCTGATGGTGCACCGTGCCGAACCTGTGGGTCGGTTGACGGGGTGGCGTCCCGGGATGCCTGTGACCCAGCTAAGTTTGGTGAAACGATGACTGGAGACGCGCGTGCAAGCACGACGCCCCTCCCGCCATCCCGTGGTACTTTGTACGGTGTTGGCTTGGGGCCAGGTGCGCCGGATTTGATGACTTTGCGGGCTGCGCGCTTGATTGAAGCGGCTGATGTTGTCGCTTATCCGACGTTGGCAGGGGGCGAGAGTTTTGCACGGTCGATTGCGGCGAATTTGATTAAGCCCGATGCGGTTGAGATCGTGATTGATGTTCCGATGTCTGTGGAACGCCAGCCAGCACAGGATGCATATGACGCGGGTGCCGCCGCGATTGCGGAGGCTTTGGAGGCTGGCCGTGATGTGGTGTGCCTGTGCGAAGGTGATCCGTTCTTCTATGGATCGTTCATGTATATTTTCGCGCGTCTCGCCGACCGGTTTGACGTGCAGGTTGTGCCGGGTGTGACGTCTGTGACGGCCTGTGCCGCGTCTGCGCGGATGCCGTTGGCGGCGCGTAACGAGCGGTTGACTGTGTTGCCCGGGCCGCTGCCCGAGGATGAGTTGCGTGACCGGATTGCGGGCGCTGAGAGCGTTGTGATTATGAAGGTCGGCCGTCATTTGGCGAAGATCCGTGGTGTGATTGACGCGCTGGGCCTGATGGATGGTGCTGTTTACGTGGAATGTGCCACCTTGCCTGCGCAGGTCGTTCTGCCGCTGGCGGATGCCCCTGAAAAGGCACCGTACTTTTCGATGATATTACTGACTAAAGGGGCCGATCCATGGCTGTGAAACCTGTTGTTTTGGCGCTTTCCCGCTCGGGAGAGGCTGTGGCCCATCGCGTGGCGAAAGTTTTGGACGCGCAGGTGCATGGCCGCGAAGGTCGCGTGGACCAGGCGGATGCGTTTTTTGCGAATGCGCTGGACCATACGCGAGAATTATTTGCTGCTGGGGTTCCGATTGTGGGCGTCTGTGCGTCGGGGATCTTGATCCGCGGTGTTGCGCCGCTGGTGGCCGATAAGACGACAGAGCCGCCGGTGATTTCGGTGTCTGATGATGGTGCTGTTGTGGTGCCGTTGTTGGGCGGACATCGCGGTGCGAACCGCTTGGCGGCTGAGATTTCTGACGCGCTGGGCGCAGTGGCCGCTGTGACGACGGCGGGTGATGTGGCGATGGGCGTGGCGTTGGATAGTCCGCCTGCTGGGTGGCGTTTGGTGAACCCTGACGATGCGAAGGATGCGATGGCGGGGATGTTGTCGGCTGGCGGTGCTTTGCTGGCTGAGGATGCGTCGGTGCGTGCTGAATGGTTGGATGCGGTTCCGTTTGCGGAAGACGGCACGCGGTTGTCCTGCACGTCGGCTGCTCTGCCGGATTTGGGCGGCGATCATTTGCAGTTTGCGCCGCAGGTTTTGACATTGGGCGTGGGCTGCGCACGGAATTGTCCGCCGGAAGAGCTGTCTGCATTGGTGCAGTCGGTTTTGGATGAAGCAGGGTTAGCGCCTGAGGCGATCCATTCGGTGAATACGATTACGCTGAAGGGCGATGAGCCTGCGATTATTGATCTTGCCGCATCGCTTGGTGCGCCGATGCGGTTGTTTGAGGCGGATGTATTGGATGCTGAGACCCCGCGTCTGGCCAATCCGTCGGATGTGGTTTTTGCCGAAGTCGGCACGCATGGTGTGTCCGAGGCGGCAGCGCTGGCCCAAGGTGGTGCGGATGCCGTGCTGACCCATCCGAAGCGCAAGACGGCGAATGCGACCTGTGCGATTGCGACGGCGGCTGTACCTTTGGTTGATTTGAAGGGCCGATCTCGTGGCCGGTTGTCGATTGTGGGAATTGGGCCGGGACAGGCGGCTTGGCGTACACCTGAGGTTTCAAGGCTCGTGTCTGAGGCTGAGGAATTGGTCGGATACGGGCTGTATATCGATTTGCTGGGGCCGTTGGCTGTGGGCAAGGAACGGTCTGATTTTCCATTGGGCGGCGAAGAGGATCGGTGCCGGTTTGCGTTGGAACAGGCGGCGAAGGGCAAGAACGTGGCCTTGGTCTGTTCGGGGGATGCGGGCATTTATGCGATGGGCGCGTTGGTGTTTGAATTGTTGGACCGGTCGGTGGATCAGATGGGTGTTTCGGATGCCGCGCACCGTGTTGAGGTTGTCTGTTCGCCGGGCGTATCGGCTCTGCAGGGCGCTGCTGCACGGGCTGGTGCCCCGCTGGGACATGATTTCTGTGCGATTTCATTGAGTGATTTGCTGACCCCGCGTGAGGATATTGTGAAGCGGTTGAAAGCCGCGGCTGAGGGCGATTTTGTGATCGCGTTTTATAATCCGGTGTCGATGCGCAGACGCACGTTGTTGGCTGAGGCGCGTGATATCCTGTTGCAGCATCGCCCGCCTGAGACGCCTGTCATGTTGGCGTCGTCGCTTGGGCGGCCAGAGGAGCACGTCCGGTATCGCCGCTTAGATGAGTTGGAAGTTGATGAGGTGGATATGTTGACCGTTGTGCTGGTTGGGTCGTCGCATTCGCGATTGGCGCAATTGGGGACGGGACCACGGATGTTCACGCCGCGTGGCTATGCCCGTAAGATTGATGGGGATTTGGCGTAGAGACGCGCGTCCTTTGGACGACGCCCCTCCCGCCATCCCGTATGGAGTTTTGAGATGACTGTTTATTTTATTGGCGCAGGTCCGGGTGATCCGGAATTGCTGACGCTGAAAGCTGCGCGCGTGATTGGGGCCTGTCCTGTGTGTCTTTATGCGGGGTCTTTGGTGCCTGCTGAGGTGGTTGACTGTGCGCCGGAAGGTGCCCGTGTCTTGGACACCGCTCCGATGACGTTGGATGATACCCATGCGGAGATTTTGGCGGCGCATGCGCGTGGTGAAGATGTTGCGCGTGTCCATTCTGGTGATCCGTCATTGTATGGCGCGATTGCGGAACAGATCCGTCGTTTGAAAGAAGACGGGATTTCTTACGAGATTATTCCAGGCGTGCCTGCTTATGCTGCTGCGGCGGCGGCTTTGGGGACAGAGTTGACGGTGCCTGAGATCGCGCAGTCGATTGTGTTGACCCGTATGTCGATGAAATCGACGGGGATGCCGGAGGGTGAGACGCTCGAGAATTTCGCCCGTACGGGAGCAACATTGGCGATCCATTTGGGCATCAGGGCGCTGCGTGAAATCGAACGCCAGCTGATTCCTTACTATGGTGAGGACTGTCCTGTGGTCGTGATTTACCGCGCCTCATGGCCGGATCAGTTGATCATTCGTGGCACCTTTGCCGATATTCGCGAAAAAGTTCGGGCCGCAAAAATCACGCGTACTGCGTTGATTATGGTCGGTCCTGCGCTGTCGGATAATCACGGGTTCCCTGATTCTGCGTTGTATGATGCAGCGAAACCGCATGTCTTGCGCCCGAAGGTCAAAGAAAAATCTTGAACAATTTGGCGGGTTTACGCTGCAGCGCGGCGGACGTCGTCACTTGATATTTACAATTAGAAGTACATCCTAAGGTTCCAGACAAGGAATCGGCACGATGTTTCAAATGTTTCCGCAAGAGGTCCGCGAGGGCCTAGAACAAGCCCGTAAACAATCGCTGAAGCGCAACGATCGGCTTTGCGTTCACGACGGTGACGACGTCTATCGTATCCTGCGTTTGTGGGACAATGGCTTTGCTTTGGATGCGAAAACGTCGCCGCGTTTGCGGGGACGTGTCGAAATTTATGACGGCGCGCGTCACCTGTACCAATGTCTGGTGATTGATTCCGAATTGGACGGTCAAGAACGTGTGTTCGATTTCAAATGGGTCAACACAATCCCAGACCGTCCGCCCGCGGATTTTGTCCGCGAGCAGGATGCGCCGATTGCGTTGCTACCGCGCTAGTTACTGAAGATCGCTGAACGCGGACTGAAGGCGGGCGACTGCCTCTTCGATTTGCGCGCGTGGTGCGCCGAGGTTGAACCGCAAGAAATCGTCGCCCCCTGATCCAAAGGTGGGGCCGTGGTTGGCTGCGATTTTGGCTTCGTTTTGCACCCGTGCTGTGAATTCTTCGCGCGACATGCCCGTGCCGGAAAAGTCGACCCACGCCAGATAAGTCGCATCAAGCGGCATTGATTTGAGCCCCGGAATGGCGTTGATGCCCGCGTCGAACATCTGCCGGTTACCGTCGAGATATGCTTTCAATGCGTCCACCCATTCGGCCCCTTCGGGTGAATAGGCTGCCGTTGCCATGAACAAGCCAAAGCTGTTCGGTGACAGGCCGAGGGCCGCCATGCGTTTCCCGAATTGCGCCCGCAGATCCGGGTCTTCGATGATAACGTTGCCTGAATGGCTGCCTGCGATGTTGAAGGTCTTGGTCGTGGCCGTCATTGTCACAAGCCGGTCTGCGATCCCGTCGATATGCGCAGTCGGGATATGGGTGTGGCCGGGCATGGTCAGATCGTGGTGGATTTCGTCGGAAACGAGGATCAACTGGTGCCGTTTCGCGAATGCCGCAACGCCTGCCAGTTCGGCGCGCGTCCAGACACGCCCGCCCGGATTGTGCGGTGAACAGAGGATCAGCATCCGTTCGTTGCCGGTCATCTGTGCGTCGTAGGCGTCAAAATCCATCTCGTAGCGGCCATCGTTATTGACCAGTTCACATTCCACGACTTCCCGCCCTGCCGCTGCGATGACGCGGGCAAAGGCGTGGTAGACTGGTGTGAACAGAACCACACCATCGCCGGGGTTCGTGTAGGCGTCGACGCACATCCCCGTTCCGTTGACTAAGCCGTGGGTTGTGAAAATCCATGACGGATCGATCTGCCAGTTGTGGCGTGTTTTCATCCACCAGCAGATCGCGTCTTTGTAGGGGCCTTCGTCGCCGTAGTAGCCGTAAACGCCGTGGTCGTGCATTTTCTTGATGGCATCCTGCACGCATTGCGGCGGCTGGAATTCCATATCTGCCACCCACATAGAGATGCCATCGTCAGGGGAGACGCCGTAAATCGCTTCCATGTTATCCCATTTTACCGAATGGGTGCCGCGCCGGTCGATTTTCTGGTCAAAATTCATTGGTCTCTCCGCAACTGACTTTTTTGTAACGTGCTTTGACGCGCGAGGGGGTGCAAGTCGAAAACGGTCACACTTGCGGGATGGTAGGCGAGACGCTAGATGGACGCGCATGACATTGCGCAAAATCCTGATCCACCCCGACCCGCGGCTGAAAGCCAAATGCACCCCTGTTGTGGACTTTTCCACGGACCGGGCGAAGCTGGCCGATGATATGCTGGAAACGATGTATCACGCACCGGGTATTGGTCTGGCTGCCCCGCAGATCGGGATTACCGAGCGAATGATCGTGATGGATTGCGTCAAGGAAGAAGGCGGCACGCCCGAACCGATGGTCCTGATCAACCCAGAAGTGGTCTGGCAAAGCGACGAACGCAGCGTCTACGACGAAGGATGTCTGTCGATCCCTCATCAATACGCCGAAGTGGAACGCCCCGCTGCGGTCGAAGTGAAATGGCAGGACGTTGACGGCAAAGAACGCAACGAGAAGTTCGATGAACTGTGGGCCACATGCGTGCAGCACGAGATCGACCATCTCGATGGCAAGTTGTTCATCGATTATTTGAAGCCGCTCAAGCGCCAGATGATCACCCGCAAGATGCAAAAACTGAAACGCGAAATGGCGCGCGGCTGATGGCGGTGATGCCGATTGTGCAGGCGCCCGATCCGGTGCTGTCGCAGGTGGCCGCCGACGTTGTGGTGTTTGACGACGCGCTGATCGGCTTGGCTGAGGATATGTTGGCGACAATGTATGCCGCCAATGGCCGTGGGATTGCAGCACCTCAGGTGGGTGTGCTGCAACGTCTGCTTGTGATGGACGCCACGTGGAAAGACGCCGATCCGCAGCCGGTGATTTTCGTGAACCCTGAAATTGTGTCGGCGTCCGAAGAGATGTCGACATTGGCCGAAGGGTGTTTGTCGATTACAGGCGATCTGATCAATGTGACGCGCCCCGCGTCGGTTGTTGTGCGTTGGCGTGATGTGGATGGCGGGTTTCTTGAGGCCAGCTTTGACGGTTTTTCGGCAGCCTGTGTGCAGCACGAGATCGATCATCTGAACGGAATTCTGATTACGGATAAACGCCAATGACACGACCTTTTGTAATGTGGCCGCACAAGGCGCTCCGCACGGTTGCTGATGATGTGACAGAAATCACGGACGAAACCCGTGCGATCTGGGACGAAATGATCGACGCGATGGAGGCAATGCCCGGTGTTGGTCTGGCTGCTGTGCAGTTGGGGATTATGCAGCGGCTCGCGGTCGTGGATGCTTCCGAAAAACGCGGCCAAGCCGTGTGCATGGCGAACCCAGAGGTGCTGCATGCATCGGTGGAATTGCGCCCGCATGCTGAGGCGTCGCCGAACTTGCCTGGGCAATCTGCGTTGATCAATCGCCCGCGTGCCGTGACCGTTCGGTTCATGAACCGTGACGGCGAGATGGAAGATCGCGACTTTGTTGGCCTGTGGGCCACGTCGGTGCAGCACCAGATCGACCACTTGGCCGGCAAGATGTATTTTGACCGTCTGAGCAAGACAAAGCGCGATATGTTGCTGCGGAAGGCACGTAAAGCGGGCCGGTGATGCGTTTTCCGAATAGATGAAAGGGATACCAATGCGAGTGATCTTTATGGGGACGCCCGATTTTTCGGTGCCTGTTCTGGATGCTTTGGTTGATGCTGGCCACGATGTGGTTGCTGTCTATTCACAACCGCCGCGGCCAGCTGGGCGCGGAAAGAAGGATCGGCCGTCGCCCGTGCAAGCGCGGGCCGAGGCGCTGGGTCTGCCTGTCCACCATCCGGTGTCTGTGCGCAATGAAGATGCCCAAGCAGTTTTCGCCAGTCACAACGCCGATATCGCTGTTGTCGTGGCCTATGGTTTGATCCTGCCGCAGGTAATTTTGGATACACCAACCCATGGCTGCTTGAATATCCACGCGTCTTTGTTGCCGCGTTGGCGGGGTGCGGCCCCGATCCACCGTGCGATTATGGCTGGGGATGCCGCGACTGGCGTGTGCATTATGCAGATGGAAGCAGGGCTGGATACCGGCCCTGTTCTGCTGCGCCAAGCCACGCCGATTGCGCCAGCTGAAACAACGGGTCAGCTACATGACAGATTGTCAGCAATGGGGGCCGCTTTGGTGGTCGAGGCATTGGATCGGTTGCCCGAACTGACGCCCGAGACGCAGCCGGAAGACGGCGTGACCTATGCCGCTAAGATCGACAAGGCGGAGGCGCGCGTCGATTGGGATCGTCCTGCTGCCGAGGTCGCGAACCACATTTGCGGGCTGTCCCCGTTTCCGGGGGCGTGGTGCGATGTGGACGGTGAACGTGTGAAGCTGCATGTCGCAGAGGTCATCGACGGCGATGCTGCACCGGGCACAGTGTTGCAGGGTTTTGACGTTGCCTGCGCGACAGGTGCGGTGCGCATCACCCGCGCCCAACGTCCCGGTAAAAAGCCAATGGATGCGGCGGATGTGCTGCGTGGTTTGGATCTTGGGGATCGCATAAGTTAGGCGATCTTTGCGCTAGCGTAATCGTTTTAGTTGGGTTAGCGTTTCTCCAAACGAGGAGGAGAGCCGGATGCTCAAAACGATACCGCGCATTGGATACGGGACATGGAATCGCTTGGGCGATGCGGCCTATGACGGGACCCTGACAGCGCTTGATGTCGGGTATCGTCATCTGGATTGTGCTGAAGGGTACGAGAACGAAGAACATGTTGGCCGTGCGATTGCTGATCACGGCGTTGCCCGTGATGATCTGTGGGTGACAACGAAGGTCGCCCCGGAAAGCTTTGGTCCCGGTCAGATCAGGCCGCATGTTGATGCGTCGCTCGAAAAGTTGGGCGTTGGTCCTGTTGATCTTTTGTTGCTGCACTATCCGTCGATCAAAGATGAATACGATATCGCAGATTACATGGCGCAGCTGGCTGCCGTTTATGACGCCGGTTTGTGTCGCAATATCGGGGTGTCGAACTTCACAAAGCCCTACATTGCGAAAGCAATGGATTTGCTGGGGGATCGCCCGATTTTCACCAATCAGGTGGAGCTGCATGTTTACCTGCACAACACGCCAATCGTGTCGGATTGTCGGTCAAAGGGCATCCCGATGACCGCCTATTCGCCGTTGGCGCGCGGTGCCGTGCTGGATGATCCTGTGTTGCAACGCATTGGTGCGCTGCACGGTGCCACGGCTTCGCAGATTGCGCTGGCGTGGTTGCTATCAGAGGGTCATATCATCATTCCGTCGGCGGGCAATCGCGACCGAATTGCGGAAAACCTTGCCGCTGGTGATATCGTCTTAACCGATGCGGAACGTGCCGAGATTGCAGGTCTGAATAAGGATATGCGGTTGGTCGACGGGCCGTGGTGCCCGACATGGGATGTCGCATGACACCCCCGCCGTTCAGCCTTATCGGGATCGATCATGTGGTGTTCATCGTGGATGACATGCCCAAGGCGCTTGCGTTTTATCAGGACGTTTTGGGCTGTGTTCCGGGGTATTCCTATCCGACGTTGGGGATGGAACAGGTTTGGGCAGGGTCCGCGTTGATCGTGCTGTGGGACACCACGCATCCAGGTGCGGCGAGCGCTGTTCCGCCAGTAAAGGGCGGTCGTAATGTGGATCACCTGTGCATCGCGACATCGCCGTTTCAGCCCGACGCCATGCGGGCGCATTTAGCGGCGCATGGTGTGGAAATCGACCGTGAAGCGACCCACGGCGGTGCCAGAGGTGTCGGCCTTTCGTTCTATATTTTCGACCCCTTTGGGAACAAGCTAGAGATTAAAGGGCCAGCGGAATATCCGGATGGGCGGGATTGGTGACACGCCTATAAGGCGCCAGCGTCGCGGGAAATTGATCCAGTCAAACTGGTGTCACGGACCAAGCCAGAAAAACGTCTCTGCCTGACCCTTGGTGATCTTGGTTTGGGCGCGATGGCTGCTTAGGTGTTCGGACAAGGAGCACACTCATGCAGACATTTTCGTTACTTGATCTTTCGCCAGTCCCCGAAGGCAAAACGGCCGCAGATGCGCTTGCCAATACGGTCGCGCTGGCCCAAGCGGCAGAAGCTGCGGGATATCATCGCTATTGGCTGGCGGAACATCACAACATGCAAGGTATCGCGAGCGCTGCAACGTCGGTCGTGATTGGTCACGTGGCGGGCGCGACTAAGACGATACGTGTCGGCGCAGGCGGTATCATGCTGCCAAATCATGCGCCTTTGGTGATTGCCGAACAATTCGGCACGCTGGCCACGTTGTATCCCGACAGGATTGATTTGGGTGTCGGTCGTGCGCCGGGAACGGACATGGCGACGGCCCGCGCATTACGCCGTCACATGGCGCCTGATGATACCTTTCCGCAGGATGTGCAGGAATTGATCGGCTACTTTGGTGACGTGCCTGATCATGCATCGGTTCGCGCTGTTCCAGGCGCAGGGACAGATGTGCCTGTCTGGGTGTTGGGGTCTAGTCTGTATGGTGCGCAATTGGCCGCCCATCTGGGATTGCCCTACGCCTTTGCGTCGCACTTTGCCCCGGATCTGTTGGGGCAGGCGTTGCAAGTTTACCGGTCGTCATTTAAGCCATCGGCGTATTTGGAAAAGCCTTATGCGATGATGGTGGCGGGTGTTTGTGCCGCGCAAACGGATGCAGAGGCGGAATATCTGCGGTCGTCGCAGTATTTGGCTTTTGCGAACCTGCATATGGGGAAACCCGGAAAACTGCCGTATCCGGTGCGTGATGTGACAGCGCAGGTGCCCGGTCAAATTCTGGCGGGTGTGAAACATGCGTTGTCCTGTTCTGCTACAGGATCGGCTGCATCCGTGAAGACGCAGTTGGCTGGCCTGATTGATACCTACCAACCCGATGAAATCATGGTGACAGGGATGATCCATGATAACGCAGAACGGGTGAAGTCATTCCAAATTGCAGCAGAGGTTCTGACAGAGCTGTGTGACTGAAAGCACCGTTGATGAACGTGGGCGGGAATTACCGCATTGGTTCGAATTGCGCGCTTTGCATGGTACAGTCGCGGATCACGTCGGCCCCACAGTCGCGGAATTCTAGGTCTCGGGTGAGGCAGATGCGTGCTTCTTGGATGTACCCTTGGCGGCAGGTGATTGTGATTTGGTCGGGTTCGAGCGTCGGGTTCGACTGGATGAATGCCTCTTCGATCAGGGATGCGGGCAAAGTCACGGGATCGGTGAGTTTGCGTAGGACTTCGGGCCGTGTGACTTTGTCGTAGGCGACGCGGGACAGGGCGTAGTAATCTTCGGAATCGAGACCCGTGCAGACCCCATGTTTGTTCCACTGGTGCCAAGCTAGCCCCGATGTTCCCATGATGTCGGCCATGTCGCCGGTTTGTCCACGCGACGGTGGGCGGAATGATGTCCGGCAATCGGCGGGATAGCCGCGTTCATATTGCGGCCACAGACCGTGCAGGACCCAGCCGTGATCGCGCGCCGGATCACATTGCGGGGAATCGCGGTCGTCGCCTTCATAGGCGCACCAGTTTGCGGACCAAGACAGGGACAAAACGTAGTAATCAAATTCGCCAGCAGTATCCTGTGCCGATGCCATACCAGCCCACGTCAAAAGCCCTAAAACCATCCGCCACATTTTGATCTTCCCTAAATTGCTTGGCATCCTTATATAGGCTTCAAGTTCCCCGACAATGCGAACCCGGCCCAAGCGGTCAGCCCCTTCAAGGGCGCGGGAAAGGCTTGTCATTTTGATGAGGAGACATTTGATGTCCGATAAACCGATTATGGCAAAAGCCACAGCAGTTTGGCTGTGTGACAACACCACAATGACGTTCAAGCAGATCGCTGATTTCTGTGGCTTTCACGAGCTGGAAGTACAGGGAATCGCGGACGGCGATGTGGCAACTGGCGTGAAGGGTTTTGACCCGATTGCCAACAACCAACTGACCCAAGAAGAAATCGACAAGGCCGAGGCGAACCCGCTGCATAAGCTGAAGTTGAAATTCTACAAAGCCGCCCAAGGCGAAGAAAAGCGCCGCGGTCCACGTTACACGCCGCTGTCCAAGCGTCAGGATCGTCCTGCGTCGATCTTGTGGTTGGTGAAGTTCCACCCAGAGCTTTCCGATGGTCAGATTTCCAAACTGGTCGGCACAACAAAGCCAACCATTCAGGCGATCCGCGAACGCACCCACTGGAACATTTCCAACATTGATCCGATTGATCCGGTTGCGTTGGGCATGTGTAAGCAGGGCGAGTTGGACATGGCTGTTCAGAAAGCCAACGCCAAAGCCGCCAAAGAAGGCAGCGCGATGTCTGATGACGAGCGCCGCAAGTTGGTCAGCACCGAACAATCCCTTGGGATGCCTGCCGAGCCGAAGATGCCGAGCGCGATTGCCGGTCTTGAGACATTTTCACTGGCTGAAGACGATGCAGACGATCTGGAGACGAAGTCTGCAGATATGGACGTGTCCGATGCTGATAGCTTCTTTAACCTGCCAGATGATGCGGATGAGAAAGACGAAGACTAAGGCTAAGGCTAAGGTCTGCGTCACCTTCGTAAAAAAAGTATGGAAATCCCGGCCTTTGCGCCGGGATTTTTTGTTTGAGCCTGCATCCGTTCATCGCCTAATCTGGATGGGATAATTTAGGAGATTTTGATGCGTTTTTTGACGGCCATATTTTTGACTTTGACCCCGGTGACAGCGGTCGCTGACGCGCTTTGCGACGAACTTTGGCTGACCCGCAACACGGTCTTTGATCGTGCTGGGTATTGTTTCGGGTCTGAATTGGGCAAGTCTGTTTTTGATAACAGCGATTGCACCACGTCTTCGCCGAAACTGAGCGCGGAAGACGAATTGGTCGTCGCGCAAGTGCGGGAAGTCGAAGAGGAATTCAGTTGCGCGGTGGATACGTCCCGCCAGTCGCTTGATGTTGATTATGTGGATCAACGCCGTGCATTGGCTGATCTGCCGGTGCGGACTGGTTATGAAAGCGCGTGTTTGGGATATGACGGGCCTGCGCTGTTGATGACAGCGGGGCGGCATCCGGATACGGCGTTTTTTGGTGAAATCCTGCCCGGTGATAATGTTGATTTTGGTTACATCACCGTGGATGGGATGGAGTTCATTGATATGGGCGATGGCCGCATGGGATGGGTTGGCGGTCTGTTGTTCTCGCCAAAAGTCTGCGCGGGTGGCATGGCGGGCTAAATGCTGCGTCGCGCATTCAAGGCGGCGGTGATCGTACCGTCGTCGAGGTAGTCGAGTTCACCACCTACGGGCACGCCTTGCGCCAGCGAGGTGACGGTGATGCCGGGCAGTTGGTCCGCGATGTAATGCGCGGTGGTTTGCCCGTCGATCGTGGCACCAAGCGCAAGGATCACTTCGGTCACGTTTTCGGATTTGATCCGGTCGATCAGTTTGGGGATGCGCAGTTCTTCCGGCCCCACGGCATCAAGCGCGGATAGTGTCCCGCCGAGCACGTGATAGCGGCCTTTGAAGGTTTGGCTGCGTTCCATAGCCCACAGATCAGCGACGTCTTCGACGACGCAAATCTGACCAATCGCCCGTTTTTCGCTTTCGCAGATATCGCAGACGTCGGTCGTGCCAATGTTCCCGCAGTTCAGGCATTCGCGGGCGGTAGCACCCACGCGGTGCATGGCTTCGGCCAGCGGGATCAATTGCAGGCTACGCTTTTTGACCAGATGCAACACGGCCCGCCGCGCAGACCGCGGTCCAAGACCGGGCAGCTTGGCGAGCAGCGTGATCAAGTTTTCAAGATCATCGGTGCCACTGGTCACGTGCGGCCCCCGAATTTTGCGCGAAAAATTGGCACTTAGAACGGCAGGTTCATGCCCGGCGGCAAGCCAAGGCTTTCGGTCATTTTCTGCATTTCGGACTGCGCCCGTTCGCCGGCCTTTTGTTGCGCGTCTTTGATCGCCGCAAGGATCAGATCTTCGACGACTTCTTTTTCGTTCGGATCGAAAATCGACGGGTCAATGTCGAGCGCCTTCAGCTCGCCTTTGGCTGTTGCCGTTGCTTTCACAAGACCTGCACCGCTTTCGCCCGTGACCCTCATGTTTTCGAGGTCTTCTTGCATCTGGGCCATTTTGCCCTGCATTTCCTGCGCGGATTTCATCATCTTGGCCATATCACCAAGGCCACCAAGCCCTTTGAGCATTTTATCATCCCTTTGTGCGTGTTCGTTTTTAAATAGGTCTTTTGCGGGGTGGTAACAAGTCGGGGCTTGTATCCGACTAAAAGAGTCGGCTAATCCTTATTCCGACGGAATCACTCAGGAAAAGGAAATCCCATGTCACTTACTCTTTTTAGCCATCTGCCGCGCGCCGCATCAGTCGTGGCGCTGTTATGTGTATCGTCGGGGGCAACCGCCCAAGATGCATCACCTCAAGACCTCGTCGCGGCACTTCAGGAAGGCGGATTGGTGATCTACGTTCGGCACGCCACGACGGAAAGCGATTATGCGGATCAGGTTCATGCTGTGATGGGTGATTGTGCGACCCAACGTGTGCTGAGCGCAGACGGCTGGGCAGAAGCCAAAGGCATTGGCGCCGCGGTGCACGCGTTAGAGGTTCCGGTCGGTGGCGTTGTCAGCAGTGGGTATTGCCGTGCTTGGCAGACTGCTGATTTGGCATTTGGCCATTATCACACGGATGAAGCGCTGCATTTCGCAAAGGCAGAGGATTATTCTGACGCGGACATCGCGCAGATGCGTGAGAATGTCTTGCCGTTTCTGACCGAAGTCGTGGCAGAGGGAAATCGCGTTGTGGTTGGCCACGACGACCCGTTTGAAGCTGCGACTGGTATCTATCCCGAACCGCAGGGTGTCGCATATGTTGTGCGTCCAGAGGGCGACAGTTTCACTGTGCTTGGTCACATTGATCCGGATGCTTGGCCAACAAACTAGGCTGACCTGACGGGGCTCATTCGTCGTCGAATGGGTCCCATTCATCATCGACTTCGGGCAACGCATCTGTAAATGCGTCTTGCGTTTTTTCTGCTTCGGTCCGGATGTCGGTGATTTTGGCCTTCGGGAATGCCGCGATGACCGCCTGCACAAGCGGGTGTGCCGCTGCTTCGGCCTTGATCGCGTTTTCGGCCGCGTCGCGGATTTCCGCGATGGTTTCTGCCCCGCCTTCGTCGCGGACAGTGATCACCCAGCGATTGCCTGTCCATGCCTGCAGTCGTGACCCCAACCTGCCGACCAAATCGGTGGATGCATCTGCTGTTGGTTGCACTTCAATCCGGCCGGGTTGGTAGGCCACCAAACGGATGCCTGTTTCGACTTCCACCAGTAGTTTCACGTCGCGATGCCGCCGGATCAGGTCCACGACATCTTCGAACCGTGCGTAGTGCTGCAGCGCGTCTTCGGCCAAGGCCACCGCGGTTTGCGCACCAGATGCCGATGGACCGGACGGTCCGCTGTGCGTTGGTACCGGCGTGCTGCCCATCGCGTTTGTGGTTCCGCCGCCTTGCGGGGCAGGGCGTCCGCCGCCTGTAGGCCCCCCCGTTGGCGGTGTCGCGTCTTTGAGTTTGCGCACCAGTTCGTCCGGCGTCGGTAGATCGGCTACATGCGTTAATCGGATTACCGCCATTTCGGACGCCATCATCGCGTTGGGGGCGGCTGCGACCTCTTCCAAGGCTTTGAGCAACATCTGCCACATCCGCGTCATCACGCGCATGGGCAACTGATCCGCCATCGCTTGCCCGCGTGTGCGTTCATCGGGGCTGATCGTGGGGTCGTCTGCAGCGTCCGGCGTGATCTTGATGACGCTGATCCAATGGGTGATCTCGGCCAGATCGCGCAGGATTGCGAGCGGGTCGGCACCGTCGGCGTATTGCGCTGATAGTTCGGTCAGGGCAGCCGCCGCTTCGCCGCGCAGGATCATGTCGAACAGGTCAAGCACACGCCCACGGTCGGCAAGGCCCAGCATCGCGCGGACTTGATCGGCGGTTGTTTCACCTGCGCCGTGGGAAATCGCTTGGTCGAGCAAAGAGGTCGCATCGCGGGCTGATCCTTCGGCGGCACGGGTGATCAACGCAAGCGCATCGTCGTGGATTTCAGCGCCTTCCGCCTTTGCGATCTTTTGCATCAGCGCGATCATGACTTCGGGTTCGATCCGCCGCAGGTCAAAGCGCTGGCAACGTGACAGGACCGTCACGGGGACCTGCCGGATTTCGGTGGTCGCAAAGATGAATTTGACGTGCGCGGGCGGTTCTTCGAGCGTCTTCAGAAGCGCGTTGAACGCGTTCTTGGACAGCATGTGAACCTCATCGATGATGTAGATTTTATAGCGGGCAGAGGCCGCGCGATAATGCACAGAATCGATAATCTCACGGATGTCACCGACGCCTGTCCGTGATGCAGCGTCCATTTCCATCACATCGACGTGGCGGCCTTCCATGATCGCGGTGCAATGTTCGCATTCGCCGCATGGTTCCGTCGTTGGCCCGCCATTGCCGTCCGGCCCGATGCAGTTCATGCCTTTGGCGATGATCCGCGCGGTGGTGGTTTTACCTGTCCCCCTGATCCCCGTCATGATGAAGGCCTGCGCGATCCGGTCTGCTGCAAACGCGTTTTTTAGCGTGCGGACCATGGCGTCTTGGCCGACAAGATCGACAAAGGTCTCTGGCCGGTATTTGCGGGCGAGGACCTGATAAGCGGGGGCGTCAGACATTTGCGGGCTTTCGGGGTTCGGGTGTTTGCGTCAAACTATGCGTTAGGGCGGGCGACGTCTACCGCTAGCGGGGCGAAGATGGGATTTGAGATTTACGAGATTGCTGTCGGTGGCGGAATTGTAGCGCTTTGCTCGATGCCAATGTCCGAGCAGGACGTCGCGTTGGTGAAGGCGTGGCAGCCAGATCTATTCGTATCACTGACAGACCTGCACGAAGGGGCGACCGCAACTTTTGCTGTGCAGTTTGCGCGTTGGGCCCATGTGCCAGTCGTGGATTTTGGTGTGCCTGATGACGGTGCTTTGGACGACGTTATCGCCCAGAGTGTCGCGGTTATTCGCGGTGGCGGGCGCGTTTTGTTTCATTGCATGGGCGGATGTGGGCGGTCTGGTATGGCAGTTTTGCGGGTAATGCATGTGATGGGGGCGCCGGATGCGTTGTCCGTTTTGCGTGATGTCCGCCCTTGCGCTGTCGAGACGGATGAACAGGCCGCGTGGGCGATGCGGCCTGTGTGATCGCGTTTAGCGCTTTTTCTTCTTTACGGCCTTTTTGACGCCTTTGGTGAACTTCTTGCTCCGCAGGCGGGCTTGGGCTGTTGTTTCGGTTGCGATTGCATCTTCACGGCGTAGTTTCTGGAACCGCTTGAGCCGGTCTGGCGTCACATCACCTGCTTCAATCGCTGCCGTTACTGCACAGCCCGGTTCGCCTTCGTGTTTGCAATCCCTGAAACGACATTGGTTTTCGAGAACGGAAATCTCGGAAAACACTTCGTTAATGCCCGCGACCACGTCAGCAACACCAAGCCCGCGCATACCGGGCGTGTCGATCAGCCAACCACCCGAAGGCAATTTGTGCAGACTGCGGCCCGTGGTTGTGTGTCGCCCGCGTGCGTCGTCTTCACGGATGCCTTGGGTGGCCCCGTCTTCGCCCGCCAGCGCATTGGTCAGCGTGGTTTTGCCAACGCCGGATGAACCGGCAAGCGCCACGGTTTGTCCTTTGCCGCACCATGGTGCCAGTTTCGTCGTCTCTGTCACGTCGCGGGCATCTAGGGCCACAACGGCAAGGTCGGGGCCAAGCGCCTGCGCTTCGTCGACGTAGTGCTGCACGTCGTCGGTTTGGTCCGATTTGGTGAGCAGGATCACAGGCGTCACATCGGCGTCGTAAGCCAGCGCCAGATACCGTTCCAATCGCGCGACGTTGAAATCGGCGTTGCAGGACGTAGTGATAAACAGTGTGTCGATGTTTGCCGCAATCAGTTGGCGTTCGCCGTGCTGATAGTCCGACCCGCGTTGCAGCGTTGATATCCGGTCGAGACGCCGGATCATCAGGGCCGCTTTCGGGTCGCAGAGTACCCAATCGCCAATGGCGATTTCCGACGTCGACATGCCGGGTTCTAACGTGAGGTCGGTTTTGCCTTCGGTGGTGATGACCGAAATCTGGGTGCGGTGAACGCCGCGCACGCGTGCGGGCGTCGTTGTTGTGACTTCGTCAATGTCGAGCTGTGATTGATAGAAGTTGGTCCAACCAAGGTCGGCCAGTGTTGTGGTGGTGGTGGTCAAAGCGATATCCCTCGCAATAGATCATAACACGTCATTGGTAGACATGGATCGACAAGGGAAGCGGGATCGCTCAGCGCTGCCCTGTCTGGGCGGAGGATGAAACAGTCATAAAAGTCCTCCTTTGCTGAAAGGTTTCGTCGCTGGCGCGCATAATAAGGCGCGTAGGTGAGAGGCTGGACATCGACCCAAGTGGGGCTCGTTGTGGCTGCTTCCTTCCGGACCTGACCAGGTTGGCGAGGCACCTGCCCGCGCCAACCTCTCACGGCCTATATAGGGCGGTAATTTATATCGTGCAAGAGCGGGTCAGCCGTCGAATGACAGTGTGAAGGATCGAAACCCGTCGGGATCGACACCGTTATCGACCAATGACCTGTCGGTGCTTGATACATCGGCCTCTTTGCAGGTTCGAAACACAGCTGTTGTATCTGGTAAGCGTGCGAAATCCCAAACGAACGGGCAGGGGACAGTCACCGGCGACTGCCGTTTTAAGGACGCGATGAGCACGTCTTGCGAGTTCTCATTTGCGACGTGGATGATGTCGTCAGGTGGAATATTGTGCCCCTGTTCAAGGCGGTTGGTCGCTGACACCAGAACAAATTGATCCGTGTCGCGCACCAATTCACCGTGTCTGCGAATCTGGCTGATCCGGTCACCCGGGGGGGCGCTGACGTCGATCCGATAAGTCAGACCAAACACCGTATCGAAGAAATATGGCGGGACATGTGGATCGATCAAAACCTGATTCTGTCGGCCCTTTTGGATGGGGCGGTACAGAAGTGCCGACGCTTCGAGCCAATCCTTGATTTGCGCCCCATTTCGCAGAATGGCGACTGCCGTGTTGTTGAACGGATAGATGGCCGTCACGTCGCTGCGCTTGATCGGACCGGGGGGGATGCAAATGAAGTCATTCGGGTTGGACCTGCTGCCCGTCGAAAAGGGCGCAGCCGTTGTGAGAAACGGAAAGTCGGCAAAGCGCGTATCTTTCAGGATGTCCTGCATATGCAGTTGGCGCGCGCATGACAGCAAATACTGGGTCAGGTCAGGCTGGATCAGGCTAAAGGCGGTCGACAGTGGCAGCGTCGTCTGTGCGATTTCTTGCTGTAGGGACGTAATCGTCGCGTCATGCAAAGGGCGAACCGTAGCAAATGCTTTTGGTTCAGCCTGTTCTGTCGGCCTGTAAAGCCGTGTGTTTTGATCAACGATTGCGACGTGATCTGCACGGTGTTCAAGCGCCAGATCAATGACGCCAAGGTAACGCCCGAACGCACCCGACATAACCGTGGGTTTGCCACAAATGGTTCCGTTGCGCGCATCAATCGTCGGGCCGCCGCGCGTTGTGCCCAAGGGAAATGTTTCGTGCGTGTGCCCCGCCATGACGACATCGACACCTTCAATACCGGCGATGTCAGCCGCAACATTTTCGATATGGTCATCTGGGTCGATCCCGAAGTGGCAAAGTGCGACAATGATATCGGCGTTCTGTTCCTTGAGCTGGGTTACAACGGTTTTAGCGGTGCTGACGGGGTCTGCGGTGCTGACCGCCGGCGCGCCGTCGTTTGTGGTAAGCGAAATGACTGGCGTTGTCAGGCCGATGACGCCGACACGAATGGGTGGGCGATGAGGCCCAGTTCCAACGCTGATGATCGTTGAATGGGGATAGGTCGTCATTTCGTCGTTTGTGCTGACGTTTGCGGATAAAACGGGGCAATCAATCTGCTTGATTGTCTCGGACAGCGGTTCAACGCCATAGTCGAAATCGTGGTTACCAAGGACAACGACGTCATATTTCAACGTGTTGAATGCGTCGGCAATGGGATGAATGCCTGTTGATGGTCCTTGCATCGCGGCATCGGCAAGCGGGCTGCCCTGCAAAAAGTCACCAGTGTCAAACAGCAGCGTTGGAATGCCGTCTTGGCGCAAAGCGCCGATTTCGGCCACAAGGTTTGCAAGACCGCGTTGGGGTGTCGGGCGCAACGTTTTGTAATCATACGGTAAAATATGCATGTGCAGATCCGTGGTCTGCAGCAACCGTAGCTTTACGATCGGGCTGAATTGATCAATAGCCGACTTATCTATCTCGATCCGCTGGGGTGCGAGGGTCATTTCATGCGCCTTTGGGTTGTATTTGATGCCCTACGAATTGGCGGGCAGAATTGTTCCCGTAGAGAATTGAAATTTTTGGCATTACGTGACACTGCGACATCTATGAAACATGCAGAGACAGTAACGTTCGGCGGGTCCGGTTTGGATCGGGCCGCTCATGAACGCAAAGATGTGCAATCGCTGTGGCTTGATCCAACAGTACGTTTAATTGTGCTGTGGCGGGGTAAACCGATGGTCACAATAGACCATTCAAAACTCGTTACGGTTGAAGTTGACCATGACATTGTCGCTGGCGCAAGCGCAGAGCATGTCTATCTGGGGCGCGACAACGGCACGCCTGTGTTTGCGATCGACATCAGCGCTTGGGAACCAGAAGCGTTTGATGACACAACCCTTGATACATTTTTGGACCCGTCGGAACAGGCGCATCCAACGATGAAAGACACGGCTGTCTTTGCGGAATTACGCGCGATCATGACGCATTTGTCGCCCCGTGATGCGGAATTGGCAGCAACGGCCCGTGCGATTTTCGGGTGGCATGCATCCCACCGGTTCTGCAGCACATGCGGGCACCTCAGCGATTTTGCGATGGGTGGGTGGCAACGCAATTGCCCAGCGTGCGCGCGATCCCATTTTCCACGCACCGATCCGGTTGTCATCATGCTGATCACGCGCGGCGATAGCGTCTTGGTCGGGCGATCCCCGGGGTGGCCTGAAGGGATGTATTCGCTGCTTGCTGGTTTTGTCGAACCTGGTGAAACGTTGGAAGCCGCCGTCAGACGCGAGGTGATGGAGGAAAGCGGCATCACCGTCGGCGCTGTGTCCTATTTGGCGTCGCAACCGTGGCCTTTCCCTGCGTCTTTGATGTTTGGGTGCATGGGCGAAGCTTTGGACGATGATATCACGGTCGATGTGGAAGAACTGGAAGATGCGATGTGGATCAGCCGTGCGGACATGCATATTGTTTTTGCAGGGCAACACCCCGTTATGAAACCCGCGCGTAAAGGCGCGATTGCGCATTTCCTTTTGGACAATTGGCTATCGAATACGCTGGATTAGGAACGGGCGATTCGGGACTGTCGTGTGCGGAATCGATCTGACTAACAATGGGATGAATAATGAACTTTTCGACGCATAAAGACATCGAAGCGCCAATTGATTTTGTATTCAGCAAAGTGACGAACTTTGATGGCTATGAACGGCAGGCGTTGCGTCGTGGGGCACAGGTTACACGCGTGGATGGCGCGGGGCCCGTGCGTGTCGGATCGGCATGGGATGTGGCATTTACGTTTAGAAGTAAGGATCGCAATTTGCGTGCGACCGTCACAAATATCGATGCGCCCAATGAGCTAGAGATTGATACCGTTGCGACTGGTCTTAACAGTGCGACAGTGGTGAACCTGATTGCCTTGTCACCTAAAACGACACGTGTGGCGGTGACGGTCGACATGAGCGCTAAGTCGTTGTCAGCCCGTCTGCTTTTGCAGTCTTTGAAACTGGCCAAGTCCAACCTGAATCGACGTTTTTCACGTCGGGTGAACGAACAGGTCGCAGGTATCGCCGAAGACTACAAACGTAGCAAATAGCCCTTAATTCATGGGGTCTTGACGCTTTCTCTTACGCTGACTGACGTTGTGATGCGCGGGGGTAGACCCCCATCAGTCGCACCATATCCGTGAAGTAATCCAGTTCTTCCAACGCCAGTTTGACGTTTTCGTCGTCTGGATGCCCTTCGATTTCCGCGTAGAACTGCGTCGCTTGGAACGTGCCGCCGACCATGTAGCTTTCCAGCTTGGTCATGTTCACGCCATTGGTCGCGAATCCACCCATTGCCTTGAACAAAGACGCCGGAATGTTGCGCACACGGAAGACGAGGCTGGTCATCATGCCGTGATCGCCACGGCGCGCGCGATTGATGTCGCGGGCCATCACGATGAAACGGGTCGTGTTGTTGTCCTGATCTTCGATATTGCGTGCAAGCACGTCGAGACCGTAAATCTGGGCCGCCATTTCAGAGGCAAGCGCGCCCTGCGAAGAATCATCGCCTTCAGCCACGTCGCGCGCGGCCTTGGCGTTGTCTGAACTGACGACACCGCGAATCGAGTGTTCCGTCAAAAATCCGGCGCATTGCGGCAAAATCACAACGTGGCCGTGGGCGTGGGTAATTTCAGATAGCTGCGCACCCTTTTGTCCCAAAAGGTTGATGTGAACGCGTACGAATGCCTCATCCACGATGTGCAAACCGCTTTCGGGAAGCAGCGAATGAACGTCGGCAACGCGGCCATACGTCGAATTTTCTACAGCAATCATGCCCAGTTCAGCGTCGCCGTTGCGCACAGCTTCAATCGCAGAGGTGAATGTTGGGCAGGGCAGCGGGTCATAGTCCGGACACGTGTCGGCACAGGCCTGATGCCCATATGCGCCAAGTTCGCCCTGAAATGCGATTTTGCCACTCATTCTTAACACCTCCCGACACATGATACCCAAAAAGGGCAATTGGTCGCGGCACTATACCTTGCAACCGAGGTAAGGAAGCGGATACATACCCGCAAAACTGCGAACGAATTGGAACGCGACATGTTCGACACAATGACTATGACAAAAGCCATCGGCGGCATCTGTGGCACATTTCTTGCCTTTTTGCTTGGCGGTTGGGTTGCTGAGACGATCTATCACAGCGGTGGGGGCGGTCACGGCGACGGCCACGACCAAGCATATGTGATTCCCGTTGAAGGCGGCGACGCTGCAGAAGACGTACCTGCTGGTCCCCCATTTGAAGAAGTTTTCGCAGCTGCGGATGCAGCCGCTGGTGAAGGCGCGTTTCGCCCGTGTTCTGCCTGTCACAAGGTTGACGGCACGGACGGCGTTGGTCCGCACCTGAACGGTGTTGTTGATCGTGCTGTTGGCGGTGTTGACGGGTTTGGTTATTCCGGTGCGCTGGTTGCTGTGGCCGAAACATGGACACCTGAAAACCTGAACGCATTCTTGGAAAGCCCGAAAGGCTACGCACCAGGTACAGCGATGAACTACAACGGGATGCGCAAGATCGAAGATCGCGCCAACCTGATCGCATATCTCGCGACACTGAGCGAATAATCATCGCCAGTTATGACCTAATCAAAGCCGTCCCATGTCACATGGGGCGGCTTTTTTGTGTCTAAGTGATTGGAAACGGTCCGTTCACGCCGAGTTCACGCATTCTCAACTTGATTGTTTGGACCGTCCGGTTAGCTTTGATAACAAAGTTACGTTTCGACACCCCTTGGGAGAACAAGATGCAAAATCGCCACCAAAATCGTGCTGTAGCCCGTACCAAACAAGACACACGCGCCAAAACTGCGATGTGGATGTCGGGAACTGCGATATTGGTGGGCATGTCGTTGCTTGCGGGGAAGGCGTTTGCCGACGGGCATGTGACCGTAAGCCATGCGTATAACGAATACGGCGACATCAAATATCCTGCCGATTTTGCCCATCTTGATTACGTTAACCCCGACGCGCCATTGGGTGGTGAAATTTCGGTATCGTCCAGCGGCACGTTCGACAGCATGAACCCGTTCGCCACGCTGGAAGGAACGCCGGGTGCGCTTGCGTCGGCTGTGTGGGAACGTTTGATGACAACGACGTCAGACGAAGTTGGCACATACTATTGTTTGGTGTGCGAGACGCTCGAATATCCGGATGACAATTCTTACGTGATCTTCAATCTGCGCAAGGATGTTACATTTTCGGACGGCAAGCCGATGACGGCAGCCGACGTGATCTTCACACATGAACTGATGCGCACCCAATCGACCCCGTCGTTCCAGCAGGGGATTACGGCTTTGGTCGAATCCTACGAAGCCTTGGACGACTACACCGTGAAATTCACGTTTGCAGAAGATGCCCCAGCACGTGGCCGAATTGGCCAGATGGCGAACGCATTGGTGATGCAAAAAGCGTGGTTCGAAGAAACGGGCGCACGTTTAGACCAATCGAGCCTAGAGGTGTCACCGGGCACATCAGAATACATGACCGGGTCTATCGATCCGGGTCGTCAGATCATTTATGAACGCAACCCCGATTATTGGGGCAAGGACCTGCCGATCAACGTTGGTCGGGGCAACTTTGATAGTATCCGCATCGAGTATTTCGCTGATACATCTGCCGCGTTTGAGGCGTTTAAAGCGGGTGAATTCACATTCCGTCGTGAAAACAGTTCGATCAACTGGGCCACATCCTATGATTTCCCAGCGATTGAAAATGAATGGGTGACGCGTAAAGAACTGGAAGATGGCACTTTGCCTGCCGCGACTGGTTTTGTGTTTAATTTGCGTGATCCAAAGTTCGCTGATCGCCGCGTGCGGCAAGCGATTGGGTTGGTCTATAACTTCACATGGACCAACGACAATCTGCAGTACGGGCTGTTCCAACAACGTGAAAGCTTCTGGGAAAATGACCGGCTTAAGGCTGCGGGTCTGCCCGAAGGTCGTGAACTGGAAATTCTGGAAGCCCTTGGCGACAAGATTGATCCTGAAATCCTGACAACCGAAGCCGTTGTGCCGCATACGTCAGGCGACCGTCCGCTGGATCGTGGCAATCTGCGTGCCGCTTTGGCACTGATGGAAGAAGCCGGATACACCACTGGCGATGATGGCCTGCTGGTCGATGCAGACGGCAATACGTTGGATGTGGAATTTCTTGAGACCCGCCAAAGTTTTGACCGGATCATCAACCCGTACATCGAAAACCTGAAACGCCTTGGCGTGAACGTGACCTACAACCGTGTCGATCCCGCGCAATATCAGGCCCGCACTCAAGACAACGATTTCGAGATGATCTTTGGTTATTGGGTCAATGGCCTGCAAGAAGGCACCGGCTTTAGTCAGAAATACGGATGTGAAGACAAAGAAGACGTGTTCAACCCTGCCGGTTACTGTTCCGAAGCGATTGATGAGCTGGGCGAACAGATCGCTGCTGCCGAAGATTATGATGAAATGGCTGCTCTCGTGCGTGCCGCCGACCGGATCATGCGCCACGAATATTTCATCGTGCCTGTTTGGTATCTGGGCAAAAACTGGGTCGCATATTTCGATATGTTTGAGCACCCTGAAAACCTGCCCGAATTTGGTCTTGGCCATCTCGACTATTGGTGGTTCAACGACGAAAAATATCAGGCCCTGAAAACGGCCGGCGCGCTGCGTTAAGCAGCCCAAGAGGAAGATCCCATGGGCGCGTATATCCTTCGCAGGCTGTTACTTGTGATTCCCACTTTGCTGGGGATCATGATCCTGAATTTCGGTTTGACCCAGTTCGTGCCCGGTGGCCCGATCGAGACGATTATCGCCCGCATGGAAGGCGGCGGTGACGTGTTCGAATCCATCGCCGGTGGCAATGCGGATGCCGATGTGGGCGCGCAAGAAGACAGCGCCTATCCGGGGTCGAGCGGTCTTTCCAAGGATTTCATTGAAGATCTCGAACGCCAGTTCGGGTTTGATAAACCCCCGTTGGAACGGTTCCTGAACATGATGTGGAACTATATCCGTTTCGATTTCGGCGAGAGTTATTTCAGGTCGATTTCCGTTGTTGATCTGATTTTGGAGAAAATGCCGGTGTCGATCACACTTGGTCTTTGGTCGACCTTGATTGCCTATGCGGTGTCGATCCCCTTAGGGATTAAAAAGGCGGTGCGCGACGGGTCGCGCTTCGACACGATCACGTCGGCGACCATCGTTGTGGCCTATGCGATCCCGGGCTTTTTGTTCGCGATCCTGTTGATCGTCTTGTTCGCGGGTGGGTCCTATTATCGGTTGTTCCCGTTACGCGGTTTGACGTCGGCTAACTTTGAGGAACTGTCGATGATCGGGAAGGTGCTGGATTATTTCTGGCACATCACGTTGCCGGTGCTTGCCTCGACGATTTCTGCTTTCGCGACGCTGACGTTGCTGACGAAGAACAGCTTTTTGGACGAGATCAAAAAGCAGTATGTGACGACGGCGAAGGCCAAAGGCCTGTCCGAGAAGAAAGTCCTGTACGGCCACGTGTTCCGCAACGCGATGCTGATCGTGATTTCCGGTTTTCCGGCGCTGTTCATTTCGGTGTTTTTTGGCGGATCGTTGATTATTGAAACGCTATTTTCGCTCGACGGCCTTGGAAGGCTCGGGTTCGAGGCCGCCGTGGCACGCGATTATCCTGTGGTCTTTGGCACGCTGTTTGCGTTTTCGTTGATGGGTCTTGTCGTGGGGATTTTGACGGACATCACCTATGTCTTCATTGATCCACGCATTGATTTCGAGGGGCGCGGCTGATGGAAATGCAAGTGACCCCAAAACCGAAACGCATGTGGCTGTCGCCGCTGAACCAACGCCGCTGGCGCAATTTCCAGCGCAACAGGCGTGCGGTCTGGTCGCTGTGGATTTTCACGGTGCTGTTCGTGCTGTCGTTGTTTGCCGAACTGATCGCGAACGACAAACCGATCCTTGTGTCGTATCGCGGTGAACTGCGTATGCCGATTGTGTCGTTCTATTCGGAACGTGACTACGGCGGGGATTTCCCGACGGAGGCAGTTTACGGCGACGTCGAGGTGAAATGCCTGATCGCCACGGGCGGGCTAGAGGATTGTTTCGACGATCCCGAAGGGTTGCTTGAAACGGTGGAAAGCGGCGGCGACGTTGATATCGAAGGGTTCCAGAAAGGTTGGACCATCTGGCCGATTATTCCGTATTCCTACAACACCATCGTTGATGTGCGTGGTGTGGCCCCTGCGCCGCCGTCTGACACCAATATCCTTGGCACTGACGATACCAAACGCGATGTGGCAGCTAGGATCATCTATGGGTTCCGTTTGTCGATCCTGTTCGCGGGTATCGTGACCATCGGGTCGTCTTTGATCGGCATTCTTGCGGGCGCTGTGCAGGGTTATTTCGGTGGTTGGACCGATCTGATCTTCCAGCGGTTCATCGAGATTTGGACAGGGATGCCGTCGCTCTATGTGATCATCATCGTCTTCGCGATCGTAGGGCGAAGTTTCTGGCTGCTTGTGTTCTTAACCATACTCTTTGGCTGGCCTGCCTTGGTGGGGCTTGTCCGCGCCGAATTCCTGCGTGCGCGTAATTTCGAATATGTGCGTGCGGCCAAGGCGCTTGGCGTATCTGACCGCACAATCATGTTCCGCCACATGTTGCCAAACGCGATGGTCGCGACAGTCACGATGCTGCCGTTCCTTGTGACGGGGGCGATTGGCGGTCTCGCATCGCTCGACTTCCTTGGTTTCGGCTTGCCGTCATCGGCACCGTCGTTGGGCGAGCTGACTTTGCAAGCAAAACAGAACCTACAGGCCCCATGGCTTGGCATCACCGCCTTCATCACATTCGCTGTGATGTTGTCCCTGCTGGTGTTCATTTTTGAAGGCGTCCGCGACGCGTTTGATCCGCGAAAGACGTTCTCATGAGCCTGCTGCTTGATGTCAAAAAGCTAAATGTCCGGTTCCGGCAGGATGGGGAAACGACCCATGCTGTGCGCGATGTGTCGTTTCAGGTGCATAAGGGCGAGACGGTTGCGTTGGTTGGTGAATCCGGGTCCGGTAAATCCGTAACAGCACTGTCGACGGTACAATTGCTGGGCGATAGCGCGCATGTCGACGGGTCGATTGCCTATGATGGCACCCAGATGGTCGACGCCGCCGAGGCTGATCTGCGCCGTGTGCGCGGCAATGACATCAGTTTCATTTTCCAAGAACCGATGACGTCGCTGAACCCGCTGCACACGCTGGAAAAGCAGCTGGCGGAATCGATAGAACTGCACCAGGGGCTGCGCGGCGCGGCGGTTACGAACAAGATTGTGCAGTTGCTGAACCAAGTGGGCATCCGCGATGCGGAAAGCAGGCTTGGCGCGTATCCGCACCAGTTGTCTGGTGGGCAACGACAACGTGTGATGATCGCGATGGCGCTGGCGAATGATCCCGAACTGCTGATCGCGGATGAACCGACAACTGCGCTTGATGTCACGATCCAAGCCCAGATTTTGGACCTGCTGGCAGAGCTGAAAGAACGCAAGCAGATGTCGCTGCTGTTCATCACCCACGACCTGACGATTGTGCGCAAAATCGCGGATCGTGTTTGCGTGATGAAGGACGGTGAAATTGTCGAAACGGGTCCGACGGCTGATATCTTTGCCAACCCGCAGCACCCTTACACGCAAATGCTGCTCGCCGCGGAATCGACCGGTACGCCGTTGCCGGTTCCCGCGGATGCGCCTGTGGTGCTGGAAACGGACTCCGCGAAAATCTGGTTCCCGATCCATCGCGGTCTGCTGAAGCGCACTGTGGGACATATCAAAGCGGTGAACGACGCGACCTTGACCGTTAGGGCAGGGGAGACAGTGGGCGTCGTCGGCGAATCTGGTTCTGGCAAAACCACGCTGGCGCTTGCGATCATGCGCCTGATCCGCTCCGAAGGGGCGATTACGTTCCAAGGCGAACGTATCGACGGGTTGAACCAGAAACAGATGCGACCGCTGCGCACCGACATGCAGATCGTGTTCCAGGACCCTTATGGATCGCTGTCGCCGCGTATGACTGTCGCCCAGATCATCGCCGAAGGGCTGACGATTCACGAGATAGACCCGACACGGGATCGTCGCGAAATGGTGGCCGAGATCATGACAGAGGTCGGGCTTGATCCGACGCTAATGGATCGCTACCCGCACGAATTTTCCGGCGGCCAACGCCAGCGTATCGCAATTGCGCGGGCGATGATTCTGCGTCCGAAGCTGCTGGTGTTGGACGAACCGACATCTGCGCTTGATATGACTGTGCAGGTTCAGATTGTGGAACTACTGCGTAATCTCCAACAGAAATACCAACTGGCTTACCTGTTTATTTCGCATGACCTGAAAGTCGTCCGCGCGCTATCCCACAAAGTGATGGTGATGAAGCAGGGCGATGTGGTTGAAGCAGGTGATGCGGACGCGATTTTTGATGCGCCGCAGACGGATTACACGCGTGCCTTGATGGCAGCAGCGTTTGAGGGGCGTGCGATTTAGCGTCGGATCATCCACACGAAACGCGACTTTCACATAGAAAAAGGGCGCCGCGATACTTCGCGACACCCTTTTTAATTCGTGTTCAATATTAGCTGTCGGACCCGATCATGAAGCATGACGTGCCGCGTGCCTGTAGACGGCGACAGGCCAGATCAGCACCTTCGCGGGTCAAACCCATGAAGTTCGCGTCGAACCCGCCGGAGCGTTGCACGACGCGGCGCAATGATCCGTCCAGCGTTGTCATCTCGTTCAGTGCGACCTTCAGCAACACGCGTTCTGCTGCATAACGTGATGGATACCGCCCGACGTTCACGCCCCAGTGGCGGCCGCCGGATGTGGAGATACGTGTGACGACTTCGGGAGCTGCTTGGACTTCTTGTGCTGGGCCTTGAACCGATGCGGTGATCAATTCTGCAGGGCGGGCCTGCGGCGCAGGGGCGGAGATTACTTCGCCCGCTTCGGCGTTTGGTGTTGCCTCGAACGCGCTTTCGGTCAGGACCGCGTCACCCAATGCTTCGGACAATGCGGTGTCGATGGAATCGGTGTCGACTGTTTCGGCCAGAAGGCTGGCGATCAGGTCGGTATTCACATCAAGCTGCGGCGCATCTGCGGCGGGGCGTGATTGCGGGCGCAGGCTGGCTTGTACCAAGCCGGACACGCGGATCGTTTTGCCGGAACCGCCGTTGGTCGCTGCCGTCCCATTGCTGGACACAAGCGTGTTGGCGGCTGGTGGCGTCGGTTCGTTCACGCGGACGTTGGATGGTGCGCGCTGGAAACCCATGTCCATCAGTTCTGTGATGCGTGCGTTCCGTGCCGCTGTGGAAGACCCGCCAAACACAGTTGCGATGATGCGTTCTTGGCCACGCTGCGCAGACGCGACAAGGTTGAAACCAGCCGCACGTGTGTAGCCTGTTTTGATCCCGTCGGCACCTTCGTAAGCGTTCAGGAAACGACGGTTGGTGTGTGCCACGCGGGCGACACCAGCATCGGCGCTGATACGGGAAAACAGGTTATAATACTGTGGGAAGTCATAAATCACGTGACGACCAAGGACGGACATGTCGCGTGCAGTAGACATGTGCCCGCTTTGCGTCAGGCCGTGCGCGTTCTTGAACGTGGTGTTGGTCATGCCCATCGCGGCAGCTGTCCGGTTCATCCGCGTGGCAAACGCAGATTCGGAACCAGAGATCGCTTCACCAATCGCTGTGGCCGCATCGTTAGCGGATTTCACAGCAGCAGCGCGAAGCAAATACCGCAGTTTGATCGTTTGACCGCTGCGCAGGCCCAGCTTTGACGGCGGTTCTGATGCAGCGTTGGATGTGATCCGGACCTCTGTATCCAGCGTGATTTCACCGCGCTGGATTGCTTGGAACGCAATATAGAGCGTCATCATTTTGGTCAGGGATGCAGGGTGCAGGCGCGTGTCGGCGTTGCGCGAATGCAAAACCTCGCCTGTGCGGGCATCCATGACCATCGCCGCATAAGGGGCCGCTGCCGATTGCACAGGTGCAATCACGGTGACCAAAACGGAGAATAAGAAGAGTGTTACGCCATAGGCGCACTGCTTTAGACGACTTGCCACGTCGTTTGCCTCACTATTAAAACTGCCTCGTGGCCCCACTTTTTGACGCGGTGACCTTATTGATTACAGCGAAGCTAACACAGCGAATCTGAAACGGTAAACATTCTGTTTTCAAAGACTTCCGTGGTGTGAATCCTGCCACACCGCCATATTTAGTGGGGTTTGGCTGCAAAACATCTAGATCGTCCTCAACAAGCTAGATCATGCTTCGGCTACGCCACGTCAGGCTTGTCGGATTTTTGCCGATGTGTGGGGTTTTCTTGCTAGCCACCTGTCTTATATAGAAGGTCAATCGCAACGCCCGTAGGAATTACCCCCAGCATGCTGAGCAACATCACAATGATGGCCGATCGCAAAGACAACGACGACAGTGATGTCGGCGTCGCTTTGGACGTGAAACCAAAGACAAAGCGCCCGCCGCTTTATAAGGTGATGATCCTGAACGACGATTTCACACCGATGGAATTTGTTGTGATGGTGCTGGAACGGTTCTTTGGGATGTCGCACGCCCAATCATTTGAATTGATGTTGACGGTCCATAAAAAGGGCCTCGCCGTTGTGGGTGTTTATAGTCACGAGATTGCAGAAACGAAGGTCGCACAGGTGATGGATTTCGCCCAACGCCACCAACATCCGCTGCAATGCACAATGGAGAAGGAATAACGGTTCGCCGTTAGTCCACCCGCACATGTCCGCATATTCCCGCCTGTCCACCGCCCTGACCGAAGGGGCGCTGTCGCTGCCTGACGGTCCCGTTTGTCTGATGCGTCCGCCGCTGGACTATGACGTCAATGATCTGCCGCAGGACCGCGTGACGATCCAACACACGTTTAAACCGGATGCGGCGGGGTGGTCTAACGCGGGCTATCCGGTGACTGCCGTGTTTTCCGAAGCTGAAACCGCGATTGTTGTTGTGCCACGGTCCAAAGCCTTGGCGAAATCCATGATCGCAGAGGCCGCAAGCCGTGCGAAGTTGATCGTTGTTGATGGTAACAAGACAGACGGAATCGACAGCCTGTTTAAGGCATGTCGCAAAATTCTGGGCGATTTACCGTCGATCACCAAGAACCATGGTCGCATCTTTTGGTTCGAAGCCACGGACGCTTTTGCCGATTGGGCCGCACCTGCACCTGCAAAAGGTGAGCATGGTTATGTGACCACCGCTGGTGTGTTTTCGGACGGCGCTGTGGATGCGGGGTCGGAACTATTGGTCGCGAACCTACCGCCTAAACTGCCTGCACATATGGCCGATTTGGGCGCTGGTTGGGGTTACCTTGCTGGGCCTGTGTTGCAGCGCGATGGTGTGCAAACGCTTGATCTAATTGAAGCAGAGGCGCTGTCGCTTGATTGCGCCCGCCAAAATGTCAGCGATGACCGTGTGAATTTCCTGTGGGAAGATGCGACCACCTATCGTCCTGAAAAATCCTATGCTGGTATCATCATGAACCCACCGTTTCACGTCGGTCGCAATGCTGATCCATCGCTGGGCCGTGCCTTTATCGCGTCGGCCGCCAAGATGTTGGCGGGCCACGGTAAACTTTGGATGGTCGCGAACAGGCATTTGCCCTATGAACAGGCGTTGAGTGATGCGTTTCGTAATGTTGAGAAGATCGCGCAGAATAACGCGTTCAAAGTTTTCCATGCCACGCGCCCTTTGCGCTGAATGACGGCCTGTCGGGCCTGACGGAGTTAAACCCATGTCCTTTTCGATTGAAGGCAAAACCGCGATTGTGACGGGGGCCGCAAATGGTGTTGGTCTCGCAATTGGGAAACATTTCCTGATGAAGGGCGCAAACGTCGTCTTTGCTGATATGGACGAAGAACGTCTGAAAGCTGAAATCAGCGATTATGCCGATGATGATAGCAATGCGCGCATCTTTGCGGGCGACCTGCGCCAGAAACTGACGATTGCGAACCTGTTGTCAGCGACAATCGATTCTTTCGAACGGGTCGATATTCTTGTGAACGCGTCGCGGCAGGTGTTGTTGTCTGATCCGCTCAGCGTTGATGACACGTCGGTTGAAGACTTGATCGATCAGAACCTGATGACGGCCCTGCGTTTGACCCAAGCTGTCGCCCGCCGGATGATCAAACAGGCGAAAGACGGCGACGATGATGCTTATGTCGGGTCTATCGTGAACCTCAGCTCGATTGCCGCACGGCGAACACATCCTGATCTGTTGGCGTATTCGGTTAGTTCAGCTGCACTTGATCAAATGACGCGGTCAATGGCCGTGGCGCTTGCGTCGAAACGCATTCGTGTGAACGCGGTCGCCTTCGGGTCGGTGATGAGCGCGAGCCTGAAAGGCACGTTGCGCGAACATGACGAAATGCGCGATGCTATTGTGGACAACACACCATTGCACCGGATCGCAAGCCCGAACGAGGTTGCGGATGCGGTGCAGTATCTGGCGTCAGATGCTGCCGGATTTGTGACCGGTCAGGTCATCACAGTTGACGGTGGCCGGACCCTGATTGATCCGGCAGCGGTGTCCGCACACTAAGCGATTTATTCAGGGAAACGCGCGATACACTGTGCGATCCCTGCTTGTGCGTTCGAGATGTTCTGCATCTGACGCTGTTCAAGCGATGTCAGCTTGGCCCGTTCCGCATTCAGATCAATCGCGATCGGGACAGTCCGCGTCCGCGTTTCTGTCTTGTCACAGCGGAAACTGAACTTTGTGCCATCTTCATTCTTTCCGACGCAATTGGCACGGCGGGTGCGCACGTCTTGCCGTTCCTCAACTGCAAACCCACGCGACAGATTGGCGCGTGTTTCGGCGATCAGCGCATCAAGAACGCGGACTTCGCGGTTCACTTCGTCCAGACAGGCTTCGCGCGGGGTCGCGCAAGCGGTTAGCAACAGCGGAACAATAAAAAGGGCGGCACGCATTAGTATTTCCTTCGTTTTCCGTCCACAGGGGTTGATCTGTATCAAGGGTCTGTGGTCCGCTTCATGACATGGTATAGCACAGAATGTTATGCAATATCAGACCAAAGGAAGATGCATGTCAGACGAGATGATTACCGAAAAAGAAACCGCTGCGGCATGGTTTCGGACATTGCGCGACGATATCGTCGCATCCTTTGAGAATTTGGAAGACACACTGGCGTCCGGGCCAACGGCGGATATGCCTGCGGGCCGATTCGAGGTGAAGGAAACAAAGCGGACTGCCGATGATGGTGGCGACGCAGGCGGTGGCCTGATGTCCGTGATGCGCGGTGGACGCGTGTTTGAAAAAGTCGGCGTCAACGTTTCAACGGTTTACGGGACATTGGGAGAAGCTGCGCAAAAAGCGATGGCCGCCCGTGGTGTGCCCGGCATGGACACTGATCCGCGGTTTTGGGCGTCAGGCATTTCACTGGTCGCGCATATGCAAAACCCGCATGCCCCTGCGGTGCACATGAACACGCGGATGTTCTGGACCCCACATGCGTGGTGGTTTGGTGGCGGTTCCGATTTGAACCCTTGCTTGGAATACGACGAAGACACAGCGCATTTTCATGCCACCCAAAAGGACCACCTTGATCCGCACGGCACTGATTTGTACCCGTCGTTGAAAGAATGGGCGGACGAATATTTCTACATTCCGCACCGGAAACGTGCGCGTGGTGTAGGCGGCATCTTTATGGATGATCGTAACACGGGCGACTGGGCTAAGGATTTTGCGCTGACCCAAGATATTGGTCGGGCTTTCCTGCCTGCTTATGTGCCGTTGGTTGAAAAGCGGCGCGACACGGTGTGGTCAGAGGCCGATAAGGATGCACAATTGGTGCATCGGGGGCTCTACGCCGAATACAACCTCGTCTATGATCGCGGGACAAAGTTCGGCCTGGCGACAGGGCATGACGCGGATGCCGTTTTGATGAGCCTGCCGCCATTGGCTAAGTGGGTTTGATCCAAAGGCGCTTTTTTGCGGATGATCGGATTGGGGGCCAGCCCCCAAACCCCCGAGATATTTAGGACCAAAAGAAGCTAGTTCACGCGTGCGCTGATCCGTTTGGCGCCCGTGTGTTCGGGCTGCGACGTGTTTTGGATTGGCGCGCCATTGACTGCAATTTGCACGGCGAGTTGGAATTCGCTGCCCGAAACGCCAGAGCCTGACCGTGCCGCGATCCGTTCAAAGGTTTTTTCGGACGCGACCAATAGCAAAAGCTTTGCCAACCGGTAGTGCCGCAGGCCTTCTGCCTCGACCGTTGCATTTGCAGGCAGATCGAGGCGCGCAATTTCGGATTGGGACGGCGGTAACACGATGATCCATGTGACCGCGATAACGACGAGACCGTATAATGCGGATCTGATGCCGCCGATGATCAGGCGAATGCGCAAAAAGATACGGCGGAGTGCGGCAAACATATCGGGACCTCATTTCTGTGGTCCCGATTTTGCGTTTCAATACGGCGGTTCTATGACGCCCGTAGGGTATCAATCATCAACTGCACGTTCTCGGGATCCGCATCTGGTGTGATCCCGTGACCGAGGTTGAAGATGTGCGGCCCATTCGCGAAAGCCTTTTTGATCCGTTTGACTTCGTCGATTAGGTCCTGACCTCCCGTCACCATATGCGACGATTTCAGGTTACCTTGGGTACAACCGCCTGTTTGCAGGTTTGCCGCTGCCCATTCTGCCGTCACGCCGTAATCCACCGCAATGCAATCTGCGCCGGTCGCTGCGTGCAGACCAACGTAACGTTCGCCTGCGCCGCGTGGGAACGCGATAATCGGAACATCTGGGTGGCGTGCCTTGAGCGCTGCGATGATCTTTTGCGTCGGTTTGATCGCGTAATTGACGAAATCATCTCCCCGCAGCGATCCGGCCCAGCTATCAAATAGCTTCACAACTTCGGCACCTGCGTCGATTTGCATCGAAAGGTATTCGATTGTGGACGCGGTCAGCAGGTCGATGATGCCTTCGAACGTCGCTTTGTCGCTGTCTTTCAGTGCGTGTGCTGGTCCTTGATCCGGTGTGCCTTTGCCCGCGATCATGTAGGTCGCAACGGTCCACGGTGCGCCTGCAAAACCAATCAGGGTCGTCTCGGACGGCAATTCGCGCGACAGGATGCGTACAGTTTCGTAGATCGGCGCCAGATGTTCGTGGATCGCATCTGCTGGTTTCAGCTTTGCCAAACCGGATGGATCGGTGATTGTGGACAGGCGTGGCCCTTCGCCCGTGACAAACCACAGATCAGCGCCAAGTGCTTGAGGTAAAAGCAGAATGTCAGCAAACAGGATGGACGCATCAAAGCCGTAGCGCCGGATCGGCTGCAATGTGACCTCTGCCGCCAATTCCGAATTATAACATAGCGATAGGAAATCACCGGCCTGCGCCCGTGTCGCCCGATATTCCGGCAAATACCGTCCTGCTTGGCGCATCATCCAGATCGGCGGCGTCTCAAGTGTTTCGCCTGCCAATGCACGCAGGATGGTTTTTTGTTTGGTCATAAAAGGCGTCCTTTTGATCTTCTTTTTGGTCCCAACTCGGGCCGCTGATGTCAAGGGAGTTGTCAGGCTAAGTTGACAGGTCTACACAACGTTTATGACATTGAATTTGCCGACCCCCGCCCAGCCTTTCAACATCGGAACCCGTGGTTCACCGCTTGCTTTGGCGCAAGCGTACGAGACGCGCAAGCGCTTGATGACGGCATTTGATTTGCCGGAAGCTGCATTTGAAATTTGCGTGATCAAAGTGACGGGTGACATCATCCAGGATCGGGCTTTGAAGGAAATTGGCGGCAAGGGTCTGTTCACCAAAGAGATCGAAGAGGCCCTGCTTGACGGGTCGATCGATATCGCCGTGCATTCGATGAAAGACATGCCTGTTTTGCAGCCTGACGGGTTGCTATTGGACACATATCTGCCGCGCGAAGATGTCCGCGATGCGTTTATTTCGAACAGCTGCACTGGTTTGGCGGATTTGGCGCAGGGTGCCACTGTCGGCACGTCGTCATTGCGCCGTCGTGCACAGTTGCTGGCCCGCCGTCCTGACCTGAATGTCGTTGAGTTCCGCGGCAACGTTCAAACGCGCCTGAAAAAGCTGGGTGATGGTGTGGCAGAAGCGACGTTTCTTGCGATGGCTGGATTGAACCGTTTGCACATGGATGACGTGCCGAAGACAGCCATTCCGCCTGAAGATATGCTGCCCGCTGTGGCCCAAGGTGCCATTGGGATTGAACGGCGCGGCGACGACAATCGCGCGGCTGAAATGCTGGCCGCGTTGCATGACACGCCTACCGGCCAGCGCTTGGCGGCTGAACGCGCGTTCCTTGAGGCGCTTGATGGGTCCTGTGAAACGCCGATTGGTGCTTTGGCCGATCTGGACGGGGGCACATTGCGGTTGCGCGGTGAAATCCTGCGTCCCGATGGATCAGAGGTTCTGAACGACGACGCAACTGCACCTATCGAAGATGGCGCGGCGCTTGGTCGTGAAATGGCTGCTAAGTTGCTTGCGAAGGCTGGTCCTGGATTTATGGATCACTAGGACCGCGTTGATCGATCCAAATACAACAGCATCGCGGCACCGGTCAGGATTGTGAAAGCGCCCGCAAATGCGGCAAGGTGATAGCCGCCGATGGCTGCCCCGACCGCAAAGATGAGCGTTGCAAGAGCGTGCGAAACTGTCCGTTGTAACGTCATTAACGATGCGCCGGCGCCCGCGCGATCATCAAGCAAATCCTGTAGGTAACTAATCGACAGTCCGTAAAGCAGGCCGCCCCCGATGGCGACGGGCAGGATCAACAGCCAAACTGTTCTGTATGGGGCAAGGATGGGCAGGAGCGCCATAAAAAGGGCATAAAAGACCGCTCCGATAGCGATGATATGCAAGCGTCGGAAATATTTGGCCAATGTGCCGACCGATAACATCACAAGGATTTCGAGCGCAACAAAGAGCCCGAAGAACACGCCAACGTCGCCCGTCGTCCGTCCTTCGGCCTGCACAAACACAAGCGCGAGGATGACCCCCATCAGGGTCGATCCCGAATGCACCGCACCCATCCAGAAAATGCGCCAGACAATGCGACCCGCAAGCAATTCCTTCACGGACGCAAAAAAACCGAGACCTGATTTCTGTTCCACCCAAGGTGCTGTTGCATCGGTGGGCCAGCGCGCCCAGATCAGAGTCGCAAAAATGAGACACACGGCGCACATGGCCGGATAGAGCGCGGTCAACGGTATGCCCGCGTCAAAAACGAAGCCCCATGTCGGCAAAACAACAACAAACGGGACGGCAAAGAGCGCGCGAATGACGGATGTCACGCCATCCCGGTCAGCGGCGGCCCAACCGGCAGTGTAGAGACGGGTAATCGCAAAGAGCTGCCCGAGGATCGTTGCGGATATCGGTAATAACATCGCATGGGCAATGACAAAGGCCGTTGCGTTGTTACCCAGCCACCCGACAGCGGTGCCACCAATCGCACCCATGACAGCGAGCAATGCCATGGGTTTGCGGCTCGGTTTTTGGTCAGTAACGATCCCGACCCACACGGATGCTGTCACGGTCACCGTAAATGTCGTAGCAAGCACAACCGCAAAAGCGGTGTCGGATAAGCCAAAGATCGTTATGCCCAATAGTGATTTGTACGGCTCAAACGACGCTGCCAAAACGCCGAACAGCATTGTTGCCGCCCCGATCATCCGCAATACCGGATCGCGCCAGATGATAAGGATTTGCGACATATCAGGTCGGGATCACCTTGCCGGGGTTCATGATGCCTTTTGGGTCAAGGGCGGTCTTGATGGACCGCATAACGTCAAGCGCGACAGGGTCTTTGCGCCTGCGCATCGTGTCCAGTTTTGATTTGCCGACGCCATGTTCGGCACTGAACGACCCACCAAATTCCTGCACGGCATCTTCAACGGCTTCGACCATCGCCAGCATGACATCAGGATCGTTGCGGCGCGGATAGGCCGTGTGGTGGATGTTGCCGTCGCCCAAATGGGACACGATGATTTCATGGACGTCTGGATCAAGCGCATGCAACCGTTTGGTGATGGACCGCAACGCTGGGCCAACAGCGCTAAGCGGGACCGCGATATCGGTGTTCACGCAAAGGCCCGGATCGAACAGGATTTCGCCAGCGGCTTCGCGGCGCTCCCACATCTCGCGGCGTTGGGCTTCGTTCTGCGCGACAACGGCGTCCAGGACGCGACCGTCTTCGAACATCGCACCCAATGTGTTTTCTAAAAGGGCGACGACAGGAACCGTGCCGTCTTCTGCTGGTGTCGCATCTTTGGGAGACGTGGCTCCAACTTCGATCATGACATTGACGTCGTATTGATCGTCGAAAGGTTCGCGCGGGTTCTTGCCCCTTTCGAGATGCCGTTCGATGTAAGGGCGCGGCATATATTCGAACGCCTCGACAGCGCCACCGGTCGCGTCTTGGACGTGGTTAAGCAGGGCAAGACCGTCTTCAATCGTCGGAACCGCAACCATGGCGGTTGCGTAGGCTTTGGGTTTTGGAAACAGCTTCATGACCGCGGCTGTGATGACACCCAATGTTCCTTCCGCGCCGATGACAAGATTGCGCAGGTTCAGACCGGAGTTGTCTTTATGCAGTTCGCTCATCAGGTTCATAATGCGTCCGTCGGCCAACACAACTTCGACGCCCAAGCATAAATCGCGGGTGTTCCCGTAGCGCAAAACATTCGAACCACCTGCGTTGGTGGACAAGGCCCCGCCAATCATCGCACTGCCGCGGGCGCCAAACGTCAGCGGAAAGATCAGATCGTGGGCGTCTGCGGCGTCATGCATCGCTGACAGGATCACACCAGCCTCGACCGTCATGGATCGCGCATCAGGGTCAACCTTGCGGACGGCGTTCAACCGATCAACCGACAACATGATCGCGCCGTTGTTCGACGTGGCCCCTGTCAGGCCAGTGTTGCCGGACACCGGAACAACCGAAAAATCCGCGGCATTGGCGATCCGTAGAACCGCCGCAACCTCTGCTGTTGATCCAGGTCGGACGACGACAGCGGGTTTCAGTTCGTAATCACCCGTCCAATCACTTTGCCATTTTTCGGTGTCATCGCCAGTTAGGACATAATCTGCACCGATTGCATCCCTCAGATCGTTCAAAATTGCCATGACGTTCCCCCCAGCAGTGTCTTGGCACGACGCTAGCGACGGAGCCGAACCGAGGAAAGCCCTGCGCAATTCTTTTGGTCATAAATATCTCGGGGGTTTGGGGGCTGGCCCCCAATCGACACATCGTAATCGGACGAACTCAAATCTGTCTCGCCCAAAGGGGTAATGCTGTGGGGTGGTGTTGTGGTGGCGTGGGGGAGACTTGAACTCCCGACCTATCGATTATGAGTCGATCGCTCTAACCAACTGAGCTACCGCGCCAACGAGGGACCGATTACGCAATGCGCCCGAGGGTGTCAAACCGATTCTGACATTGTTCTGCGCTTTCCTTACGACGCACTGCCCCCTACAACAATTTCAAAGCAAAAGGGGGCCAGTATGACAGCCAAACAATGGGAATTTTGGATTGATCGTGGTGGCACCTTTACGGATGTCGTGGCGCAAGCCCCTGATGGCCAGATCAAGACCCATAAATTGCTGTCAGAAAACCCCGAACGCTATGTCGATGCGGCTGTGCAAGGCATCAAAGACCTGATGGGCATCGATACGCCCGCAGCAGGATCGATTCGCGCGGTGAAGATGGGGACGACGGTTGCGACGAATGCGCTGTTGGAGCGCAAAGGCGAAGATGTTCTGCTGCTGATCACCAAAGGATTCGGTGATCTTTTGCAGATTGGTTATCAAAACCGACCCAAGCTGTTCGATCTTGAAATCAAACGCCCTGAACTGCTGTACCAGACTGTCGCTGAAATCCCTGAGCGGCTGGATGCTGAGGGCGGTATTGTCACGCCGATTGATCTAGATGCTGTGCGTAATGCGTTGCAAGTGGCGTTCGACGATGGGCTGCGGGCTGTCGCGATTGCGTTTCTGCATGGATACCTGAACCCTGCGCATGAAGATGCGGCGGCGGATATTGCCCGTGAAATCGGGTTCACTCAAGTCTCGACCAGTTATGCCACATCGCGGCTCGCCAAACTTGTGTCCCGCGGGGATACGACAGTTGTGGATGCTTACCTATCCCCGATCTTACGTCGTTATGTGGATCAGGTTGCTGGTGCGCTTGATGTTGACCGTGTCTGTGGGCGGTTGTTGTTCATGCAATCCTCGGGCGGTCTGACCGATGCGTCGCTGTTCCAAGGCAAGGATGCGATTCTGTCGGGGCCTGCTGGCGGGATCGTCGGTATGGTGAAAACAGCTGAACTTGCTGGCCACGAAAAGCTGATCGGCTTCGACATGGGCGGCACGTCCACCGACGTCAGTCACTATGCTGGTAACTACGAACGTAGTTTCGAGACCGAAGTCGCAGGTGTGCGCATGCGCGCCCCGATGATGGATATTCATACGGTGGCAGCGGGCGGTGGGTCGATCTGTACATTCCGCGATGGGCGTTTTCAGGTTGGGCCGGAAAGTGCTGGCGCCGATCCGGGGCCTGCCTGTTACCGCCGTGGTGGTCCGCTGACCGTGACCGATTGCAACGTGATGCTGGGCAAGCTGTCGCCGGATCATTTCCCTGCCGTGTTTGGCCCCAAGGGTGATCAACCGCTGGATCGCGATGCTGTGGTGGCAAAGTTCGTTGACCTCATCGAAACGGTGACGCAAGAGACCGGAGAGAACCCTGGCACAGCCGAAGAAATCGCGCGTGGTTTTCTGCGGATCGCGGTCGACAACATGGCCAACGCGATCAAGAAGATCTCGGTGCAGCGCGGGCATGACGTGACGGGCTATACGCTGCAATGTTTTGGCGGTGCTGGTGGTCAACATGCGTGTCTGGTCGCCGATGCGCTGGGCATGAGCCGCGTGTTTGTGCATCCGCATGCAGGTGTATTGTCTGCCTTCGGGATGGGATTGGCTGAAATCAGGGCGTTGCGTGAGGTGCAATTGGATGCGCCGCTTGAAGATACTGACGCCGCGAAGGCTGCTTTGACCGCGTTGCGTGACGAAGCAGAGGCTGAAGTTTGCAATCAAGGTGTGTCCGACATCACGACCGAAGCCCGCGCGCATCTGCGGTATGACGGATCACACCAACCGCTTGAGGTGCCGTTTGATACGCCCGCCGCCATGCAAGCCGCGTTCGAGGCAGCACACCAACAACGGTTCGGTTTCACATCGCCAGAACGTGCCATTGTCTTTGATATGATCAGTGCAGAGGCGATTGGTGGCGCGGTCACGCCGCCTGCGCCGGTTGTGTCTGGCGGCACGACGGCGGCCCCGATTGACCATACGCCTGTGGCGTTTGATACGCAGATTGATGTGCCGCTTTATGATCGGACGACGCTTGGTGTCGGCGCAAAAATCCAAGGCCCCGCGATTGTGTTGGAACCCACGGGGACCAACATGATCGAACCCGGTTGGGCCGGTGCAATTGATGATGCTGGCAACCTGATCTTGACCCGTGAAGGGGCCGCACATCGTCCGCCTGCCGCTGGCACAAAGGCCGACCCGATCGTGCTAGAGGTCATGTCGAACCTGTTCATGTCTGTCGCGGATCAGATGGGGGCCACGCTTGCGAATACGTCTTGGTCGGTGAATATCAAGGAACGGCTCGACTTTTCTTGTGCTATTTTCGATGCGAACGGTGATCTGGTCGCGAACGCGCCGCATGTGCCTGTCCATCTTGGGTCAATGTCCGACAGTATTAAAACCGTGATGCGTCTGAACCCTGACGCGGCAGAGGGCGACGCATATATGCTGAATTCGCCCTACAACGGCGGGACGCATTTGCCGGATGTGACGGTTGTGACGCCTGTATTTGTTGATGGGAAAGCCGCGTTCTGGCTCGGGTCGCGCGGGCATCACGCGGATATCGGTGGGCGCACGCCGGGGTCGGGACCGCCTGACAGCACGCATATCGATGATGAAGGTGTGCTGATTGATAACGTGCAGCTTGTGCGCGGCGGGCGGTTGCTGGCGGATGAGGCTGAGGCCGTGCTTGCGTCGGGTAAATACCCGTGCCGTAACATCCCGCAAAACATGGCTGATCTGAAAGCCCAAGTTGCGGCGAACGAGACAGGCCGCCAGGCGCTGCTGAAAGTCTGCGAAACCTATGGACCGGACGTTGTGACCGCCTACATGGGACACGTGCAGGATAACGCTGCCGAATCCGTGCGGCGCGTGATTGATACGCTCGAAGGCGGCTCGTTTGATTACGCGATGGACGAGGGCCAGCACATCAAGGTCAGCGTGACCGTGGATCGCGAAAACCGCCAAGCCACTGTCGATTTCACAGGCACCAGCGCCCAGCATAGCGGCAATTACAACGCGCCGTTTGCGGTTTGTCGGGCCGTGGTGCTGTACGTGTTCCGCACGTTAGTCGGCAGCAATATCCCGCTGAACGAAGGGTGTTTAGAGCCGATCACGATCATTACGCCCGAGGGTACGATGCTGAACCCGAGTTACCCAGCGGCGGTGATCGCGGGCAATACGGAAGTGTCGCAAGCCGCATGCAACGCGCTGTACGGGGCGCTTGGCGTGATGGCCTGTTCGCAGGCGACCATGAACAACTTCATCTGGGGCAACGACGATTTCCAGAACTATGAAACTATCGCGGGCGGGACAGGCGCAGGGCCGGGGTTCGAAGGGTGTGATGCAGTGCAAACCCACATGACGAACACGCTGATGACTGATCCCGAGATTTTAGAGAAACGGTTCCCCGTGCGGCTGGATACCTTTGGGATCAGGGCGGGGTCCGGTGGCGTCGGCGAATATCGGGGTGGCCATGGCGCATTGCGCGAATTGACGTTCCTGGCGGATGTGACCGTGACGACGCTATGTTCGCATCGGGTCGTGCCGCCGTTCGGGGCGAATGGAGGCGGTGATGCTTTACCGGGCGAAAACAGCGCGCGGATGCCGGATGGGAAAGTTGTGCGGCTGAAGGGGAACGACGAGATTGATCTGCCTGCGGGGGCAACGTTCATCTTGAAGTCACCGGGTGGTGGTGGATGGGGCGCAGTGTAAGTTTTTGCAAATTTGCACAAGTTCATGAGTTGAATTCATTTGATCGGAACGAAAGTTTCCGATACGAAACACGCATGACGTCCGCACCGGGAGAGCCGGTTGGGTCCGTCGCCGAAGGAGCAACCGCCCCGGTCACTCTCAGGCAAATGGACCGGTGCAGGGCATAACACGCCGAAGAGAGACCTTAGATGGTCCGCCGAAGGAGCAAGCCCAGATTGGGTGAATCTCTCAGGTCCAAAGACGGCGGGGGCACGACGCGACAGCGTCCAATGGCGGAGATTTTGCCATGCCTCATATTGCGATCCTTGGTGCCGGCATCACTGGTGTCACCACTGCTTATTCCCTTCATAAACGCGGCTTTGACGTCACCGTCTATGACCGACAGCGTTATGCTGCGATGGAAACCAGCTTTGCCAATGGCGGTCAGTTATCTGCGTCGAACGCCGAAGTTTGGAACCAATGGTCCACGGTCCTGAAAGGGATCAAATGGATGTTGCAGGCCGACGCGCCGCTGTCTGTGAACCCGCGTCCGCAGTGGCACAAAATCTCGTGGATGGCGGAATTTCTGGGCAATATCCCGCGCTACAAGGCGAACACCATCGAGACCACCAAGTTGGCCGTTGCCGCTCGCGCCGGGCTGACCGAGATGGCGGATCACACTGGTGTTGATTTCGATTTCAGGCCTGCGGGTATCCTGCATTTTTATAAGACTCAGAAAGACCTAGATCACGCGCGGCGCGTGAATGGATTGCTGGCGCAGGGTGGGCTGACACGCACAGAACTGACACCGGACGAGGTGCTGGCGAAAGAACCTACGCTGCGCGGCGATATCCTTGGCGGGTTCTGGACCGAAAGCGATAGCACGGGCGACATTCATAAATTCACGGTTGGTTTGGCGGATTGGCTGAAGCGGCAAGGGGTGACGTTCAAGCTGGGCCATGCGGTTACGGATGTGCGGTCTGACGCTGATGCGGTGACGATCCGTGCGCAGAGCGAGGATCGTTTTGACGGGGTTGTCGTGACGGCTGGTGTCGGATCACGTGCGATCGCGAAGAAACTGGGCGACCGTGTAAATGTCTATCCTGTGAAGGGCTATTCGATCACGGTGAACCTGCCGGATGCGGTATCGCAGGCCGGTGCGCCGAATGTGTCGCTATTGGATGATAAAGCGAAGATCGTGACATCGCGGCTTGGTGTTGATCGGTTCCGCGTTGCGGGGACGGCCGAATTCAACGGTGAAAACCGCGATATTCGGGCGGATCGGGTAAAACCGTTGACCGAATGGGTCGAAACGCATTTTCCCGATGTCAGCACGGAAAGTGTTGTGCCGTGGGCGGGCCTGCGTCCGATGATGCCAAACATGATGCCGCGTGTGGGTCGTGGGCGGTCTGAACGCGTGTTTTATAACACCGGTCACGGCCACCTTGGTTGGACGTTAAGTGCTGCTACTGCGGACCTGATTGGTGGGACTGTTGCGGATGCGTTTCAGAAGCCACAGATCGGCACAACCCTTAGTGGTGAATTGAAAATGGGCTGACAAATGCCTATGTGGATACCAATTACAAAAGGGTATCCACATGTCATTTGAAGACGTTGTTCTTGGTTTATTGGGCGAAAATATTGTTTTTGTCTTGCTGGCGATCTTTATCGTCGTCTGCATTCTTGCTGGCGTGCGGATCGTGCCGCAGTCTGAAAAGTTTGTCGTAGAACGGCTGGGACGTTTGCGGTCCGTGCTTGGGCCAGGGATCAACTTTATCGTGCCTTTTCTGGACCGTGTGCGTCACAAAGTCAGCGTTCTGGAACGCCAGTTGCCCGCCATGACACAAGACGCGATCACGTCTGATAACGTGTTGGTGCAGGTCGAAACATCCGTGTTTTACCGGATTATCGAGCCAGAAAAGACAGTTTACCGTATCCGCGATGTGGATGCCGCGATTTCCACAACAGTCGCAGGGATCGTGCGGTCAGAAATTGGGCGGATGGAGCTGGATCAGGTGCAAGCAAACCGTGCCACATTGATTGACGCGGTGCGTGCGCAGGTTGCGCAGCAGGTTGATGATTGGGGTATCGAAGTGACGCGTGCCGAAATTTTGGACGTGAACCTTGATGCGGCGACCCGTGCGGCGATGTTGCAGCAGTTGAACGCTGAACGTGCACGTCGTGCGCAGGTGACCGAAGCAGAAGGTCTGAAACGTGCGGTCGAATTGCAGGCGGATGCGGATCTTTATGCCGCTGATCAGGCCGCAAAAGCACGCCGCCTAAGCGCGGATGCCGAAGCATATGCAACCCAAGTGGTTGCTGTGGCGATTGCCGAAAACGGGTTGGAAGCGGCGCAGTATCAGGTCGCACTGAAGCAGGTCGAAGCGTTGAACGCGCTGGGTGCCGGTGAGGGTAAGCAGACAATCGTACTGCCAGCCAACGCACTAGAAGCATTCGGTAACGCGTTTAGTATGTTGAAAGGGAAGTAACATGTTGCATGAACAATGGTGGGTTTGGATGTCGGCAGCGCTGTTGTTGGCAACTGCCGAAGTGATCATTCCCGGTTACATCTTCTTAGGCTTCGCGATGGGCGCATTTGTTGTCGGTGGGCTGCTGTTGGTCGGGTTGGCTGGGCTCAGCTTGCCTATCACGTTGGTCGTTTTCGCCGTCTTGTCGCTGGCCGCCTATCTTGGTTTGCGCTGGATGTTTGGTTTGAAAACTGGACAGGCCACGTTTTTCGACACGGATATCAACGACAACTAATCCCGACGCCGTTTCCCCATAAAAAAGCCCGACGCGTAAAGCGCCGGGCAGGGGATGGTCGTACCGTGGGAGGCAGCTTTGCGAGGGGGACAGGGCAAAAGCTATCGGTCGACCGGCAGGGTAAACTTTTAGATGTGGGACATCAGGTCTGGGCTTGTGTCGGACATCCGCATCGCACGGCGTTTCAGGCCGTCGCGCACTTGGTCCATGTCCATCGTCACCGGACCAGCAACAGAACACGGGTAGCGGAATGTCGATGTGCCACGCGCGATATCTACGCGGGCCTCAAAGGCACCTGCTGTTGCGTTGTAACGTACGTCTCCGAGGCTGATGTTCATGGTCTTTTTCCTTCGTGGGGGCCGCAAGGTGCGGCGATCGTGAGTGGTGGGAAGAACTGTGGATCAGTGTGTCGCGGCTTTGTGGGCTGCTTGACGATACAGATTCGCATTGATGATCTTGGGGCTTAGGGAGGTTGGCCCGAAGACGGTCAGCGGAAACCGAAGGCGGCGATCGTTCTGAACAACATCAACTGATGCTTCAAAGGCACGAAGCCGCTCATTATACCGTAGGTCTCTGATCTGCATTTGACTCTTCCTTGTCATTGCTTGTTCTAACAACCTAAGAGTCGCAAAAAGGTTCCGAAAGAGGCGTCACGCCGACGTGAATCGGCGTGATTTTTCGAAATCGCATTGAAATATATGGATTTTATTGTGCGCCGAGTTCGCGTGAGGCGCGTGCTATTCTAGCGATTTGGCGATTCAGCCTGCGGTGACGCCATCTCTGATAGAATCGATTGTGTCGCTTCCAACGGGTTTTCGGCGCGCCATACCGGGCGACCAACAACCACGTGGTCTGCGCCGTTTGCGATAGCCTGTGCTGGGGTAGTGACCCGTTTTTGATCGCCAAGGTCCGCGCCAACAGGGCGTACACCGGGTGTCACGATCAGTTTGCCAGCAGCTTGCGGAAGGGCGCGGATCAGCCCTGCTTCTTGTGGCGATGAAATAACGCCGTCAGCGCCAGCCTCCATCGCGCGGCCGGCACGTTCTTGCACCAAATCGGGAATTAACCCGTCTTTAACCATCGCCCCATTCAGATCATCACGGTCCAAAGATGTCAGAATTGTTACAGCGAGGATCTTAAGATCGGTGCCTGCCGCGCCTTCTTTGGCTGCTTTGACCACGTAAGGATCGCCATGCACGGTCAGAAAATCGAGATCATATTGCGCGATTCCCCGCACAGCCGCTTCGACCGTTGCGCCGATGTCGAAGAATTTCATATCCAGAAAAATGCGTTTGCCGCGTTCCTGCTTCAGCTCGTTTGCAAGGGCCAGACCGCCACCGGTCAACATGCCCAGACCGATTTTGTAAAAACTGACGCTGTCGCCCAGTTGATCCGCCAACTGCAGGCCCGCAACCACGTTTGGCACATCCATTGCAACAATCAGGCGGTCATCAGCGGGCAGGGTCATCGGGCTATCCTTCATCTGGTTTTCCAGCGATTGAAGCAAAAGGCCCGAATGGTCAACGTTTTGGCCTGAATTAGTGGGTTCCAAACGAAAAAGGCGCGATCCCTTGGGAAGGACCGCACCTTTCGTACATTAACCGCCGTAATCGTTACTAATGGCCACCCAACATGGGAACAGGCCAAACTATTAATCTACGCCGCTCTGCTTTGACCGTTTTGATCGGCCTTTCGCAGCTCAGAGGCTTGATCTGCAAACAGCTGCCGCACCATTTCTGGCGTGAGAGGGAAAATGCGTCGCGGGGTCGACGCGTCTTTGTGTTGGCAGGTGTTGGACATGATCTCGTTCTCCTGCAGCCAATATGGGGAAAATGACTGGCGGATGTCATGGGAAAGGTCACGACGCATTCCCCCTTGAATCGAAAGTGCCCCATTTTTCGCCGTGAAATCTTGTAAGCGGCGGGCGTCCTCCCCATCTTAATAGTGAGGCCCAAACAGGGGTGTGCCGCAATGTCGGGCACTTCAAATGTCAGGGCGCTTATTAGAGGAGTTTACCCCATGAACCTTGACAAGTTCACAGAGCGGTCGCGCGGCTTTGTTCAGGCTGCACAGACTATTGCAATGCGTGAAAGCCATCAGCGGCTGACACCTGAACACCTACTTAAAGCCTTGATGGACGACGGCGAAGGTCTTGCTGCGAACCTGATTAACAAATCGGGTGCGGATGCGGCTGTGGTGCGTCAGTCTGTTGATACGGCTGTGTCCAAGATTGCCGCCGTCAGTGGCGACACCGGACAAGTATATATAGACACCACCACCGGCAAAATTCTGGCCGAGGCTGAAAAGCTGGCCGAAAAGGCGGGAGATAGTTTTGTGACTGTCGAACGGCTGTTGATGGCGCTGGTGATGATCAAATCGAAGGCAAAGGATGCGCTTGATGCGGGCGGCGTTGATGCGAAAGCGTTGAACGCGACGATCAATGACATCCGCAAAGGCCGCACCGCGGATAGTGCGTCTGCCGAAGATGGGTTTGATGCGCTGAACAAATATGCCCGCGATCTGACCGAGGCTGCCAGCGAAGGTAAGATTGACCCGATCATCGGTCGCGACGAAGAAATTCGTCGGTCGATGCAGGTTCTGTCGCGCCGGACCAAAAATAACCCTGTTCTGATCGGTGAACCCGGCGTTGGTAAAACAGCGATTGCCGAAGGCCTTGCCCTGCGCATCGTCAATGGCGACGTGCCCGAAAGTTTGCGTAACAAGCGCCTGATGTCTTTGGATATGGGCGCGCTGATTGCTGGTGCAAAGTATCGTGGTGAATTTGAAGAACGTCTTAAGGCGGTTTTGAAAGAGATCGAAACTGCCGCTGGCGAAATCATCCTGTTCATTGACGAAATGCACACGCTTGTCGGCGCTGGTAAGGCGGACGGTGCGATGGATGCTGCCAACCTGATCAAACCTGCGCTGGCCCGTGGCGAACTGCACTGTATCGGTGCGACGACCCTCGATGAATATCGCAAGTACGTTGAAAAAGACGCGGCGCTTGCCCGTCGTTTCCAGCCTTTGATCGTGGAAGAACCAACTGTTGAGGACACGGTGTCGATCCTGCGCGGTATTAAAGAGAAGTACGAACTGCACCACGGTGTGCGGATTTCGGACAGTTCTTTGGTTGCTGCCGCAACTCTGTCGCATCGGTATATCACGGATCGGTTCTTGCCGGACAAGGCCATTGATTTGGTCGATGAAGCCGCGTCGCGGTTGCGGATGGAAGTCGATTCCAAGCCGGAAGAGCTGGACGCGCTTGATCGTCAGATCATGCAGTTACAGATCGAAGCGATGGCCTTGGAAAAAGAAGATGACGCCGCATCCGTAGACCGTCTTGAAAAGCTGCAAAAGGAACTGGCTGATCTGCAGGATCGTGCGTCAGAAATGACGGCGAAATGGCAGGCTGAACGGGACAAGCTGGAAGGCACCCGTGAGGTCAAGGAACAGCTTGATCGTGCACGGGCCGAACTGGATATCGCGAAACGTGAAGGTAATTTGGCTAAGGCCGGAGAACTTTCTTATGGCGTGATCCCTGATCTGGAACGCAAGTTGTCGGAAACCGAAGCCGCTGAAGACATGATGGTCGAAGAGGCCGTGCGCCCTGAGCAAATCGCGCAGGTTGTCGAACGCTGGACCGGCATTCCAACGTCAAAGATGTTGGAAGGCGAGCGTGACAAGCTGTTGCGCATGGAAGACGAACTTGGTCGTCGTGTGATTGGTCAACGTCAGGCTGTGACGGCTGTTGCCAATGCTGTGCGTCGGTCGCGCGCCGGTCTGAATGACGAAGATCGCCCACTCGGGTCGTTCCTATTCCTCGGGCCAACCGGTGTCGGTAAAACCGAACTGACCAAAGCCGTTGCCGAATATCTGTTCGACGACGATAGCGCGATGGTGCGGATCGATATGTCCGAGTTCATGGAAAAGCATGCGGTTGCACGCCTGATTGGTGCGCCTCCGGGATATGTGGGCTATGACGAAGGCGGTGTTCTGACCGAAGCTGTGCGGCGTCGTCCGTATCAGGTTGTCCTGTTTGACGAGGTCGAAAAGGCGCATCCGGATGTGTTCAACGTGTTGTTGCAGGTTCTTGATGACGGGATGCTGACCGATGGTCAGGGTCGGACCGTGGACTTTAAGCAGACGCTGATCATTCTGACGTCGAACCTTGGGGCGCAGGCCTTGTCGCAGTTGCCTGATGGGGCAGACGCGGCAGATGCGAAACGGAACGTAATGGACGCGGTGCGTGCGCATTTCCGGCCTGAATTCTTGAACCGTCTGGACGAGACGATCATCTTTGATCGGCTGGCACGTGAAGACATGGCAGGCATCGTCGAAATCCAGATGCGGCGTTTGCACAAGCGTCTTGCGTCGCGGAACATCACGCTGTCGCTGGATGAAGGCGCGCTGAAATGGCTCGCCGACGAAGGTTACGATCCGGTGTTTGGTGCGCGTCCTTTGAAGCGTGTGATCCAACGCGCTTTGCAGGATCAGTTGGCCGAGATGATCTTGGCTGGTGATGTGCTGGATGGATCGGATGTATCGGTCAGTGCCGGTGCGGATGGGTTGATTGTGGGGGACCGTGTGTCGCCGACAGGACGACCCAAACCGGATGACGCCGTCGTTCACTAAGACAAAAAAACGGCCCCCACGTGGGGCCGTTTTCATTTTGCGGGTTAAAGAAATTTCGGTTTCCGGCTGAGGCCCGCAATTCCGCCGATAGTTAGGACCACGCACACCGCCATTGTCGTGGCGATGGATTTCAGCACCGTGGCGCTGCTTGTGGCAAAGACAAGTGTGGTCGATACGTCGGGCCATCCCCAAATCATCGCGACGATGCCAAGGTTTTCAGCATAATCGAACAGGGCGCATGCGACGGACAGAATGATGCCGAAGCGGATCAGCCCATCGTTGGCGATACGGCGTCCCAGCCAGATGATCGTGGCTATCAATGTCGCGGTGAGCACGGCTGGGTAAACAGTGTCGAGCGGGATTTGCCGCGTGAGATAATAGTGCCGCCCATCGGGACCAAGCCCGTCTAATAGATGCGCGGCGTCAGTGTGGTCGTAGCCAAAAGGGCGCATGTCGAACGGGATGTATCCCGAGACTGCTTCGATCTGGGCCAGTGTCACATTGATCATCACAAGATAAATGAACGCGCCGATCAGGCCAGAGGCAATTGCTGCGGTGCCGATATGTGTGGTGCGATTGCGTGTCGTCATTTGGTAAACTCCTTTATTTGTGCCAGATATGGCCGGGGACACGACAGGTCGCATTATCATTTGATAAGGTTTGCTAAGATGGATTTACGGACGTTTCTGCTGCAATCCGATGCGATGGGCGGTGTGGCCATCGCGGATCGCTTTGCGGCAAGTTGGACGACGACGCGTCTGAGCAACGGTGCGCACATCACCCGTCAGGAAGATCCGGCAACCGACGAATACATCTTGCTGGACGGCTGTCTTGTCAGCCGGATTTGCGATCCTGAGGGGAAAGAGGTCTGTGTCGGGTTTTACGTTGGGCCAACGGTCGTCACGCCGAACATCGCACGGGCAAGAAACGGTATGTCGTTGGTTTCGATCTCAGCAACGTCGGATGCCACGATTGCGCAGATCAACAGTGATCGGCTGACAGAGTTGATGATTGCATCAGAACCGATACGCAACTGGGCGAATGGTGTGTTGCGCGCGGCGCTTAGTCAGAAAGCAGATCGGGAATGGTGTCTTGCGGCACTTGGCGGTGCAGACAGGCTGAATTGGTTTCGCGAAACATATCCGGGGTTCGAGAACACTTTCACGCACACGCTGATCGCATCCTTTTTAGGGATGACGCCTGTTACGTTCAGCAGATTGCGGTCCGACGACAAGCGACCCTAATGCGGCAGGCGGCTATGTAAGGGGTGGACCCCGCGTTTCCGCGAGGTCCGAATGCACATAGTATTACTGCTGGATTTAGCTTGGTGGCAGGATCACCGCGTCCAACACGTGAATGACGCCGTTGGATGCTTCGACGTCTGCCGCCACAACGTTGGCATCGTTTACTGTCACGCCGCCTTCGGTGCCGATTGTGATCTCTGCGCCGTTCACGGTTGCGGCCGTCATGCCGTCGGACAGATCAGTCGACATCACTTTACCTGCAACGACGTGGTACGTCAGAATGCCTGCCAATGCTTCTGGATCGGCGAGCAGTGCTTCGACGGTGCCTTCTGGCAGTGCGGCGAAGGCTTCATCTGTTGGGGCGAACACGGTAAACGGACCTTCGCCTTTCAGCGTATCGACAAGACCTGCGGCCTCAACGGCTGCGACGAGTGTTGTGAAGGAACCGTTGGCGACGGCTGTATCGACGATATCCATGGAATGACCATCAGCGAAGGCTGCTGTGGACAGTGTGGCTGCAGTTGCTGTTGCAATAAATGTTCTACGAAGCATTTGAGTTCTCCCATTTAGGTTGCTGCCGTTGTTGGCAATACAAACTCTTACGGGGCAAAAACCGGTTGGATCATGTGGGGAAAACTGCCGATGGGTTTGACTTCAGTTGCGGCGCGGCTAAGCCAGCGCCGTCTGCGTTTTCCAGTCACACTTGTGTGAATTTCCGTGATCGAAGCGCGATAGATCCGGCTGAAATATCCATATGTTTCAGGAATTGGCGGCAATGTGAGACATGTTGCCTAACAATCGTCGTATATACCCCCAATTAAGATGCAACACGCATGATCATCGGAGACACGCATGGCTTATCGCTGGACCAACGACCTGACCCACACGGATGTGACGCCAAAGGCGGCATTCCTTAACCGCCGTCAAATTCTGGCAGGCACAGTCGGGCTGGGCGCGATTGGTTTGGTTGGCACATCCGCGCAAGCCGCTGGTGAAGATCTGACGCCAAACACGCTCGAAGAAATCACGAGCTACAACAATTACTATGAATTCGGCACTGGCAAAGAAGACCCAGCGCAGAACGCCCATCAACTTGATACAGCAGATTGGAAGATCACCATCGACGGTATGGTCGATAACCCGGGCGAATATGCATTGGCCGATCTGATGGATGGTCTCGATATCGAAGAACGCATCTACCGTTTCCGCTGTGTTGAAGCATGGTCCATGGTCGTGCCTTGGAATGGTGTCGAACTTGCGGACATCCTGAACAAGGCGGGCGTGCAGTCGTCAGCGAAATACGTGGCCTTTGAAACCGTCGTGCAGCCCGAGAACATGATCGGTGTGCAGCGCGGTGTGCTCGACTTCCCTTATGTCGAAGGTTTGCGTCTGGACGAGGCGATGCATCCGCTGACCTTAATGGCGACGGGCATCTACGGCGAACCAATTGCAAACCAGAACGGCGCGCCGATCCGTTTGGTCGTGCCGTGGAAGTACGGTTTCAAGTCAATCAAATCCATCGTACGCATGACCCTGACCGATCAGGAACCGCCAACCAGCTGGAACAAGGCCAACGCGCGTGAATACGGTTTCTATTCCAACGTGAACCCAGAGGTCAGCCATCCGCGCTGGTCGCAGGCATCCGAGCGTAAGATTGGCGGCGGCCTGTTCGCGGCACGTCAGGACACCTTAATGTTCAACGGCTACGAAGAAGAGGTCGCCAGCCTTTACGAAGGCATGGACCTGTCCGAGAAATTCTAAAGACCCGAAAGCGACCCAGATGATCGATACTTTGAACACCACACTCCGCCGCATTCCTGCATGGACTATATACATAGTCGGTGCTGCGTGGGCTGCGTGGTTGTTCTATCTGGGTTTGACAGGTGGGCTAGGGCCGGAACCGATCAACGCGTTGGAACGTGAATACGGTGAAGTTGGCCTGAAGTTGCTGATTGCCGGACTGGCCGTGACGCCGTTGCGCAAATTCGCAGGGCTTAATCTGCTGAAGTTCCGCCGTGCGCTTGGTGTGACCACCTTCTTCTATATCGTCGCACACTTCAGCGTTTGGGCTTTCTTGGACGTGCAGTCTTTCGCCCGTGTGTGGGAAGAGATCGTGAAGCGGCCTTATGTGACTGTTGGCATGTTGTCCTTCGTGATGATGATCCCATTGGCCGTGACATCAAACAACATGTCGCTACGCAAAATGGGTGGGGCAGCATGGCGTAAGTTGCACAAGCTGACCTATCCAATCGCTGTATTGGGGGCGGTCCACTATCTATGGCTAGTGAAAGGCTTTCAAATCGAACCGATCATCTACCTTATGGTGATCCTCGGACTGCTCGCGACGCGAATCCAATGGGCCAAACGCACTGTTCCAGCCTGAATTCAGATTTCATGCGTACAAAAGAGGCCGTGGATCATTGCGATTCACGGCCTTTTTGTTTGTTGGGGCATGGGCATAAGGCCAGCCGATCAACATATCAGGGTTAATGGTCTGCTTTAGGCTAATGAAATTGCATTGCGACCCAAGGTCCGCGAACGGAAATTGCGCTAAAGGTCTAAAAACACGGTAAAATTCAGAAATTCACAAAAACTTTGCAAAAGGTCAAAAAACTGCTTGCGGCTCTCGGGAGGTAACACTAAAAGCCCCCTTACCGGAGACGCAGACAAGCAGACACGGTGCAGCGGACGGAACGAAGCGAAGACGCGGAGTTGCTGAAGTTGGGAAAATTCCG
>NZ_JALKAR010000051.1:0-261 GCF_023015725.1 Loktanella sp. F6476L | reverse complement strand
CTTCACCGGTACCGGGTACATTCACCGCGATGATCACACCTAGATAGCTGTCGATCACCGAAACCGCAGCCTCTGCGGCGGCGGCGTCCCAGCCATAAGCTGCGGAAATTGCGGACAGGTCGATGACATCGCCCTCGCCGGGACTGAAATCTTCGATACGGTCCCGCCCGCCGATCAGCGCGTCTGGTGCATAAGCAAAGATATCTGCGCCTGTGCCGCCGCCAAGGTTGTCCTTCCCCGCGCCGCCTTCAATCGTGTCAT
>NZ_JALKAR010000050.1:0-261 GCF_023015725.1 Loktanella sp. F6476L | reverse complement strand
GAAGCCGCCCGGCGCATTTGTGAAGATGGCCTATCTTCGGGAGAAATCACCGCTGAGATCGGCACAAACGAATGCCTCGTGAGGAAGCAGTCTGTCGCAGATCGTCGAACCTATCTCGGTACAGGAACCCGACTTTACTGAAATCGTAACGGCTGAAGGTAGATTACCGAAACAGAATATGAACAGCCCATTGGTTTCGTCGGAAACTGCGTACCTACGTTGCGGCTCCGTAAGTATTGAATTCTCCGTGGCCATTTCCGA
>NZ_JALKAR010000049.1:0-261 GCF_023015725.1 Loktanella sp. F6476L | reverse complement strand
GTGATGATACGATCTATGGTGGTGCTGGCGACGACACCATTGATGCTGGTGATGGCGCTGATCGCGTTTATGGCGGTGAAGGTGACGACACTATTACGAATGTGACACTGGTTGACCGCGTGTCTGGTGGTTCTGGTGCGGACGAGATTAGGTTGGCACTCCAAGATCGTACGACGGGCGCTGATATTAATTTCACAACGGGTCAGAACGGCGCGTGGAGTGAAGTTGAAGTCTTCGGCGGTACACTGACCGCGCATGACG